>NZ_JAOASQ010000019.1 GCF_030158565.1 Limnohabitans sp. | reverse complement strand
GCGCATTGGGCTGACCAAACTGGGCATTGTGGGCTCGGAGCAGTTCGTCAACTGAGTCCACAACCCCATCCAAAGAAAAAGCCGCTCACAAGAGCGGCTTTTTTTTCGTTGGAAAATCCGGAGGATCAGTCTGCGTATTTGCCAGCGGCATCCACAGCGGCTTTGATCTTGACCATTTCGGCGGCCACGAACTTCTTGTGCTCTTCTGGCTCGACTCGCTTGTCATTCACCACCAAAGCGCCCAGGCCTTCGTTCTTCTTGACGAACTCAGGGTCTTTGAGTGCTTTCTTCAATGCGTCGTTGAGGGTTTTGGTCACAGCTGCCGGTGTACCTTTTGGCGCATACAGTCCGTGCCAGATGGTCAGGTTAAAGCCTTTGAGGCCCATTTCCTGCAGGCTCGGGTAGTGCTTGAGCACGGGGTGGTTGCTCAGTGGCTTGGCGGTGGTCACAGCGAATGCCTTGACGCGGCCCGACTCAATCTGTTGTGTGGTGTTGGTGGTCTGGTCACACATCACATCCACTTGCCCGCCAATCAAGGCGGTCATGGCTGGCGCTGTGCCACCAAACGGAATCGTGGTCATGGCGTCTTTAGACTGCAAAGACGACTGCCACAGCAAACCACAGATGTGCGATGCCGATCCCAAGCCAGCGTGCGCGATATTCAACTTACCGGCGTTGGCACGGATGTAGTTTTCGAAATCGCGGTACGTGTTGGCGGGCAACTGAGGCTTACCGATCAGGGTCATCGGCACATCGTTGACCATGCCCAAGAACTCGAAGTCTTCCAAAGGCTTGTAGGAAATTTTGCGGTACAGGGCAGGTGTCGCAGCCATACCGATATGGAACAACAGCAGTGTATGACCATCGGGTGCCGCCTTGGCCACCTTGCTCGCACCGATGGTGCCGCCTGCGCCTGCAGCGTTTTCAACCACAAAGTTGCTGCCGGGCACGTATTTGCGCATGGCTTCTGCCAAGTCACGGGCCACACGGTCTGTAGGACCGCCTGCAGCAAATGGCACCACAATGTTGATCGGCTTGGCGCCGGGGAAAGACTGGGCGTGAGCACCCACTGCAGCAGCTGCCAATGCAGCCAGAGCAAACCATTTCTTCATGTCGACACTCCTAAAAAGTGTCTCAAGTTTAAGCGTCCGAACAGGTGCTTGCATCGCGGGAATTACTTAGCGGTTTGCCCTAGTGATTCCCTGCAATAGACAAGGCCATTGAGGCCTTCTTCACTGGTAGCTGCGGGCGTCCTCGATGACCTTGCCGTCGTTGGGCAGGCTGCCCACGGCAACGAGCTGCACATCGCTGCGCAGTTTGGTCACGTCACGTACGGCATCGGCCATGCGGGCCTTCAGGCCTTCGTCAGCCGTGTGGGCAGTTTCCACACGCAGGGCCATCTGGTCATTGGCCATTTCGCCCGTCACCACCAAACGGGCTTTGCTGACCTCGGGGAAACGTTTCACAATCTCCGCCACCTGACCGGGGTGCACGAACATGCCACGCACCTTGGTGGTCTGGTCGGCACGGCCCATCCAGCCCTTGATGCGCTGGCCCGTGCGACCTGTGGGGCACTGGCCCGGCAAGATGGCCGACAGGTCACCCGTGCCGAAACGGATCAGCGGGTAGTCGGGGTTGAGGCTGGTCACGACCAGCTCGCCCACTTCGCCTTCGGGGACAGGATCGCCGGTGCCAGGGCGCACGATCTCGACGATCACGCCTTCGTCCAGCACCAGGCCTTCGCGGGCCGCGGTTTCATAAGCGATCAGGCCCAGATCGGCGGTGGCGTAGCACTGGTAACCGGCCACGCCGCGCTCGGCCATCCAGTCGCGCAAGCTGGGTGGGAACGCCTCACCGGACACCAGGGCCTTGGTCACGCTGGGCAAGATCACGCCTTGCTCGACGGCTTTCTCAATGATGATCTTCAAAAAACTGGGCGTGCCGATGTAGCCCGCTGGCTGCAGCTCGGCCATGGCACCCACTTGCTGCTCGGTCTGACCGGTGCCGCCGGGGAACACCGTGCAGCCCAGGGCATGCGCGCCGGTTTCCATCATCGAGCCCGCAGGCGTGAAGTGGTAGCTGAAGCTGTTGTGGATCAATTCGCCGGGACGAAAGCCCGCCGCAAACATGGCCCGCGCCATGCGCCAGTAATCACCTCGGGTGCCTTCGGGTTCGTAAATCGTGCCGGGGCTGGCGAACACGCGGGTCATGCCTTTGCCAAAACCCAGGGCGCTGAAACCACCGAACACATTGCCGCCTGCGGCACGGGCGGCTTTTTGACGCTCCAACAATTCGTATTTGCGAATCACAGGCAACTTCGCCAGCGCCGCACGGCTGTTGACACTGGCCGCATCCACGTCTTTGAGCAAATCGGCAAAGGCCGGTGCATGTGCTTTGGCGTGAGCGACCTGCGCGGGCAAAGCGGCCATCAACGCGGCTTCACGGACTTGCGGGTCGCGCGTTTCCAAGGCATCAAAGTGCTGGGACATGGGTTTCTTTCTGGGGTACTGCAGTGAGAAAGGATAAGGGTCAAGGCCTCAAGCCAACCAGCGCTTGCGGCGCTTGTAGCTCTTCACATCTTTGAAGCTCTTGCGCTCGCCACCGCCCACGCCCAGGTAGAACTCCTTGACGTCTTCATTGGTGCGCAGGTATTCGGCCGCACCGTCCATCACCACGCGACCCGACTCCATGATGTAGCCATAGTCGGCGTACTTCAGGGCCATGTTGGTGTTCTGCTCGGCGATCAAGAAGGTGACTTTTTCCTTCTCGTTCAAGTCTTTGACGATGTTGAACACCTCTTCCACGATCTGCGGGGCCAGGCCCATCGAGGGTTCGTCCAGCAAGACCATGTTGGGGTTGGACATCAGGGCGCGGCCAATGGCGCACATCTGCTGCTCACCGCCCGAGGTGTAGGCGGCCTGCGAGGTGCGGCGCGTTTTGAGACGGGGGAAGTAGTTGTAGACCTTTTCGAGGTTGGCCGCGATCTCGCCCTTGTCGGTGCGGGTGTAGCTGCCAGTCATCAGGTTTTCTTCGATGCTCAAGTGGGCAAAGCAGTGACGGCCTTCCATGACCTGCACCACACCGCGGTTGACCAAATCGGCTGGCGACAGGTTCTCGATGCGCTCGCCGCGCAACTCGATGGAGCCCTTGGTCACTTCGCCGCGTTCGCCTTTGAGCAAGTTGGAGATGGCGCGCAAAGTGGTGGTCTTGCCCGCGCCGTTGCCGCCCAACAGGGCCACGATGCCCTGCTCGGGCACTTGCAAGGACACCCCCTTGAGCACCAGGATGACGTGGTTGTAAATGACTTCAATGCCGTTGACGTTCAGAACAATGTTTTTTTCGCTCATGGTCTTTGCCTATTCAACTTTCCAGGGTTTGCCCAAATGAAAGCGCCGATCGAAACTCTTTCGAGGCTTTCATTTGGTGGCTGCAGCACCTCCATGCAGCAGCCACTGCCCCACCGCTTGCGCGGCGGGGTCGATGCCATCAAGACTGGCAGTCCGCAGCAGAGCGGCGTGTGATCTTCTTCTCGGCAGCGTACTTGTCAGCAGCGGTCTTCACCATGGGCTTGATGATTTGCTCATCGGCCTGGTACCAGTCGCTGGTGAATTCCCATTTGCTGCCGTTCCATGTGTGGATACGGGCCCAGTTAGCACCCATATGGTCAGCACACGAAGTGGAGATGGGGCGCAACACACCCTTGAAGCCCAGAGCATCCAGCTTAGGCTGAGTCAGGTTCAGGTTTTCATAACCCCAGCGTGCTTGCTCGCCGGTCACGACTTTGCCTTTGCCGTATTTCTCTTGGGCTTGACGCACACCTTCGACCGCGAACATGGCGCTGAACAAACCGCGCATGTACAGCACTTCACCCACTTCGTCCTTGGGGCCAGTGCCTTGGTTCTTGGCGTGCAATTTCTCCAGCACTTCCTTCACGATCGCAGAGCCCTTTTCGGTGCCGTGCTGCATGGTGATGGCGTTGTAGCCTTTGGCGCCCATGCCCACGTCTTTGACGTCAGGCTCAGCACCGGCCCACCACACGCCATAGATCTTTTCGCGGGGGTAACCGGTGGCTTGTGCTTCTTTGAGCAAGGTGGAGTTCATCACACCCCAGCCCCAGTTGACGACATAGTCAGGACGGCTTTGGCGGATTTGCAACCAGGTGGATTTTTGCTCCACGCCTGGGTGTGTCACGGGCAGCAAGCTCAGCTTGAAGCCACTCATGGCTGCATGCTCTTGCAAGATTGGGATGGCTTCCTTGCCAAACGGGCTGTCGTGGTAGACCAAAGCGATGTGCTTACCCTTGAGCTTGTCTGCACCGCCGAGTTTCTTGGCGATGTCTTGCATGATCACGTCGCCTGCCACCCAGTAGGTACCGGCCAAGGGGAAGTTCCACTTGAACACGCCGCCATCAGCCGATTCGCTGCGGCCGTAGCCTGCAGTGATCAATGGGATCTTGTCGTTGGGGGCTTTTTCGGTCAGCGCGAAAGTGATGCCGGTCGACAAAGGCTGGAACACGGTCGCGCCGCCATTCTTGCCTTTCAGACGCTCATAGCACTCCACACCACGGTCAGTGGCATAGCCGGTTTCGCACTCTTCGTACGACACCTTGACGCCGTTGATGCCACCGCGCGCATTGACCAGCTTGAGGTAATCAACGTAGCCGTTGGCAAAGGGCACGCCGTTGGGGGCGTAAGCGCCTGTGCGGTAGACCAGCACGGGGAAGAACTGCTCTTTGGTTTGGGCCGTGGCCACGGTGCTGACCAGCGCACTGGCAAGACCGGCAGCCGCCACCGTGGTGGCAAGGGCGAGTTGACGAAGTTTCATGGTTTGTCTCCTGTTAAAAATGGATCGAAGCACTTGGGGAAAATTTCAAATCAATGAGGGAAAGGCCAAAGGCGCAATTTTTGTTTGGCCACGGACCACAATTTGGCCAAGCCGTGCGGCTCGACGATCAGGAACCAGACGATCAAAGCACCAAAAATCATGTACTCGGCATGGGACACGGCAGCAGTCGAAATTTCGACACCGAATACAGCCCCCAATGCAGGCAGGAACTGGTTCAGGAAGATGGGCAAAATCACGATGAACGCAGCACCGAAGAAGCTGCCCATGATGGAGCCCATGCCACCGATGATGACCATAAACAGCAACTGGAAGGAGCGATCAATCGAGAACGCAGCGGGTTCCCACGAACCCAGGTGCACAAAGCCCCACAAGCCACCAGCCACACCCACGATGAACGAGCTGACTGCAAAAGCGCTGAGCTTGGCGTAGACCGGACGGATACCGATCACGGCTGCGGCCACATCCATATCGCGGATGGCCATCCACTCACGACCGATCGCCGAACGCACCAGGTTCTTGGCCAGCAAGCCAAAGACCACCAGGAACACCAGGCAAAACAGGTATTTTTCGAGCGGCGTGTTGATGCCAATGCCCATCACGTTCAAATTGGAGACGGACACCGAACCCGATGCGTTGTTGTTGGTGAACCAGCCCACGCGCAGGAAGGCCCAGTCACAAAAGAATTGGGCAGCCAAAGTCGCCACCGCCAGATAAAGGCCCTTGACGCGCAAACTGGGCACACCGAAGAAGATCCCCACCAAGGTTGCAAAAAAGCCGCCAGACAACAAGGCCAAGATCAGAGGCATGCCCTCAATACGGATGTACGTGTTGTAGGCCATATAGGCCCCCACCGCCATGAAGGCCCCTGAACCCAGGGAAATCTGGCCACAATAACCGACCAGGATGTTCACACCCAAAGCGGCCAGTGAGAGGATCAGGAATGGGATCAAGATGGCGCGGTACATGTACTCGTCGACCAGGAAAGGTACACCAACGAAGGCAAAGGCGATCAGCGCCAGAATCACCCAGCGGTCTTGTGCAATCGCAAAAATTTGCTGGTCTTTGCGGTACGTGGTTTTGAATTGACCGTTCTCTCTGTAAAACATGCTTTTTCTCCTTACACGCGGTCAATGATTTTTTCGCCGAACAGACCTTGTGGGCGGAACAGCAAGAACACGAGGGCCAACACGTAGGCGAACCAGATCTCGATGCCACCACCGACCATGGGGCCGATGTAAACCTCGGAGAGCTTCTCGCCCACACCGATGATCAGGCCACCGATGATGGCGCCAGGCACCGAAGTCAGCCCCCCCAAAATGATCACAGGCAAAGCACGCAGGGCCACGGTGGTCAGCGAGAACTGCACACCCATCTTGGAGCCCCAGATGATGCCGGCGACCAAAGCGGTGATACCGGCCACAAACCAGACGATGACCCAGATGCGGTTGAGCGGAATACCGATCGACTGCGCTGCTTGGTGGTCATCGGCCACCGCACGCAGGGCGCGGCCGGTGCTGGTCTTTTGGAAGAACAGCGACAGGACCACCACCAGCAAGGCAGCGATGCAAGCGGCATACACGTCTTCCAGGTTGATCATCACGCCGCCCTGGAAGATCGACTCGAACAGGAACACCGGATCTTTGGGCATGCCCACGTCGATCTTGTAAATGTCGCTGCCGAAAATCGTTTGACCCAGGCCGTCGAGGAAGTAGGTGATGCCCAAGGTGGCCATCAGCAAAGTCACGCCTTCCTGGTTGACCAGGTGACGCAAGACCAAGCGCTCGATGACCCAGGCCAGCACGAACATGATGCCCGCGGCCAGTACAAAGGCCACCAGGTTGCCCAGGAACTTGTCTTCAATGCCCAGCCAGCCAGGCGCCCATTCTGAAAAACGGGCCATGGCCAAAGCGGCAAACAGCACCATCGCGCCTTGCGCGAAGTTGAAGACACCGGAGGCCTTGAAAATCAACACAAAGCCGAGCGCCACCAGCGCGTACAGCATGCCTGCCATCAGGCCGCCAAAAAGAGCTTCCAGAAAAAATGCCATGTTCTTGTCTCCTCAGTGGCCAGTGCCAAGATAGGCACGGATCACGTCTTCGTTGTTGCGCACTTCTTCGGGTTCGCCGTCCCCGATCTTCTTGCCGTAGTCGAGCACGACCACGCGGTCAGAAATGTCCATCACCACACCCATGTCGTGCTCGATCAACACGATGGTCGTGCCGAACTCGTCGTTGACATCCAGGATGAAACGGCACATGTCCTGTTTTTCTTCCAGGTTCATACCGGCCATGGGCTCGTCGAGCAGCAAGACTTGCGGCTCCATCGCCAGCGCACGGCCCAAGTCCACGCGCTTTTGCAAACCGTAGGGCAACTGGCCCACAGGGGTTTTGCGGAAGGCCTGAATTTCCAGGAAGTCGATGATGTGCTCGACTTTTTCGCGGTGCGCTTCTTCTTCGCGCTGGGCCGGGCCCACGCGCAAGGCCTGCATCAGCAGGTTGCTTTTGATCTGCAGATTGCGGCCGGTCATGATGTTGTCGATCACGCTCATGCCCTTGAACAAAGCCAGGTTCTGGAAGGTGCGGGCAATGCCCATCTCGGCCACCTGGCGGCTGCTCATGTGGTCAAACTTCTGCCCACGGAAAGTGATCGAGCCTTCCTGCGGCGTGTACACACCGTTGATGCAGTTGAGCATCGAGCTCTTGCCAGCACCGTTGGGGCCAATGATCGAGCGGATCTCGTGCTCTTTGACGTTGAAAGAAATGTCGGTCAGCGCCTTGACGCCACCAAATCTCAGGCTGATGTTCTGGACGTCGAGGATGACGTCACCAATGACCTTGCTCATGCTGCTGCCTTCACAGGGGTGAATGTTTTTGCATCGGAAATCTTGAGCGTGGCGCTCACGCTGCCGGTGCGACCGTCTTCAAACTTGACGACGGTTTCAATGAACTGCTCGGCTTTGCCTTCATAAAGGCCATCGACCAGCGGCTTGTATTTGTCGGCGATGAAGCCGCGGCGAACCTTGTTGGTGCGTGTCAATTCACCGTCGTCAGCGTCCAGCTCCTTGTGCAGGATCAGGAAGCGGCTGACCTGACTGCCCGCCAGCAAAGCGTCTTCGGCCAGATCGGCATTGACCTTCTCGACGCAATCCTTGATCAGCTCGTACACCTCGGGCTTTTGGGCCAGATCGGTGTAGCCGGCATAGGGCAGGTTGCGGCGCTCGGCCCAGTTGCCCACAGCATCGAAGTCGATGTTGACCATCACGCAGGCTTTCTCGCGCTGATCGCCATACGCTACCACTTCCTTGACGAAGGGGAAGAACTTGAGTTTGTTCTCGACATACTTGGGCGCGAACATCGCGCCGTCATTGGCACCGCCCAGCAAGCGGCCCACGTCTTTCACGCGGTCGATGATCTTCAAGTGACCGTGGCTGTCGATGAAGCCCGCATCGCTGGTGTGGTACCAGCCGTCGGCGGTCAGCACTTCGGCCGTGGCTTCGGGGTTTTTGTAATAGCCTTTGAGCAAGCCAGGCGACTTGACCAAGATTTCACCGTTGTCGGCGACCTTGATTTCCACGCCCTTGCACGGCACGCCCACGGTGTCGGCACGCGCTTCGTTGTCGGGCTGCAGGCACACGAACACAGCGGTCTCGGTCGAGCCATACAACTGCTTGATGTTCACACCGATCGAGCGGAAGAAGGTGAACAAGTCCGGGCCAATCGCCTCGCCTGCGGTGTAGGCCACGCGCACGCGGCTGAAACCCATGTTGTTGCGCAAGGGGCCATAGACCATGAGGTTGCCCAGGCTGTACACCAAACGGTCCATCAGACCGACCGACTCGCCGTCCATCAAGGCGGGACCGACTTTCTTGGCCACGCCCATGAAGTAGTGAAACAGCTTTCGCTTGAAGTTGCCCGCATCTTCCATGCGGATCATGACGCTGGTGAGCATGCCCTCGAACACACGAGGCGGCGCGAAGTAGTAGGTGGGGCCAATCTCTTTCAGGTCGATGGTCACGGTGGCTCCCGACTCGGGGCAGTTGACCACGTAGCCACACACCAGCCACTGCGCGTAGCTGAAGATGTTCTGACCGATCCAGGCCGGTGGCATGTAGGCCAGCACGTCTTCGGCGCTGGTCAGCTTGTCAAACTCGGCGCCCGCGTCGGCACGGTCGATCAACGTGCCGTGTGTGTGCACCACGCCCTTGGGGTTGCCGGTGGTGCCCGATGTGAAGAACATCGCGGCCACATCGTCGCTCGTGCCTTTTTCCACCTCGAGGTGGAAAAACTGGGGATGCTGCGCCATGAAAACCTGACCGGCAGCGATCAACTCGTCCACCGAGCCCAAACCGTCTTCCACATAGTTGCGCAGACCACGTGGGTCGTCATAGACGATGTGCGTCAGCTGCGGGCATTGCTCGCGGGCTTCGAGCATCTTGTCGACCTGCTCCTGGTCTTCCACCACGCAAAAACGCACTTCGGCGTTGTTGATGGGGAATACGCACTCAAGCGCTGCGGCGTCCTGGTACAGGTTGACGGGAATGGCGCCCAGCGCCTGCGCCGCCAGCATGGTGGCGGACAAGCGGGGGCGGTTGGAGCCCACAATGACCATGTGCTCGCCGCGCTGCAAGCCAGCTTGGTGCAAGCCGCAGGCGATGGCCTCGACCAGTTTGGCCAGGTCTGACCACGGGGTGGTCTGCCAAATGCCATATTCTTTTTCACGCAAGGCCGGCGCGCTGGGGCGCTCGGCAGCATGCTTGAGCATCAATCGGGGAAACGTTGTTTGCATCACGTAGCCTGTCTCCAAAAGCGCTGCAGCAAAGGTGGCTGCAACTGAACTGATGTGGATAGTAGGCCCGCATTTGACGCCAAGTTGTCGTTCCGACGACAATTCAGGGAAGACCCCTATCACAACTGACCTGAGTCTGACACTTGCCATGGCCACCACACCCAGCGTTCACCAGCGCCGCCGCAGCCCGACCGCCGAAGAACTCACCAGCATCCCGTGGCTCAGTTTGCTGACGGCCAACGAGCGACAGCAGATCGAATCCGAACTGGTGGTCAGCGACCCACAGCCGGGTGACTACGTCTGCCGCGTTGGCCGGCCCGCCACCTACTGGTTTGGCGTGGTCTCGGGCCTGCTCAAGATGAGCAGCGACAACGAAAGCGGCCAGACCATGACCTTCACCGGCGTGCCGCCGGGTGGCTGGTTTGGCGAAGGCACAGCGCTCAAGCGCGAGGTCTACCGCTACAACATCCAGCCCCTGCGCGCCAGCGTGGTGGCGGGCTTGCCGGTGGACACTTTCCATTGGCTGATTGACCATTCGCTGGGTTTCAACCGCTTCATCATGAACCAGCTCAACGAGCGCTTGGGCCAATTCATCGCTGCCCGCGAACTGGACCGCATGAACAACCCCGAACTGCGCTTGGCCCGCAACCTGGCCACCTTGTTCAACCCGGTGCTGTTCTCGGGTGTGGGCGAGGTGCTGCGCATCACCCAGCAAGAGCTGGCCTATCTGGTGGGCCTGTCACGCCAGCGCGTGAACGAAGCGCTCAAGGTGCTCGAAGCACGGCAACTGATCCGCGTCGAATACGGCGGCCTGCGCATCCTGGACCTGCAAGGCCTGCGCAGCGCGCAGTTTCAATGAGCAAAACAGCGGACAATCGGTCAACTTCTTTTTGCCCCACCGAACCATGACCCAGCCCCCGGTTTTCAAACGCGCCCCCCGCCCCGAAGGCAAAGGCGAAACGGCCGCGCCCAGCGGCACCTCGCGCCTGAACAAACGCATGGCCGAGTTGCGCATGTGCTCGCGCCGCGAAGCCGATGCCTGGATCGAGCAAGGCTGGGTGTTCGTCAACGGCCAGCCCGCCAGCATGGGCCAGCAGGTCACGTTGTCGGATCGCATCACCATCGACAAAGCCGCCGAACAGCAACAAGACCGGCAAGTCACCATCTTGTTGCACAAGCCCATGGGCTATGTGAGCGGCCAGGCCGAAGACGGGCACGAACCGGCCATCACCCTGATCAACCCGCGCAGCCACTGGATGGGCGATCCCTCCAAGATGCGTTTCACACCACCGCACCTGCGGGGCCTGGCCCCAGCTGGACGCCTGGACATCGACTCCACCGGTTTGCTGGTGCTGACACAAGACGGCCGCGTGGCGCGCCAGTTGATCGGCGAAGACTCGGAGATGGAAAAAGAGTACTTGGTGCGCGTGGCCTACACCGGCCACGAAAACACCGCCGCCGCCACCGCCGCGTCGGCCACCTATGGCGGCAAAGCCAACCAGCTGACCACCATCGGTGACTTCGACCGCGTCAGCGCCAACGTGCAAGCCGTGTTTCCCAAGGCGCTGCTCGAGCGCCTGCGCCACGGCCTGAGCCTGGACGGCAAACCCCTCAAGCCCGCCAAAGTGGACTGGCAAAACCCCGAGCAGCTGCGCTTTGTGCTGACCGAAGGCAAAAAGCGCCAGATCCGCCGCATGTGCGAGCAAGTCGGCCTGAAAGTGGTGGGCCTCAAACGCATCCGCATGGGCGGCGTGCAGCTGGGCCAGATGCCGGCAGGGACCTGGCGCTACCTGGGGCCCAACGAGTCCTTCTGACCCCTCTTGAAACCCCACCAGACGCCCCCAACTGCGGGGCGTTTTGGTTTTTTGATCTTTTGTTTTTTACCCATCGAATTGATATGAGCAAACAAACCCATGCCTTTCAGGCCGAAGTCGCACAACTGCTGCACCTGGTCACGCACTCGCTGTATTCCAACCAGGAAATCTTCCTGCGCGAGCTGATCTCGAATGCCTCGGACGCCTGCGACAAGCTGCGCTTTGAAGCGCTGAACAACACCGGCCTGTATGAAGACGCGCCCGACTTGCAAGTGCGTTTGTCTTTCGACAAAGCCGCCAAGACACTGACCATCACCGACAACGGCATCGGCATGACCGCGCAAGAGGCCATTGACCACCTGGGCACGATCGCCAAGAGCGGCACCAAGGACTTCATGAGCAAGCTGAGCGGCGACCAGAAATCAGACGCGCAGCTGATTGGCCAGTTCGGTGTGGGCTTTTATTCGGGCTTCATCGTGGCGGAAAAAATCACTGTGGAAACCCGCCGCGCAGGTGCCAAGCCCGAAGACGGCGTGCGCTGGATCAGCGGTGGCACAGGCGACTTCGAGGTCGAGACCATCACCCGCGCCGAGCGCGGCACCAGCGTGATCCTGCACCTGCGCGAAGAAGCGCTGGAGTACGCCAACACCTGGAAGCTCAAGGAAATCGTCGGCAAATACTCCGACCACATCAGCCTGCCCATCTTGATGGAAAAGGAAGAGTGGAAAGACGGCGAGCTGATCGACCCCAACAACGAAGAAGCGGGCCGTCAGCCCGGCGGCATGGTCAAGACCGGCGAGTGGGAAACCATCAACAAGGCCAGCGCCCTGTGGACCCGCCCCAAGAAAGACATCACCGACGAGCAATACGCCGACTTCTACAAACAGATCAGCCGCGACTTTGAAGCCCCGCTGACCTGGACGCACAACCGCGTGGAAGGCAGCACCGAATACACCCAGCTGCTCTACATCCCGAGCAAGGCCCCGCAAGACCTGTGGAACCGCGACAAGAAGGCGGGCATCAAGCTGTACGTCAAGCGCGTGTTCATCATGGACGAAGCCGAAGCGCTGATGCCCAGCTACCTGCGTTTTGTGAAGGGCGTGGTGGACTCGGCCGACCTGCCGCTGAACGTAAGCCGCGAACTGCTGCAAGAAAGCCGCGACGTCAAAGCCATCCGCGAAGGCTGCACCAAGCGCGTGCTGTCGATGCTGGAAGACCTGGCCAAACACGACAAGGCACCTGAAAGCACGGACGGTGTGACGGATGTCTTGTCAGAAGAAGACAAAGCGAAGCTTGGCCAATATTCCAAGTTCTACGCCGAGTTCGGCGCGGTGCTGAAAGAAGGCCTGGGCGAAGACTTCGGCAACAAAGACCGTCTGTCCAAGCTGCTGCGTTTTGCATCGACCACCAGCGACACCGTGAGCGTGAGCTTTGCCGACTACAAAGCCCGCATGAAAGAAGGCCAGGACGCGATTTACTACATCACCGCCGACACCCTGGCGGCAGCCAAGAACAGCCCGCAGCTCGAAGTCTTCAAGAAAAAAGGCATCGAAGTCTTGCTCATGACCGACCGCGTGGACGAGTGGGCGCTGAACTTTGTGCACGAGTTCGACGGCACCCCGCTGCAAAGCGTGGCCAAGGGCGCGTTTGACTTGGGCAAGCTGCAAGACGAAGAAGAAAAGAAAGCCGCTGAAGACGCGGCCGAAACCTTCAAGCCCGTGCTGGCCAAACTGAAAGAAGCGCTGAAAGACAAAGCCGAAGACGTGCGCGTGACCAGCCGCCTGGTGGACAGCCCCGCCTGCCTGGTGGTGACCGACGACGGCATGAGCATGCAACTGGCCCGCATGCTCAAGCAAGCCGGGCAAAGCGCCCCCGAAGTCAAGCCTGTGCTGGAGGTCAACCCCGAGCACGCGCTGGTCAAAAAGCTCGACGGCTCGGTCCACTTCCACGACCTGGCCCACATCCTGTTTGACCAAGCCCTGCTGGCCGAAGGCGGCTTGCCTGCGGACCCTGCGGCTTATGTGAAGCGGGTGAATGCGCTGCTGAGCTGATCGCGCCCTGTCATCCCGGACCAATCTACACTGTCATCCCGGACCTGATCCGGGATCTATGCCCCCTTGCGTCATCCCGGACCCGATCCGGGATCTATGCAGACATGTGTCGCAGCCAAGGCACCGAAGATGGACCCCGGGTCAAGCCCGGGGTGACACATCAAACCCCGAAGTGACACATCACACCCCAAAGTCCCCCTGCGTCATCCCGGACCTGATCCGGGATCCATGCCCCCTTGCGTCATCCCGGACCCGATCCGGGATCCATGCAGACCTGTGTCGGAGCCAAGGCAACGAAGATGGACCCCGGGTCAAGCCCGGGGTGACACATCAACAGCTCTGAGACTCCTCAACAGCCCGAAGCGGCACATCAACAGCCCGGGGTGACACCTCCACGGTGCCTGCCCATCATCCAAGTCCAGTAACCGACAAGACAAGTCCTCCCCGGCTCATCGGCTAAATTGCCCCGGATGAACACCCTCCCCGCCGACCCTTCCTTCATCGATTCACGCCAAGCTGCCTGGCGATTGCTGGTCACGCTGGGGCTGGTGGTGCTGGGCAACAGCAGCATGTACATCGTCTCGGTGGTGTTGCCGGTGGTGCAGACCGAGTTTGGGGTGGGCCGGGCCGATGCCTCGCTGCCTTACACGCTGATGATGATCAGCCTGGGCTTGGGCGGATTGCTCACGGGCCGCATGGCCGACCGGCATGGACTGATGCCGGTGCTGTGGGTAGGCGCTTTGGCCGTGTGCGGGGGCTTTGTCTGGGCGGGCCTGTCGGGCAGCATCTGGGCCTTTGGACTGGCGCATGCGCTGATGGGTTTCATCGGCAGTTCATCGACCTTTGCGCCGCTGATGGCCGACACCGCTTTGTGGTGGAACCGCCGCCGGGGCATTGCGGTGGCCATTTGCGCCAGCGGCAATTACATCGCGGGCACGATTTGGCCGCCCTTGGTGCAACGCGGCATCGAGACTTTGGGCTGGCGTCAGACCTACATCATGCTGGGCGTCTTTTGCGGCGTGGGCATGTTCTTGCTGGCCACACGCATGCGCCAGCGCCCTCCGCTGGTGACGCTGGCACCGGCCAACGCCGCAGCGCCTGTGCTGGACCGCAGTCGGCCGTTTGGCCTCAAGCCTTCTGTGGCGCAGGGTTTGCTGTGTGTGGCGGGTGTGGCGTGTTGTGTGGCCATGTCCATGCCGCAGGTGCACATCGTGGCCTATTGCACCGACCTGGGTTTTGGCGCGGCACGCGGGGCCGAGATGCTCTCGCTCATGCTGGCCAGTGGCATCGTCAGCCGCTTGGTGTTTGGCGTGATCAGCGACCGCATTGGGGGCATCCGCACTTTGCTGCTGGGCTCCATGCTGCAAGGCGTGGCGCTGTTGATGTTTTTGCCTTTTGACGGCTTGGTGCCGCTGTACCTGGTGTCGGCCATGTTTGGCCTGTTTCAAGGCGGCATCGTGCCGGCCTACGCGATCATCATCCGCGAACACTTTGACCCCAAAGAAGCCGGCGCCCGGGTGGGCGCCGTCATCATGGCCACGCTGCTGGGCATGGCCTTGGGGGGTTGGATGTCCGGCTGGGTGTTCGATGTGACCGGCAGTTACCACGCGGCCTTTTTGAATGGCATCGCGTGGAACCTGCTCAACCTGTGCATCGCCAGCTGGCTGTTTTGGCGGGTGCGTCAGGCGGGCTGAAACACACCGGCCAGCTGCACCGAGCGGCTGGCTTCTTGCACTACGTTGCCCACCATGTCGGCCGTCACAGCCGACAGCGTCCAGCCCAGGTGGCCGTGGCCGGTGTTGTAGAACACGTTGGCTTTGCTGCCGCGACCGACGCGGGGCATCATGTTGGGCATCATGGGGCGCAGGCCGGCCCATGGCACCACCGAGCGGGTGTTGATCTTGGGGAAGCACTGCTCCACCC
>NZ_JAOASQ010000018.1 GCF_030158565.1 Limnohabitans sp. | reverse complement strand
CTGACCGTCAACGTGTTGGCCAAATTGCTGCTGAGATCCGTGCTGTTCGTCCTCCCGAGCCTTACAAAGGCAAAGGCATCCGTTATTCGGATGAGAAGATCACGATCAAAGAGACTAAGAAGAAATAAGGAGCTGCATCATGTTGACCAAGAAAGAGCAGCGTCTCCGTCGTGCACGTCAAACACGCATCCGCATTGCACAGCAAGGCGTGGCCCGTTTGACCGTGAACCGCACCAACCTGCACATTTACGCCAGCGTTATCTCTGGTTGCGGAACCAAAGTGTTGGCCAGTGCCTCTACAGCCGAAGCCGAAGTGCGTACAGCACTGGGCACGACAGGCAAAGGTGGCAATGCCGCCGCCGCCGCCGTCATTGGCAAGCGCATTGCTGAAAAAGCAAAAGCTGCTGGCGTTGAGAAGGTCGCCTTCGACCGCGCAGGTTTCGCTTACCACGGTCGTGTCAAGGCTTTGGCCGAGGCAGCCCGTGAAGCAGGTCTGCAGTTCTAAACGGATCGGAGTTACAAATGGCTAAATTTACAGCAAAACCGCAAAGCGACGGTCCTGAAGACGGTCTGCGCGAAAAGATGATCGCGGTCAACCGCGTGACCAAGGTGGTCAAGGGTGGCCGTATCCTGGGTTTCGCAGCCTTGACAGTGGTCGGTGACGGCGATGGCAAAGTGGGCATGGGCAAAGGCAAATCGAAAGAAGTGCCAGTGGCTGTGCAAAAAGCGATGGAAGAAGCCCGTCGCAACCTGGCCAAAGTCCACCTCAAAAATGGCACCATTCACCACGCAGTGAACGGTCACCACGGCGCAGCCCGCGTCATGATGGCTCCAGCGCCAAAAGGTACCGGCATCATTGCTGGCGGCCCAATGCGCGCTGTGTTCGAAGTGGTGGGTATCACCGACATCGTGGCCAAGAGCCATGGTTCTTCGAATCCTTACAACATGGTTCGCGCCACTCTGGACGCCCTGGCCAACTGCACAACAGCCTCTAACGTTGCTGCCAAGCGTGGCAAGTCGGTCGAAGAGTTGTTCGTCTGAACTGGAGATCGAACATGTCTACCCAAACTACCGTGAAAGTCCAATTGGTGCGTAGCCCCATTGGTACCAAGCAATCCCACCGCGACACCGTTCGTGGCTTGGGTCTGCGCAAACTCAACAGCGTCAGCGAATTGCAGGACACGCCCGCAGTGCGCGGCATGATCAACAAGATCAGCTACCTGGTCAAAGTTCTCTAAGAGGCCGATGATGGAACTCAATAGCATCAAGCCCGCAGAAGGCTCCAAGCACGCCGCACGTCGTGTTGGCCGTGGTATCGGTTCGGGTCTGGGTAAAACCGCCGGCCGTGGTCACAAGGGTCAAAAATCCCGCTCTGGCGGTTACCATAAAGTGGGCTTCGAAGGCGGTCAAATGCCTCTGCAGCGCCGTCTGCCCAAGCGCGGTTTCAAATCACACTTGTTGAAATACAACGCAGAAATCACCTTGACCACACTGAGTGAGCTCGGTTTGGCTGAAGTGGATCTGTTGACCCTGAAGCAAGCTGGCCTCGTGCCTGAGCTGGCCAAGGTGGTCAAAGTGATCAAAACTGGCGAACTCACCACAGCCGTCAAGCTGACGGGTATCGGTGCGACAGCAGGTGCCAAGGCAGCGATTGAAGCTGCTGGTGGCTCCGTGGCCTGAATGTTGATGGTCGAGACGCATCGTGGCAACCAACGCTAATCAGATCGCCAAGACAGGCAAGTTCGGAGACCTGCGTCGCCGACTGGTCTTCTTGTTGCTCGCGTTGGTCGTCTACCGCGCAGGCGCACACATTCCAGTTCCTGGCATTGATCCTGAGCAGCTCAAGCAGTTGTTCAACGGTCAACAAGGTGGCATCCTGAGCTTGTTCAACATGTTCTCGGGCGGAGCCTTGTCTCGGTTCACCGTGTTCGCCTTGGGCATCATGCCTTACATCTCTGCTTCCATCGTGATGCAGTTGCTGACCTACGTTCTTCCTGCTTTCGAGCAGATGAAGAAAGAGGGCGAGGCAGGTCGTCGCAAGATCACGCAATACACACGTTTTGGTGCACTCGGCTTGGCCGTTTTCCAATCTTTGGGTATCGCCATTGCGCTGGAAGCATCTGCAGGGCTTGTGATCAACCCAGGCATGGGCTTTCGCATGACAGCTGTGGTCAGTTTGACTGCTGGCACGATGTTCCTGATGTGGCTGGGTGAGCAAATCACTGAGCGTGGCTTGGGCAACGGTATTTCGATTCTGATTTTTGCAGGTATCGCCGCTGGCTTGCCCAGCGCACTGGGTGGTTTGTTTGAATTGGTGCGTACCGGTGCAATGAACCCTCTGGTGTCCATGATGATCATTGCGGTCGTGGTCTTGGTGACTTACTTCGTGGTGTTTGTTGAGCGTGGTCAGCGCAAGATTTTGGTGAATTACGCACGCCGTCAGGTGGGCAATAAGGTGTATGGCGGTCAATCGTCGCACTTGCCGCTCAAGTTGAACATGGCTGGCGTCATTCCTCCGATCTTTGCCTCGTCGATTATTTTGTTGCCTGCAACAGTGATCAACTGGTTCAGTTCAGGCGAGACAAACAGTGCAGTGGTTCGTTTTTTCAAAGACGTTGCCAGCACCTTGACGCCAGGTCAGCCGATCTATGTCATGTTGTATGCGGCCGCCATCATCTTCTTCTGCTTTTTCTACACCGCTTTGGTATTCAATAGCCGTGAAACTGCAGATAACCTGAAGAAAAGTGGTGCGTTCATTCCAGGTATTCGCCCGGGTGATCAAACTGCTCGCTACATCGACAGGATTTTGTTGCGCCTGACTTTGGCCGGTGCTGCTTACATCACCTTTGTCTGTCTGCTGCCTGAGTTCCTGATTCTGAAATACAATGTTCCGTTTTACTTTGGCGGCACATCCCTGCTGATCATTGTGGTGGTCACGATGGATTTCATGGCCCAGGTACAGAATTATTTGATGTCTCAACAGTACGAATCGCTTTTGAAGAAAGCGAGTTTCAAGTCCTGACCGGCTTGCGTACGAATTCCTGCTGCAAGGTGGGACCACCATTTAAGCCTGACTGAAAGGTCGGGCCGAACAAAGAGTTTTAGGAGAGAACCATGAGAGTTTCTGCTTCGGTGAAAAAAATTTGCCGCAACTGCAAGATCATTCGCCGTAAAGGCGTTGTTCGTGTGATCTGTACAGATCCACGTCACAAGCAGCGTCAAGGCTGATTGAACTAGTTTTAGAGGACGAAAATGGCACGTATCGCTGGCATCAACATTCCGCCGCACAAACATGCTGAAATTGGCTTGACCGCCATCTTTGGTATTGGTCGCACCCGCGCTCGACAAATTTGCGAAGCCTCTGGCATCGCTTATTCCAAGAAGATCAAAGATCTGACGGATGCCGATCTGGAAAAAATCCGCGACCAAATCGCAGCATTCACCATTGAAGGTGATTTGCGCCGTGAAACCACCATGAACATCAAGCGTTTGATGGACATTGGTTGCTACCGTGGTTTCCGCCACCGTCGCGGTTTGCCCATGCGCGGCCAGCGTACACGTACCAATGCACGCACTCGCAAGGGTCCGCGCAAAGGCGCAGCGGCTCTGAAGAAATAAGCAGGATTGAGAGACCACTATGGCTAAAGCACAATCAAACAGCGCAGCACAACGCGTCCGTAAAAAAGTCCGCAAGAACATTGCTGACGGCATCGCACACGTTCACGCTTCGTTCAACAACACCATCATCACGATCACCGATCGCCAAGGCAATGCATTGTCTTGGGCTTCTTCGGGTGGCCAAGGTTTCAAGGGTTCGCGCAAATCGACACCTTTCGCAGCCCAGGTTGCTTCCGAAGTGGCTGGTCGTGCAGCACAAGAACAAGGCATCAAGAACCTCGACGTCGAAATCAAGGGCCCAGGTCCTGGTCGCGAGTCTTCCGTTCGTGCCTTGGGTGCATTGGGCATCCGCATTACATCGATTGCCGATGTGACGCCCGTCCCGCACAACGGCTGCCGCCCTCAAAAGCGTCGTCGTATCTAATTTCAAACCAAGCCCACCGCCAGGCCTTGCTTGCATCGCCTGGCTCCCGCATTTCTGATGCGGTAGTTGCATAAAAGGAAAATCAAGTGGCACGTTACCTCGGCCCCAAGGCCAAACTTTCCCGCCGCGAAGGCACTGACTTGTTCCTGAAGAGCGCACGCCGCTCGATCGCTGACAAGTCTAAATTCGACACCAAGCCCGGCCAACACGGTCGCACTTCGGGTCAACGCACTTCCGACTACGGTCTGCAATTGCGTGAGAAGCAAAAAGTCAAGCGCATGTACGGCGTGCTGGAGAAGCAATTCCGTCGCTACTTCGCTGAAGCCGATCGCCGCAAAGGCAACACTGGCTCCAACTTGCTGTCTTTGCTCGAGTGCCGCCTGGACAACGTCGTTTACCGCATGGGCTTTGGCTCTACACGTGCTGAAGCACGTCAGATGGTGTCGCACAAGGCGATCACCGTGAATGGCCAGTCCGTGAACATCCCTTCTTACCTGGTCAAGGCCGGTGACGTGATCGCTGTGCGCGAGAAGTCCAAGAAGCAAAACCGTGTGGTTGAAGCACTGCAGTTGGCTGCACAAGTGGGCATGCCTGCTTGGGTCGAAGTCAATGCCGACAAAGCAGAAGGCACCTTCAAGAAGGTTCCTGACCGCGACGAATTCGGCGCTGACATCAACGAATCGTTGATCGTCGAACTGTATTCTCGTTAATACGTCGTTTCAATCGTTCCCGGCGCACAAGGCATTGTGGGCCGGGTGCTTCATCAGCCTTACCGGTGTAACGGACCGGGGGTATTGAGAGGAAGTCTGAATGCAAACCAATCTGTTGAAACCCAAAGCCATCCAAGTCGAACAACTGGCGGCCAACCGTGCCAAAGTCACGTTGGAGCCTTTCGAGCGTGGCTACGGTCACACGCTGGGCAACGCCCTGCGTCGCGTTTTGCTGTCCTCCATGGTCGGCTATTCCGCAACCGAAGTGACCATTGCCGGCGTGGTGCATGAGTACTCGTCCATCGACGGCGTTCAAGAAGATGTGGTCAACATCTTGTTGAACCTCAAAGGTGTCGTGTTCAAGTTGCACAACCGTGATGAAGTGACCCTGAGTTTGCGCAAAGATGGCGAAGGCGCTGTCACGGCTGCTGACATCCAGACACCTCACGATGTTGAAATCATCAACCCTGAGCATGTCATCGCCAACCTGTCGCAAGGCGGCAAGCTGGACATGCAGATCAAGGTCGAAAAGGGCCGTGGCTATGTGCCAGGTTCCATGCGCCGTTTTGCCGATGAGCCAACCAAGGCTTTGGGCCGCATCGTTCTCGACGCTTCGTTCTCGCCCGTCAAGCGTGTGAGCTACACCGTTGAAAGCGCTCGCGTTGAGCAGCGTACTGATCTGGACAAGTTGGTCATCGAAATCGAAACCAACGGTGCCATCACGGCTGAAGATGCTGTGCGCGCTTCGGCCAAGATCCTGGTTGAGCAATTGGCTGTGTTCGCACAGCTCGAAGGCAGCGAATTGTCTGCTTTCGATGCACCTGCCGCTCGCGGTGGTGCAGGCAGCTTCGATCCGATCTTGCTGCGCCCTGTGGACGAGCTCGAACTCACTGTTCGTTCGGCCAACTGCCTCAAAGCAGAAAACATTTACTACATCGGCGACCTCATCCAGCGTACCGAGAATGAATTGCTCAAGACCCCTAACTTGGGTCGCAAGTCACTCAACGAAATCAAGGAAGTTTTGGCTTCCCGTGGTCTGACTTTGGGCATGAAGCTCGAAGCCTGGCCACCCGCTGGTCTGGAAAAGCGATAATCCCCAATTCCCGGAAAAATTCCGGGGTGTGCACGGGCAGTACCTGATACGGCTGCCTGTTTAATAAAGAAAGGTAAGCACCATGCGTCACGGACACGGACTTCGTAAACTCAATCGCACCAGCTCGCACCGCCTTGCGATGCTGCAGAACATGATGAACTCGCTCATCGAGCATGAAGTCATCAAAACCACTGTGCCTAAGGCCAAAGAATTGCGCCGCGTGATCGAGCCCATGATCACTTTGGCCAAAGTTGACAACTTGTCGAACCGTCGCTTGGCGTTCAACCGTTTGCGTGACCGCGACAGCGTCACCAAATTGTTCAATGTGTTGGGCCCACGTTCGGCTTCGCGTCCTGGTGGTTACACACGTATCCTGAAAATGGGTTACCGTGTGGGCGACAACGCACCGATGGCTTTGGTCGAATTGGTCGATCGCGCTGATTCTTCTGCCGAACAAGCTGCAGAATAAGGTATAATTAACCTCTTACCGCGGGGTGGAGCAGTCTGGTAGCTCGTTGGGCTCATAACCCAAAGGTCGTTGGTTCAAATCCGGCCCCCGCAACCAAATTTTGGCGCAAGCTGATTTTCAAAAAATGCCCTCTTCGGAGGGCTTTTTTGTTGCTGTAAATTGTTAAGGCAGTCGACTGAGCAAGCCTTCTATGGCTGCTTGGACGGTGGCCCGTCTGATCTGAGTCCGATCGCCTGAAAACAGCCGCTTTTCAGCTTTGGCAATGCCATCCACACACCAAGCGAGCCACACTGTTCCTACGGGTTTATCAGCAGAGCCACCGGCGGGCCCGGCGATCCCAGTCACCGCCACGCTGACTATGGCGTTGGAGCGGTAGCATGCCCCAAGTGCCATGGCACGCGCCACCGATTCGCTGACTGCACCGTCCTTCAAAATCAAGTCAGGCGGAACACCCAAGAGCTCTGTCTTTGCTTCGTTGGAATAAGTCACAAAGCCTCGTTCAAACCAAGCGCTGGAGCCTGGCAAGTCTGTGCAGTGGGCGGCAATCATGCCGCCGGTGCAACTTTCGGCGGTGGCCAACATCCACTGTTTGCGCAGCAGTCGCTCGGCCAGAGCGGTGCTCATGTTGTTCACTACAGCCATCTCCACAGGGCGATCACGAGCAAGGTGCAAGCGGCAGCAACGAGGTCGTCAAAAATAATCCCCCAACCGCCTCGCCAACCGAAGCCCTTGAAAAGTTGATCCGCCCAAGCCACGGGCCCGGGCTTGACCGCATCAAAAAAGCGGAACAAGGCAAAGGCGCAAAGTTGTCCAACAAATCCGGTGGGCATGATGAGCCAGAAAATCAGCCACATGGCGACGATTTCATCCCAAACAATCGAGCCGGGATCTGAAACGCCCATATTCCTGGCGGTGACGGTGCAGGCCCACCAGCCGAACAAGATGGCGCACACGATCAAAAGTCCTTGGGCCGTCGTTGACAAGACGTTATGAATCACCAACCAGGACACCCAGCCCCAGAGACTGCCAACAGTCCCGGGCGCCTTGGGGGCAAGGCCGGAGCCCAGGCCCAAGGCCACGGCATGCGCAGGGTGTGACAGCATGAACCTTGCATTGGGTCGCACGGGCGCGTGAGAGGGCTGCGGTGAATCGTTCATCTTCAGGCGAAATGGTCAAACGAGCGGTGGTGGTGCTGTACGGGCTGGCCATGTGCATCGTGCAGAACAAGCCCGGGTGCAGGGGTGATCTGACCGATGCGGGTCACACGCGTGTGGGCATGCGCAGCCGCAGCAAGCACCAATCCACGGGCCTCTGCGGGAGCGGTGAAAACCAACTCATAGTCATCCCCACCAGACAACACGCAGTGTGAAGCCAAGTCCGCTGGGCATTTCCAATCAGCAGATACGGCCATGAGATCTGCCGTTGCCGTCAGATCAATCTCTGCGCCAACCTTGCTGGCCTTGAGGATGTGCCCCAGATCGCCCAGCAGCCCATCGCTGATGTCGGCCATGGCGGTGGCCACGCCGCGCAAGGACTGGCCCAGCGCAAGGCGTGGCTCAGGCATTTCCATGCGAAGCCGCGCTGCATCGAACACGGATTGGGGCAAGCTGATGTGGCCGCGAAAAGCCTCCAAGGCGAGGCGGGCATCGCCCAGGTAGCCGCTGACATACAGATCATCTCCTGCGCGTGCACCAGACCTCAGCACAGCCTGCGCACAGGGGACTTCGCCCATGACGGTGATGGCGATGTTGAGCGGGCCTTGCGTGGTGTCGCCACCGATCAGTTCGCAGCCGTGCGCATCGGCCAGCTGGAAGAGGCCTGTGGAGAAGCCCGCCAACCAATTTTCATCGGCACGGGGCAGCGCCAAAGACAGCAGGAAAACACGGGGCGTGGCGCCGCAAGCGGCCAGATCACTCAGGTTGACGGCCAGCGATTTGTGGCCCAGCCGAACGGGGTCCACCGTAGACAAAAAATGCCGACCTTCCACCAGCATGTCGGCGGAGATGGCCAGTTGATGGCCTGGCTGTGGCGTCCAAATGGCGCAGTCGTCGCCAATGCCCACGTCGGCTTGCCGCGCAGGTCGCTTGAAAAAACGTTCAATCAGGTCAAATTCACCCATGGCCCGAGCTTAACCGCAAGCGGGCACCCTCAATGCAAGGTGCGCCCGGAAACACCAGAGCCAGAGGCATCAAGCACAAAGGTGTCGATGGGTGCATCAAAACGGTGGCCATCTGCGGCCACAAAAAAGTAGCTGCCGTGCATGGTGCCGCTGGCGGTGCGCAGGCGGCAGCCGCTGGTGTATTGAAACGATTCACCGGGCGCCAGCAAAGGCTGCTGTCCGACCACGCCCAAACCTTTGACTTCCTCGCTGTGTCCTTGGTCGTCCTGGATGATCCAGTGGCGTGCAATCAACTGCGCGGGCGCAGTGCCGGTGTTGGTCACCGTGATCGTGTAGGCGAAGGCAAACACCTTGTGAAGTGGATCGCTTTGCTCGGCCACGTATTGGGGCAGAACGTCAATTTGGATGGCGTATGCAGACATGGGGCCATGTTAACTGCGACAATTCAAACATGACGACGACTTACCGAATTGCCCCTTCCATCCTCTCGGCTGATTTCGCCCGCCTTGGCGAAGAAGTCAAGAGCGTCATCGACGCCGGCGCCGACTGGATCCACTTCGATGTGATGGACAACCACTACGTGCCGAACCTGACCTTCGGCCCCATGATTTGCCAGGCTTTGAAGCCCCATGCCAAGACGGCAGCGGGCTTGGCCGTGCCCATTGACGTGCATCTGATGATTTCCCCTGTGGATGCACTGGCCGCATCGTTTGCTGACGCCGGTGCGGATCTGATCAGCTTCCACCCCGATGCCAGTGCCCATGTGCACCGCAGCATCCAGGCCATCAAGAGCAAGGGCGTGAAGGCCGGTTTGGTGTTCAACCCCGCAGAGCCCCTGGATGTGCTGGAGTGGACGATTGACGAGATCGACCTGATCTTGATCATGAGCGTCAACCCCGGCTTTGGCGGCCAGGGCTTCATCGATTCGGCCTTGCGCAAGATTGAGCACGCACGCAAGCTGATCGATGCCAGCGGCAGAGACATTCGCCTCGAAGTGGATGGCGGCATCAAGGCCGACAACATCCGCCGCGTGGCCGATGCGGGTGCCGACACCTTTGTGGCCGGCAGCGCCATTTTCGGCAAGCCCGATTACAAAACAGTGATCGACCAAATGCGCAAGGCACTGGTCTGATGTCTTTGGTGATTCAAGCGGCCATCGTGGATCTGGATGGCACAATGGTCGACACATTGGGTGATTTTGAAATCGCCCTGAACCACACCATGGCCGACTTGGACTTGCCGCCGATCACGCGTGCATTGGTGGAGCGGACGGTGGGCAAGGGTTCGGAGCACCTGATCCGTTCGGTGCTGGCCCATCAGCTGGCACAGCCCGAGGCGAATGCCAGCCCTTGCGTGACAGTAGACACGCTGTACGAGCCGGCCTGGCAGCGTTACCAACACCACTACTTGCTGTGCAATGGCCAGCACTCGGACGTTTATCCAGGCGTTGTCGAGGGCTTGCAGGCTTTGCAAGGCGCGGGCATACGCCTGGCTTGCCTGACCAACAAACCTTTGTCTTTCGCCCAGCCGCTGCTGCAGGCCAAGGGCCTGGCAGGCTATTTCGACCATGTCTTTGGTGGCGACAGCTTTGAGCGCAAGAAGCCAGACCCTTTGCCCATCCTAAAGACCTGTGCAGCATTGGGCACTGCCGTGGGCAATACCTTGATGGTCGGCGACTCCAGCAACGATGCCCAGGCCGCCCATGCGGCAGCTTGTCCGGTGGTGTTGGTGACCTATGGCTACAACCATGGGCGCCCCATTCAGGAAACCCCCGCGGCAGCCTGGCTGGACTCGCTGGCCGAATTGCCGACATGGCTCCAAACGGGGCGGGGCTGAGCCGTTCAAAAATGCCCGGCGGGCTTTGCTACACTAGGTCCATCATGTTCATCATCCTCAGCCACTCCTGCGCAGCCTGCCTGCCGAGCCATTCCCAAACGGAAGGCCGGGGAGCCTGGCCCTGGCGTCAGCCAGCCTGACATCGCCTGAACCGTGCGGCCCCTGCCGCCACCCGCGCCCGGCACTGGCTGGGCATTTGGATGAATGAATGCACCTCCGTTGAGGTTGCCGAGCTGTTGGAGGCTCTTGCCCGTGATCACCGAACTTGAATTCAAAAGCCTGGCCAGCCAAGGCTACAACCGCATTCCTCTCATGCTGGAGGCTTTTGCGGACCTGGAAACCCCCCTGTCGCTTTACTTGAAGCTGGCCCACACCAAGGACAACGGCAAGTACAGCTTCTTGCTGGAATCGGTGGTCGGCGGTGAGCGCTTTGGCCGCTACAGCTTCATCGGCCTGCCAGCCCGCACGCTGGTGCGCGCCAGTGGCTTTGGGGCCGACGCCAAGACCGAGGTCGTGCGCGACGGGGTGGTGGTCGAGACCGCATCGGGCAACCCGCTGGACTTCATTGAGCAATACCAAACCCGCTTCAAAGTGGCTTTGCGTCCTGGCTTGCCGCGTTTTTGCGGCGGACTGGCGGGCTACTTCGGTTACGACGCGGTGCGCTACATCGAGAAGAAGCTGGAAAAATCCTGCCCGCCCGACACGCTGGGCACGCCAGACATCATGCTGCTGCAATGCGAAGAGCTGGCGGTGATCGACAACCTGTCGGGCAAGCTCTACTTGATCGTTTATGCAGACCCCGCGCAGCCTGAGGCCTATGCGGGTGCCAAGAAACGCCTGCGCGATTTGAAAGAGCAGCTCAAATATTCGGTCAGCGCACCGGTGGTCAAGGCCAGCCAGTCTTATCCGGCTGAGCGTGACTTTGCCAAGGCCGATTACATCGCGGCGGTTGAAAAGGCCAAGGAGCTGATCGCTGCAGGTGACTTCATGCAGGTGCAGGTTGGTCAGCGCATCAAAAAGCGCTACACCGAGAGCCCCTTGTCGCTGTACCGTGCACTGCGCTCGCTGAACCCCAGCCCCTACATGTATTTCTACAACCTGGGCGACTTCCATGTGGTGGGGGCCAGCCCCGAGATTTTGGTGCGCCAGGAGCAAACCGAAGAGGGCGCCAAAGTCATCATCCGCCCGCTGGCCGGGACGCGCCCGCGCGGCGCCACACCCGAAAAAGACAAAGCGGCAGAACAAGAGTTGATCAACGACCCCAAGGAGCGTGCCGAGCACGTGATGTTGATCGATCTGGCACGCAACGACATTGGGCGCATCGCCCAGATCGGCTCGGTCAAGGTGACCGAAGCCTTTGTGGTGGAGCGCTACAGCCATGTCATGCACATCGTGAGCAACGTCGAAGGCTTGCTCAACGAGGGCATGACCAATATGGACGTGCTCAAGGCCACCTTCCCTGCGGGCACCCTGACGGGCGCACCCAAAGTGCACGCCATGGAACTGATTGACCAGTTGGAGCCGGTCAAGCGCGGGCTGTATGGCGGCGCCTGCGGCTACATCAGCTACGCGGGCGACATGGATGTGGCCATTGCGATCCGCACGGCCGTCATCAAGGACCAGACCCTGTATGTGCAGGCGGCCGCCGGTGTGGTGGCCGATTCGGTGCCCGAGATGGAGTGGCGCGAAACCGAGCACAAGGCGCGTGCCTTGTTGCGGGCCAGCGAGTTGGTCGAAGAAGGTTTGGAGTGAACGCCATGACAAAGAAAATCAAATTGCTCATGGTGGACAACTACGACTCGTTCACCTTCAACATCGTTCAGTATTTCGGTGAACTCGGCGCAGAGGTCGAAGTCTTTCGCAACGACGAAATCACACTCGAAGGCATCGCCGCAAGAAAGCCCGACCGTCTGGTGATCTCGCCCGGGCCGTGCTCACCTGCCGAGGCGGGTGTCTCGGTGGCGGCGATCCAGCATTTCGCGGGCAAGCTGCCGATTCTGGGGGTGTGCTTGGGTCACCAGAGCATTGGCGCGGCCTTTGGCGGCAAGATCGTGCGGGCGCAAGAGTTGATGCATGGCAAGACCAGCGTCATCACCACCACGCAAGAGGGGGTGTTTGCAGGCTTGCCTGAGAAATTCACCGTCAACCGTTACCACTCTCTCGCGATCGAGCGGGCGTCTTGCCCTGCTTGCCTCAAAGTCACGGCCTGGACCGATGACGGCGAAATCATGGGCGTGCGCTACACCGAACTCGACATCGAGGGCGTGCAGTTCCACCCCGAATCGATCCTCACCGAGCATGGCCATGCCATGTTGAAGAACTTCCTCGTGCGCGACTGAGCCTTACGCGGTCACGCCATTCCAGCCAGGACAAGCCCATGCCCATCACCCCTCAAGAAGCGCTCCAGCGCACCATCGAGCACCGTGAAATCTTTCACGATGAAATGCTGAAGATCATGCGCATGATCATGAATGGCGAGTTGTCGCCGGTCATGACGGCGGCCCTCATCACCGGTCTGCGTGTGAAGAAGGAAACGATTGGCGAGATCACGGCTGCAGCCCAGGTGATGCGTGAGTTTTCCACCAAGGTGAAGGTGACCAACCCCTCGAACCTGGTGGACATCGTCGGCACAGGCGGCGATGGCGCGCACACCTTCAACATCTCGACGTGCGCCATGTTCGTGGCCGCTGCGGCCGGGGCCAAAACGGCCAAGCATGGCGGGCGCAGCGTGAGCAGCAAATCGGGCAGCGCCGATGTGGTCGAGGCCTTGGGGGCCAACCTCAACCTCACGCCAGAGCAGATCACCCGCTCGATTGAAGAGGTGGGCATTGGCTTCATGTTCGCGCCCAACCACCACCCGGCCATGAAGAATGTGGCGCCGGTGCGCAAAGAGCTGGGCATTCGCACCATCTTCAACATCCTGGGGCCGTTGACCAATCCGGCTGGCGCACCGAACATCTTGATGGGTGTGTTCCATTCTGATTTGGTGGGCATTCAGGTGCGGGCGTTGCAGCGTTTGGGTGCCGAGCATGCGTTGGTGGTGTATGGCCGCGATGGCATGGACGAGATCAGTTTGGGGGCCTCCACTTTGGTCGGGGAGCTCAAGAACGGCCAGATCACCGAATACGAAATCCACCCGGAAGACTTTGGCTTGCCGATGGCCAGCAACCGGGCGCTCCGGGTCGAGACGCCGGAGCAGTCTTTGGCCGTGTTGCGCGGCGTGCTGGACAACCAGCCCGGCGCGGCGCGTGACATCGTGACCCTCAATGCCGGTGCGGCTTTGTATGCGGCCAATGTGGCAGCCAGCATTGCCGAAGGCGTGGAGCGCGCGCGCGTGGCCATCGAGTCCGGTGCTGCCAAAGCCAAGCTGGCGCAGTTTGTGGCCTTCAGTCAGGCCGCCTGATGTGGCGCGATGAAGGCGCCTGGATCGCCTTGGGTGTATCGGCCTTGTTCGTCCTCGCGGGCGTGGTGATGCACCACGTCTTTGTTCGTATTTTGAAAACTGGCGCAGATGCGTCCGATCGGGAAAATCAGCATGAGTGACATCCTCAACAAAATCGTCGCAGTCAAACGCGAAGAGGTCGCTGCCGCCTTGGGCAAAAAATCCTTGGCCGCCATGCGCGCGGATGCGGAAAGCCGTGTGCTGACCCGTGACTTCGAAGGCGCGATGCGCGCCAAGATGGCAGCAGGCCAAGCGGCCGTGATCGCCGAGATCAAAAAAGCCAGCCCCTCCAAAGGCGTGCTGCGTGTTGACTTCATCCCAGCAGACATCGCGCAAAGCTATGCCGAGCATGGTGCCGCGTGTTTGTCGGTGCTGACCGACAAACAGTTTTTCCAGGGCAGCGTGGACTACCTCAAGCAAGCCCGGGCCAGTTGCGATCTGCCCGTGCTGCGCAAGGACTTCATGGTGGACGCCTATCAGGTCTATGAGGCGCGTGCCATGGGGGCCGATGCGATCTTGTTGATCGCTGCGTGCCTGGACGATGCGCAAATGGCCGACTTGGAAGCGATGGCGCGTGGCTTGGACATGGCGGTGTTGGTGGAAGTGCATGACCGCCCAGAGCTGGAGCGCGCCCTGAAGCTCAAGACCCGTTTGGTGGGCATCAACAACCGGAACTTGCGCACTTTTGAAGTGAGCTTGCAGACCACCTTGGACATGCTGCCCGACGTGCCGGCAGACCGCTTGCTGGTGACAGAAAGCGGTATCTTGAATGCGGCGGATGTGCAGCGCATGCGCGATGCGAATGTCCATGCCTTCCTGGTGGGTGAGGCCTTCATGCGCGCCGCCGAGCCCGGCGAGGCGCTGGCCCAATTGTTTGGCTGAATCGCGTGACGCAGCAGGGCCTGCTCTTTGACGCGCCACCTGTTGCCAGGCGCTTGAACCGTTGGCCGCCAGACCTGACGGGTCTGGACCCTGCATGGGCCGCCTTGGTTCAGGATTTCTTGGCTTCGGCCGCAGGGCAAAGCTTGTCGGCCCGCTTGAGCGAAAGATTGGCCTCGGGGGCGGTGGTGTACCCCCCTGAGCCATTGAGGGCATTGACCTTGACGCCGCTCAGTCAGGTGCATGTGGTGATTCTGGGTCAAGACCCTTACCACGGGCCAGGGCAGGCCGAGGGCCTGTCTTTTTCTGTGCCCGATGGCGTTCGTGTGCCACCCAGTTTGCGGAACATCTTCAAGGAACTGAATCAAAGTCTGGGTTTGCCGGTGCCTGCGCAAGGCTCCTTGGTGCGTTGGGCCCAGCAAGGCGTTTTGCTGCTCAATGCGTGTTTGACGGTGGAAGGCGGGCAGGCCGCCAGCCATGCCGGTTGGGGCTGGGAGGTTTTGACCGATGCCCTGATCCGGGCGGTGGCGCAAAGTGCGCAGCCCGTGGTGTTCATGCTGTGGGGCGCGCATGCCCAGGCCAAAAAAAGCCTGATCGATGCGGTCAGCGGCGATGCGCGTCACCTGGTTTTGCAGTCGAACCATCCCTCGCCCTTGTCGGCCATGCGGCCCCCGATACCCTTCCTGGGCTGTCGTCATTTCGCGCTGGCCAATGATTTTTTGATGCAGCGTGGCCCAAAAACCATCGATTGGTAAAAACTTTTTCGCCTGACTTGCGACATTTGCGGAAAAGGTGGCATAATTTGAGGCTCGCTCCGGAGGGGTGCCCGAGTGGCTAAAGGGGGCAGACTGTAAATCTGTTGGCTTACG
>NZ_JAOASQ010000017.1 GCF_030158565.1 Limnohabitans sp. | reverse complement strand
ACTGATGGTTCAGTACGCCCATTACCACCGCGACCGCCGCAACATCGCCACCCATTTGCTGGGGGTGCCCCTCATCTTCATGGCCATCGGCATCATGTTGACACAGCCTGAATGGGTGGTGGGCGACCGCGTGGTCACGCCCGCTTGGCTGGTGTGGGGGCTGACCAGTCTTTGGTACCTGTCACGCGGCAACTTCTTGCTGGGCTTGGCCACCACGGTGGTCAACGGTGCGCTGATCGCCCTGGCACATGTGTTGGCACCCATGGCGGGCCAAGTCGGCCTGCAAGGCTGGCAGTTGGGCTTGGCCGTCTTTGTGATCGGCTGGATCATCCAGTTTGTCGGCCACTACTGGGAAGGCCGCAAACCCGCTTTTGTGGATGACATCGTGGGCCTGTTGGTCGGCCCCATGTTTGTCGTCGGCGAGGTGCTGATGGCCATCGGGCTTCTGTCGTCCATGCGCATGGCCATCGAACGGCAGGCAGGCCCCTCGCGCTGAGGCCATACACAGTGCTTTGTGCTCATTGATGACCTGGGATGTTGGCTGTAGGTCGGCGGCTTCAGCCCCGACGTGGGGTCTGTGCCGGAGCGGAAATCGTCGGAGCTGAAGCTCCGACCTACGACTCCGACCTACAAATCGGACTGGCGACAGCCGTTCAGTTGAGCGCCATGCTCAGCTTGCGCCGGTAACTGGAGATCATGGCCAGCAGCGGGTCTTCTTCGACCGCTGATTTGCCCATCAGCTCGATGCCGCCAGCCGATTTGCCGGTGGCGTCTTGGGCCTGGAATTTTTGCGGGGTCATCAACTCCAGCAGGGCGACAAAGGTTTTGCGCGGGGCTTCGTCGTCCCATTTTTTGTCGCGCATGATGATTTCCAGCAGCTCTTCCATGGCCGCTTCCCATTCGCCCACAGCGATGAGCAGGCGGCTTTTGGCAAAACGGGTTTCAAAATCGCGCTTGTTCTGGCCGATCAGTTCATCGAATTTGTCCAGTGGCCAATGGCCGCGTGGGTCGGTGCTGACGAATTCCAGGGCGTTGAGCCATTGGGTCTGGGCTTCAAAACGCAAAGGCACCGGAATGCGGCTCATGGCCGGGGCCAACAGGGCGGCGGCTTCGGCCAGCTCGCCCAGACCGATCAGCAGCTTGACCAGGTCAAAGCGGGCGTCATCGTTGCCCGGGTCGGTGGCCAGGGCTTGTTCCAGTGCGGCGCGGGGGCTGGGCGGCTCGCCGGCTTCATGGTCGGCAGGTTCTTCTTCTGCCAAGGCGGGCGCTTGCAGTGTGTCGGCCGCAGGCAGGTGTTTGTCGAGGAATTGCTTGACCTGGCCTTCAGGCAAAGCGCCCATGAAGCCATCGACGGGCTTGCCGCCCATCAGCAAGACGCAGGTCGGGATGCTGCGGATGCCGAAGGCCTGGGCCAGTTGCTGTTCTTCGTCAGAGTTGATCTTGACCAGCTTGAAGCGGCCTTCGTAGGTGAGCTCCACCTTTTCGAGGACGGGGCCCAGCGATTTGCAGGGGCCGCACCAGGGGGCCCAGAAATCCACCAGCACGGGCGTGGTCATGGAGGCTTCGATGACCTCGGTTTCAAAGTTTTGTATCGTGACGTCCATCATGGCGGGCAGTGTTCCGGGTTGTGTTTCACGCCCCCATGGGGTGAAACCTTAAAATCCAACATTGATCACGAAAAGCACCCAATGACTCAAGCGCTCATCGGCGTCGTCATGGGTTCCAGCTCCGACTGGGACACCATGCAGCACGCAGTCCAGATTCTCCAACAGTTTGGCATCCCCCACGACGCCCGTGTCGTTTCGGCCCACCGCATGCCCGACGACATGTTTGACTACGCACAGACGGCCGCAAGTCGTGGCCTGCAGGCCATCATCGCGGGCGCAGGCGGCGCGGCGCATTTGCCCGGCATGATCGCGGCCAAGACCGTGGTGCCGGTGCTGGGTGTGCCGGTGCAGACCAAGGCCTTGTCGGGCGTGGATTCGTTGCACAGCATTGTGCAAATGCCCAAGGGCGTGCCGGTGGCCACGTTTGCGATTGGCGCAGCCGGTGCGGCCAATGCCGCCCTGTTTGCCGTGGCCATGCTGGCCAACAACGATCCGGCGCTGCGTCAAAAGCTCGAAGCCTTCCGCGCCGAGCAGACGGCCATGGCCCGCGCCATGACCCTGCCACCTGTGGGGGCCGCATGAGCAAACCCCTGTTGCCCGGCTCGGTCGTCAACGGTCAGCCTGCCACATTGGGCGTGATGGGCGGCGGCCAGCTGGGCCGAATGTTCGTCCACGCGGCCCAGGCCATGGGTTATTTCACCGCCGTGCTCGACCCCGATGTGGCCAGCCCCGCCGGGCTGGTGAGCCACCACCACATCCAGACCGATTACCTGGACGAGCAGGGCCTGGCCCAGCTGATGCAGCGCTGCGCGGCCATTACCACCGAGTTTGAGAACGTGCCCGCGCCTGCGCTGGTCACGCTGGGCGCACACCGTCCGGTGGCCCCCAGCGCCGATGCGGTGGCCATTGCACAAGACCGCGCTGCCGAAAAAGCCCACTTCGTGAACTGCGGCGTGCCGGTGGCCCCGCACGCCGTCACCGCCAAGCCCGAGCAACTGGCGGCCGTGAACGATGACCTCTTGCCCGGCATCCTCAAGACCGCTCGCATGGGCTACGACGGCAAAGGCCAGATCCGGGTCAAGACCCGTGCCGAGTTGGTGGCTGCCTGGGACCAGCTCAAAAACGTGCCCTGTGTGCTCGAAAAAATGCTGCCCTTGAAGGCCGAGTGTTCGGTCATCGTGGCCCGAGGGGCTGATGGGCAGATGGTGAATTTCCCGGTGCAATCGAACCTGCACCGCGAAGGCATTCTGGCCGTGACCAGCGTGCACGAAGGCGCTGTGCCCGCCGATCTGGCCGCACAGGCTGTGGCCGCGACCCGTGCCATTGCCGAAGGCATCCACTACGTGGGCGTGCTGTGCGTGGAGTTTTTCATCCTCGAAGGCGGCCAACTGGTCGTCAACGAGATGGCGCCGCGCCCGCACAACAGCGGCCATTACACGATGAATGCTTGCGACCAATCGCAGTTTGAGCTGCAGGTGCGCACGCTGGCGGGCTTGCCGCTCACGCAGCCGCGTCAGCACTCTCCGGCCATCATGCTCAACCTGTTGGGCGATTTGTGGCCAGAAGGCGCCAGCCCCGCATGGGCGCAAGTGCTGGCCTTGCCCGGCACCCACCTGCACCTGTACGGCAAGCTGTCGGCACGCCCCGGTCGCAAGATGGGGCACCTGAACATCACCGGGGCCACGCCCGAGGCGGTGCGCGCCACGGCCTTGCAGGCCGCCGCTTTGCTCGGCATCGAAGCGTTTTAAGGCGGCGCATGATCCTGAGTGCGAACGAGGCGAGCATCGCGCAGGCGGCGCAAGCCCTGCGTGATGGCCAGCTGGTGGGCTTGCCCACCGAAACGGTGTATGGCCTGGCCGCCAACGCGACCGACGATTCGGCCGTGGCGAAAATCTTTGTGGCCAAAGGCCGCCCCGCCGACCACCCGCTGATCGTGCACGTGGCCAGCGCCGCGCAAGTGCCGCTGTTTGCCGCGCAGGTGCCCGACTTTGCGCAAGCCTTGATCGACGCGTTTTGGCCCGGCCCCTTGACCTTGATCTTGCCGCGTCAACCCGGTGTGGCCACCGCCTCGGCCGGTGGGCAAGACTCGATTGGTTTGCGTTGCCCATCGCACCCGGTGGCCCAACAGCTCCTGCACGCGTGCGTGGCTTTGGGTGTGCACGGTGTGTCGGCCCCCAGTGCGAACCGCTTTGGCCGCGTAAGCCCCACCACTGCGGCGCATGTGCAGTCCGAGTTGGGCCAGGAACTGCTGATCTTGGACGGCGGCGAATGCCCGGTGGGCATCGAGTCCACCATCATCGACTGCACACGCGGTGAGCCGGTCTTGCTGCGCCCCGGACACATCACCCGCGTGCAAATCGAAGCCGCTTGCGGCCGCGCCGTGCTGGACAAGGACGCGATCGCACAAGCCGCACCCCGCGCCTCGGGCACGCTCGAATCGCACTACGCGCCCCGCGCCAAGGTGCGCTTGATGGCGGCGCAAGACATCGACGCCAAGTTGCAAGCCCTGGGCCCGCACGCCAACAACCTGGGCGTGTGGTCAGCGCTGCGGCCCGATGCTGGTGCTGGTGTGGTGTGGCGCGCCCAAGCGCAGAGTGCCGAGCAAGCCGCGCACGATTTGTTCAGCGTGCTGCGCGATCTGGACGCGCGTGGCGTGCAGCAGATTTGGGTGCAGCTGCCACCCGACACGCCCGAGTGGGAAGGCGTGCGCGACCGCTTGCAGCGGGCCGCAGCCTGATGCCGCTTCAGCGGTAACGCAGCTTCATCACCAAAATCATCAGCGCCAAGCTGGTGGTGATGGTGTTCGCGATGATGATGGGCCAGGCCGCCATCAGCACGCCATAGACCAGCCACAGCGCCACACCCACGGTGAACAGGCTGTACATGCCCAAAGAGATGCCGCTCACATCGCGTGTGCGGAAGGTGTGCCAGGCTTGCGGCACAAAGCTGGCGGTGGTCAGGATGGCGGCTGCGGTGCCGACCCAGTCGATCAAATTCATGGCGTCATTGTCGCTGGCGTTTGGCCACGGTGCGGGGCATGTCGGTGTTGTTCGCGTCACGTACCGTCCATTCCAGCAGTTGGTCCAGTGCGGGCCGGGCCTGGTTGGCGTTGGGGTGGTTGATGATGGCCACCAGCGCGTAACGCTGACCGCTTTGGCCTTGCACATAGCCGGCCACCGAGGCCACATCGCGCAAGGAGCCGGTCTTGAGCCAGGCCTGGCCGATCACGGGCGAGTTGGGGTTGCGCTCGCGCAATCGGGCGCTGGTGCCGTCCATGCCGGCCACCGACAAGGAGTTTTGAAACGATGCCGCATGCGGTCCGCTGCTGGCCGCTTGCAGCAAGGCCGTCAGCGCCTGGGCGCTGCTGCGCTCAGTGCGCGACAGGCCCGAGCCGTTGTCCAGCACAGGCTCGGTTTGTCCCGGAAACTGCGTGTGCCACCACTGCAAGACCCGCAGGCGCGAGGCCTCAAACCGGCCAGGGGCACCCATGTCGCTCGACAGGGTCAAAAACAATTGCTGTGCCATCACGTTGTTGGAGAACTTGTTGATGTCGGCGATTACCTCGCCCAAGGGCAGCGAGGGGGCTTCGAGCAGCAGGCGCGCTTTGGCGGGCAGGTTGCCGTAGCGCACCTGGCCACCCAGCCGGTTGCCGGTGGCCAGCCACACGGCCTGGATGAGTTTGGCGCCATACACCTCGGGTGCGGGGTAAGCCACAGGCCATGGCCGCTCGCCACAGCTGGCCGGGTAAGTGCCTGCAAAGCGCACCTGATGGGCTTGGCTGAAGTCGGCGCGCAGCTGGCTGCGCCAGTCCTGGCAAGGGCCGTGGCCCATGGGCACGCTGCGAGGCGCATCGAACCCGGCCAAAGGCGGCTCCACCCGCACGCTCACTTGGCCCGTGGCGGCATCGGGTGTGAAGGTGTAGATCAGCGCCTTGAAGTTCAGCAGCAGCCCATCGGGGCTCACGTTGTAGGGGCGCAGGGGCTCGTCGTCAAACGCTTCGGTGCGCGGCGTGACTTCGAACACGCTGCGGTCGAGCACGATGTCGCCCCGGATGTCGCGCAGGCCCAAGGCGCTCAGCTGGGCCATCAGGTCTTGCAGCCGCTCAATGACCAGCTTGGGGTCGCCGCTGCCCCGCACGATCAGGTTGCCTTGCAGCACACCGTCCTTGATCGGCCCATCGGCATAGACACGGTTGCGCCAGGTGAAGTCCGGCCCCAGCAAGGACAAGCCCGCGTAGGTGGTGATCAGCTTCATCACCGAGGCGGGGTTGGTGGCGACCTGCGCCCGGTGCGCCAGGCGTGGGGTGGCGCTGTTCAGGGGCGTGACTTGAATGCTGATGGCTGAGGGTGGCACATTGGCTTGGCGCAGCGCTTGCAGCGCGGCGGACGGCAAGTCGGCGGCCATGCCAAAGGTGGCGCTGATGGCCAAACCGAGGCCCATCCAGCCGCGCAAGAAAGGGTGCAAACCCGAGTATTCGGTCTTCATGGATTGATCAGGCTTCATAAATTGATTTGGCCCGATGGTGTTGAAATGTCAGAGCAGCCTCTGTTTTGTCATCCCGGATCGAGTCCGGGATGACAGAAATGACAGATTCGCCTCGACATTTTCAAACTTCACTGGGCCAATCAAGTGGAGTCTAACGGTCAGTTTCGCTTCGGGTGGGCCGTATGATCGACGCCATGCGATTTTCTTCACGAACCGTGGGCTTGGCCTCGGCAGTCATCACGGTGCTCATCTGGACCGGTTTCATCGTCATTGCTCGGGCTTCGGCCTCGCGCGGTTTGTTGCCGCTGGACATTGCGCTGGCCCGCATTTTGGGCGCCAGCGCGGTGCTGTTGCCCTGGGCCTGGTGGCTCATGCGTCCGGCCCGCCAACGCGGCGAGGCGGTGGGCTCATTGTTTGGCTTGTCGCCACTGCCTTGGGGGCAGACGGTGCGTGCCGGCTTCTTTGGCGGCTTGCTCTACGCCGTGTTGGCCTACAGCGGCTTCTTTTTTGCGCCCGCAGCGCATGCCTCGGTCCTGATGCCGGGCAGCCTGCCGCTGTGGACCACCTTGCTGGCCTGGTTGGTCTTGCGCGAAAAAATTCCCAACAGCCGAGTGCTGGGCCTGGGCTTCATTGTGTTGGGTGACTTGTTGGTCGGCGGCGTGAGCTTGCTGCGCGCCTTCGATGGCGGTGATGTCTGGAAGGGCGATGTGCTGTTCATGAGCGCGGCTTGCTGCTGGGCGGCTTACAGCGTCACGGTGCGCCGTTATGGGCTGGACGCGGTGCGTGCCACCATGGCCATCACCGCTTTTGCTTTTGTGTTTTTTGTACCCACCTATGCGCTGTTGACGATCACGGGTGCCTTGCCCACGCATTTGCCTCAAGCGCCATGGTCCGAGATCCTGTTTCAGACCGCCTTTCAGGGCGGCGGCTCAGTGGTGATTTCGGGCATCACCTTCACGCAGATGGTGCGTCACTTTGGTCCCGTGCGCTCGACCATGATCACGGCCCTGGTGCCGGGCTTGTCGGCTTTGGGTGCCGTTTGGTTTTTGGGTGAGCCCATGCACTGGAACCTGGTTGCCGGGCTGGCGCTGGTCACCGGCGGCATTTTGTTTGGGGTGCGACAGGCCAAGCCTGTGGCTGCAGCGGGAGCCAAGGCATGAGCCCGACCACGCCCGAGTTGCGCTGGCTGGCCTTTGACACCAGCACCGATGTCTTGTCCTTGGCCGTCGCCCGTGGCGACCGTGTGTGTACACAGACCTTGCCCGGTGGCGCGCAGTCGTCCAGTGGGCTCATCCCCGCCGTGCTGAGCATGCTGGCCGAGGCGGACATGCCTTTGGCATCGCTCAACGCCATCGTGTTTGGCCGTGGACCAGGCTCTTTCACCGGTTTGCGCACCGCGTGCGCTGTGGCGCAAGGCTTGGCGTTTGGCGCCGACGTTCCTGTGCTGCCGGTCGATACTTTGCTGGCCGTGGCAGAAGAGGCGCGTTGGCAGCGTGTGCAAGGCGGTGAAGCCAATGCCGATGTGTCGGTGCTGGCCCTGCTGGACGCCCGCATGGACGAGGTTTACAGCGCGGCTTACCAATGGTCTGCAGCCGGACAGTCCTGGCAAGGCGTATCGGCCCTGCAGGTCAGTGCGCCTGAAAATGTGCAGTCCAGCGCCTCTGTGTTGGCGGGGAATGTGTTTGAAGCTTATGGCCCGCGTTTGAACATGCCAGGCGAGCGCTGCGTGGCTTTGCCCACAGCGGCGGCCTTGCTGCGCCTGGCCCCTGCCCTGTGGGCGCAAGGCCTGGCTGTGCCGGCCGAGCAGGCCATGCCCTTGTACATCCGCGACAAAGTGGCCAACACCACCGCCGAGCGCGAAGCCATGAAAGCCCAGGCTGCTGCGGCCAAGGCGGCTTCAAACCCATGAGTGCCGTGATGCCTTCTGCCCGTCAGCAACCGACCGAAGCCATCCGCAACGCGGTGACCTTGCGGACCATGACGCCCGAGAACCTCGATGCGGTCATGGCCATCGAGCAGGCCGCCTACAGCCACCCTTGGTCACGCGGCAATTTCCGGGATTCATTGAACCCGTTGTTCGATGCCCAATGCCTGTGGCTGGGCGATGAACTGCTGGGCTATTTTTTGGCCATGCACGGCGTGGAAGAAATGCATTTGCTCAACATCACCGTGGCGCCCGCCCGCCAGGGCGAGGGCTGGGGCCACATGATGCTGGACGCCTTGTCGCTGATCTCGCGCAACGTGGGCGCGCAAACGCTGTGGCTGGAGGTGCGCCAGAGCAACGCCCGCGCCTTGCAGGTGTACGAGCGCTACGGTTTTGTCCGTGTGGGCCTGCGCAAGGATTACTATCCTGCAGACCGCCAGCAGCGTGAACACGCGGTGGTGATGAGTTTGAAGCTGTGAACGGATTTGTGATGAGCGACCCCACCCGATTTGACCTGGACGACCGCCAACGCGCCATGCTGGCCGAGATGGGCGTGCGCGTGTGGTGGCCGCAAAGCCCTGCGACGACCGAGGCCGCGCCTGTGGCACAGCCTGAGCCCGTGGCCGCTGTGGCCACTTCGGCGTCTGTGGTCCCAGCACCTGTTTCTCCAGCACCTGTTGCCCGCCCGGCGCTTGCAACACCGGTGCCCGCAGTGCCCATCAAGCCGCTGGCCGAAGGTGTGGACCGCATGGATTGGGCCGCGCTGCAAGAAACCGCGGCGGCGTGCCAAGCCTGCGATCTGTGTGCGCAGCGCAAAAAATCTGTCTTTGGCGTGGGCGACCCACAGGCCCCATGGATGGTCATTGGCGAAGCGCCAGGCGAGGAAGAAGACCAAGCGGGCGAACCTTTTGTGGGCCAGTCGGGCCAACTGCTCGACAACATGCTCAAGGCCGTGGGCCTGAGCCGCAAGGCCCAGGGCGAAGGCGGTGTCTACATTGCCAACGCCATCAAGTGCCGCCTCCCGGGCAACCACAACCCCACGCCGCAAGAGCTGGCCACCTGTGCGCCCTATCTGGCGCGGCAAGTCGCTTTGGTGCAGCCCAAAATCATCTTGCTCATGGGCCGTTTTGCCGTGCAATCGGTGCTGCAAACGACCGAGCCCATCGGCAAGCTGCGCGGCCAGGTGCACAGCCACCAGGGCGTGCCGGTGGTGGTCACTTACCACCCCGCCTATTTGCTGCGCAACCCCGCCGACAAGGCCAAGGCCTGGGCCGATTTGGTGCTGGCGCTCAAGACGGCGCAGGGCTGAAGCCCGCGCCTCATTCGGGTGCCTGTCTTCAGGCCCTCACGATGAGGTCCGGCAATTCATTGGGGCTATGGGCACCTTCCGCCACAGGGCAATGCGCCACCAACAGCGCTGACGCGGCTGCCAGGGCTTGCGTCAGGCCGCCTTCGAAATCACCTTGCTGCAAGGGCTGGCGCAAAGCCTGCAACACCGCTTGCCAATGGGCTTCGCTGGTGTGCCGCATCAGGCCCCTGTCGGCCACGATCTCGATGCGGCGCTCGGCCAGCAAGAGGTAAATCAGCACGCCGTTGTTGTGCTCGGTGTCCCAGACCTGCAGCCGCCCAAACCAGGCCATGGCGCGTTGGCGCATGACCGCAGACAAGGGCGCCTGCCGACCGGCACGCCACGCATAGCTCAGCGGCCATGCGCCTTCAATGCACACCACCACCTGACCGGCATGCCTTTGCTCGCTGGCTCGCACACGCCGGGTCAGGCGATCGACCATGTCGTCGGGCACGGCTTGCCAGGCGGCACGTTCGCTTTGCCACAGGTGGCGCCAAAGCCGCAGCAGCCATGGCCACAGGGATTCACGTTCAGTCATCACCAGCCTCCCGAGGCGCCACCGCCGCCACCGTCTCCGCCACCCCCCGATGACATGCCGCCACCGCCGAAACCGCCGTTGCCACCGCCACCGAAGCCGCCTCTATCACCCCAAGCGCCGCCTGAGTGGCCGCCCCAGCCGCCGCCATGGCGTGCGCCCGTGACCGGCAGGCCCCGGCTGAGCAGGCCGCCAAAAAAGCCGATCAACCCCGCCAGCACCGCCATCCAGGCGCGTTGTGTGATTTGCCAGACCAGAAAGCTCGCCGCGGCAGCACCGACCAGGGCGCCCATGCGTTGCCCCAACATTTGGCGCAGCACACCGGTGATGAGCGGCGCCACCACCAAGAGCAGCATGGCCGCCTCCACGATGTCGAACTCGTCGATCTGCGGGCGAGGGGGCGGTGCGGTGGGTTCGGGCAGCGCCTCGCCCATGATGCGGGCTTGCAGCTGCGTCAGCGCATCGCGCAGGCCACCGGCATAGTCACCGCGCCGAAAGGCCGGCACGATCTGCTGGTCAATGATGCGTTTGGCCACCACATCGGGGATGGCCCCTTCCAGAGTTTTGTAGGGTGCGATCCGCACGCGGCGGTCTTGCAGCGCAGCGACCAGCAGCAAGCCGTCGCCCACACCTGCGCGGCCCAGCTTCCAGGCTTCGGCCACACGCTGGCTGTAATCGGCAATGTCTTCAGGCGCCGTGGTGCTCACCAGCAAGACCACGATTTGCGCGCCGCGTTCGCGTTCAAAAGCGGTGAGTTGCTGCTCGAGCGCAGCCGCATCGGAGGCGGCCAGCGTGCCCGTTTCGTCCATCACGTGTGCCCGCAAGGCGGGCACCGTTTGCAGGCCTGCTGTGTCGGCAGCCCAGCACGGCAGCACCAGCCAGCAGCAGGTCAGTAGGGCGCTCAGCCAGCGCCCAAGGCGCCGGGACATCACTTGCCGAAGTCCACTTTGGGTGGTGCCGAGATGGCCGCCTCATTGGCCACCGAGAAGTTCGCTTTCGGTTTGTAGCCCATGACCATGGCGGTCAGGTTGGTCGGGAAGCTGCGCGCCAGCACGTTGTAGTCCTGCACGGTCTTGATGTAGCGGTTGCGCGCCACGGTGATGCGGTTTTCCGTGCCTTCCAGCTGCACGCGCAGATCGGCAAAGCCCTGGTTGGCCTTGAGGTTGGGGTAGTTCTCCGACACCACCAGCAAGCGCGACAAGGCGCTGCTCAGCTCGCCTTGTGCGGCCTGGAACTTCTTCATGGCCTCGGGGTCTTTCAGGGTCTCGGGTGTGACCTGGATGCTGGTCGCCTTGGCACGGGCCTCGACCACCTTGGTCAGTGTTTCCTGCTCGAAGTTGGCCTCGCCCTTGACGGTGGCCACGATGTTGGGGATCAGGTCTGCGCGGCGCTGGTACTGGTTGAGCACCTCCGACCAGCCCGATAGCGACTGCTCATCCAGGCGCTGGAAGTCGTTGTAGCCACAGCCCGTCAGGCTCAGTGTGCTGACCAGCGCCATGCCGCCCAGCAGGCGACGCAAAGAAGTTTGAAACATGGTGATCCCCCGTTTGTTGAAATGTTTGAGAAAACTATAGCATTGGGTTTCAGCGGGATGCGGTTGCCCGTTGGGGCCAGAGCACCGCCACGATCGACACCATCATCAAGCCTACGGCGGCCCAGTCTTGCCAGTGCAACACCTCACCCAGCAACACCGCGCCGCTGAAAACACCCAGCACCGGGATCAGCATCACGCTGAGTGTCGAGGCCACGGGTGGCAGGCTGCGGGCCAGATAGAACCAGGCCGCCTGCGCAAAGCCAAACACCAGCAAGGCATTGAAGACGATCGCCCCCCAGGTGGCCTCAGATGGCGCATGCCACTGATCGCGCTCCAGCAGCACGGCCAGCACGCTCATCACCACCGTGGTCAGGGTCGCCATCCAGAAAGCAATCGTCAGCGTGGACACCGGCATCTTGGTGCGGCGCAGCAGCTGTGTGCCCAGCGCCCAGGTGCTGGCCGCCCCCAAGGCCAGGAATACGCCGACCGGCTTGCCGCTCAGGTTGGAGATCTCGTGCCACAGCAGCAGGACCACACCCACCGATGCCACCGCCACTCCGCCCCAAGCCCGCTTGGCCAGCCGGTCCCCGAACACCAAGGCCCCCAGTGCTGCCGAAAACATGGGCATGGTGTAGCTCAAAATCGCAGCCCGTCCGCTGGACAGCGACTGCACGGCCACGATGATCAGGCTGTGCCAGAAAACCATGTTGAAGGTGGCCAGCGTCAGCAGTTCGCGCCAATGTTTGCGCTCGATGCGAAAAGACACACCTTGGGCCAACAGCACCAAGCCCAGCACCGGCGTGCCCAGCCACATGCAAATGGTGCGAAAGGTCAGTGGCGGAAATCCGGTGACGCCGATTTTCATGATCGGCCAGTTGAAGCCCCAAACGAGGGTGAGCAGGACCAGAACGGTCCATTGGCGGGGAGAGAGTTTGTGCATGACCGGCATCTTATAGATCACACCCCGTGAAGTCTGCAAATGTCAGATCCCATCCGTCATCCCGGGCCTTTAATCTGTCATCCCGAACCTTCAGTTTGTCTCGAACTTTCAGTTTGTTCCGGACTTTCAGTTTGTTCCGGACTTTCAGTTTGTCCTGGACTTTCAGTTTGTCCTGGACTTTCAGTTTGTCCTGGACTTTCAGTTTGTCATCCCGGACTCGATCCGGGATCCACTGCACGCAACCAGCATTTGCAAAGGTCAGCGCTGCACACTGGATCCCGGGTCTCCGCCCGGGATGACAAAACAAAGGGCCGCACTGCGCAATGGATACCGCTTCTTCGCCCGGGACGACACAAACAGGGGCTGTGCTGAAATTTCACCCCACCGGGCCGGATCCATCGCCCCCGTCTTTAAAATGGGCCTATGACCTTCCTCGACATGTTGCGCACCGCCGAGCGCCAAAACGGCTCCATGCTTTGTGTGGGCCTGGACCCTGAGCCCACCAAGTTCCCGGACCGCATCAAGGGCGACTCGAACAAGATTTACGATTTCTGCGCATCCATCGTCGATGCCACCGCCGATCTGGTGAACAGTTTCAAACCCCAAATTGCCTACTTTGCCGCCCACCGCGCCGAAGGCCAGCTGGAGCGTTTGATGGAGCACATGCGCCGTGTCGCGCCCCATGTGCCGATCATTCTGGACGCCAAGCGTGGCGATATTGGCTCGACCGCCGAGCAATACGCCATCGAAGCGTTTGAGCGTTACGGGGCCGATGCCGTGACCCTGTCGCCCTTCATGGGCTGGGACTCGGTGGCCCCGTATTTGAAGTACCACGGCAAAGGCGCGTTCTTGTTGTGCCGCACCTCCAACCCCGGTGGGGATGATCTGCAAAACCAGCGCCTGGCTTCGGTCGAGGGGCAGCCGCTCTTGTACGAGCATGTGGCCCGTTTGGCCCAAGGCCCTTGGAACCTGAACGGCCAGCTGGGTCTGGTGGTCGGTGCGACCTACCCGGCCGAGATCGAGCGCGTGCGTGCATTGGCCCCCACCGTGCCCCTGTTGATCCCCGGTGTGGGCGCACAAGGCGGCGACGCGGTCGCCACCGTCAAGGCCGGCTGGCGCGCCAACGCCGACGGTTCCAGCGCAGGCCCCATCATCGTCAACTCCTCGCGTGCGGTGCTTTATGCATCGAGCGGTGATGACTTTGCTGCTGCTGCCCGCAAGGTGGCCATGCAAACGCGGGACACGCTGGAAGCGGCCAAGCGCTGAAGGCTTTCAGCGCCCGTCGCTTTGGGGTGCTAGGGTGATCTTTCGAACGTTGACACGGCGCATCACCCCTGCGCCGCTTGTTGCCCCTTTTGCGCCTTGTAAACCAGCTTGCGCGCCATGCTCCAGCGGTGGACTTCGCTGGGGCCGTCATAGACCCTGAAGGCGCGCATGTCCATGAAGATGCGCATCACGGGCGTTTCGGCTGTCACGCCTTGGCCGCCCAAAATCTGCACACACCGGTCCACCACGCGCCATTCTGCTTCTGAGCAGGCCACTTTGGCGCGGCTCGACTCAAAGCCGCCTTTTTGCCCTTGGTCCAGCAGCCAGGCGGTGTGCCAGATGTGCAGGCGGGCGGTGTGCAGGTCGATGTCGTTGTCGGCCAGCATGAAGCCCACGCCTTCGTGTTCGGCCAGGGGTTTGCCAAAGGCCTGGCGGCGGCTGGCGTAGTCCAACGCAATGTCGTGTGCCCGGCGGGCTTGGCCCAGCCAGCGCATGCAGTGGGTCAACCGCGCAGGCGCCAAGCGCACTTGTGCGTATCGAAAGCCTTGGCCCACTTCGCCCAGCACATCGGTGGCGGGCACGCGCAAGTTGTCAAAGCGCAGCACGCCGTGGCCGCCGGTGAAGCAGTTGTCCATCGCGTCCATGTTGCGCTCCAGCCGAATGCCGGGCTTGTCCATGTCGGTCAAAAACATGGTGGCCGTGCCATCTTCCATGCGCGCCATGACGATGGCGTAGTGCGCGCCTTCAGCCCCGGTGATGAACCACTTCATGCCATTGATCAGGTAATCGTCGCCGTCGCGCACGGCGGTGGTCATCAGCATGGACGGATCGGCCCCTGCGCCGGGCGCGGGTTCGGTCATGGCAAAGCACGAGCGCGTCAGTCCCGCCACTTGAGGCCGCAGCCAGCGCTCTTTTTGCGCCGGGGTGGCCACTTCTTCCATGAGGTGGATGTTGCCTTCGTCGGGCGCGTGGATGTTGAGCGCGGTCGGCCCCAGGTTGGAGTAACCGGCTTCTTCAAACACCACCGCTTTGGCGATGTGGCTCAGGCCCAGTCCGCCCATCGCGACCGAGGCGTGGGGCGTGAGCAAACCCGCAGCGCGTGCCCGGCCGATCAGCTCTTGGCGCAAGTCCTCGGAGGGGCCGTGCGGGCCATGGCGTGGGTCGCCTTCGAGGGGGATCACTTGCTCGGCGATGAATTTGCGGGTGCGCTCACGCAGCGCCGCGATCTCTGGGGGGATGTCAAAGTTCATGGGCTGAGTGTCTTTGAAAAATGGTGCAGCAGTCTGTCATGTCTCTATTGGAAAGGCAGCGATGGCCCAGCGCTGTCCGCCGCGAGACTGGCTGTCATCTGCGCGCCAGCCCCGCCTGCACACGGCTGATAGCCTGCGCCCATGATCGACCTCTACACCGCCGCCACGCCCAACGGGCACAAAGTTTCCATCGTGCTTGAAGAATTGGCGCTGCCCTACACGCTCAAGGTGCTGGACCTGTCCAAGGGCGAGCAAAAGCAGCCTGACTTTTTGGCGATCTGCCCCAATGGCCGCATCCCTGCCATCGTGGACCGCAGTGCCGATGACTTTGCGGTGTTCGAGTCGGGCGCTTGCCTGATTTACCTGGCAGAAAAAACCGGCCAGCTCATGCCCACGGATGCCAAGGGCCGCTCGCGCGTGCTGCAGTGGCTGATGTTCCAGATGGGCGGCATCGGGCCAATGATGGGGCAGGCCAATGTGTTCTTCCGCTACTTTCCGGAAAAGATCCAGCCCGCAATTGACCGCTACCAGGGCGAGAGCCGCCGCCTGTTCAAGGTGCTCGATGGCCACCTGAAAGACCACGAATACCTGGCGGGCGATTATTCGATTGCCGACATCGCCAACTGGGCTTGGGTGCGGACGCACCGCTGGTCGGGCGTGGAGGTGGATGACTTGTCGCACCTCAAGCGCTGGCTTGATGCGATCCGCCAGCGCCCCGCAGTGCTGCGCGGCATCGAAGTGCCACCGTCGCGCATCAACCTCAGCAAAGACGGTGATGAGGCCGCCAAGAAGTTCTCTGAAGAGGCCCGCAAGATGGTCGAGATGGGTCAAGCCAATAAGGACAAGCCATGAAGCTTTACACCGCCCACCGCGCCCCCAGCCCCCGCCGGGTGCTGATGTTTTTGGTCGAGAAAAACATCACCAACATCGAGATGGTCAACATGGACCTGAACGGCGGCGAGCACCGTCAGCCTGAATATTTGGCCAAAAGCCCGCTGGCCAAAGTGCCCGCGCTGGAGCTGGACGATGGCCGCGTGATCACCGAGACGCGGGCGATTTGCACCTTGCTGGAAGGGCGTTACCCTGAGCCGAACTTGATGGGTGTGGACGGTGACGAGCGGGGTTTCATCGAGATGGCCGACCGCCGCGTGGAGCTGTATTTGCTGGGCGGCATTGCCAACGCGATCCGCCACAGTCACCCGGGCCTGGCCGCGCTGGAAAAACCGCAGTTCCCCGAGTTTGGCCGTTCGCAGGCCGAGAAGGTGCGCGACGTCGCCCGCTGGTTTGACCAAAGCCTGCAAAGCCAGCCCTGGATCGCGGGCGAGCGCTTGACGATTGCCGACATCACCGCCTTTTGCGCCATGGAGTTTGCACGCGGCCTGATGAAGTTCGTGCCCGGTGACGAGGGCATGCACGCCTTGCAGGCTTGGCGCGACCGCATGAACGATCGGCCCAGCGCCAAGGCTTGAGGCAATGCTGTCACTCCGCATTCCCCATCTGTCACCTCGCGTTCCTCATCTGTCACCCAGCGTTCCCCATCTGTCACCCCGGACTTGATCCGGGGCCCATGCCTGTTTAACCATGGATGCCGGATCAAGTCCGGCATGACAAAGTCAAGTGCAAGTCTCGTGAACGATGGATACCGGATCAGGTCCGGCATGACAAAGCCAGGGGCAGGTCATGCGTCACACCGCACGTCCCCATTTGTCACCTAGCATTCCCTATCTCTCACTCCGCGTTCCCCATCTGTCACCCCGGACTTGATCCGGGGTCCATGTCTGTTCAACCATGGATGCCGGAGCAGGTCCGGCATGACAAAGCCAAGGGCAGGTCTCGTGAACGATGGATGCCGGAGCAGGTCCGGCATGGCAAGTGGGTAGGCTGGGCGCTGTTTCCGGCAGGCGGAGGTTCAGCTGAACACGCCGCCGTATTCCTTGCGCAGGTCGTTCTTCTGAACCTTGCCGGTGCCGCCAACGGGCAGCGACTCGAGGAAGACCACATCGTCGGGCACCCACCACTTGGCCACTTTCGTGGCCAGGAAGTCGAGGATCTCCTGTTTCTCAACCGTTTGGCCCGGCTTGCGCACGATGAACAGCAATGGGCGCTCGTCCCACTTGGGGTGCTTGACGCCGATCACGGCGGCCATGGCCACGGCGGGGTGGCCGATGGCGGCGTTTTCCAGGTCGATGGAGCTGATCCACTCGCCACCGGTTTTGATCACGTCCTTGGTGCGGTCGCGGATCTGCATGGTGCCTTGCGCGTCGATGGTGGCGATGTCGCCCGTGGGGAACCAGCCGTCCACCAATGCGGTTTTTTCGGCCTTGTAATAACGCTCCACGATCCACTGGCCGCGCACCATCAGCTCGCCTTGCGAAGTGCCGTCGCGGGGCAAATCGTGCCCGTTTTCATCGATGATCTTGATCTCGATGCCTGAGACGGTTTTGCCCTGCTTGGCCACGATGGCGTGTTGCTCGGCAGCGGGGCGCAGGCGGTCGGCGCGGCCCAGGTTGCTCATGGTGGCCACCGCGGTGGTCTCTGTCATGCCCCAGCCGTGGCGCACTTCCACGCCGTAGTTGTCCATGAACTTGGCGATCAGCGCCATGGGCATGGCCGAGCCGCCAACCGCAGTGCGCTTCATGTGGGCAAAGCGCAAATTGTTTTGCTCCACGTGCTGGATCAAGCCCATCCAGATGGTCGGCACGCCCGCGCTGATGGTGACCTGCTCGGTGTCCATCAATTCGTACAAACTGGGGCCATCGAGCCTGGGGCCGGGCAAGACCAGCTTGGTGCCCGCCACCAGCGCGGCATAGGGGATGCACCAGGCGTTGATGTGGAACATGGGCACCACGGGCAAGATGGTCTCTTGCGTGGACAGGCTCAGCACATCGGGCAGGCAGGCGGTGGTCGCGTTCATCACGATGGCGCGTTGCGTGTAGAGCACGCCTTTGGGGTTGCCAGTGGTGCCCGAGGTGTAGCACAGCGCTGCGCCGGTTTGTTCGTCGAGCTCGGGCCAGTCGAAGCTGTCGCTGTGCCCGGTGATCAGGCCTTCGTAATTCATCACGTTCGCCACGCCTTCGATGGCGGGCGTGTTGGCCGCATCGGCCAGGCACACCCAGGCACGCACCCTGGGGCAGTGCGCGGCAATGCCTTTGACCAGCGGTGCAAAAGTGGCGTCAAACAGCACCACCTCGTCTTCGGCGTGGTTGATCACATAGATCAGCTGTTGCGGGTGCAGGCGCGGGTTGCAGGTGTGCATGACCATGCCGCTGCCCGAGACGGCGTAATAGGCTTCCAGGTGGCGGTGGTTGTTCCATGCAATGGAGCCGACCGCGCTGCCCGCCTTGAGGCCCATTTTGGCCAAGGCATTGGCCAGCTGGCGCGAGCGTTTGGCGGTCTCGGCATAGGTGGTGCGGTGCAGCGGGCCGTGCGTCTCGCGCGAGACGATTTCCTGGTCGCCGAATTGGGCAGCGCCGTGTTCGAGGATGCCCGAAATGAGCAGGGGGCGGTTCATCATGAGGCCGGATGTGGGCATGTTTGTCTCTCGTTGTCTGGTGTTGTGGATGATTGGTTTGCCGCAAGGAGCAAGATCGTGATCGCCATCATATCGACCCGAGGTGGGTGAATTCAGCGGATCAAATCGATGGCCTTTTCTGCGATCGCCATCACGGTGGCATTGGTGTTGGCGCCAATCAGCGTGGGCATGACAGAGGCGTCCACCACACGCAGGCTTTCGAGGCCGTGGACCTTGAGCTGTGGGTCAACGACCGCCATGGCATCGGTGCCCATTTTGCAGGTGCCCACTGGGTGGTACACGGTGTCTGATCGATCACGCAACAGTTGGCGAATCTCGTCATCCGTTTGCACGCCCGCAGTGAATACATCCTTGTGCCGAACGCTGGCCAATGCGGGGGCGTTCATCAATCGCTGTGTGAGTTTGTAGCCCTTGAGCAGGGTTTCCAGATCGTCTTCATGCGCCAGAAAGGCTGGATCAATCAGCGGTGCTTGGCGTGCATCGGCATGGGCCAGTGTGACCTGTCCACGGCTCTTGGGGCGCAGTACACACACGTGGCAGGAATAGCCGTGCGCTGCGTGCAGTTGGCGTGCATGGTTTTCCACCAGCCCCACCACAAAATGCAGCTGCACATCGGGTGCCGCCAGCGAGGGGTCTGTTTTCAAGAAGCCGCCCGCTTCGGCGTAGTTGGTGCCCATGAAGCCTTGCCGTGTGCGGATGTACTTCAATGTCTCTTTGGCCATGTGGACTGTGCCGCCCAGCGAGATGCCCATCAAATCCAGGCTCTTGGCGGCGTAGCCAAAGATGAAGTCCGGATGGTCTTGCAGGTTTTGGCCGACGCCTGGCAAGTCGTGCAGCACCTTGATGCCGTGTTGCTGCAAATGCGCCCCTGGCCCAACGCCAGAGACCATCAGCAACTGCGGCGACTGGAAGGCGCCCGCGCACAAAATCACTTCCCGGCGTGCCCGGATCACGCGTTTGCTGCCCGACTGCAGGCATTCGACACCCACGGCGCGTCGGCCTTCAAACACGATGCGGGTGACCTGAACGCCGGTCTCCACATGCAAGTTTTGACGCTTGCCCATGTGTGGGTGCAGGTAGCCTCGCGCGGCGCTCCAGCGCTCACCGTTGCGTTGCGTCACCTGGTAGATGCCCAGGCCTTCTTGCGTGGCGCCGTTGAAGTCGTCGTTGATCGGGAAAGCCGCTTCACGCGCGGCGTTCAGGTAGATCTGCTGGAAGGGGTTGTGGGTCTGCAGGTCAGACACATGCATGGGGCCATCGCTGCCATGAAACCCGTCGTGGATGCGATGGTTGTTTTCGCTGCGTTTGAAGTAGGGCAACAGCTCGTCGTAGGACCAGCCCGCATTGCCCAAGTCAGACCAGTGGTCGTAGTCAGCGCGGTGTCCGCGCGTGTAGACCATGGCATTGATGGCGGATGAGCCCCCCAGACCTTTGCCGCGCGGCTGGTATCCCTTGCGGCCGTTCAAACCTGCTTGCGGGACGGTTTCAAATGCGTAATTGTTGAGGCGGGTTGGCAGCATCGCCACCGCCGCTGCGGGCGTGTTGACCAGCCAGCTGTCACCTTGGCCGCCGGCCTCCAGCAGCATCACCTGCACATTGGCGTCTTCGCTCAGTCGGCCCGCTATCACGCTGCCACCCGAGCCTCCACCGATGACGAGGTAGTCCACTTCATGGGTCATGCCAATCTTCCTTTGATTTTTTGTTACCAGACCTTCACACCAAAGCCGCGTAGACCAGATCGCGGAAAAGCGGTCTGTAATAGTCGCGTTGGTTGGGTGCCTGGATCATCAGCATGGCGTACATGTCCAGTGCCGGGTCCACAAAAAACGTGGTGCCCGCGATGCCGCCCCAGTAATACAAGCCCACCGATCCCGGCACAGGCGATACACCGAGGTGCGTGCGGACCGCAAAGCCCAGACCAAAGCCGTGGCCGGGTGGCAGCAAGGTGCCATTGGACGGCATGCCGCCCAGGTGGTCGGCCGTCATGTAGTCCACCGTGTGGGGGCCGAGCAGGCGCACACCATGGAGCTCGCCCCGGTTGCGCAGGCATTGCAAAAAGCGGGTGTAGTCCATGGCGGTGGACATCAGGCCACCGCCGCCGCCTTCCATGGCAGGCACTTGGCGGGGCTCCAGCACCTTCATCGGCACACCGCCATCGGGGTCGTGCGCAAAGGGCTCGGCAATGCGGTGCTGCTGCTCGGGCGGCACGGCAAAGCCGGTGTCCACCATGCCCAGCGGGTGAAAGATTTCGGCCTGCAAAAATGTGCCCAAACCTTGCCCGCTGACCACCTCGACCAGCCGCCCCAACACATCGGTCGCGCGGCTGTAGGCCCACACGGTGCCGGGTTGGAATTGCAACGGCACGCCCGCCAGCGTTTGCGAGAACTCGGCATTGGTCCGCTCGCGTGAGGCGATCTTCACCGCCCCGTATTGGCGCTGCACGGCCGAGTCGCCCAAAAATTCATAGGTCAGCCCCGCCGTGTGGCGCAGCAGGTCTTGCACCGTGGCTTCTTGCCGCACCGGCTCCAGGCCATTGGCTGTGGCCACCTGCTGGTTCGCATATTCGGGCAACCAGCGGCTGACCGGGTCGCTCAAGAGCAACTGCCCACGTTCCACCAGCATCATCACCGCCACCGACACCACCGGCTTGGTCATCGAATAAATACGGAAGATGCTGTCGGTCTTCATCGGCACGCCCGTGCCGGGGTCTTGCTGGCCCACAGCCTCGAACAAGCCGATCTGACCGCGCCGGGCGACCATGGCCACCGCACCGGGCAACCGGCCGCTGGCCACTTCGCGGCGCAGCACGTCCATCAGGCGCTGCGTGCGCTTGGGGCACAGGCCCACATCGGTGGGTTGGGCGTGGGACAAAGCTTTGTGTGCAGTCATCGGGGGCTCCGGTTGAAGGGTGTTTTGTACACCAGCCTTGGGGCATGGGGTATCACCTGCGGCGCAGCGGTCGCTTTGGCTTGTCGCCCATGCGTCAAAGGCCATAACCCTCGCGCAGTGCGAGCGTTGCTAGACTGAATCTATGCGCATTTCAGAACTCTCTGCCAAGACCCGTGTGTCGGTACACCGCTTGCGGCGGTACGAGGCCGACGGCCTCATTGAAAGCCAGCGACTGCCCAACGGCTACCGCGAGTACGGCGAGAAAACAGTCAAGCACGTCATCTTCATCGCCATGTCTCGGGAGATGGGTTTTTCGCTGCCCTTCATTGCCGAGTATTTGCCGCGCTTCAAAGCGGGCAAGTTGTCGCCCTACGAAATGATCGGAGCCATCCACCAGCGTGTGGCCGACATCGACAAAGTCATTGCTGAACACAAAGCACTTCGCAAGAAGCTGATCGACCACATCGGTTGGTTTGAAACCAAGCAAAGGAAATCGAAATGAGCCCACTGGACATGCTCAAAAAAATCAATGCCATGGCCGAGTTCAACCGCTGGTGCGGCATTGAGGTGACGGTGGCCGAACCCGGCTTTGTGGAAATCCAGATGCCCTGGCGTCCAGAGGTGGGGCAGTATTCAGGCTACTTGCATGCGGGTTTGATCGGCACACTCATTGACACCGCCTGCGGATTTGCAGCTGGCACCGTGGCGGGGCCGAATTTGTTGGCCGCCAACTTTTCGGTCAACTGCCTGCGTCCTGCCGTGGGTCAAAAGTTCATTGCCCGTGCGCGGGTGGTTAAACCCGGCAAAGCACAGGTGTTCACCAGCTGTGATTTGTTTGCGGTGGATGCCGAAGGCGAAAAGCTGGTGGCCAACGGTCAGACTTTGCTGACGGTGATCGCCGCGTAACCGGTTCAGCGCGGCAAAGGCCTATCAGTGACCGCGCGCCCATAGCGCCTGCCCCCGCTGCGCTTTGCTTGCATCGCTGGGCGTGAGCTGAACTGGACCTTGCGGGGTTTGGCACAGCACATCGGCCAGGGCCATCAGCGCCGATTCCGGGCCGCTGAGCAGTTCAAGCTCCAACTCCAAAATCGGTTCGCTCCGCTCGGTACCAGGCACATGGATGCGCCCTTGGTCCAGCGCCACTTCGATCTGCGCATCACCATGGGCGATCACCCAGCGCTGGCGTTCAAAGTCGGTGCAGAACATGGCTTGCAGTCGGGGGCGCAAGGCCATCATCGTTTGGCTGAGCGCTGTGTCATCCAGCAGCTGATCGAACTGCAGCGCGCCGGGGGTGGTCGGGCCTTCCCATTCCTGGCGGCGTGACAAGCCGCCTGTGCTTTGTCCAGCGGTCTTGACGGTCAGCAGCCATTGCGCGCCTGCCAGGCGCTCGCGCACAGCCATGCGGGCTTGTTGCAGGGCCAGCTCGGGCGTGTCGAAATAGGTGTTGAGCAGGCGTTGCCTGCTGCCGGATGCCAACAGCAGCGGATGGGCCAGCAGGCGTGGCAGGTCTTGGGCTTGAAGGCTGAGCTTGAGTTCGGTTTCCATGGAGGTTGGGCTCAGCGGCTCGGACGCAGCATGGACCGCAGCACACCGTCTTTGAGCACGATGTGGTGGTAAATGGCCGCCACGGCGTGCAGGCCTGAGAGCCACAAGATCATGCCGCCCAAGGCGCCATGAACGTCACCCCAGTCGATCGATTGGACAAGCTGCGATTGCAGCATTGCTGGCCATTCGCTGATGCGAACACCGCCCAACAAGGTCAGGGGATGGCCTGCGCTGCCCAAGGCCAGAAATGCGCTCACCGGCACGGCCAGCAGCATGAGCCACAGCAAGCCGTGCGTGGCTTTTGCGGTCTTGTGCATCCAGCCGGGCATGTCAAATTGGGGTTGGGTGGGGCGCACCGCCACCCACAGCAGGCGCAGCAAGGTCAGCGTCATCACCAACACGCCCAGCGATTCGTGCATCACGATGTCCCAACGTGTGGCCGGGTCCAAACCTTGGCGCATTTCGCGGCCAAAGTGTTCTGGCCCGAGCACGAAGGCAGCGATGACCGCAGTCGCCGTGAGCCAATGGAGTGTGCGGCTGAAAGCGTCGTAATGGGTGCGTGGCGTGGTCATTTTTGTTCCCTGAAAACGCCATTGTGCAAGGGAAATATGAACGCCAAGCGAAGTGCGCATGGGCGTTTGTTGACGCGCATCAAGTGATGGTATTTCTGATGACGCCAGACCCGCCACTGTGGCTGGTCCGCATGCACAAGGGGTGCCGTTCCTTATGCGGCAGGTGCTGCAAAACGCTCGCGCAAATAAGCCACGATGGCGGCCGAATCCTTCAGCCAACGGGTTTGACCATCGGCTTCGGTGATCCGCAGGCACGGCACTTGGGTCGCGCCTGTGCCTTGCAACAAAGCGTCGCGGTTGGCGGTGTGGTGTTGCGCGTCCCGCTTTTCAATGGGCAGCGACAGGCGACGCATTTCCTGGCGCACCTTGATGCAAAACGGGCAGGTGCTGAACTGGTACAGCGCCAGGCTTTGGCATTGCTGGTCCACGCTGGCTTGCGCCGCTGCTTCGCGCAGCACGCCTTTGGGCTGGGTCAGTCGCTCCTTGAGCAGCATGACGGGGCCCAGCACGATGCGCAGGGTTCGGAAGAAAGCACGGATGACGGTTTTCATGGAGGCTTGAAATTCCAAAATGAGATGAATGAAGAGGAAGAGGAAGATATCGTGGGCGCAGCGCGTTTAAAGCAAACGCGCCAAATAGTGGCCCGTGAAGCTCGCCTTGTTTTTGGCCAGCTGCTCGGGCGTGCCCTCACCCAGCACCGTGCCGCCGCCCGCACCACCCTCAGGCCCCATGTCGATCAACCAATCGGCGGTTTTGATGACGTCGAGGTTGTGTTCGATGATGACGATGGTGTTGCCCGCGTCGCGCAGCTGGTGCAGCACTTTGAGCAGCAAATCGATGTCGGCAAAGTGCAGACCCGTGGTGGGCTCGTCCAGGATGTACAGCGTGCGGCCCGTGTCGCGCTTGGACAGCTCCAGCGCGAGCTTGACGCGTTGCGCTTCGCCGCCCGAAAGAGTCGTCGCACTCTGGCCCAGGCGGATGTAGGTCAAGCCCACGTCGAGCAGGGTTTGCAATTTGCGTGCGATGTTGGGCACAGCGCTGAAGAACTGGTGCGCTGCTTCCACCGTCATGTTCAGGATCTGCGCGATGTTCTGGCCCTTGTATTGCACTTCGAGCGTTTCGCGGTTGTAGCGCATGCCGTGGCACACGTCGCAGGGCACGTACACATCGGGCAAAAAGTGCATCTCCACTTTGACCATGCCGTCGCCTTGGCAGGCTTCGCAGCGGCCACCGGTCACGTTGAAGCTGAAGCGTCCGGGGCCGTAGCCGCGCTCACGGGCCGCGGGTACTTCGGCCATCAGCTCGCGGATGTGGGTGAACAGGCCCGTGTAGGTGGCGGGGTTGCTGCGGGGCGTGCGGCCAATGGGGGACTGGTCGACGTTGATGACCTTGTCGAAGTGCTCCAGTCCTTTGATCTCTTCGTGTGCGGCCGCTTCGTCGTGGGCCCGGTGGATCTGGTGGGCGGCTGCGGTGTACAGCGTGTCGTTGACCAAAGTGGATTTGCCCGAGCCCGAGACACCCGTCACGCAGGTGAGCAAGCCCACGGGGAACTTCACGTTCACGTTTTTCAGGTTGTTGCCTTTGGCGCCTACGATCTCGATGAAGTCCTTGCCCGCTTTGTGGCGTTTGGGGATTTCGATTTTTTTACGGCCCGACATGTACTGGCCGGTGACCGAGTCGGGCGCGGCCAGGATGTCGGCGCAAGTGCCTTGTGCCATCACGCGCCCACCGTGCACACCTGCACCCGGCCCCATGTCGATCACATGGTCGGCCACGCGGATCATGTCTTCGTCGTGCTCGACCACCAGCACGCTGTTGCCGATGTCGCGCAGGTGTTGCAGCGTGCCGATCAGGCGGTCGTTGTCGCGCTGGTGCAGGCCGATGCTGGGCTCATCCAGCACATACATCACGCCTGTCAGTCCCGAGCCGATCTGGCTGGCCAGGCGGATGCGCTGCGATTCACCGCCCGACAGCGTGTCGGCGCTGCGGTCCAGGCTCAAGTAATTCAGGCCCACGTCGTTCAAGAACTTCAAACGCAGCGCGATCTCGCGCACCACCTTGTCGGCAATCTCGGCCTTGGCCCCGTGCATGGTCAGGCCCTGAAAATACTGCTGCGACTCGCCCAGCGTGATGTGGCTGATCTCGTAAATGGCGCGGGCCTGATCGCCTTCGCCAATGCGCACATGGCGGGCTTCGCGCCGGAAGCGCGTGCCTTGGCAATCGGTGCAGGCCTGCGTGTTGCGGTAACGCGCCAGGTCTTCGCGCACCACCGCCGAGTCGGTCTCGCGGTAGCGCCGCGTCATGTTGGGGATGATGCCTTCAAACGGGTGCTTCTTGCTGACCTTCTTGCCCTGCGAGGCACCGGATTCCATCACATAGCTGAACTTGATTTCTTCCTCGCCTGAGCCGTGTAACAGCACTTGTTGTGCACTGGCGGGCAGCTTTTCAAACGGGGTTTCGATGTCGAACTGGTAATGCTTGGCCAGGCTTTCGAGCATGCTGAAGTAAAAACCGTTGCGCCGGTCCCAGCCCTTGATGGCCCCACTGGCCAGGCTGAGCGACGGAAAGGCCACCACCCGCTCGGGATCGAAAAACGCCATGGTGCCAATGCCGTCGCAAGTGGGGCAGGCGCCCATGGGCGAGTTGAACGAGAACAACCTCGGCTCCAGCTCGCTGATGGAATAGCTGCACACCGGGCAGGAGAATTTGGCGTTGAACAGGTGTTCTTTCCCCGTGTCCATCTCCAGCGCCACGGCGCGGTGCTCGGCCAGTTGCAGCGCGGCCTCAAAGCTCTCGGCCAGGCGCTGGCGCAGGGCGTCGCGGGCTTTGGCATCCGCCTCGGACCGCACCTTCAGCCGGTCCACCACCACGTCGATGTTGTGCTTTTCGGTCTTCTTGAGCGTGGGCAGGTCTTCCACCTCGAAGGTCTGGCCATTGATGCGAAAGCGCACATAGCCCAGCGCCTGCATTTGCTCAAACACCTTCTCGAACTCGCCTTTTTTCTCACGCGCAATCGGCGCGAGGATCATCAGCTTGGTGTCTTCGGGCAGGGCCAGCACGGCGTCCACCATCTGGCTCACGGTCTGCGCCTGCAGGGGCAAGTTGTGGTCGGGGCAGTAGGGCGTGCCAGCGCGTGCGTACAGCAGGCGCAGGTAGTCGTGGATCTCGGTGACCGTGCCCACAGTGGAGCGTGGGTTGTGGCTGGTGGCTTTTTGCTCGATGCTGATGGCGGGCGACAGGCCCTCGATCAGGTCCACATCGGGCTTGTCCATCAGCTGCAAAAACTGCCGCGCATAGGCCGACAGGCTTTCCACATAGCGGCGCTGGCCTTCGGCGTACAGCGTGTCAAAGGCCAGACTCGACTTGCCCGAGCCCGACAGCCCGGTGATCACCACCAGCTGGTTGCGCGGGATGTCGAGGTCGATGTTCTTCAGGTTGTGCGTGCGCGCACCCCGCACACTGATGTGCGTTTGCCGCAAGGCCGCAGCCAGATAGGTGTCTTGGCGATCAGAGTTCAAGGTGGAGCCACAAAAACAAAACCCACCATTATCAAGGATGGTGGGTTGTGTATGGCTTGCCTGGGCCCGATGGGCTTGGGGTTTACTGGGTTTGTGTGGCGGAGGTGATGACGACCTCTGTATTGGGTTTCTCTGACGTCGCGGTAAGGTTGCTGATTTGAATGATCAAATTCAAGCCCGAGATGACTTTGCCGAAAACAGCGTAACCACCTCCTTGTGCGACAGATCCAGTGAGAACCCGGTGGAATATGGTCCCGTTGTAAAACGATGTACTCTGATTCACATAGCTCAATAAGTTCTTGACCGTGATCGGTGCGGCCGTCGGGTTCAGCTCCATCACTACGGTGCCCAGTGTCGTGACCAAAGTCACTTGGTGCTCGAGCACTGAGATGGTTTGTGTGTAAAAAGTGCTGATCCCCGAGGTGTTGGTGACCGTGAGTTTCATGTCGCCTGTGCCTGGCACGGTGCAGCGCGCCGTGCGGGTGGCCGTCGAGCTGACCGCATCCAGTGTCATGCCTGTGCATTTGTCGGAAGACACTTTGATCGAGCCGTTTTGAGGATCGCCCGATAACGTGAGAACGGCTGTTTGGCCGTATTTCAAATTGCTGGCGCTGATGCCCGTAACCGGCTCGGGGGCGGTCAGCGATGTGCTGTAAACCGTGTAATCCGCATTGCTTTTGACGGTGAATTCAATCGGGCCGGTGGCGGCCACGATGCAGGTGGCATGCCGCACGGATGAGGACTCGATGGCGCCCAATGTGACCGAGAGGCATTTGTCGCTGGACAGTTTGATGATGTTGTCCAGGGCATTGCCCGTCAGCGTCAGCGTGGCCAATTGACCGTATTTGAAATTCGTCGCGGTGATGCCCGTGATCGGGTCGCCACCGCTCCAGCCCCCGCCGCCGCAACCCAGCAGTCCCAGGAGCAATGCCCCGGCAGCAACGGTGTATGACCCAATTCGTGACATCGTTAGGATTCTCGGAATTTTTAAAATGTGTATTTTAGGTCTTCTGTGATGTGTCTTTTGTTGCCCAGTGGCGCAGCGGCCACCCCGTGTGGGCAGCAAGGCGGCCTTAATCAGGGACAATGGCATTTTTCGACCCGCTTGGCTTGTTCGCGTGACCCTTTCCAATCCTGCTTCTGATGCGGCCCCGCTGGCCGCTACGGCCATGACGCCCCTGGAGCGTCGTGCCAGTGCATCGCTGGCTTCGATCTTTGCCCTGCGCATGCTGGGCTTGTTTCTGGTGCTGCCGGTGTTTGCGCTGGAAGCGCGCAAGTACCCCGGCGGTGACGACCCGGCCTTGCTGGGCCTGGCCATGGGCATTTATGGCCTGACGCAGGGCTTGCTGCAGCTGCCGTTTGGCATGGCGTCGGACCGCTTTGGCCGCAAGCGCGTGATTGTGCTGGGCTTGCTGATTTTTGCGCTGGGCAGTTTCTGGGCGGCCGCGGCCACCGATCTGACCGGTCTTTTGATCGGTCGCAGCATTCAGGGGGCAGGCGCCGTGTCGGCTGCCGTGACCGCCTTGCTGGCCGACCTGACTCGTGACGAAGTGCGCACCAAAGCCATGGCCTTGGTGGGCGCCAGCATCGGTTTGATGTTCGCACTGTCTTTGGTTCTGGCGCCTTTGATGGCGTCGGCCATTGGCTTGTCGGGCCTGTTTGTGGTGACCGGCCTGCTGGCTTTGCTGGGCGTGACGGTGGTGGTCTGGGGTGCGCCCCCTGCGCCGCCCATGGTGGCCGGGCCTGCGCGTGGGCGCTTGAAAGATGTTTTGAGCCACGCCGGTTTGTTGCGCCTGAACCTGGGCGTGTTTGTGCTGCATGCGGTGCAGCTGGCCATGTGGGTGGCGGTGCCGGCCTTGCTGGTGCAGGCGGGCCTGAGCAAGGACCACCATTGGCAGGTTTACCTGCCGGCGGTGTTGGGCTCATTTGTCGTGATGGGCGGCACCTTTGCCATGGAGCGGCGCGGGCACCTCAAGAAAGTGTTTCTGGTGGCCATTGCCTTGATCACGGTGGTGCAGCTGGGCTTTTTGCTGCAGGCCTCGGGCACGCCGCGTCTGGGCACGCTGGCGGGTTTGCTGTTCGTGTTTTTCTGCGGCTTCAACGTGCTGGAAGCCACGCAGCCCAGCCTGGCCTCGCGCCTGGCCCCCAGCGCGGTGCGCGGCACGGCCATGGGGGTGTACAACACCTTGCAGTCGCTGGGCTTTTTTGTGGGCGGTTGGCTGGGCGGTTACCTGGTCAAGACCTGGGGCAGTCAGGCGCTTTTCCTCAGCTGTGCGGGCGCCATGCTGGTGTGGTGGCTGGTGGCCTTGCCCATGCAGGCACCGGCGCGCTCAGCGCCTGTTCGCCAGACCGCTTAATGGCCGCATAATTCACACCTATTCGAGGAGTTTTTCATGGCATCCGTCAACAAAGTCATCATCGTCGGCAATTTGGGCCGCGATCCCGAAACCCGCTATCTGCCTTCTGGCGACGCTGTGAGCAACATCAACGTGGCCACCACCGACCGCTACAAAGACAAAGCGACCGGCGAAATGAAGGAAGCCACCGAGTGGCACCGCATCAGCTTTTTTGGCAAATTGGCCGAGATCGCTGGGCAGTACCTGAAAAAAGGCTCGCAAGTCTATGTCGAAGGCAGCCTGCGCACCCGCAAGTACACCGACAAAGATGGCATCGAGAAATTTGCCACCGAAATCCGTGGTGAAACCATGCAAATGCTGGGTGGTCGCCAAGGCATGGGCGGCCCATCGGACGACGGCGGCGGCTACGCCCCCCGTCAAGCACCGGCTGCCCGTCCAGCAGCAGCTCCTGCTGCTCGTCCTGCACCTGCGGCCAAGCCCGCGCCCAGCAGCTTCGACGACATGGACGACGACATCCCCTTCTGATCGGGTGGATCTGGATGAAAACCCGTGGCCAGTCCCACGGGTTTTTTTATGCCCTCTCAGGACAGCCGCTGACCATGACTGACATGTGCCCTGTTTCATCGATCGAACATCTGAACTTCGCCTGGTTTGCGATGGTCATGGGGCTGTGTGGTCTGTCCTTGGCCTGGATGCGGGCCGTGCCCCATTGGGCGGGCGCAGCGCAGGTTTCCATGGGGGTCGGGGTGCTGGCGGCCTGGTTGTTGCTGGCCTTGCTGTTGGCCACGGTGTGGCGGGTGCTTCGGCATCCGGCGGCGGTGCTGGCCGATGTGCGTGATCCTCTGCGGCAGGTGTTTGTGGCCGCCTTGCCATCGTCCTTGGTTTTGATCGCGACGGTGGCCTTCGTGCATGGGTCTGACGGCTTTTGGACGGACGCGGCGTGGATGCTGGGCTCGGCCGCCTTGTTGCTGGTGACCACGGGCGTGGTGCAGCGCTGGTTTCAGCCTGGCCTGGTGGCCGCACAGTTTTGGCCCGCCATGACGCCGGCCTTGTTCATCCCGGTGGTGGGCAATGTGTTGCCCGCTTTGGCCGGTGTGGGCTTGGGTCACCCGGTATGGGCGGCCGCGCAGTACGGCATTGCCGCTGTGCTCTGGCCTGTGGCGCTGACTTTGGTGCTGGTGCGCATTGGCAAAGTGGGGCTGTGGCCGCAACGCATGCTGCCCGCCACCTTCATCACCATCGCGCCGCCGTAGGTGCTGGCCTTGTCCGGGGCGCAGCTGGGGGCACCCGATGTGCTGGTGCACATGCTCTGGGGCGTGGCCTTGTTGTTCACGGGGGTGTCCATGACGGTGTTCAAGCGCAGCCTGTCGCAGCCCTTTGGCATGTCGTTTTGGGGCATGTCTTTTCCTTTAGCAGCTTCGGCTGCCTTGTCTTTGCACTTGGCACCTGCGCATGGCGTCGCGCAGCTGTTGGCACTCGCCTGGCTGGCTTGGGCCACGGCGGTGATTGCAGGCTTGTTGCTGGCCACCGCCTGGGGGCTGCTGCAAGGCCGCTTGCTGCTGCCTGAGCCCGGCGCGGCACCGTCACCCTCTGCTTGAGTGCACGGGCTGCGCCCAAGCGTGCGCTGGTTTATGTTGGTGTGGGTTGAAACTGTTTCGTTTGATCTGGATTGACCGCCCATCTTTGCCGCAGATCAAAATAGGGCCATGAACGAAATCAATTCGCGTTATTTGCCTGTGGACGATGCGCAGCGTAGGCAGCTGCACAACGAGGTCCATGCCCGCCCATCGGCTCGCGTGCGCTTGCCGGCCCTGATCGTTTATGTGGCGGTGCTCAACGCAGGCATCACCCGGGAGGAGGAATGGGCGCACCTGCGCAGCTTGCCTGGGCACGCGGACCTGGAGCCCGAGCAGCTGAACGGCAATTTTCTGCGTTTGCGCTGTGATGGCTTCACCGTCAAATGGGAGCGGCACACCGAGTTCACCCGCTATTCGATCGTGCAGCCGTTGCCTGAGCAAGCCTCGTGGGGGCATGTCTTGCCTGATTTGGCACCCCATGTGGCCACCGGTGTGGATTGGTTGCGCGGCATTCCGGGCCGGACGGTGGCGGCGATCCATTTGGCCATGTTGCCCGAGGGCATGGATGCGGCCGATTGGCTGCCCAAGGCGCAAGCCTGGTTGGGGGAAGGCACCATCATTGGCTCGCGCATGGGCAATACCTCGGATGGGCAATCGCATTCGTGCTTGCTCACACATTGGCGCATTGGCAACGACGGTTTTGAGCGCATGTTGGTGCTGGCCCCCGCTGACACGCCTGAAGGTCGAGCAGGTCGAATTTCCCAGCGTGTGCTTGAACTCGAAACCTATCGCCTGATGGCGCTGCGTGGTTTGCCGGTGGCCAAGCAGCTGTCGCCTGTGCTGGCGCAAGCCGAAGCGCAATTGGCCGACATCACCGCCCGTTTGGAGCGCAAGGAAACTGCCGATCAGGATTTGCTGGACGCGTTGGTGAGCTTGGCCGCCAAAGTGGAGCGCGCGACCGCTGAGCACGGGTACAGATTCTCGGCCACCCGCGCTTATGACGTCCTGGTGCGCGAGCGCATTGCCGAGTTGCGCGAACGACCGTTGCACGGCACACAGACCGTGGGCGAGTTCATGCAGCGGCGTTTGTCGCCAGCCATGGCCACGGTCGCGGCCACGGCACAACGGTTGGCGGCTTTGTCAGAGCGGATTTCCCGCACCAGTGCCTTGTTGCGCACGCGGGTTGACATCGCCACTGAGACCCAGAACCAGCAGTTGCTTGAAAAACTCACCCGGGGGCAGGGTTTGCAACTGAAGCTGCAATCGACGGTTGAGGGCTTGTCGATCGCCGCGATCTCGTATTACGTGGTGAGTTTGTTGTTGTACCTTGCCAAGGCACTCAAATTGGCGGGTGTGCCCATTCAGCCTGAGTTGGCTGCAGGCTTGATGATCCCCTTGGTGCTTTGGCTGGTTTGGACGGTCACGCGCCGCATCCATGCCAAATTACACGCCACGCTTTGATGGGTTGATCAGCCTCGGGCCGTTGTTGCCGCATCGATCACGCCGCCACCCAGGCAGACATCGCCGTCGTACAACACAGCGCTTTGACCGGGCGTGACGGCCCATTGGGCTTGCGGGAAATGCATCTCGAATGCCGGCGCTGTGGCGCCGTTGGCGGCTGCGTGCAGTTCGCAAGGCGCATCGGCCTGGCGATAGCGCGTCTTGGCAGCGTACTGGCCAGGCGTTGGAGGTCGATCGGCACACCAGCTGGCGTCTGTGGCCGTCAGGCCTTCGGACAGCAGCCAGGGGTGGTCGTGGCCTTGCACCACCCACAGGGTGTTTTTTTCGATGTCTTTGCGCGCCACAAACCAGGGCGTGTGTTCGCCCCCACCACGTTGCGCGCCTTTGGCCTTGATGCCGCCAATGCCCAGGCCCTGGCGTTGACCCAGAGTGTAAAAGCTCAGACCCACGTGCTGGCCGATGGTGCGACCTGTCGGGTCTTTGATGGGGCCGGGCTCTTTGCTGATGTAGCGGTTGAGGAACTCGCGGAAGGGTCGCTCGCCGATGAAGCAGATGCCCGTGGAGTCTTTCTTCTTGGCGTTGGGCAGGCCGATTTCTTCGGCGATGCGGCGCACCTCGGTCTTGTGCAGCTCGCCCACCGGGAACAAGGTTTTGGACAGCTGGGACTGGTTCAGGCGGTGCAAAAAGTAGCTTTGGTCCTTGGACGGGTCCAGGCCTTTGAGCAGTTCGTGGCGGCCCGTGTGTTCATTCAAGCGCACGCGGCAGTAGTGGCCGGTGGCGATCTTCTCGGCGCCCAGGCGCATGGCGTGGTCCAGAAAGGATTTGAACTTGATTTCGGCGTTGCACAGGATGTCGGGGTTGGGGGTGCGCCCGGCCTGGTATTCGCGCAAAAACTCGGAAAACACCCGGTCTTTGTACTCGGCTGCAAAATTGACGTGCTCGATCTCGATGCCCAGCACATCGGCCACGGCGGCGGCATCGACGAAGTCGATGTTGGATGAGCAATACGCGCTGTCATCGTCATCTTCCCAATTTTTCATGAAGATACCGATGACTTCGTACCCCTGCTGTTTGAGCAGGTAGGCGCTGACGGCTGAATCGACGCCGCCGGACAAACCGACGACCACACGAGGAAGTTGTGACATGCTTGGATTATCCCGCGCCTGCGGTGACGGGAAATTTATAATCCTTTTTCTTCATTTATCCGATGTCCAAACCCTGCGCCTGGTGCGCCATCCTTCGAGCCGTCCTGGGCGATATTGCCCAAGGACTGTTCCTTGTCACTCACAGTGGTTTGGCCATGGTGGGTTTGGGCGTGGCTGCATGTGTGATGGCTTTGTGGCTGAACACCGAGTGGCTCCAGGCATCGGAAGAAAAGCTGTTCAACTGGCTGCGGGAGAGGCAGGTGCTGGTGTCCTGGTTGCCAGAAAATGCGGCCGAGCGCGCCACCGCTATGAACTTGCGGGATTTGCCGGCCAGCCAAGCGGCTGTGGCCAGTTGGTTGTCCCGAAAATACAAAGTCGCGCCAGAGCCTGTGGCCGCCTTGGTGGCGGAAGCGCAGGTTCTGGGGCGGCAGTACAAACTGGCCCCTTACCTGATTTTGGGTGTCATGGCCATCGAGTCGAACTTCCACCCATATATTCAAAGCCAGGTGGGCGCACAGGGGTTGATGCAGGTCATGACCGGCATCCACACCAAACGGTACCAAGCCTATGGTGGCAACCTGACGGCATTTGATCCGCTCACCAACATGCGTGTGGGCGTAGCTGTTTTGGCCGACGCCATCAAGCTCAAGGGTGGTTCGGTCGAGGATGGTTTGAAGTTTTATCTGGGTGGTGATGCCGTGTTTGAAGAGGGTGGGTACGTTGCCAAAGTCCGTACCGAGCAGGCTCGGCTCGAACAGGTGGCTGCTGGGGAGCGCGTGCCCTTCCAGTGAAGTCGGGTCAGCTCAGCCCAAACGGCTGAAAAAAACCGCACTCATCACCAGTCCGGTGGTGATCACCAGCCAGCGCACCCAGCGTGCAGGCAGGCGCTTGGCCAGCCGCGCACCTGACCAGCCCCCAGCGGTGGCCAAGGCCATCATCCACAAGGCTTGATCCCAGACAATGGCACCCGCCCAAGCGAAAGCGGCTACCGACAGCCAGGACAATACAAATGAATTGAGGTTCTTCAGGGCGTTGACCGTGTTCAGGCGTGACTCACCCGTCAAGGTGTACAGCGCCATCAGCAAAATGCCCAGGCCGCCGTTGAAGTACCCGCCGTAAATGGCCACCAGCAGGAGCCCTGGCAAACGCCACCGCGGATGGCCCAGGCCCGCACCGCGCGACGCGATCACCGGCCCGAGTGCAAACAGCGCTGTGGCCAGCAACAAAAGCCAAGGCACCAGCCCCGAAAACAAGCGGGCCGGCGTGACCAGCAACAAGGTGGCGCCGATCAGACCGCCGACAGCCGCGATGACCACCTCGCGTTGCAGGGTGGTGCCCGGGATGGCTTGGAGTTCGGCCTTGAAGCCCAAGGTGCTGCCTAAATAGCCCGGGCTGACTGCCGCAGCGCTGGTGGCGTTGGCCGCCAAGGGGGGGGCACCTGCAAAAACCAGCGCCGGAAAAGTCAAAAAGCTGCCGCCCCCTGCAATGGCGTTCAGGACCCCCGCGCCAAAGGCGGCGGCGCCTGTGACAAGCCACACACCGTCCATCACGCCGCGAGGGGGGGCAAAGAGGCCACAGCGGCGTCGGTGTAAATCATGTTCAGCGGAAAGCGTTGCCCGGCCAGGTGGTCTTCGATGCAGCGCAGAACCAGTGGGCTGCGGTGACGCTCTGCGCTGGCGCGCACTTCGTCGAGCGTCATCCAGACCGTGCGCACAATCCCTTCGTCCAAAGACCGGTCTGCTTGCGGCTCACCGATCTCGCCGCAAAACGCCATGCGCAAATAAGTGATGTCTTCTTGCGTGGCGGGGCGCTGAAACCGGGACAAATACACGCCGACCAAGGCGGTGGGTTTGAAGGGGTGGGCCGTTTCTTCGAGCGCTTCTCGGGCGCAGCCCTCGGCAGGCGATTCGCAAGGGTCGAGGTGACCGGCGGGGTTGTTCAAGCGCAAGCCATCGCGCGTCTGTTCTTCCACCAAAAGGTAGCGGCCATCTTTCTCGATGATGGCGGCCACGGTGACATTGGGTTTCCAGCGTGTATCCATGCGCTCATTATCGGCGGGGCCGTGCCACGTCGTACGGGGGGATAAACCCGATCAAGGGTATGTAAGTTACAGTTTATATTCAAGCATCGATTGGCGCGGCAAGCCCCCAGTCCCACGATTTCACAAATATTTGGAGAACAACCATGCGCATAGGCGTGCCCAAAGAGATATATCCCGGTGAAAAACGGGTGGCCACCGTCCCCGATGTGGTGACCAAGCTGGTCAAACTCGGCTTTGAGGTGGTTGTGGAGCAGGGTGCGGGCGAGTTGGCAGACTTGTCAGATGCGGCTTACGTCGATGCCGGTGCCACGATTGCCCCCAACGCTGCGGCGCTGTGGAGCGGCAGCGACATCGTCTTCAAGGTGCGTGCCCCCACCCACGACGAGGTCGCGCTGATGCACGAAGGCCAGACGCTGATTGGCTTCTTGTGGCCCGCCCAAAACCCCGATTTGATGCAGCAGCTCGCGGCCAAAAAGGTCACGGCGCTGTCGATCGACGCCTTGCCCCGCACATTGAGCCGCGCCCAGAAGATGGACGCGTTGACCTCCATGGCTGGCGTCAGTGGCTACCGCGCCGTGGTCGAAGCTGCCAACGCCTTTGGTCGCTTCTTCAACGGCCAAATCACGGCCGCGGGCAAAGTGCCCCCCGCCAAGGTGTTCATCGCCGGTGCCGGTGTGGCCGGTTTGGCCGCCATTGGCGCAGCCGCCAGCTTGGGCGCCATCGTGCGTGCCAACGACACCCGCGCCGAAGTGGCCGACCAGGTGGTCTCGCTGGGCGGTGAGTTCGTCAAGGTGGACTACGAAGAAGAAGGCTCGGGCGGCGGCGGATATGCCAAGGTCATGAGCGAAGGCTTCCAGGCCGCGCAGCGCGAGATGTACGCCAAGCAAGCCCAAGAGTGCGACATCATCATCACCACCGCGTTGATCCCCGGCAAACCCGCGCCCAAGCTGATCACCGCCGAGATGGTGCAAAGCATGAAGCCTGGCAGCGTGATCGTGGACATGGCCGCTGAGCAAGGCGGCAACTGCGAACTGACCGAACCCGGCAAGGCGGTGGTCAAGCACGGTGTGACCATCGTCGGCTACACCGACCTGGCTTCGCGCATGGCGCGCCAGTCGTCCACGCTGTATGGCACCAACTTGTTCCGCTTGACCGAAGAGCTGTGCAAGACCAAGGACGGCGTGATCAACGTCAACATGCAAGACGACGCCATTCGGGGCCTCACGGTCATCAAGGACGGCGAAATCACCTGGCCTGCACCGCCTTTGGTGGTGGCCCCCAAGCCCGCACCCAAACCCGCCGCAGCGCCTGCCGCCAAAAAAGGCCACGGCCACGGCGAGCCATCCGGCCCCATGCCGGTCGGCCAGTTGCTCATCGTGTCGGCGGTCGCTGCTGTGCTGCTGGTGCTGGTCGGGACCTATGCGCCGGCCGCGTTCCTGTCGCACTTCACGGTGTTTGTGTTGGCCTGTTTTGTGGGCTACATGGTGGTCTGGAACGTCAAGCCCGCTTTGCACACCCCGCTCATGAGCGTGACCAACGCGATCAGCTCCATCATCGCCATCGGTGCGCTGGTGCAGATTTCGCCCATGGCCGCAGCCGGACGCCCCAACACGCTGATCGGCATCTTGGCAGCTTTGGCCTTGGTGCTGACGGCCATCAACATGTTTGGCGGCTTTGCCGTCACCCAGCGCATGCTGGCGATGTTCCGAAAATAAGAACAAGGAGACCCTGAATGTCCGCAAGCTTATCCACGGTCGCCTACATCGGCGCAACCATTCTCTTCATCCTCAGCCTGGGCGGTTTGTCCAACCAGGAAACCGCCCGGCGCGGCAACCTCTACGGCATGATCGGCATGAGCCTGGCCGTGTTGGCCACCATCTTTGGCCCGCAAGTCACGGCCGAGGGCATCCCCATGATCGTGGGCTCGGTGTTGGTGGGCGCGCTCATCGGTTTGTACGCAGCGCGCAAAGTGCAGATGACGCAAATGCCCGAGTTGGTGGCGCTCATGCACAGCATGGTCGGCATGGCTGCGGCGCTGGTGGGTTATGCCACTTACGTGGACCCCGAAGCTTCCAAGAATTTGGAAGGCGCAGCGCACGCCATCCACGCGGGTGAAATCTACATCGGTATCTTCATCGGTGCCGTGACTTTCTCAGGCTCTGTGGCGGCGTTTGGCAAGCTGTCCGGTCGCATCGGCGGCAGCCCCTTGTTGCTGCCCGCTCGCCACTGGCTCAACCTGGTGGGTTTGATCGCGGTGATTTACTTCGGTCGTGAGTTCATGAACGCCCAGACGGTGGAAGAGGGCATGGTGCCCTTGTTCATCATGACCGCCATCGCCTTGCTGTTCGGCATCCACATGGTCATGGCCATTGGTGGTGCGGACATGCCTGTGGTGGTGTCTATGCTCAACAGCTATTCCGGTTGGGCCGCAGCGGCCACGGGCTTCATGCTCTCCAATGACTTGTTGATCGTGATCGGTGCCTTGGTTGGCTCCAGTGGCGCGATTTTGTCGTACATCATGTGCAACGCCATGAACCGCAGCTTCATCAGCGTGATTGCCGGTGGCTTTGGCACCACGGCAGCAGCGCCCAAGCCCACGGGCGAAGCGGCCGAGCCGCAAGGTGAAGTCAGCCCCATCTTGGCTGCCGAGACCGCAGAAATGTTGCGCGACGCCAAGAACGTGATCATCGTGCCTGGCTACGGCATGGCTGTGGCGCAGGCCCAGCACACGGTGTTTGAAATCACCAAGACACTGCGCGACAAAGGCGTGAACGTGCGCTTTGGCATTCACCCCGTGGCGGGTCGCATGCCGGGCCACATGAACGTTTTGTTGGCCGAGGCCAAAGTGCCCTACGACATCGTGTTCGAGATGGACGAGCTCAACGACGACTTCCCGGACACGGACGTGGCCATCGTGATCGGTGCCAACGACATCGTGAACCCGGCCGCGCAAGACGATCCGACCAGCCCGATCGCCGGCATGCCGGTGCTCGAAGTCTGGAAGGCCCGCACCAGCATCGTCATGAAGCGTTCCATGGCCAGTGGCTACGCTGGTGTGGACAACCCGCTCTTCTACAAAGACAACAACCGCATGTTGTTTGGCGATGCCAAGAAAATGCTGGACGAGGTGTTGGGGGCCTTGAAGGCTTGAGCCTTCGGGAAATCCAGTAGTTTTGTGAGTCAGTTTGCTGTCAGTTGTGAGATAGACTGACCCTTCAAGGAGAAGCAAAAATGACCACTGACCGCATTTGGTTGAGCAGTTATCCCGAAGGCGTTCCTTCAGACATTGACCCCAGCCAATACAGCTCCCTGGTGGGGCTGATGGAGGAGAGCTTTTCACGCTACGCCGATCGCACGGCTTACAGCTTCATGGGCAAGAGCATCGGCTACGCCCAGACCGATACAGAAAGCCAAGCGCTGGCCGCTTACCTGCAATCGCTGGGGCTGGACAAAGGTGACCGTGTCGCCATCATGATGCCCAATGTGCCGCAATACCCCGTTGCTGTCGCAGCGATTTTGCGTGCGGGTTTTGTGGTCGTGAACGTGAACCCGCTGTACACCCCACGGGAGTTGGAGCATCAACTGAAGGACTCGGGTGCGCGCGCGATCTTCATCATTGAAAATTTCGCGTCGACCCTTGAAAAGTGCATTGCCCAAACGCCTGTGCAGCATGTGGTGTTGGCCTCGATGGGGGATCGCCTGGGTTTGATCAAAGGCGCGCTGGTCAACCACGTGGTGCGCAAAGTCAAAAAGCTGGTGCCTGAGTTTGCCTTGCCCCAAGCGGTTGCTTTCAATCAGGCCCTCTCGCAGGGGCGCAAGATGCCTTGGCGCAAGCCCGAAATTGGGCCCGATGACATTGCCGTGTTGCAGTACACCGGCGGCACCACCGGTGTGTCCAAAGGGGCGGTTCTTCTGCATCGCAATGTGATCGCCAATGTCTTGCAGTCCGAGGCCTGGAACGACCCAGTCATGAAACGTGTACCGGCGAGCGAGCAGCCCACTTCGGTGTGTGCTTTGCCGCTGTACCACATCTTCGCGTTCACGGTGAACATGATGTTGTCCATGCGGACCGGGGGCAAAACCATTTTGATCCCCAATCCCCGCGATTTGCCTGCCGTGCTCAAAGAGCTGTCCAAGCACACCTTTCACAGTTTCCCTGCGGTGAACACCTTGTTCAATGGTTTGGCCAACCATCCTGATTTCAACAAAGTCAACTGGTCGAACCTCAAGGTTTCGGTGGGCGGGGGCATGGCGGTGACGCCCAATGTGGCCAAACTTTGGCTGGAGAAAACCGGTTGCCCGATTTGCGAAGGCTACGGCTTGTCCGAAACCAGTCCGTCGGCCAGTTGCAATCCGCCCTCCAGCACCGAATTCACAGGCACCATCGGTGTGCCGATTCCCAGCACTTGGATGAAGCTCGTTGATGACGAGGGGCAAGATGTGACCGAGGTGGGCAAGCCCGGCGAGATCGCGATCAAAGGCCCGCAAGTCATGGCGGGTTATTGGCAGCGGCCCGATGAGACGGCCAAGGTGATGATGGCCGATGGGTATTTCAAATCGGGTGATGTGGGCATTGTGGATGCTCGGGGTTTTTTCAAAATCGTGGACCGCAAAAAAGACATGATTTTGGTCAGTGGCTTCAACGTTTATCCCAATGAGGTGGAGGAAGTCGCATCGGCTTGCCCCGGCGTTTTGGAGTGCGCGGCCATTGGTGTGGCCGACGAAAAAACCGGCGAAGCTGTCAAGTTGGTGGTGGTTCGCAAAGACCCCTCGTTGACCGAGGCGCAGGTTCTGGCTTATTGCCGCGCCAACATGACCGCCTACAAGCAGCCTCGCATCGTTGAGTTCCGCGACGAGTTGCCCAAAACACCCGTGGGCAAGATATTGCGCCGCGAGCTGCGCAGCCCGTCAACTTGAATGGGCGGTGCGTCAGCACCGGTACACTGGAAAGCGGCTCAAGATGGGCCGCTTTTTTCATGCGATTTGAATTTTGACAATGGAGAACCCATGGCAGTGATCGGCATCATGAGCGCCATGCACGAGGAGTTGGCTGCTGTGCTGGCGGTCATGCCTGATGAGCAATGCGTGCGCGTGGCAGGCCGCGATTTCTGGGTGGGCCACTGGCAGGGTCACGAGGTGGTGGCGGTGTTGTCACGGATTGGCAAAGTGGCGGCTGCCACCACGGCGACGGTCTTGCTGGAGCGCTTCAAGATGGATGCGCTGGTGTTCACCGGTGCCGCCGGCGGATTGTCCGCTGAGGCACAAGTGGGTGATGTGGTTGTGGCCAGTGGCTTTTTGCAACACGACATGGATGCTTCGCCCTTGTTCCCCAAGCACGAGGTGCCTTTGTATGGACGGTCGCGCTTTGACACCGACCCCGCCTTGTCACACGCTTTGGCGGCAGCGGCCGCGCAGGTGTTGTCAGACCCTGCGCGACATCTGGGCGCACAAGCCATCGCCGATTTCCATCTGCACGCGCCACGGGTGCACCAGGGCCTGATCGTCAGTGGTGACCGCTTTGTGTCGACCACAGCCGAAAGTCAGGTTTTGCGGCGCAGTTTGCCCGAGGCTTTGGCGGTTGAGATGGAGGGGGCCGCAGTGGCACAAGTGTGTCTGGACTACGGCATGCCGTTTGCGGCGGTCCGCACGGTTTCAGACCGCGCAGACGACGATGCACACATTGACTTCAACCGCTTCATACGCGACGTGGCCAGCCGCTACAGCTTGGCCATCTTGTCGCAGTGGTTGATGCACAGGTAAAGCCAGAAAAGCGTGCATTCGGGGACGCATTCAAAACGTCAGATCAGCCTAAAGTTTGTTGCAGCAGTCTGGGGGCGGGCGACGACGTTGAGCTTGCGTCTGAGGAGCCCGCCCCCAGACTGCTGCAACAAACGCCCCCACCGAAGGCGTCTTACTTCAACCAGCCCCGACGACGGAAGTACCACATGGGCACCACGGCGCTGGCGGCCATCAAGGCCAGTGCATACGGGTAGCCCCACTTTTGTGACAGCTCGGGCATGTACTGAAAGTTCATGCCGTACAGGCTGGCAATCAGTGTGGGGGGCAGCAAGGCGACGCTGGCCACCGAGAAAATCTTGATGATCTTGTTCTGGTTGATGTTGATGAAACCCACGGTGGCGTCCATCAAGAAGTTGATCTTGTCGAACAAAAACGCCGTGTGCGAGTCCAGCGAGTCGATGTCGCGCAGGATCTGGCGCGCTTCTTCAAACTGCTCGGCGTTGAGCATCTTCGAGCGCATCATGAAGCTCACGGCGCGGCGGGTGTCCATCACGTTGCGGCGGATGCGCCCATTCAAGTCTTCCTGGCGGGCAATCGCGCCCAGCACTTCACCGGCCATGGCATCGGTCACGTCGCCTGACAAAACCTTTTTGCCAGCGGTTTCGAGCTTGTCGTAAATGCCTTCCAGCGTGTCGGCGGAGTATTCGGCGTCGGCATCAAAGAGCTTGAGCAGCACTTCCTTGGCATCTTCCAGCAGGCCCGGTGCGCGGCGCGCACGCAGGCGCAGCAAGCGGAACACCGGTACGTCTTCGTCGTGGATTGAAAACAGCACGCCACGGCTCTTCAGGTCGGCATTGTGCTGGTTCAGGATGAAGGCGCAACGCACGGTGCGTGGCTCGTCCTCGTCGGCGATCAAAAAGTCTGAGCGGATGTGCAACTCGCCATTGTCTTCTTCGTAGAAGCGGGCGGATTCCTCGATGTCCTCGTCCATCGCGTCTTCAGGGATGGACAGGCCGTAATACTGTTTGATCCAGCGCTTTTCGTCGACCGTGGGTGATTCCAGGTCAACCCAAATGGGTTGAAAGCGAGAGAGTTCTTCCAGTGACTCGATCTCTTCTTGAAAGAGACGGCCGTTGGCAAGGGTGAAGATGTTGAGCATGGCGAATCCAAAAAAAGGCCAGTTGCCAAAAGTTCAAAGGGGCGGCGAAGGGGGATGCAGCTTTCGAACGATGGGCGCAATGCTCAAGGCGTCCGAAAGCTACCGACTCGGGGTAGCGTCCACGACAGTGACTCCAAAAAATGAATGGGCGGATTATCGCATTGGCCCTGAGCGTTTGTGTGTCACTGCTGTGAATTCGCGCTGTGAAATAAGCGGCCGAGGCCGGGGTGTTAGATTCAATGGATTCACTCTGACCCCTTCATGACCGCTTCCTTGTCCCCTCGAAGAGAACGCTGGCTGCTGCTGACGCTTGCAGGCATCCAGTTCACCCATATTCTCGACTTCATGATCATGATGCCCTTGGGGCCTCAGTTCACCCGCTTGTTTGACATCAGCAACGCTGAATTCGGCGTGCTGGTCTCGGCCTACACCTTGTCGGCCGGCGCATCGGGTTTGCTGGCGGCCACCTATGTGGACCGGTTCAGCCGCAAGCGCTTGCTGCTGACCATGTACACCCTCTTTGGTTTGGCAACGCTGGCGTGCGGGTTGGCGCCGACCTATGGCTGGTTGATGGTCGCCCGAGTGGCTGCCGGTGTGTTTGGTGGTGTCTTGTCGGCTTTGTCGCAGACCATCGTGGCCGATGTGATTCCGTTCGAGCGGCGCGGCAGGGCCATGGGGGTGGTCATGACCTCGTTTTCAGTCTCTACTGTGGCGGGCGTGCCGCTGGGCCTGTTTTTGGCTGCGCACTTGAGCTGGCACGCGCCCTTCATGGCCATTGCGGCCATGGTGGGCGTGCTGGTGATCGGCGCTTGGCAAACCTTGCCGCGGTTGGATGCCCATTTGCACCACCCCGATCGCGCCAGCGTCTGGCGCAGCATTGGCCAAGTCCTGATCGAGGCCAACCATCTGAAAGCTTTTGCCTTGTCGGCCGCGATGATGTTTGCGGGCTTCACGGTCATCCCTTACATCACCATCTATTTGCAGTCGAATGCGGGCATGCAGCCCGAGCAGGTGCCTTGGGTGTATTTGCTCGGCGGCACGGCCACCTTGCTGACGGCGCGCTTGTTTGGTCGGCTGACTGACCGTGTAGGCAAAGTCAAAATTTTCAAGCGCCTGGCGGTGGCTGTCGCGCTGCCTTTGATGGCCACCACTTTGTCGGCAGGCTTGCCTTTGGCGGGCTTGCTGCTGATCTCGACGGCATTTTTCACCATGATGAGTGGTCGCATGATTCCTGGCATGGCCCTGATTTCATCTGCGGTGGAGCCGCGTTTGCGCGGCACTTTCATGACCCTCAATTCGGCCGTGCAGTCTGCAGCCATGGGGCTGGCAGCCATGGTGGGAGGGGCCATCATTGGCCGTGATGCCCATGGGCAATTGACGAATTACTGGGTGGCAGGGGTGATCGGTGTGGCGGCCAGCTTGGTGTCGGTCTGGCTGGCTGGGCGGGTGCGCTTGCATGGGGCACCGCAGGCGTAAAGCGCGTTTGGGCCTCACCGATTCATCCAGCACGATAACACCGAAATGGCCCTTCGGGCCCAATTTCCCGGGTGTCTAGGTGCATTCCATAGGCCGCATTGCTTTTCCCAAAAGGCGGGCGCATAGTGGGGGCGAACCACACCCCAAAGTGGTTTGTTGCCCCCTTCTGAGGGGCTTTTCCTACCCGGAATCTATGGAGGCCAAGCTTATGAATTTGACAATCAGCGGACACCATCTGGAAGTTACCCCTGCCTTGCGCGAGTATGTGACGGGCAAACTGGACCGCATTACCCGACATTTCGATCAGGTGGTCGATGTGAAAGTGCTGCTGACCGTGGAAAAGCAGAAGGAAAAGGAAAAACGCCAACGCGCTGAATGCAACATCCATGTCAAAGGCAACGACATGTTCGCCGAGAGCGCGCATGAGGACTTGTATGCTGCTGTGGACGACTTGGTCGACAAACTGGACCGGCAGGTGGTCAAGCACAAGGACCGCATCACGGACCACCATCACAGTGCGCCTAAACGCATGATGTGATCCTCTGCGCGATCACTGCAAGTCAGGGCCGCTCGCAGCGGCCCTTTTTCATTCCGGCAAAAGGGCCACGCTGCCCCTAGGGCTGCAGGGCAGTTCCTGGTGCGACAGCCGCTGCCGAACGTTCGGGCTGCGACAGGTGCATAATCCGCCTCGAACATGAATCGTCTCTCATCCATATTGCCTGTTGCCCAAGTTCTTGTCGGGGTGGAAGCCACCAGCAAGAAACGTGCATTTGAAGAAGCCGGACTTCTCTTTGAGAATCTGCATGGCTTATCGCGTGCGTTGGTCACGGACAGTCTCTTCGCCCGTGAGCGCTTGGGTTCTACAGGCTTGGGGCACGGCGTCGCGATTCCGCATGGCCGCATCAAGGGCCTGAAAGCGCCAATGGCCGCCGTTTTCCAGTTGGCGCAGCCGATTGGTTTTGATGCGCCGGATGAGCAGCCGGTCAATTTGCTGATTTTCTTGCTGGTGCCCGAAGCGGCGACCCAAAAGCACCTGGAAATCTTGTCGGAAATCGCCGAGTTGCTGAGCGATAGCCAATTGCGGGAAAACATCAAGGGCAGTGACAGCCAAGAGGGCTTGCACCAACTGATTGCCCAATGGCAGTCCGCCCAAACGGTCTGAGCACAGACCCGTCCTGAGCTGCTGCGATGAAGCCTTCCGTGATCAGTGCCGACGTCCTGTTTGAGGACCACCGCGGCAAGCTCAAGTGGCAGTGGGTGGCGGGCCTTGGCGCTTCTGAGCGCCGGTTCGATGAAGTCGCCGTGCGCGAAGCCCGCTCAGGCGCCGATCTGGTCGGCTATCTCAACTACATCCATCCCTACCGTGTTCAGATTCTGGGGCCTCGCGAAGTGGCCTACCTGAGCAATTCCACGCCAGAAGACTGTGCCCGTCGCATTGCGCGCATCGTGACCCTGGAGCCGCCCGTGTTGGTGCTGGCCGATGGTCAAGTGGCTCCGGACGCCTTGCTGTCCATGTGTGAGCGGGCACAAATCCCGATGTTTGCCACCGAGCAATCTTCGGCTTTCGTGATCGACGTGTTGCGGGCCTATCTGTCCAAACACTTTGCCGACCGCACCACCATGCACGGGGTCTTCATGGACATTCTGGGCATGGGTGTACTGATCACCGGCGAATCGGGTTTGGGCAAAAGCGAGTTGGGGCTGGAGCTGATTTCCCGTGGCAACGGTCTGGTGGCCGACGATGCCGTGGACCTGTACCGCATCAACCAGACCACCATCGAGGGGCGTTGCCCCGATTTGCTGCAGAACCTGCTCGAAGTGCGCGGTATTGGCTTGCTCGATATCCGGGCCATTTTTGGCGAGACAGCGGTGCGCCGCAAGATGCGCCTGAAGTTGATCGTGCACCTGGTGCGCCGCGAAACTTTTGACCGCGATTACGAACGCATGCCTTCGGAGCCGCTCACGCAAGACGTGCTGGGCATCCCGGTGCGCAAGGTGGTGATCCAGGTGGTGGCCGGGCGCAACATCTCGGTGTTGGTGGAGGCGGCCGTGCGCAACACCATCTTGCAGATGCGGGGCATCGACACCTACCAGGACTTCATCGAGCGCCAGCGCCGCGCCATGGAATAAGGGCCGCTGCGCGCTCAGCGCTGGCGGTGAGGGCAGGGGGTGCGCGTGCAGTGTGCGTACAAGCTCAGGGCATGGTCGGCGATCACAAAGCCCTTGGCCTGTGCAACGGCCTGTTGCCGAGACTCGATTTCAGGATCGTAGAACTCTTCCACCCGACCGCAGTCCAGGCACACCACATGGTCGTGGTGCTGGCCTTCATTGAGCTCATAAACCGCTTTGCCACTTTCAAAATGGTTTCGGCTCAAAATCCCCGCTTGCTCGAACTGGGTCAACACCCGGTAAACCGTGGCCAGACCGATGTCGGTGTTCTCAAGCAGCAGGTGACGAAAAACGTCTTCGGCCGTCATGTGCCGTTGTGCGCCACTTTGAAAAACCTCCAGGATTTTCAGTCGGGGCAAGGTGGCTTTGAGGCCGTTGTTTTTCAGTTCGTCGATTTGACTCATGGGGTTTGCTCAGAGGTAAGGCAGACGGAACAAAATTGCTTACAGCCGCTACAATGCCCCGATCATATCGGCCCTCTTCAAACATGACAGCTTCCCTGATTTTCCGCTTCCCGAGCGCCTGGCTTGTTGGTCTCGTTTTGAGCGCTGGCCTGGCGGGCTGCGGCAGTGTCCACCAGGACACTTTCAAGCCCTACGTTCCTGAAGTGGTGCAGGGCAACTTTGTCTCGAAGGAACAGCGTCAGGCGCTTCGTCCGGGCATGGTCAAAGCGCAGGTGCGCGACATCTTGGGCACACCCCTGGTCTCCAGCTTGTTCCATGCCGATCGGTGGGACTATGTCTTCAGCATCAAGCGCCAAGGGGTGCCTGCACAGAGTTTCCGTCTCATGGTCGTTTTCAAGGGGGATGTGCTCGATCAAATCGAAAGTGACCTCTTGCCCAGCGAGTCCGAGTTTGCAGGACGCTTGGTGCGCCCACGTGCGACAGGTCAGCCCCCGAAACTGGAAGCCACAGAGGAAGATTTGAAACGTTTCACTGCGAAAAAGCCGCAGGAGGCCGAAGCACCTCGGCCGGCCTTGGCCCCTTTGCCCAGCAGCTACCCTCCACTGGAGCCTGCGGCCCGTTGAACCAGAAAGGGGCCACGTGCCCCCTTCACCAGCCCTGAAAATCCCATGACCTCCTCGAACACTTTGCCCATTGCCGTGGCCGGCGCCACTGGCCGCATGGGAAACATGCTGATTGAAGCCATTTTGGCTACCGATGATTGCCGCTTGTCCGGCGCTTTGGATATCGCCTCCAGTCCCGCACTGGGCCAGGACGCCTCCGCCTTTTTGGGCCAGGCCAGCGGCGTTGCGGTGCAGTCAGATGTGAAAGCCGGTTTGAAGGATTCGGGCTTCCTGATCGACTTCACCCGTCCCGAAGGCACTTTGGCCCATCTGAAGGTTTGCCGTGAGCTGGGCGTCAAAGCCGTGATCGGCACGACCGGGTTCACCGAAGAACAAAAAGCCGAGATCGCCGAGATCGCCAAAGACATCGCCATCGTCATGGCGCCCAACATGAGCGTGGGCGTGAATGTGACGTTGAAGCTGCTGCAAATGGCGGCGCAAGCCCTGTCCACCGGGTACGACATCGAAATCATCGAAGCCCATCACCGTCACAAGGTGGATGCGCCCTCGGGCACCGCGCTCAAGATGGGCGAAGTGATCGCCGACGCCATTGGCCGCGATTTGAAAGAGTGCGCCGTGTACGAACGTTATGGGCACACCGGCGAACGCGATCCCTCGACCATCGGTTTTTCGACCATCCGCGGCGGCGACATCGTGGGCGACCACACCGTGCTGTTTGCGGGCATTGGTGAGCGCATCGAAGTGACCCACAAGTCCTCCAGCCGCTCGACTTATGCGCAAGGCAGCCTGCGTGCGGTGCGCTACCTGGCCGGCCAGCAGCGCGGCTTGTTCGACATGTTCGATGTGTTGAATTTGCGCTGAGCCTGAGCGGTCACCATGAGTTTGAGTGACTTTTTGCTCCACAGCGATCTTGTCAGCCGTGTGCTGGCGGTCTTGCTGTTGGCCTTGTCGGTCAGCAGCTGGGTGGTGATTGTCTGGAAATGGCGTTTGTTGGCCCGTGTTCAGCGCGACGTGCGCCGCAGTGTGGCCGCATTCTGGCAGGCCCCTGGATTTGACGCTGCCCGACAAGGCGTGGCCCAGTTTGATCGAGATGCCTGCGTTGCGCCCTTGCTGGACGCGACCTTGTTGCCCGTGGGCGGCACCTTGGCCTCGGCCGGTGACCGCCAGAACCAGTTGACCCGTGTTTTGCGCGACGCCTTGCAGGGCGTGGTGCGCCGTTTGCAATGGGGCCAATTGCTGCTGGCCACGGCTGGTTCGATCTCGCCCTTTGTGGGATTGCTCGGCACCGTCTGGGGCATTTTCAATGCCCTGACCGGCATGGCTGAGGCGGGGCAACTGACCATCGACAAGGTCGCAGGGCCCGTGGGCGAAGCCTTGGTCATGACCGCCGCCGGTCTGGCCGTGGCCATTCCGGCCGTGCTGGGCTACAACCTGCTGGGGCGCCGGATCGCCTGGATCGAAGCCGAACTTGAAGGCTTTGCCCACGATGTGCGCGGCCTGCTGGCCGATCCGCAGGACTGAACCATGGCCTTCGGTCGCCTGGCGTCCTCCAAAGCCGATGCGCCCATGAGCGAGATCAACGTCACGCCCATGGTGGACGTGATGCTGGTCTTGCTGGTGATCTTCATCCTCACCGCTCCCCTGATGACCAGCGCCATCCGCTTGGACCTGCCCCAGTCTGAGGGCGGCGAGCCCGGTGCCTCCCCCCAGGCGGTCTCCTTGGTGGTGGACGCCCAAGGCACCGTTTACTTGGCCGACAAGCCCATCACGCCCGAAGCTTTGCGCCTGCGCTTGGCCGAAGCCGCGAAACGCAACCCCAACACCGAGCTGGAACTGCGTGCCGACGAGTCCGTGCCCTACGGCCGCGTGGTCGAAACCATGGGCCTGGCCCAAAAAGCGGGCCTGTCCCGCATCGGCTTCGTCGCCCAGACCCCCTCTACCCCCAAGCGCTGAGCCATCTCCTGCCCAAGTGCAAAGCTGGGCGTGAATACCTTGAGCGCATGAGCCCGAAGGGAGGCAGGCCCGGGCAACGATGTTGAGCCTGCGTCTGAGGCGCCCGGGCCTGCCTCCCTGCGGGCCCCAACGCACCTCCAACCAGCGATCCCCAGACCCAGCGCCCTCTACAATCGACCCCTATGCAAGACAAGTACAACCACCTCGAAGTCGAACCCGCAGCCCAGGCCCGCTGGACGGCCCGCGATGCCTACCGCGTCACCGAAGACGCCAGCAAAAAGAAGTTCTACGCCTGCTCCATGCTGCCCTACCCCAGCGGCAAGCTGCACATGGGCCATGTGCGCAACTACACCATCAACGACATGCTCACGCGCAGCCTGCGCATGAAGGGCTACAACGTCCTCATGCCCATGGGCTGGGACGCCTTCGGTCTGCCCGCTGAAAACGCCGCGCTCAAAAACGGTGTGCCACCGGCCAAGTGGACCTACGAAAACATCGCTTACATGAAAAAGCAGATGCAGGCGATGGGCTTGGCCATCGACTGGTCGCGCGAAGTCGCCACCTGCGACCCCACTTATTACAAGTGGAACCAATGGCTGTTTCTCAAGATGCTGGAAAAAGGCATCGCCTACCGCAAGACCCAGATCGTCAACTGGGATCCGGTGGACCAGACCGTGCTGGCCAACGAGCAGGTGATTGACGGTCGCGGCTGGCGCACCGGCGCATTGGTCGAAAAGCGCGAGATCCCTGGCTATTACCTGAACATCACGCAGTACGCGCAAGAGTTGCTCGACCACGTGCAGCTGGGCAACGACAAGGCCACGCTCAACGGCTGGCCTGACAAAGTGCGCCTGATGCAGGAAAACTGGATCGGCAAGTCTGAGGGCGTGCGCTTCGCCTTCCCGCACAGCATTGCAGGTGCGGACGGCGCTCTGATCGGCGACGGCAAGATGTACGTCTTCACCACCCGTGCCGACACCATCATGGGTGTGACTTTTTGCGCGGTGGCTGCTGAGCACCCGCTGGCGCTGCACGCTGCGGCTTCCAATCCTGCCTTGGCCGCTTTCCTGGAAGAGTGCAAGAGCGGCGGCACGACCGAAGCCGAGTTGGCCACGCAAGAAAAGAAGGGCATGGCTACCGGCCTGTTCGTCACGCATCCCTTGACGGGCGTGCAAGTCGAGGTCTGGGTGGGCAATTACGTGCTCATGAGCTACGGCGATGGCGCCGTGATGGGCGTGCCTGCGCACGACGAGCGCGACTTTGCATTTGCTTTGAAATACGCCTTGCCGATCAAGCAAGTCGTGGCTCAGCGTGGGGCGGCTTTGTCGTCGCCTGCGCCGGGCGCCTCAGACGCAGGCTCCACATCGTTGCCCGTCGCAGGCAACGCCAAGGCCTCTTTTGATGTGACAACTTGGTCAGAGTGGTACGGCACCAAAGATGGCGTGTGCGTCAACTCCGGCGAACTCGATGGCTTGGGCTTCAAAGCCGCCGTCACCAAAGTGGCCGAACTGCTGGCTGCCAAAGGCCTGGGCGAGAAGAAAACCACCTGGCGTCTGCGCGACTGGGGCGTGAGCCGCCAGCGCTACTGGGGCACACCGATCCCGATCATCCATTGCGATGAACACGGCGCCGTGCCCGTGCCCGAAAAAGACCTGCCTGTGGTGTTGCCGCAAGACTGCATCCCTGACGGTTCGGGCAACCCGCTGCACAAGCACGAAGGTTTCCACGCGGGCGTGACTTGCCCGGTGTGTGGCAAACCCGCGCGCCGCGAGACCGACACCATGGACACCTTTGTGGATTCGTCCTGGTACTTCATGCGCTATTGCGACCCGACCAACACCGAGAAGATGGTGGCAGAGGGTGCGGACTATTGGATGCGGGACCAGAACAACGCCACTGGCGGCAGCGGCATGGACCAATACATCGGCGGCATCGAGCACGCCATCCTGCATTTGCTCTACGCCCGCTTCTGGACCAAGGTCATGCGCGACTTGGGCCTGGTCAAGGTCGATGAGCCCTTCAGCAAGCTGCTCACGCAGGGCATGGTGCTCAACCACATCTATTCGCGCCGCACCGCCAAGGGCGGCAAGGACTACTTCTGGCCGCACGACGTGGAGCATGTGCTCGACGAGACCGGCAAGGTGATCGGCGCCAAGCTCAAGAACGAAGCCGACAGCGGCGATGGCCGCTTGCCCGTGGGCACCGCCATCGACTACGAGGGCGTGGGCACCATGTCCAAGTCCAAGAACAACGGCGTGGACCCGCAAGACCTGATCGAGCGCTACGGTGCCGACACGGCGCGCCTGTACACCATGTTCACCGCACCGCCTGAGGTGACGCTGGAGTGGAACGACTCTGCCGTGGAAGGCAGCTACCGCTTTTTGCGCCGCGTTTGGAACTTCGCTTTCAAGCACAACGAATTGCTGCGTTCGGCCACAAGCCAAGACCTGAGCCAAGCCGCCTTGGGCGATGCGGCCAAAGCCTTGCGCCGCGAGATGCACCTGGTGCTCAAGCAAGTCGGTTACGACTACGAGCGCATGCAGTACAACACCGTGGTGTCCGGCTGCATGAAGCTGCTCAACGCGTTGGAAGATTTCAAGCCCGATGGCAGTGCAGGCGATACCGCCGCCCTGTGCGAAGGCGTCTCCCTCTTGATGCGCATGCTTTACCCCGCCTGCCCGCACATCACCGACGAAGTTTGGCAGCAACTGGGTTTTGCCCAAGCTGCAGGCGAGTTGCTCGATGCGCCTTGGCCCACCGTGGACGAGTCGGCTTTGGAGCGCGACCAGATCGAGCTGATGCTGCAAATCAACGGCAAGCTGCGCGGGTCCATCCTGGTGCCTGCGTCGGCCGACAAAGCGCAGATTGAGGCCGCTGCCTTGGCCAACGAGGCCTTTGTCAAGCAGGCCGCTGGCGCTGCGCCCAAGAAGGTCATCGTGGTGCCTGGCCGCCTGGTCAACATCGTCGTCTGAGAGTCCGCATGAACGCTTCGCGCCGCCGCATCTTGACTGCTTTGGCCATTGCTCCGGCGGTGGCCCTGACGGCTTGTGGCTTTGCGCTGCGCCAGACGCAGGATTTCCCGTTCAAGACCCTGTACGGCAACTTCTCGGAAAGCTCTCCCCTGGGCGTGGAGCTGCGCCGCAACTTGCTGGGTTCGGGGCGCATCGACTTGGTGACCGACCCCAAGAAAATGCCGGACACCGATGCCATCCTCGACATCCTGAGCGAAGTGCGCCAGCAGGTGGTGGTGGGCATGAATGCCTCCGGTCAGGTGCGCGAAATGCAGTTGCGCTTGCGTGTGAGCTTCCGGCTGCGCACGCCGCAAGGCGAGGAGTGGATTGAGCCGGTGGAGCTCTACCAACAGCGCGACTTGAGTTTCACGGAAACGGCGGCCTTGTCCAAGGAAATCGAGATGGGCATGATGTACCGTGACATGCAAACAGACATCGTGCAGCAGATCATGCGCCGCTTGTCACTTGTCAAGCCCCGAAAAATCATGCCTGCAGCGCCGGCCAAACCCTGACGCCTGAGCAATGCAACTGGCCTTACCTCAGCTTGCTGCGCACCTGCAAAAAGGCTTGCGCAGTCTCTACACCTTGCACGGTGACGAAGCCCTGCTCATCCAGGAGGCCGCCGATGCCATCCGTGCGGCGGCCCGTGCGCAGGGCTACACCGAACGCACGGTGCACACCGTGGCGGGTGCACACTTTGACTGGAGCGAAGTGCTGGCCGCAGGCGGCTCCATGAGCTTGTTTGCCGACAAACAAATTGTGGAAGTGCGCATCCCCTCGGGCAAGCCCGGCAAAGAGGGCAGCCCGGCCATCCAGCAATTGGCCGAATCGGCGCAGGGCAACGACAGCACGCTGACCTTGTTCTTGTTGCCCCGACTGGACGCGGCCACCCGCAAAGGGGCCTGGTTTGGTGCGCTGGAAGGCGCGGGCGTGACCCTCCAGATCGATCCGGTGGACCGCAACGCTTTGCCGCAGTGGATCGCCCAGCGCTTGCAGCGTCAGGGCCAAAGCGTGGCCGCAGGCGAAGAAGGGCAGCGCACTTTGCAGTTTTTTGCCGACCGCGTGGAAGGCAACCTGCTGGCAGCGCACCAAGAGATCCAGAAACTCGGTTTGCTCCACCCCGCGGGCGAACTCAGCCAGGACCAGGTCGAAGCGGCGGTGCTCAATGTCGCGCGTTACGACGTGTTCAAGCTGTCCGAGTCGGTCTTGTCCGGGCAGGTCTCGCGTGTGCAGCGCATGCTGGACGGCCTGCAGGCCGAGGGCGAAGCCGCTGTGCTGGTGCACTACACCCTGGCCGAAGACATCCGGGCCCTCAAGCGCGTCAAAGACGCCATGGCTGCAGGCAAGCCCTTGCCCATGGCCCTGCGGGAGCAGCGTGTCTGGGGCCCGCGTGAGCGTTTGTTTGAGCGCGTGTTGCCCCGTTTGTCCGAAGCCCGCCTGAACGGCTTGCTGCAATCGGCCCACCAAGTGGACGGCATCGTCAAAGGCCTGAAGGTGCCCGATTGGCCGACCGACCCCTGGCAAGCCTTGGGTCGCCTGGCCATGCGGTTTTCGCGCATGTGCATGGTGCGTTGATTCCAGCGCTGCGCCATCCCCTTGGCATCTGCGAAAATGGGCCCCATGAACACCGTTGAACACGTCCAAACCCTCGGGCAACAGGCCAAAAAAGCCTCGGCCTTGATGGCCAAGGCCTCTGCCGCCGTCAAGAACCAGGCCCTGCGCCGATTGGCCGCTTTGCTGCGCGAAAACACCGAAGCCCTGCAACTGGACAATGCCAAGGATTTGGCCCGCGCCCAAGCCACCGGCCTGTCCGAGCCCATGGTGGACCGCCTCAAGCTCACGCCCAAAGTGCTGGAAACCTGTGCCCAAGGCTGCGAGCAATTGGCCGCCATGCCCGATGTGATCGGCGAAATTTTGGGCATGAAGCAGCAACCCAGCGGCATCCGCGTGGGCCAGATGCGGGTGCCCATTGGCGTGTTCGGCATGATTTTCGAGAGCCGCCCCAATGTGACCATTGAAGCGGCCAGCTTGTCGATCAAAAGCGGCAATGCCTGCATCTTGCGCGGTGGCTCCGAGGCGATCGACTCCAACAAGGCCTTGGCCAAGCTGGTGCAGCAAGCCTTGGCCGACAGCGGTTTGCCGGTCGATGCGGTGCAATTGGTGCAAACCACCGACCGCGCCGCTGTAGGCCAGCTGATCACCATGCCGCAGTTTGTGGACGTGGTCATCCCCCGCGGTGGCAAAGGCCTGATCGAGCGCATCAGCGCCGAGGCCAAGGTGCCGGTCATCAAGCACCTGGACGGCAATTGCCACACCTATGTGGACGAGCCATGCGACATCGACATGGCGGTCCGGGTGGCCGACAACGCCAAAACGCAGAAGTACAGCCCCTGCAATGCCAGCGAGAGTCTGCTGGTGGCCAAGGGCGTGGCGGCCGAGTTCTTGCCCAAGATTGGCGCCATTTATGCGGCCAAGGGTGTGGAAATGCGCTGCTGCCCCAAGTCCAAGACCATTTTGAGCCAGGTCAGCGGGGCCCAGCTGCAAGACGCCACCGAGCAGGACTGGTCCGAGGAATACCTCGCGCCCATCATCAGCGTCAAAGTGGTGGATGGGCTGGATGAGGCGATTGCCCACATCAACCACTACAGCAGCCACCACACCGAAGCCATCCTGACGCGTGACCACATGCACGCCCAGCGCTTTTTGCGCGAGGTGGACTCGTCCAGCGTCATGGTCAACGCCAGCACCCGCTTTGCAGACGGTTTTGAGTACGGACTCGGTGCCGAGATCGGCATCTCGACCGACAAGTTCCACGCGCGTGGCCCGGTGGGCATCGAAGGCCTGACCTCGCTCAAGTACGTGGTGTTGGGCGAAGGCGAAGTCCGTACCTGAGCGCACGCAGTTTGTGCGGCCATGTCCGGTAGGTGCTTGTATTGGCACCGACCGGCCCCATATCATTTCTCAGTTTTCCGTTCACCGAAGGCCCACCCATGGTTCCCCATCTCGTCACCGCCCTCAATGGCCCCATCAATGAGCTGGAACAGCGCATCTTGGACTCGATGCCCGCCATTGAACGCTGGTTCCGCCTGGAATGGATGGAGCACACGCCACCGTTCTACACCTCGGTGGACATCCGCAACGCGGGCTTCAAGTTGGCCCCGGTCGACACCAACCTCTACCCCGGTGGCTGGAACAACCTGACGCCCGAGATGCTGCCTTTGGCGGTGCAGGCGGCGCAGGCGGCCATCGAGAAGATCTGCCCCGAGGCCAAGAACCTGCTGATCATTCCTGAGAACCACACGCGCAACACCTTCTATTTGACGAACGTGCTGCAGCTGCAGCGCATTTTTCACATGGCAGGTCTGAATGTGCGCATTGGCTCGATCAACCCCGACATCAAGGAGCCGACCACCATCGAGCTGCCCAATGGCGAGAGCGTGACCCTGGAGCCGGTGGTGCGCAGCAAGCACCGCCTGGGCCTGAAAGATTTCGACCCCTGCACCATCTTGCTCAACAACGACCTGTCGGCCGGTGCCCCGGGCATCCTGGAAGAACTGCATGAGCAGTTTTTGCTGCCGCCCCTGCACGCCGGCTGGAGCGTGCGCCGCAAGACCAAGCATTTCCAGAGCTACGAAGAAGTCGCCAAGCGCTTTGGCAAGCTGCTGGGCATCGACCCCTGGCTGATCAACCCCATGTTCAGCCAGTGCGGCGATGTGAACTTTGCCGAAGGCACGGGCATGGAGTGCCTGCGCAGCAATGTGGATGCGCTGCTGACCAAGATCAAGCGCAAGTACAAGGAATACGGCATCAACGAAAAGCCGTTTGTGGTCGTCAAGGCCGACAACGGCACTTACGGCATGGGCATCATGACGGTGCGCGACGTGTCCGATCTGGACGCCCTGAACCGCAAGACCCGCAACAAGATGAACGTCATCAAGGACGGTCAGACCGTCAACGACGTGATCATCCAGGAAGGCGTGTTGACCAACGAGCGCATCAACGATGCGGTGGCCGAGCCCGTGGTCTACATGATGGACCGTTATGTGGTGGGTGGTTTCTACCGCGTGCACGCCGAGCGCGGTGTGGACGAGAACCTGAACGCGCCGGGTGCCAGCTTTGTGCCTTTGGCCTTCGCTGACACACCGCACCTGCCCCAGCCAGGCATCAAACCCGGTGCCAGCGTGCCCAATCGTTTTTACATGTACGGTGTGATTGGCCGCCTGGCCATGCTGGCGGCCAGTTACGAGCTGGAAGCGACCGACCCCGAGGCCGAGGTCTACGACTGAAGTTGCTGCACTGCAACAAATTGTCGCCAAAGTCGGTGACATGCCCGCTTGAACGGGCGCAAAATAGCGAACTTCAAGTTTCAAAGCCTGACCCATGGTCAGGCCATTTTTTGTGTCTTCTACAAAATCCTCACTCGCCGCCCTGACCTTGGGCGCCATTGGCGTGGTTTACGGCGACATCGGCACCAGCGTGCTGTATGCCATGAAAGAGGTCTTTGGCTCAGGCCATGTGCCTTTCACGCCCGAGAACGTTTACGGCATCCTTTCCATCTTCTTCTGGACCTTGACCACCATCGTGTCGGTCAAGTACGTGGTCCTGGTGTTGCGTGCCGACAACCATGGCGAAGGTGGCTTGGTGGCCATGTTGGCGCTCGCTTCGCAATCGGTCAAAGACAAACCCCAACTGCGCAAAGTTTTGCTGGTGGTTGGCATCTTTGGCACCTGTCTTTTTTATGGCGACGGCGTCATCACCCCCGCGATTTCGGTGCTGTCGGCCGTCGAGGGCCTTGAAGTCATTTCGCCCACCTTCAAAAAATCGGTCATTCCGCTCACCCTGGTGATTTTGTTTGGCTTGTTTTGGGTGCAAAAGCGCGGCACGGCGGGCATTGGCAAGTTCTTTGGCCCGATCACCTTGGTCTGGTTTGCCGCCATCGCTGTGCTGGGGGTGTCGCACATCGTTCAGCGCCCAGAGATCTTGTTGGCCATCAGTCCGCATTACGCCTTGAGCTTCATGTGGAACGAGCCGGGCACCACCTTCATCATTTTGGGCGCGGTCGTGTTGTGCGTCACAGGCGGTGAAGCGCTGTATGCGGACATGGGGCACTTTGGCAAAAAGCCCATTCGTCTGGCTTGGTTCAGCGTGGTCATGCCTTGCTTGGTGCTGAACTATTTTGGCCAAGGCGCGCTCTTGTTGTCTGAGCCCGAAGCGGTCAAAAATCCGTTTTTCATGATGGCGCCCGACTGGGCCTTGCTGCCTTTGGTGGGCCTGGCCACCATGGCCACCGTGATCGCTTCGCAGGCGCTGATCTCCGGGGCCTTCAGCGTGACCAAACAGGTGATCCAGCTGGGCTACCTGCCGCGCCTGCAAGTGCTGCACACCAGCGAGACCGACACTGGGCAGATCTACATGCCATTTGTGAACTGGGGTTTGTTTGTGGCCATCGTGATGGCGGTGGTCATGTTCAAGTCGTCGAGCAACTTGGCCGCCGCTTATGGCATTGCGGTGTGCACCGACATGCTGATCACCACGGTGCTCACCTTCTTTGTGATCCGTTACGCCTGGAAGCTGCCGCTGGCGCTGTGCATTGGGGCCACCGGTTTCTTCTTTGTGGTCGATCTGGCGTTCTGGGCCTCCAACCTGCTCAAGCTGTTTGACGGCGGCTGGTTCCCGCTCATGATCGGCGCAGCCGTGTTCACCCTCATGCTGACCTGGCACGATGGCCGACGCCTGCTCAACGAGTCCTTGCGTACAGATGCCCTGCAGTTGACGGATTTTCTGGAGGCGGTTTTCATCTCTGCGCCCACGCGGGTGGAGGGCACGGCCGTGTTCCTGACGGCCGAGACAGGGGCCGTGCCCAATGCCTTGTTGCACAACCTCAAGCACAACAAGGTTTTGCACGAGCGCAATCTGTTTGTCACCGTGCGCAGCCACGAGCTGCCGCGCGTGGCCGCGAGCCAGCGTCTGGATGTCACGCCCTTGGGGCATGATTGCTGGCAGGTCATCGTCAACTACGGCTTCAAGGACAACCCCGACTTGCCATCGGCACTGGCCACCATTGAAGACGATGGCTACAAACTCGATCCGATGATGACCAGCTACTTCCTGTCACGCGATATCGTGATCCCGACGATTGGCGGCGGCATGGCCACCTGGCGCGAAAAGCTCTTTGCCCAGATGCACCACAACGCCAGTGCAGCGGCCGAGTTCCTGAACCTGCCCACCAACGCGGTGGTCGAGCTGGGCTCGAAGATCGAGATCTGATCTGTGCCATGCCAGACTGGGTCCGGCATCCATGGGCTTGAGCTGCATGGACCCCGCATCGCGTGCGGGGTGACGTGAATCAATTGGGGTCAGATCCCAATTGTTTCAACGCTCCCATCGCCTCGCCCATGCAAATGGGCCGCGTGGGTGTCCAGTCGGCGTTGAATTGAATCACGCCTTGGGGGAACAGCATCACCACGGTCGAGCCGAGCAAAAAGCGGCCCATCTCTTCGCCCTGTGCCAAGCTGATGTTGCCCATCTCGTAGGCCCATTCGCGCACTTGGCCGGGGCGCGGTGGGTTGACCACGCCGTGCCACACGGTGGCCATGCTGCCCACAATCGTCGCGCCCACCAGTACCATCACAAAGGGGCCGTGCTCGCCTTCAAACACGCAGACCACCCGCTCGTTGCGCGCAAACAGGCCGGGCACACCGCGTGCCGTGGTCGGGTTGACCGAAAACAGATCCCCCGGCACGTAAATCATGCGCGTCAGGCGTCCCGCGCAAGGCATGTGGATGCGGTGGTAGTCGCGCGGGCTCAGGTAGAGCGTGGCAAATTCACCGTCCTGAAACTGCGCCGCCAGCGCCGCGTCGCCGCCCACCAAAGCGCGTGTGCTGTAGCTGTGGCCCTTGGCCTGAAACACCTGATCGCCCGCAATTGGGCCGCACTGGCTGATGGCCCCGTCCACCGGGCTCACATAAGCCGCATCGGCCAGTGGCCGTGCGCTGGCCTTGAGCGGGCGGGTGAAAAACTCGTTGAAGCTCTTGTAGCTGGCCGTGTCCGGGTTGGCCGCTTCAGCCATATTGACGTTGTAGCGACGCACAAAGCGGTCGATGATGCCGGTGGTCACACCGCCCCACTGGCTGCCCGCCACCCAACCCGCAAAGGCGGTCAGGGCTTGTTTGGGAATCAGGTACTGCGGCAAAACCGCCAGACGGTCAGAAATGGAAGGGGACATGTGGTGGCCGCTGAGGCGGTTCAGAAGAAGGCACCGATTTTATCGGGCAGCCCGACGTTGCTGGCACAGGCACAATCCAGCCATGAAAACCCCATTGCTTTCGGTCGAACACCTGGTCAAACGCTACGGCGACGCTACGGTGGTCAATGACCTGTCTTTCCACATTGAGCCCGGCGAATGCTTGGGTGTGATCGGCCCCAACGGCGCGGGCAAAACCACCACGCTGCGCATGTGCCTGGGTTTGTCCGAGCCGGACAGTGGCAGCATCGCCTACTTTGACGGCCTTCAAATGCCGCGTGACGCGCTGAGCATCAAGGCCCGCTTGGGCGTAGTGGCGCAGATGGACACGCTGGACCCGGACTTCACCGCCGAAGAAAACCTCTTGGTCTTTGGCCGCTACTTCGGTCTGCCCGACGCGGTCATTCGCGAGCGCATTCCGCAACTGCTGGAGTTTGGCGCCCTCAGCCACAAAGCCAAATCAAAGCCCGGTGAGTTGTCGGGTGGCATGAAGCGGCGCCTGAGCTTGTCCCGCGCCCTCATCAACCACCCGCAACTCTTGATGCTGGACGAGCCCACCACGGGGCTGGACCCACAGGCGCGCCACCTGATGTGGGAGCGGCTGCAGGTGCTGCTGCAAGAGGGCAAGTCCATCTTGCTCACCACCCATTTCATGGACGAAGCCGAGCGCCTGTGCTCGCGCCTGCTGGTGCTGGACCAAGGCCGTAAGATCGCTGAAGGCACGCCGCGTGACCTGATCGCCCAGCACCTGGAGCCCGAAGTGGTCGAGGTGTTTGGTCAAGGTGCTGTAGCGCTGGCGCAAGAGGGCAGCCTCAAGGCGCTGGCTGGGCGTGTCGAGGTCAGCGGCGAAACCGTTTTCTTCTACACCCACGACAGCCGCGCTCTCATGGCGGCCTTGCAAGCCTGGCCTGCCCTGCGCACGCTGCACCGACCTTCCAACCTGGAAGACCTGTTCCTGAAATTGACCGGACGCCAGATCCGCGAGGAAGGTTGAACATGAGCCAAATTCAAAACAACATCTGGGCCGTGCCCCGCCTGTCCATGCGCTGGTGGCCCGTGTTCCAGCGCAACTGGCTGGTTTGGAAAAAGCTGGCCATCCCCAGCCTGGTGGGCAACATCGCCGAGCCACTCATGTGGCTGGTGGCCTTTGGCTACGGGCTCGGCTCGCTGGTTGGGCAGATCGAACTCGGCGGCGAGAAGGTGCCTTACATCCTGTACCTGGCCAGCGGCAGCATCTGCATGAGCGCCATGAACGCGGCCACCTTTGAAGCGCTGTATTCTGCGTTTTCGCGCATGCATGTGCAAAAAACCTGGGACGGCATCATGAACGCCCCGGTGCGGCTGGACGACGTGGTGCTGGCCGAAATGCTCTGGGCCGCCTTCAAAGCGTTGTTCACCGTGACGGCCATTTTGGGCGTGATGCTCGCCCTAGGCATCAGCCACAGCTGGAAGCTGCTGGTGGCCTGGCCCGTGCTGCTGGGTGTGGGCATCACCTTCAGCTGCATGGCGCTCATCTTCAACGCGCTGGCAAAGGGCTACGACTTCTTCACCTACTACTTCACCCTGTTCCTCACGCCCATGATGTTCCTCTCGGGCATCTTCTTCCCGCGTGATCAACTGCCCGCGTTCGTGCGCGTGATAGCCGACTGGCTGCCGCTGTCGGTGGCGGTGGATTTGGTGCGCCCGCTGTTCATGGACCGCTGGCCAGACCAGCCACTGCGCCATGTGCTGGTGCTGGCGCTGTTTGCGGGGGTGTCGTTCTGGATTGCTTTGGCGCTGACGCGCAAGCGGTTCAGAAGCTGAAACCTCATCCTCCACTGTGGGGGCATGTGTCAGCAATTCGCCCCCATCCACCCGCTAAGATCGTTCTTTTATTTCCATCACACACTTTCAAGGATTGAGCATGAGCATCCAGACCGTAGGCATCATTGGCGCAGGCACCATGGGCAATGGCATCGCACAGGCGTGCGCGGTGTCGGGCATCCCGGTGGTGATGGTTGATATTTCGGAAGCGGCCGTGGCCAAAGGCATTGCCACCGTCTCGGGCAGCCTGGACCGTTTGGTCAAGAAAGAAAAAATCAGCGAAGCCGACAAGGCAAAGGCTTTGGCGCTGATCAAGGGCAGCACTTCTTATGAAGACCTCAAGGCCACCCAGTTGGTGATTGAAGCCGCCACCGAAAACCAGGACCTCAAGGTCAAGATCTTGAAGCAGCTCGACGGCATGCTGCCTGCCGACGTGATCATTGCGTCCAACACCTCGTCGATCTCGATCACCCAGTTGGCCGCCGCCACGCAGCGCGCCGACCGCTTCATCGGCATGCATTTTTTCAACCCCGTGCCCATGATGGCGCTGGTGGAAATCATCCGTGGCCTGCAAACCAGCGATGCCACGCACGACGCGGTGCACGCCTTGGCCACGGCGCTCGGCAAGACCCCGATCACCGTGAAAAACGCGCCCGGCTTTGTGGTCAACCGCATCCTGGTGCCCATGATCAACGAAGCGCTGTTTGTGCTGTCCGAAGGCCTGGCCACGCCCGAAGACATCGACGCGGGCATGAAGCTCGGTTGCAACCAGCCAATCGGCCCGCTGGCGCTGGCTGACATGATCGGCCTGGACGTGTGCCTGGCCGTGATGGAGGTCTACCTCAAGGAGTTCGGCGACAGCAAATACCGTCCTTGCCCACTGCTCAAAGAAATGGTGGCGGCCGGTCGTCTGGGCCGCAAGACCGGACAGGGCGTTTACAAATACTGAACTGCCTGGTTGTGGGAGCGGCGCCCCCGCCGCGATGGGGCGCTCGCAGACCACGAGCCATCGCCCCGAGGGCGGGGCTCCTACAAAGATATGTCACTTCGGTGTATCTCGGGCATTGGCTCTGGGCCTAACATGCGCCCATGAGCACCACATCCCACCCCGAAGGCCAGATCGACTGCACCGTACACGGTGCAGTCCTTCAGATCAGCATCAACCGCCCTGCCAAGCGCAACGGCTTCACGCCCAAGATGTACCGTGAGCTGGGCGAGGCCTACACCCGGCTCGACGACGATCCTGCCTTGCGCGTGGGCGTGCTGTGCGCCGCAGGCGACCATTTCACGGCCGGGCTGGACTTGCCCACCATCGCGCCGCTCATGCAGCGCGGCGAAAAGGCGGTGCCGCTGGGCCTGGTGGACCCGCTCAACCTGGGCATGGAAGGCTACCGCCGACGCACCAAACCCATGATCGCGGCGGTGCAGGGCATCACTTACACCTTGGGCATCGAGCTGATGCTGGCCGCCGACATTGTGGTGGCGGCGGATGACTGCCGGTTTTCACAACTGGAGGTGCAGCGCGGCATCATGGCCACCGGCGGCGCCACGCTGCGCATGGCCGAGCGGGCGGGCATGGGCAACGCGCTCTTGCACTTGCTCACGGCCGATGTGTTTGACAGCGCCGAAGCCCTGCGCCTGAACTTTGTGCAAAAGGTGGTGCCAGCGGCGGACCTTTTGCCTGAGGCCATGCGCATTGCCGGGCAGATCGCCGCGCAAGCGCCGCTGGCGGTGGTGGCCACGCGGCAGAACGTGCTCAAGGCGGTGGAGCACGGCCCGCTGGTGGCGATGCACGATTTCATTCCGGTGCAAAGAACGCTGTCCAACAGCGAGGACGCCGCAGAAGGCGTGCGTTCGTTTGTCGAGAAAAGACCGGCCCGTTTTACCGGTCAGTGAGTGCTGGTCGGGTCGCTTGACGACAGCGCTTGAATGTCGCGTCGCAGATCCGCCACCTCGTGGCGCAGGTGACGGATTTCGTGCATCAGGTCTTTTTCAATTTGCCGCTCTTCGGCTTCAACTTCTTTTTCGACAAAGATGGCCGACAGGGAGGCGGTGACCAGCGACAGCACCGCCAGCCCCAAGAGCACCACAATCACCGAGAAAGCCCGCGATGCATGGGTGGAGGGCACCACATCGCCAAAACCCACCGTGGCTGCTGTGGTGAAAGCCAGCCACAGACCGTCAGACAGGGTGTGGATGTGGGGGTCAATCATCCAAAAGCCCACACCCCCCAGCCCCAAAATGGCCACGGCCAAGAGCAGTGAGTAAATCAGGCCTTGCTGGATGATGCGGTGAAGTCGGCGTGGGTTTTGGCGCATGCATGAATTTTCCCCCATTTGATCGGGTGATTTCATGACGCAGGTCAGGATGGCACCCCGCCTGAGAGCGTCGTCTGCCACTGCGCCACAATCGACGCATGATCGACACCAACGCCGCACCGCACCCCTATGCCGAACTGACTCCCGACCGGGTGATGGACGCCTTGACCGATTTGGGCATGTGGCCCGACGGGCGTTTGCTGGCACTCAGCTCTTACGAAAACCGCGTGTACCGCGTGCACCTGGACGAGCCCGAGCAAGGCCACCAGGCGGTGGTGCTCAAGTTCTACCGCCCAGGGCGATGGAGCCGTGAACAGATTCAGGAAGAGCATGATTTTGCCGCCGAGCTGGTGGCGGGTGAAGTGCCGATGGTCGCGCCCCTGACCATCGGTGGCCAGACCTTGCACCACAGCGCCGGGTTCGACTTTTCGGTCAGCCCCTTGCGCGGCGGCCGCACACCCGAGCTGGACGACTTTGAAGTGCTGGAGTGGATTGGCCGCTTTCTGGCGCGTATCCATACCGTGGGCGCTGCGCGACCTTTTGTGCATCGTCCCACGTTGGATGTGCAGACCTTTGCGCTGGAGCCGGCCGAGTGGCTGCAAACCCACCAGATGATCCCGCTGGAAGTCGAGCGTGAATGGCAGACCGCACTGGCACAGGCCGTGGACATCATCCAGGACAAGATGGCGCAAGGTGCGGCACACCGCCGACTGTTGCGCCTGCATGGCGACTGCCATCCCGGCAACATCTTGTGGACGCCGACCGATTTGCCCGGTGGTGGCCCGCACTTTGTGGACCTGGACGATGCCCGCATGGGCCCAGCGGTGCAAGACCTGTGGATGCTTTTGTCGGGTGACCGCCGTCAACGCACCGCACAGTTGTCAGCGCTGGTCGAGGGCTACGAACAGGTGCGCGACTTGGACCGGTCAGAGCTGCAGCTGATCGAGCCGCTGCGCACTTTGCGCCTGATCCATTACAGCGCCTGGCTGGCCCGCCGTTGGGAAGACCCGATCTTTCCGGTCAACTTCCCATGGTTTGGCACGCCCGATTACTGGCGCGGCCAGGTGCAGATGCTGCAAGAGCAGATCGAGCAGATGCAGGAAGCGTCTTTGGTGGTGTGAGTCTGCCGAGTTTCAGATGGGTGCTGCGTCCAGGCGTGAGTCTCTGTCTGAAGGCATTCACGCAGATAATTTCCCCCATGACCGACAAACTCAAGCTGTACCTCGATTTGATCCGATGGAACCGGCCCGCAGGCTGGTTGTTGTTGCTCTGGCCTTCGCTGGCGGCTTTGTGGGTGGCTGCGGACGGCTTTCCGGGTTGGCACCTGATCGCGGTCTTCACCCTGGGCACCATCCTCATGCGCAGTGCAGGGTGTTGCATCAACGATGTGGCCGACCGTGACTTCGACAAGCACGTCAAGCGCACGGCCAACCGCCCGGTGACGAGCGGGCGCATTGGCACCAAGGAAGCTTTGCTGGTGGGCGCTGTGCTGGCGCTGGGTGCGTTTGGCCTGGTCCTGACGACGAATGCTGCCACCATCCAGTGGTCATTTGCCGCTTTGGCGGTGACCTTGCTGTATCCCTATGCCAAGCGCTACGTATCGATGCCGCAGGCGGTGCTGGGCGTGGCGTTCAGTTTTGGCATCCCGATGGCTTTCGCCGCGGTGCAGGGCCAGGTGCCGCTGCTGGCCTGGGCTTTGTTGTTGGGCAACCTGTTTTGGGTGCTGGCCTATGACACCGAATACGCCATGGTGGACCGGGACGATGATTTGAAGATCGGCATGAAAACCTCGGCCATCACCTTGGGCGACCAGGATGTGCCCGCCATCATGGGTTTTTATGTGGCTTACCTGTTGATCTGGGCATGGCTGCTCAATGCCCCGCAGCAAGGCGTGGGCTTCTGGCTGGCTTGGGCCGTGTCAGCAGCTCAGGTGGTGTGGCACTACCTCTTGATCCGCCAGCGCAGCCGCGAGGGCTGTTTCCAGGCCTTTCGGCTGAACCACTGGCTGGGCTTCAGCGTGTTTGTGGGCGTGGTTCTCCGCGATCTTTGATCAGGCTTTGCCGAACTCGTCGCCCAGCTCGCGGGCGCGCAGCTCGGCCGCTTGCATGGCTTTCACAAAGGCGGGTTTGATGCCAGCCGCCTCCATGGCAGTCAGGGCCGCATAGGTGGTGCCGCCTTTGGAGGTGACGCGCTGGCGCAGCACTTCGGGCGATTCGGTCGATGCCGCCGCCAAAGAGGAGGCCCCCGAGAACGTGGCCACCGCCAGTTGGTAGGCCTGTTCGGCCGACAGGCCCATGCCCACACCGGCTTCGGTCATGGCTTCGAGGAAATAAAACACGTAAGCCGGGCCCGAGCCCGAGAGAGCGGTCACGGCGTCCAGTTGCGACTCCTGCGCGACCCAGAGGTATTGCCCGGTGGTGCCAATCACCTGCTCGACCAGTGCTTTGTCAGCGGCTGTGACGCTGGGGCAGGGAAAGAGGCCGGTGATGCCCTGGCCGACCAGCGCTGGCGTGTTGGGCATGCAGCGCACCACGCGCTCGGTGCCCACCCAGCGGCTGATGCTGTCGGTGCGGATGCCAGCGGCCACCGACAGGTGCAAGGCTTTGCCGGTGTGGGGCATGACGGGTGCTGCGGCTTCGCTGAACATCTGCGGTTTGACCGCCCAGACCACCAGGTCGGCCTGCGCCAGTGCCGGGCTGGCCGAGGGCAGTGCGCTGATGCCAAAGTCCTTGAGCAGTTTGGCGGCGGTCTCTGCAAAGGGCTCCACCACGGTGATTTGCGCTGGCTTCATGCCCTGGCGGATCAGGCCGCCGATGATGGCGCTGGCCATGTTGCCGCCGCCGATGAATGCGATGTGTTGTGAAGGTGTGCTCATGTCGGTGTGTCCCTAGGGTGTCTGCTTGGAAAACGCAATGCGGGAATTGTCGCTGTTTGTGCCAAGGCGTTTGCGTTAGCCTTGCAGGCATGGACTACATCCTTTCAATTGACCAAGGAACCACCAGCTCACGTGCGGTGGTGTTTGACCGGGCTGGCCAGCCCGTGGCGATCGCACAGCGCGAGTTTGCGCAGCATTTCCCGCAGCCCGGCTGGGTGGAGCACGATGCCCATGAGATCTGGCAAACCCAGCTGGCCGTGATGCAAGAAGCCTTGCTTTGGGCGGGCATCTCGGCCAAGCAGTTGCGTGCGATTGGCCTGACCAACCAGCGCGAAACCACGGTGCTCTGGGACCGCCAGACAGGCGAGCCAGTCGCACCAGCCATCGTTTGGCAAGACCGCAGGACTGTGGCGCATTGCGAAGCTCTGCGTGCAGCCGGGCTGGCCGACAAAATCGCCCGCAAGACGGGTTTGGTGCTGGATGCGTATTTTTCCGGCACCAAGCTGGCCTGGCTGCTGGACCATGTGCCGGGCGCCCGGGCAAGGGCTGAGCGCGGTGAGCTGGCGTTTGGCACTGTGGACAGCTGGTTGGTCTGGAAGCTCACGGGGGGGCGCGTCCATGCCACGGACCCCAGCAATGCTTCGCGGACCTTGTTGTTCAATTTGAAACAAGGCGCCTGGGATCCAGAGCTGCTGGCCATGCTCCGCATCCCGAAAGAGGTCTTGCCTCAAGTGTTGCCCTCGTGCGGCGTGGTGGCAGAAACCGAGGCCGCTTTGCTGGGCGTGAGTGTGTCGATTGCGGGGTGGGCGGGCGATCAGCAGGCCGCATTGTTTGGCCAAGCTTGTTTTGCGCCCGGTATGGCCAAGAACACCTATGGCACCGGCTGCTTCATGCTGATGAACACGGGCAGCAAGCCCGTGGTCAGCCGGCATCGCTTGCTCAGCACGGTGGCTTGGCAGGGGCCCGCTTCGTCTGAACATGCCAGAGCGTATGCGCTGGAAGGATCGGTGTTCATGGCGGGCGCAACGGTGCAGTGGTTGCGCGATGGCTTGCAACTGATCCAAAGTGCGCCCGAGGTCGAGGCCTTGGCGGCCAGTGTGGCGGACACGGGGGATGTCTTCCTGGTGCCCGCTTTTGCAGGTTTGGGTGCCCCTGATTGGGATGGCCAGGCGCGCGGCACCTTGCTGGGCATGACGCGGGGCACCACCCGTGCCCACATTGCTCGCGCAGCGCTGGAGGCCATTGCCTTGCAGACTGCCGATGTTTTTCAAGCCATGAGTGCCGACAGCGATTTGCTGCTGCAGGAGTTGCGGGTGGATGGTGGCGCCTGCAGGAACAATTTGTTGATGCAAATACAGGCCGATGTGCTGGGTGTGTCGGTGGTGCGCAGCCAGGTCAGTGAAACCACGGCTTTGGGCGCTGCTTATTTGGCAGGACTGGCCACTGGTTTTTGGTCGGGTGCCGACGAAATTTCTGCGCAGTGGCAAGAAGAGCGGCGGTTTGAACCGCAATGGACGGCCTCGCAGCGCAGTGAGCGTCAGGCGCGATGGCGTCAGGCGGTGAACCGCGCCAAAAAATGGGCGGTTTGAGTGATTCATGGCGCTCAATTCAATAAAGTAGGGCTCCTTCCAGGCGCAATGAGTCACTTAAATGAGGTTCAATCCAAAATTCTTTGTGAAAGTTGTTGACGCCCCGATTTTTTTCTGACAGAATCGTGGGCTTCGCTTTGCAAAAAGCGTAAGTATCTGCCCAATCTGAAGTGCTGCGAGTGGTTTGCGGTGTGGATGACGGGTCCAAGACTGATTCCTGTTTGGTGGCTTTGGCTGCTGAGTGAGGGATACAAGTTGGGAATAAAGAAATGATCCAGACAGAAACTCGGTTGGATGTGGCCGACAACACCGGCGCCAAGTCCGTGCTGTGCATCAAGGTGCTCGGCGGGTCCAAGCGTCGCTATGCAAGTGTTGGCGACATCATCAAGGTGAGCATCAAAGAAGCCGCTCCACGTGGCCGCGTCAAAAAAGGCGAGGTTTACAGTGCAGTGGTGGTTCGTACAGCCAAGGGCATCCGCCGTGGCGATGGCTCGCTCGTTAAGTTTGATGGCAACGCTGCAGTGTTGCTGAACGCAAAGTTGGAGCCTATCGGCACCCGCATCTTCGGCCCCGTGACGCGTGAACTGCGTACCGAGAAGTTCATGAAGATCGTGTCCTTGGCTCCTGAAGTACTGTAAGGACGCGCCATGAACAAGATTCGCAAAGGCGACGAAATCATCGTCATCACAGGTCGTGACAAAGGCAAGCGTGGCACCGTGTCACTGCGCGCCAGCGATTCGCACCTCGTGATTGAAGGTGTGAACCTCGTCAAAAAGCACGCCAAGCCAAACCCCATGAAGGGCACAACTGGCGGCATCATCGAAAAGGCCATGCCGATTCACCAATCCAATGTGGCGATTTTCAACGCCGCAACTGGCAAGGCTGATCGTGTGGGCATCAAGCTGCAAGCTGACGGCAAACGCGTTCGCGTTTACAAGTCCAGCGGCGAAGAAATCAAGGTGGCATGAGCATGGCACGTTTGCAACAACTCTTCCGCGAGAAAATCGCTGCTGACCTGACAGCCAAGTTTGGCTACAAGTCGCCCATGCAGGTTCCTCGCATCACCAAGATCACCTTGAACATGGGTGTTTCTGAGGCGGTGGCTGACAAAAAAGTCATGGACCACGCCGTGAGCGACTTGACCAAAATCGCAGGCCAGAAGCCTGTGGTGACCAAGGCCAAGAAAGCGATCGCCGGCTTCAAGATCCGTGAACAACAGCCTATTGGCTGCATGGTCACTCTGCGCGGCGTTCAGATGTATGAATTCCTGGACCGTTTCGTGACCGTGGCTCTGCCTCGCGTTCGTGACTTCCGTGGTATTTCTGGCCGCGCCTTCGATGGTCGTGGCAACTACAACATCGGCGTCAAAGAGCAGATCATTTTCCCTGAGATTGAGTACGACAAGGTCGATGCCTTGCGCGGTCTCAACATCAGCATCACCACAACGGCCAAGTCCGACGAAGAGTGCAAAGCACTTTTGACGGCTTTCCGCTTCCCCTTCAAGAACTGAGGTGTCACGTGGCTAAAGTAGCTTTGATCGAGCGTGAGCTCAAGCGTGAAAAACTGGCGGCCAAGTACGCGAAAAAATACGCGGAACTGAAAGCCATCGCCAATGATGCCAAGCGCAGCGATGAAGAGCGTGCAGTTGCCCGTCTGGGTCTGCAAAAGCTCCCACGCAACGCCAACCCCACGCGCCAGCGCAACCGTTGCGAAATCACCGGTCGCCCACGTGGCACATTCCGTCAATTTGGTCTGGGCCGCGCCAAGATCCGTGAACTTGCCTTCCAAGGCAACATTCCGGGCGTGACCAAGGCCAGCTGGTAATCGGCAGGAGAGATACAACATGAGCATGAGTGATCCTATTGCCGATCTGTTGACCCGCATCCGCAACGCACAAATGGTTTCCAAAGCCATGGTGTTGGTTCCTTCTTCCAAAGTGAAGGTGGCCATTGCCCAAGTGCTGAAAGATGAAGGCTACATTGACGGCTTCCAAATCAAAACCGAAGGCGGCAAAGCCACCCTCGAAATCGCCCTGAAGTACTACGCCGGTCGCCCTGTGATCGAGCGCATTGAGCGTGTGAGCCGTCCTGGCCTGCGCGTGTACAAAGGCAGCGATGCAATTCCTCAGGTCCAAAACGGCCTGGGCGTCGCCATCGTCACCACGCCCAAAGGTGTGATGACCGACCGCAAAGCGCGCGCAGCCGGTGTCGGCGGCGAAGTGCTGTGCTACGTCGCTTAAAGGCAGGAGAGACTGAATGTCCCGAGTAGGAAAAATGCCTGTGACCATCCCCGCTGGTGTGGATGTGTCCATCAATGCAACACAAATCAGTGTGAAAGGTACGGGTGGTCAATTGGCCATCTCTGCCAACATGCTGGTCACAGTGAACAACGAAGGCGGCAAGCTGAGTTTTGCCCCCGCCAATGATTCACGCGAAGCCAATGCCATGAGCGGCACCATGCGTCAGCTGGTGAACAACATGGTGACAGGCGTGACCAAGGGCTTCGAGAAGAAGCTGAACCTGGTCGGCGTGGGTTACAAAGCGGCAGCCGCTGGTGCCAAACTGAACCTGGCCGTGGGTTACTCCCATCCCGTCAACATCGACATGCCTGCGGGCATCACGGTGGCCACACCGACCGCGACTGAAATCGTGATCAAGGGTGCTGACCGTCAACGTGTTGGCCAAATTGCTGCTGAGATCCGTGCTGTTCGTCCTCC
>NZ_JAOASQ010000016.1 GCF_030158565.1 Limnohabitans sp. | reverse complement strand
TCTTGAGGTTGGCAAAGCCCACCCCTTCGAGCCAGCGCCAGACGCCTTCAAGCCAGCTGGACGCTTCGAGCCAGCGCTGAACCGTCAAGACCGCCACGTCCCAATACATGTAGCCCAGAAAGCCCGACAAGGCGACGGTCAGGACCAAAGGCAAAAGCGACAAGCCGATGACGCGTGGCATCAGGCAATAGATGGCGGCACGCCAGAAAGAATCGATCAACAACTTCATGGCGCGAAGCTTATCAGCTCACCCACCACTGGACTGCCACGTCGCTTCGCTCCTCGCAGTGACGGCAAGAAAAACACCACCGCACCGCACCGCACCGCACCGCACCGCACCGCACCGCAGCGCAGCGCAGCGCACCGCAGCGCAGCGCACCGCACCGCACCACACCACACCAGAACCAACGCGTCAGAAAAAAACGTCATGGCGAGCGGAGCGTGGCCATCCAGTGATGACTCAGGCCAGTGCGCATCAGGCCCGGCCCAGCAGCCGCAGCAGACCCAGCCGCTGCTGCGCCCAAAAGCCCTGGCCGTAATCGCGGCCTTGCTCGACCTGGTCGCGCACGCCGGTGGCGTCGTAGCGCAGTTGAAAGTCGGCTGTGCCAAACAGCATGTCCCACCAGGGCAAGAGCACGCCAAAGTTGCAGCCACCCAGGACCTTGCGGCCTTCGAAGTCGGATTCGTGGCCAATGCCGATGCTGTGGTGCCTGCGGTGAAAACGCGGGCTGACCCACAAGCGCTCGCCCACACGCCCGAACCACATGCGCACATTGGCGTGCTGGAAGTTCTCGCTCAACTGGCTCACGGCCACCAGCGCCACAAACTGGCCAGGCCCCACGCCCACCAACATGGCCACAGCGGCCAACAGCAAGCTGGTGATGACATCGTCCAGCAGGTGGTTGCGGTTGTCGGACCACATCGTCATTTGCCGCTGCGCATGGTGCAAGGCATGCAGCGCCCACCAGCGTGCCGACTGGTGCTGTGCGCGGTGTAGCCAGTAATGCACAAAATCAAAGAACACCAGGTAAATCACAAAGCTGACCGCCGCCTGGTCGGTCACGCCGGGCCAGACCTGGTCCAGATGCCAAGTGGGCAAACCCCAGGCGCGCAAATGGCCCCAGACGTTTTCAAACCAGGTCTCCAGCGTGAAGAACATCACCAGCTTGAACAGCCCCAGGCGGTGGATCAAGGTGTATAGGATGTCCACCTTGACCGCCCGCGCGTCGGCCATCGGCTCTACCGGCCAGCGTTTTTGCAATGGGCCAATCACCACCAGCATGACCGCGATCTGCAGCAAGCCCACCACCAACCAGCCCGTGCCTTCGTAAGCTTTCTCCAGCAAATTTCCTTGGCCCAGCGCAAAGCCCACAGGCTGCACCAGGGTCTCAAAAAGCCATTGCTGCAAAAAGGCGAATGCATCGGTCAAAGCGTCCATGGCCTCATTGTCCCGAAACAGCATGCCCCGAGAGTGCCAGTGGGTGTTGCGCGATCCAGCTCTTGTACTGAGGGTGCTCGCGCAAGGTGGCAAAGCACATGCCCTTGGCCTTGAGGCCTTCAATCAGCGGCTCCAGCACCGCCGGTGCCCAAGGGTCTTGCCGCGACCAGATGCCCAGATGCGCCATCAATATGTCGCCCGGGCGGATACGGGCCAAAGCCTTTTGCAGCAACTGCGCGTTGGGGAATTTGTCACTGGGCAATTCATCGCCCAGAAAACCCGCATCGGCCCAGCCCACATGCGCAAAGCCGCACTGACGGGCCGCCTGCAACAAAGCGGGCGATGTTTTGCCGCCCGGTGCCCGAAACAGCGGCAAAGGCCGCTGACCGGTGATGTCTTGTAAGCGCTGAGCGGCCTGGCGCAAATTGGCGCAATACTGCGCGGCCGTCCAAGTGAGGTTTTGCCCAGCCTGAGCGCCCGAGCTGGGGCGAATCTGAAAGCGCCCAGCGTCAGCGCCCTTCAGGTCGGCCCGCCAATACGCGTGATCCCACGTGTGCGATGCAAAGGCATGGCCTTCGGCAGCGCGCTCGCGCCACCAAGGGGCCCAGTGCTGGCCCAAAGTGCCATCGCCCTGCTGGGTTTTTTCTTGCGCTGCAAAGAAGGTGACCTTCACTTGCTGGCGTTGCAGCACCTGAGCGATCAGGGGCGCCACGCCCATGTGGCCGGTGTCCAAGGTCAGGTAAACCGGCTGAGGGCAAGCTGCGGTTTGCGCCGCAGCCCACTGAGCGACTGCGGTCAAACCGCAGATGACCAAGGTGCGAAGCTTATTGGCGTGGCGCATGGTCCAAAGTCCACACCCCGTGCGGCGACTTGCCCACAGGCACCTGCTTGACCACTTTGCGCGAAGCGATGTCGATCACGGTCAATTTACGGGCCCAACGCGAGGCCAACAAAATGAATTTGCCATCGGCCGTGATGTCCATACAGTCCGGACCGGAAGGTCCTGGAAACTCGGCCACCACCTGCAAGCTGGTGTAGTCGATCTGGCTGATCGTGTTGGCCACGCGGTTGCTCACCAGCACATGCTTGCGGTCGCCCAAAGCCCGAAACGCATGCGCGCCCTTGCCTGTGGGCAGCTTCTTCACCAAGCGCGGCTGCGGACCCGAGATGTCGTACACCTCCACCCCGTCGCTGGCGGTCAGGCCCACCAGCAGCAATTTGTCGTCCGGCGTGCCAAACACATCGGCAGGCATGGGGCCCACGGCGGTGCGCGACTTCACCGTCTGCGTGGCCAGATCCACCGACAACAGCTCATTGCTGTCCTGGATCGATGCCCACACCGTGGTGCTCTTGCTGTCGATCCACAAATGGCTGGGCGTCTTGCCGGTCTGGATGCGCTTGGACAAAACAGCGTTGTGACCGTCCCAGCGGTAAATGTCCACATGGTTCAAGCGGTTGGCGGCGGTGACGAACCACTTCATGTCGGGCGAAAAACGCAGCTGGTAAGGGTCCAAAATGCCCGTCACCGTGCGCTGGATCTGCGCCGTGCGCGGGTCGATGAACGTGAGCGAATCGCTCAGCGCATTGGCCACGATGACCGACTTCTCGTCCGGCGTGAGGTACAGGTGGTGCGGCTCTTTGCCCGTGGGGATGCGTTTTTGCTCCGTCCAGCTGACCGGGTCGATCACGCTGACATTGCCATCCAGAGAATTGAGCACAAATACGGGTGCTGGCGCGGCAGCCCAAGCGCTCAATTGGGTCAAACAAAAGAGCCACAGACCCAAGGTACGGAAAAATCGGTTCAAGACAATCACGCGGTAAGCTTTCAAGTAACCTTTGAGTGTAATCGCCCCTCGAGAAAGACAATTGATGCAAACCAGCTCTTTGCGCCCCCTGAGTGTTCTGGGCACACGCCTGGAGGTGCAACACATCCAGCCGGAAGTGCCTTCATCCGGGCCCACACTGGTGTTTTTGCACGAAGGCTTGGGCAGCGTGGCCCTTTGGCGCGACTGGCCCGCCCGCCTGTGCGCCCAACTTGGCCTGCCGGGACTGGTCTATTCACGCCAAGGCTATGGCCAGTCTGATGCCACGCCCGACGTGCGCGGCCCCTCACGCACCGACAACAGCCAACGCCATGGTCGCCTCTTGCCCGATTACATGCACCGCGAGGCGCTGGAGGTTTTGCCCGCCTTGTTGCAAGCCTTGGGCATCGAGCGCCCTCTGCTTGTGGGCCACTCGGACGGCGGCACGATCGCCCTGCTCCACGCCAGCCAACACCCGGTGGCCGGCTGCATCGTCATGGCGCCCCATGTGATGGTGGAAGACATCTCGGTGCAAGCCATCACCACGGCACGCCAGGCCTATGAACACGGCCCGCTGCGCCAACGGCTGGCACCTTTTCATGCCGATGTGGACTGCGCCTTCTGGCAGTGGAACGAGGTCTGGCTCAGCGACGCCTTCCGAACATTCGACATCCGCCCCGAACTGCACACCATCACCGCGCCCTTGCTGGCGATACAAGGTGAAGACGACCCCTACGGCACGATGGCGCAAATCGACGACATCGCCGGGGCCGTGCCGCAAGCGCAACTGCTGAAACTGCCCGCCTGCGGGCATTCACCGCATCGGGATCAGCCTGCAGCAGTAGAACAGGCCGTGCGAACCTGGATGAGCGAACTGTAGGTCGGCGGCTTCAGCCTGCAGAGCACTCAAGGCTTGAGCAAAGCCAAATCGTCTTCGCTCAACCACCGCCATTGCCCAGGCGCGAGATCGTTCAAAACCAGCCCGCCAATTTGCGAACGGTGCAAACCTTCGACCCGGTTGCCCACCGCCGCCAGCATGCGTTTGACCTGGTGGTATTTGCCTTCGGTCAGGGTCAGCTTGAGGTGCAACTCGCCCACGGCCTCACAAGCTGCGGCTTTGACGGGCTTGGGGTCATCGTCCAGCACCACGCCGCTCAACAGCTTTTGCACCATCTCGGACGTGATCGGGTGTTTGGTGGTGACCTCGTACACCTTGGGCACATGGTGCTTGGGTGAACTCATCTTGTGGATGAACTTGCCGTCATCGGTCAGCAGCAGCAATCCCGTGGTGTCCTGGTCCAACCTGCCCACCGCCTGCACGCCTTGCACGGCGGCTTTTTGCGGGCGCTGGCGCAAGGGCGCGGGCAGCAAGGTGTAGATGCTCGGCCAAGTCGATGGCTTTTGCGAACACTCGGTGCCTGCGGGCTTGTTCAGCAGCACATAGGCGTGTTCTTTGAACGGCCAATCGGTGCCCTGCACATTGAACATCAAACCTTCAGGTTCAAAGAACTCACCCGCATCGGTGACCACCTCACCGGCCACCTTGACGTAGCCTTGCTGAACGAGACCGGCACACACACGACGCGTGCCAAAACCCTGGCTGAACAAAATGTCTTCCAGGCGCATGGGTTTGAGGGATTTGGCTTTCATGGGGCATGATTGTCGCCTCGAAATGCCACAGACTTTGCAGGAGCCCCATGACGATGAGCGCAGCACTCGACACTTTGACCCGCATGAATAACACGCTCACGGCCTGCGTGCAGGGCACGGTGTCCCAAAACGTGTTGATCCAACAATGGCGGAGCGATGCAGCCCTGTTGGCCTTGCCTGAAAAATTCGGCGTGGTGCTGAGCAATCTGCTCGACCGCCTGGAATCCAGCGCCCTGTTCAGCGAAGAAAGCTGCTCGTTCAGCCAGAAGGACTTGCTGGGCGGCCTGCAGCTCTGGCTAGAGAAGGCCCAACAAGCATCACGTTAAGCGCCCTCCGGTCTCAGGCCCGTCATCCATTGTGACCTCGGGCTTTAACCCGTCATCCCGGACCTGATCTGTCATCCCGGACCTGATCTGTCATCCCGGACTTGATCCGGGATCCATCTCAGACACCACCACCCTAACCACGCCACAAGCTGCCCTGCAGCAGCATGGACCCCGGGTCTTCGCCCGGGGTGACAGGCTGGATGTGCCGCGATTCTTGATGATCAAGGACTCCAACGACAAGGGGCCCCGAAGGGCCCCTGGTTTTGTGCAAAGCAGCTGATTACTTCAAAGCCTTGAAGCGCACGCGCTTGGGCTTGGCGCCCTCTTCGCCCAAACGTTTTTTCTTGTCGGCTTCGTATTCCTGGTAGTTGCCGTCAAAGAACACCCACTGGCTGTCGCCTTCGGCGGCCAGGATGTGGGTGGCAATGCGGTCCAGGAACCAGCGGTCGTGGCTGATGACCATGACGGAACCGGCAAACTCCAGCAGCGCGTCTTCCAGCGCACGCAAGGTTTCCACGTCCAGGTCGTTGGAGGGTTCGTCCAGCAGCAACACGTTGCCGCCTTCGATCAGCGTCTTGGCCAGGTGCAAACGGCCGCGCTCACCGCCCGACAGCATGCCGACCTTCTTTTGCTGGTCGCCACCGTTGAAGTTAAAACGTCCGCAATACGCGCGGCTGGCCATCTGGAACTTGCCCACGTTGATGATGTCCAGACCGCCCGACACGTCTTCCCAGACGGTCTTGTTGTTGTCCAGGTCATCGCGGTTCTGGTCCACAAAGGCCATCTTCACGGTCTGGCCGATCTTGACTTCACCGCTGTCAGGTTGCTCGCGGCCCGAGATCAGCTTGAACAGGGTCGATTTACCCGCGCCGTTGGGGCCGATGATGCCGACGATGGCGCCCGCAGGCACCTTGAAGCTCAGGTTGTCGATCAGCATGCGGTCGCCAAAGGACTTGCTGACGTTCTTGAACTCGAACACTTCGTTGCCCAGACGCTCGGCCACAGGGATGAAGATTTCCTGGGTTTCGTTGCGCTGCTGGTATTCGTAATCGCTCAACTCTTCGAAGCGGGCCAGACGGGCCTTGCTCTTGGCTTGACGGCCCTTGGGGTTGGCGCGGGCCCACTCCAGTTCCTTCTTCATGGCCTTGGTGCGGGCGTCTTCGGTGCGCTGCTCCTGCTCCAGGCGGGCTTCTTTTTGCTCCAGCCAGGTAGAGTAGTTGCCCTTGTAGGGGATGCCGTGGCCACGGTCGAGTTCCAAAATCCACTCGGCGGCGTTGTCCAGGAAGTAACGGTCGTGGGTGATGGCCACCACGGTGCCCGAGAAGCGCGACAGGAACTGCTCCAGCCAGTCCACCGATTCGGCGTCCAAGTGGTTGGTCGGCTCGTCGAGCAACAGCATGTCGGGGCGCGACAGCAGCAAGCGGCACAAGGCCACGCGGCGCTTTTCACCTCCGGACAAGTTGCCGATCACGGCGTCCCATGGGGGCAAGCGCAGCGCGTCGGCCGCGATTTCGAGCTGGTGGTCAGAGGCGTCACCGGCCGTAGCAATGATCGCTTCGAGCTTGGCCTGCTCAGCGGCCAGCGCGTCAAAGTCGGCGTCTTCTTCGGCGTAGGCGGCATACACCTCTTCGAGGCGGGCCTGTGCGGCCTTGATTTCGCCCATGCCGTTTTCCACCGACTGGCGCACAGTTTCAGTGGGGTCGAGCTGGGGCTCTTGCGGCAAGTACCCGATCTTCAGGCCCGACATGGGGATGGCTTCGCCCTCGATCTCCTTGTCGATACCGGCCATGATCTTGAGCAAAGTGGACTTGCCCGAGCCGTTGGTGCCCAGCACGCCGATCTTGGCGCCGGGGAAGAAAGACAGCGAAATGTCTTTGAGAATCTGACGCTTGGGCGGCACGATCTTGCCGACCCGGTTCATAGAGAAAACGTATTGAGCCATGGTGTAACCTGAGTGAAATAGCGCGGGCTTGCCTCTGTGAGGTCAAGCGCCAAGTCCGCCGATCTGAACACCAGATCGGGGCTGTGCAACCCGGCATTATCCCAGCAGAAGCCCCCAAGCGGCCAATCTGATCGTGCACAAGGCCAATCTGGACTGAAAAATGCCCAAGACCACCTGGGCTTCGCGCCTCAACGCCGGCCGAAAATCGCCGTACCCACCCGCACCAGGGTGCTGCCTTCGGCGATGGCGGGGGCCATGTCGGCCGACATGCCCATCGACAAAGTGTCCAGCGCCAGCCCCTGCGTGATCAGGGATTCCAGCAACAACCGCGCCTGACGGTGCACCGCACGGGCAGCCGCCTCAGACTCGGCAGGCTCGGGGATGGTCATGAGGCCTCGCAGCTGCATGTTGGGCAAAGCCGCCACCGCCTGAGCCAGCGCTGGCAAGTCTTGTGGGCTCACGCCCGATTTGGTTTCGCCGCCGTCGACATTGACCTGAATGCACACCTGCAAGGGTGGCAAGTGGGCCGGCCGCTGCTCCGACAGGCGCTGGGCGATCTTCAGGCGGTCGATGCTGTGCACCCAGTCAAAGTGCTCGGCCACCAGGCGGGTCTTGTTGCTCTGGATGGGTCCAATGCAATGCCACTCCAGGGGCAAATCGCGCAAAGCGGTGATCTTGTCCACCGCTTCCTGGATGTAGTTTTCGCCAAAGGCGGTTTGCCCGGCGGCATGGGCCTGGCGCACCGCATCGGGCCCCCAGGTCTTGGAGACGGCCAGCAAGCGCACGCTGGCCTCGGGGCGCCCTGCGGCCAGGCAAGCGGCCTGCATCTGCGCATGCACTTGCGCCAAATTGTCTGCAATCGAAGCGTTCATGGCCTCAAGGGTACCAAACGCCATGTCGCCCAATACACACGCCTCCTGCGGGGTTGGTTGCAGGACTGCTAAATTAGCGGCCTATCTTTTTCACCCCGAGACACATCCATGAGCCAAATCGCCGACAAGACCTACGAAACGACACCCGCCCGCCAAGTGGCCTTTTTGGGCCTGGGCGTGATGGGTTATCCCATGGCCGGGCACCTGGCCCGTGCCGGTCACCACGTCACCGTCTACAACCGCAGCGCCGCCAAAGCCAGCGCCTGGCTGGCCGAGTGCCCTGGCAACGCCAGCGCCCCCACCCCGCGCGAAGCCGCTGCGAATGCCGACATCGTGTTCGCCTGCGTGGGCAACGATGCCGACCTGCGCAGCGTGGTCTTAGGGCCAGACGGCGCGTTCGCTGGCATGAAGCCCGGCGCCATCTTTGTGGACCACACCACCGCCTCGGCCGAGGTAGCCCGCGAGCTGTTTGGCGAAGCCCAAAAGCTGGGCCTGCACTTTGTGGATGCGCCTGTCTCGGGCGGCCAGGGCGGCGCGCAAAACGGCGTGCTCACGGTCATGTGTGGTGGCGATCAAGCGGCATTCGACAACGTGCGCCCTGCCGCCATGGCCTTCTCGCGTGCCTTCACCCTGCTGGGCGAATCGGGCGCTGGCCAGCTGGCCAAGATGGTCAACCAGATCTGCATTGCCGGCTTGGTGCAAGGCCTGTCCGAAGCCGTGGCCTTTGGTCAAGCCGCTGGTCTGGACATGCACCAGGTGCTGGACGTGATCGGCAAAGGCGCCGCCCAAAGCTGGCAAATGGACAACCGTGGCAAAACCATGGCCGATGACAAATTTGACTTCGGCTTTGCCGTGGACTGGATGCGCAAAGACCTGGGCCTGGTGCTCGACGAAGCCAAGCGCAACGGCGCCCGCTTGCCCGTGACCGCGCTGGTCGACCAGTTCTATGCTGATGTGCAGAAAATGGGCGGCGGCCGCTGGGACACCTCCAGCCTGATCCGCCGTCTGCGCTGAGCTGCCAGACTTGTCATGACCACTGAACGTCATGGCCATTGCCTGTCATGAATACGGCCTGTCATGAACACTCAATGTCATGGCATTGCCTGTCATACCGGACTTGATCCGGTATCCATGACCCACTTCCGACGATGGCCAAGGGCAGCGCTGCACAGTGGATCCCGGGTCTTCGCCCGGGATGACAAAAATCCCAGGACCATTCAAAGACCGCCGCCTCGGCGTATTTAAAGACATCCGTCTCGGCGTGTTGAAAGACCGTCATACCGGACTTGATCCGGTATCCACGACCGGATAAACCAGACAGCCCCGGATCAATTCTGGGCTGACTCATCCGAAGCGGGCATGAAAAAAGCGGCCAAGGCCGCTTTTTTCATGGGGCGCTGAGCAAGCTCACTTGGACATGGGTGGTTGGCTCAGCCGCTGCAATTCAGCCTCAGAGATTTCTTCAAACACACGCACCACCTTGGCCACACCACCGACGCTGCGGGCGATGTCGGTTGCGCGCTTGGCTTCGCGGGCAGTCACGCGGCCCATCAGGTAGACGATGCCGCGCTCTGTCACCACTTTGATGGCGTTGACTTGCAGGTCTTTGGCGTCCAAAAAGCCTGCCTTGACCTGACCGGTGATGACCGTGTCCTTGGAGCGCTGGCTCAGGCTGCTGGGCAAGGTCACGGCCAAATCATTGACCACGGTGCGCACATTTTCCTGACTTTGGGCCAGCTTCTCTGCACGCTCTTTGAGTGCTTGCGTGCGCACTTCACCGGTCAACAAGGCCTGCTTGTTGTAGCTGGTCACGTTCAGGTGAACGCTGTCGCCCAGCTCTTGACGAATGGCGCTGCCCACTTTGATCTCGATGCCTTCGTCCTCGACTTGTGAACCCGTGGTACGGCGATCGGTCGCCACCACCCCCGTCATGACTGCGCCACCCAAAAGCAAGGGCGCACAAGCCGACAAACCCGACAGGGCCAATGCAGCCAAAGTGCTCGTCAAAACCAAGGATTGAAGATTGCGTTTCATTTAAACAGGCTCCTGTTCACCCAACAACTGGGTGTCTATTCCATCACACAAACAGTGCAGCACCAGGTGCTGCACTTCGCGAATTCGCGCCACACGCTCATGAGGCACGCACACATGCACATCGGTCTCGCGCAGCTGGCGCCCCAAAAGACCGCCGTTGTGGCCCGTCAAAGCCAGCACGGTCATCTCGCGCTCGTGGGCCGCTTGCACGGCTTCGACCAAAGCATGTTCCTCACCGTCGGCACTGATCAAGACCAGCACATCACCGGTCTGCCCCAAAGCACGCACCTGAAGCGCCAAGGCCCGACCATCGGGCCAGGCCGAGGCCATCATCCCGTCCGAGGCCAGCGCCATGGCGGCCAAGCCGGGCCGACCGCGCTCAAAGCCACCCACCAACAACAAGGCCAGGTACTGGGCCATGGCCGACGAGGCGCCCATGCCCGCCGTCAAAACTTTGCCACCACCGGTCACGCAAGCGAGCACCGCCTGGACGGCCGCATCCACCGGCTTGGCCAAAGCCTCGGCCACTTGGTAGTGCAGGTCGGCACTGTCGATGAAATGCTGTTGAATGCGCAGGTCTAACATGGCTGGGGATGATAACCGCCCGGCCGCACTTTTTTGATGCATTTCCCCTGATTGAAGCTGGCTTGCGCAGCTTCAATCAGGCCGCATCGAAAGCCGCTGGCAACCACTGAGGTCCTTGTGCCTCAATCGTGACCACATCAAAGCGGGTCGGCGGCAAACGCCGCCAACGCAGCAGGTAGTGGTTTGCCGCAAACACGATGCGCCTTTGCTTTTGGAAACTCACACTGGCCGCTGCGCCGCCAAAGTCGCTGCGGCTGCGTTTTCGCACCTCCACAAACACCACCGTACCGTCGGGCGTTTGCATGATCAGGTCGATTTCGCCGCCGCCACGCCCGGGCGTCCGATAATTGCGCTGCAGCAAGCGCAAACCGCGCTCTTGCAAATAGGCCAGCGCCTCGTCTTCGCCCGCATCACCCCGGGCCTTGGTGGTGGCGCTGCGCACCGTGTCTTTTTTGAGGAATTGCATTGACTCCGTCTCCCTTGTCTGCATCGTTCGCCCCAGCCCTTGCCGCCGCGAATGACGCTGCCGGACAGCAAAACCACCCGGTCAGCACACTGTATGTCGTGGCCACCCCGATTGGCAACCTGGCCGACATCAGCCTGCGCGCCTTGCATGTGCTGCAAAAGGTCGACGTCATCGCCTGCGAAGACACCCGCCACACCCAGCAGATGTTGCGCGCCTACGGCATTGACCGCCCGGGCGCCCAATTGCTGGCGGTGCACCAACACAACGAGGCCGAAGCCGCGCAAACCGTGATCGCGCGCCTGGCCCAGGGCGAACGCGTGGCCTATGTGAGCGATGCGGGTACCCCCGCCATCAGCGACCCGGGCGCACGCCTGGCGGCGGCTGTGCGGCAGGCCGGTTACCGCGTCTTGCCCCTGCCCGGCGCCAGCAGCGTGATCACGGTGCTGAGTGCCTCTGGCATGACCGGGGACGGTGGTTTTGTCTTCAGCGGCTTTTTGCCCAGCAAAGCGGGTGAACGCCAACACGCTGTGCAAGCCCTGGCGCAAGAAACCCGCGCTGTGGTACTGCTCGAAGCCCCGCACCGCATCGAGGCGCTGGCCCAGGCGCTGGCGGTGCTGGGAGAGCGGCGCATCACCGTGGGACGGGAGCTGACCAAGCAGTTCGAGCAGATTGAGACCGTGGAGGCACAAGACTTTGCGGCCTGGTTGGCTGAAAAACCGGACCGTCAGCGCGGTGAGTTCGCTTTGGTGGTGCACGACGAACCGGTCGCCCAGACCAGCGGCGAAGGCTTGCGGGTGCTGCAGCTGCTGCTGCCCGAACTGCCTTTGAAAACCGCCGTCAAGCTGGCGGCCGAGATCACGGGTGAGTCGAAGAACGCGCTGTACGAGCAGGCTTTGGCATTGAAAAAATAAGGCGGGTGGGGATCACGCACATGGACCCTGGATCCAGTCCGGGGGGACAGGCTGCACACTAACTGGCCATCATTGCACTGCCCCACTCAGCCACGCACTGCCATCAAAGCTTGTCATCCCGGGCTTGACCCGGGATCCATGAACCAGGCCTAGCGCTTGCGCAAGCCCAGCCACATGACGGTGGACACCACCACCAAGGCGCCCACCAGCTGCATGGGCGCGATCGATTGACCCAACAAGGCCCAAGCCAGCACCAACGCAAACACCGGCTCCACGTTCATGATGGCCGAGTTGCCCACCACGCCCAGCTTGGGCAGAACCATGAACATGATGGTGAAGGCCGTGCCGTACAAGAAGCACAACATGCCCAAACCCCACCAGCCGGGCTGGGCTGTGGGCAGGTGAAAGCCGCCTTGCGACATGGCGGCGGTGATCGAAAAAATGGCGACCAGGCCCATGGTCGAAAAGGTGCGCAGCCGACCGTCCAGGCCGCCCGCTTCGTGCTCCATCAACACCATGGCCAAACCAAAAGTGGCCGAAGCCGCCAAGGCAAAAGCGATGCCCACCCCGATCTGGCCCCAATGCGCTGCCGCCCCCAAACCCGATGCGGCGCCGAACACATCGAGCGCCAGCGCCAGCCCCACCAGCATCAAGGGCATGGCCATGAGCACAGCACGATCAGCCTTATGGCCATACAAAACACGGGCCCAAAAAGCGGTGGTCAGCGGATAGGTGTTGAAGGCCAGCAAAGCCAGCGCCACCGGCAAGCGGGCCACCGACGAATACAGACACACGCTTTGCACCGCGATCAGAGCGCCGATGGTCAACAGAAATTTCTTTTGCCGCAGCGTGGTGGCCAAGGACACCTTTTGTTGCCAGAGCACAAAACCCACCACCAAGGCCGTGACGAAGCTGCGCGCGCTGACGGCGGTGACCACATCCACGCCGTTGTTGAAGGCCAAACGGGCCGCCACATGGTTGGCCCCCATCATGAATGCGATCAAGAGCAGTGTGGCAAAAGCGGTGCCCGTCAGGGCTTTGCGTGCGGTCGTCATGGTTTCATTGTGCGGGGTACAGCCCCAGCCCCCTGGCATGCAGGCGACTCAGGCCCAAGAGCGCATCGGTGAAAGGTGTGGCCACCTGCGTGAGCTGACCCAGCTCGCGCACCGCGCTGACCAAGGCGTCCAGCTCCACCGGCTTGCCCGCTTGCACATCTTGCAACATGGAGGTCTTGAACGCACCCAGCTTGCGCGTCATGGCATGGCGGTCTTCGGGGGCTTGCGCAATCGGAATGCCGATGCGCTCGCCAATGGCTTTGGCCTCCAGCATCACCTGCGAGATGAAGCCGCGCACCAGCTCGTCGTCGAGGATGCGGTCGGTGGTGGCCCCGGTGATGGCGCTGACCGGGTTGACCGTCATGTTGCCCCAGAGCTTGTACCAAATGTCTTTTTGAATTTGCGGCGACAGCGTGGCGTTGAAGCCCGCTTGTTGCAGCAAGGCGTGCAAGGCTTGCACGCGATCTGAGCTCTCGCCCGAAGGTTCGCCCACGATCAGCCCATCGCCAAAGTGGTGGCGGATCACGCCGGGTGCATCGACCGAGCAGCTCGCATGCACCACACAGCCGATGATGTGCTGGGCAGGCAAGGCTTGGGCAATCGCGCCATCGGGGTCCACCGAGCTGAGCGAGCGGCCTGCGACCGGCCCGCCAAAGCCCTGCAAGAACCACCAAGGCACGCCGTTCATGGCTGTGAGCACCACGGTGTTCGGGCCGATCAGCGGCCCCACCTGCGCGGCCACCGAGGCCAATGCCGGGGCCTTGACCGAAATGACCACCAGGTCCTGCACCCCGAGGGTGGCCGCGTCACTGGATGCGCTCACGGGCACGGTGTGCAGCGTGCCGCCTTGGTGCATTTGCAAACCGCTCTTTTGCAGGGCTTGCAACGTATCCCCACGCGCCAGCACGCTGACCTGCGCACCCGCTTGGGCCAAGTGCATGCCCATCCAGCCGCCAATGGCGCCTGCGCCGACGATGGCCACTTTCTTGAACTGGACCTCGCTCATGCGCGCCACCCACTGTCGATGCGGTCCATCTGACGCACCAGCGCTTCAAAAACGTCTTGCCCAGCGCCATGGTTGGGATTGAACTGCAAGGCATCGCGCGTGCATTTGGCCGCAATCGGCTCGGGTACCGGGATCGGCTGGCCCATGCTTTGCGTCGCCAGCTGGATCTCGCAGGCACGTTGCAGTGTCCACAAGATCGCAAAGGTCTGCGGCAGCGTTTGCCCCCAGGACAGCAGACCGTGATTGCGCAAGATCACAGCTGGTTTGTTGCCGATGCTCTGCAGCACACGCGGCCCTTCTTCAGCATGGATGGTGATGCCCTCAAAGTCGTGGTACGCCACCATGTCGTGCAGCTGCGCCGAATAAAAATTGCTTTGCGAGAGGCCACCTTGCAGACACGCAACCGCCACGCCTGCCGTGGTGTGGGTGTGCATCACGCAGTGCGCACCCTCGATGCCGCCGTGCAGCGTGGCGTGCACCACGAAACCCGCCGGGTTCACCTTGTACGGCGAGCCGTCCAACACCTCGCCTTGCATGTTGATCTTGACCAGGTTGCTGGCGGTGACTTCGGAGTAATGCAAGCCAAAGGGGTTGATGAGGAAATGCTTTTCACCACCGGTCACGCTGTCGGGCAGGCGCAGCGTGATGTGGTTGTAGATCATCTCGGTCCAGCCGAGCATGGCAAACACGCGGTAGCAGGCGGCCAGCTGCAAACGTGCCTGCCACTCGTCGGGATGCACTTGCGCTTGCAGTGAAGGCACCACCGCTTGGGGTGTGGGGAACATGTCGGATCTCCTTGTGTTTTTGAACGTCACCAGAATTTGAGCTTTGCCTTCATCACCCTGGACTTGTGCTTGTGCTTGTGCTTGTGCTTGTGCTTGTGCTTTGGCTTTGGCTTTGGCTTTGGCTTTGGCTTTGTCACCCCGGACTTGATCCGGGGTCCATGTGTCACTGCGCCTGCACTGGATGCCGGATCGAGTCCTGCATGACCAACAGTTGCGATTGATCCGGCTCAGGTTTGTTGGGCTCAGATCCCCATCAATAGGTCGCACCTTGGGTGGGCGCCACAGCGGTAATGGCCGATTTGAAATGCGCCGCCAGATCGGCAGTCTGGCGCATCAGGATTTGCGTATCGAGGCCCACGGCCACGAACACCGCACCCAGCTGCAGGTACTGCGCGGCCAATTGCCGGTCGGGCGTGAGGATGCCGGGCGCCTTGCCAGCCTTAAGGATGCGGGCAATCGCATCGGCAATCGCCGCCTGAACATCGGGGTGGGCCGCATTGCCCACATGGCCCATGCTGGCCGAAAGGTCGGCCGGGCCGATGAACACGCCGTCCACACCGGGCGTGGCGACGATCGCGTCGAGGTTCTTCAGCGCCTCACGCGACTCTACCTGTACCAGCAAGCAAACTTCTTCGTTGGCGCGCTTGAAGTAGTCGGTGTAGTGGCCCCAGCGCGAAGCCCGCGCCCCGGCCATGCCACGCACGCCGCCTTGGCCATCGTCCTGGGGGTAACGCATGGCTTGCACCAGCTGCGCGGCCTGCTCGGCCGTGTCGACCATGGGCACCAGGATGTTTTGCGCGCCGAGGTCCAGGTATTGTTTGATGAGCGCCGTCTCACCCACGGGCACGCGGCACACCGCATGGCTGCCGGGGTATGCGGCCAGCGTTTGAAGTTGCGCCTGGATGCTGCGCAGGTCGTTGGGGGCGTGTTCACCGTCGATGACGAGCCAGTCGAATCCGGCCAGGGCGCAGATTTCGGCGGTGTAGGCACTGGCCAGCCCCATCCACAGGCCGATCTGGGGGCGCTTGTCTTTCAGGGCTTGTTTGAAAAGGTTCGCAGGGGTGTTCATGGTTCAGTTCCTCTTTTTAAAGGTGCCAAGGATTACAGGCTGTCGGTGCCGGGGTGGCGGTTTGGGCGATGTGGCAAAGCGAAGCGCCTCTGA
>NZ_JAOASQ010000015.1 GCF_030158565.1 Limnohabitans sp. | reverse complement strand
AGCCTGCTGAAGTGCGTATGGGTAACGGTAAAGGTAACCCCGAGTACTACGTGGCCGAGATCCAACCCGGTAAGGTGCTCTACGAAATCGTAGGCGTGCCCGAAGAGTTGGCCCGTGAAGCCTTCAAATTGGCCGCTGCCAAGTTGCCCCTGCGTACCACATTCGTGGCCCGCATGATTGGCCAATAATTCAGGAGAAACAAGAAATGAACGCTGCTGAATTGCGCCAAAAAGACGTTGCTGGTGTGAAAGACGAGATCAAAGCGCTGCAAAAAGCCCACTTTGGTCTGCGTATGCAAAAAGCCACGCAACAACTCGGCAACACCGGTACGTTGAGCCAGACTCGCCGTGCCATCGCTCGTGCCAAAACCATCCTTGCTCAAAAGCAAGCCGCCAAGTAAGGAGTGACCATGACGGAAGCTAAAACATCCCTCAAGCGCACCTTGATTGGCAAGGTGGTCAGCGACAAGCGCGCCAAGACCGTGACCGTGCTGGTGGAGCGTCGTGTGAAGCACGCCCTCTACGGCAAGATCGTGGCCAAGTCGAGCAAATACCATGCGCACGACGAAAAGGGTGAATTTCACCTGGGCGACATGATCGAAATCACTGAAAGCAAGCCGATTTCGAAAACCAAGAACTGGGTTGCTACGCGCCTGGTTGAAAAGGCTGCTGCCGTTTAAGCCCAAAAGCTGTAACGCAAGCAAACTTCTCGAAAACGACCCACAATTGTGGGTCGTTTTTTTTTAACTGGGCCAATGGCCAATCATTCATCGGAGAACACATGATCAAAGTCGGAGACACCCTGCCAGCAGCCACACTGATGGAATACGTTGAAGTCGAAGGGAACGGCTGCAGCATTGGCCCTAACCCAGTGGATGTGGCCAAAGCCACTGCTGGTAAAACGATCGCCTTGTTTGCTTTGCCGGGGGCATTTACACCCACGTGTTCGGCCAAGCATGTACCTGGCTATGTTGAAAATTTCGATGCGTTCAAGGCTGCAGGTGTGGACGAAATCTGGTGCGTCAGTGTCAACGATGCCTTCGTTATGGGCGCATGGGCGCGTGACCAGAAGACGGGCGCGAAAGTGCGCATGCTGGCAGATGGCAGTGCCGACTTCAGCAAGGCCACAGGTTTGACGCTGGATTTGACAGCCCGAGGCATGGGTTTGCGCAGCAACCGGTACTCGATGTTGGTCAAGGACGGTAAAGTCTCGAGCTTGAACATCGAAGGTCCTGGCAAGTTCGAGGTCAGCGATGCCGCGACTTTGCTGGCTCAAGTCAAGGCTTGAACCTTCAGTTCAATGAAAAAGGGAGCGCGGGCTCCCTTTTTCATGTCTAAATGTGCGATGCAAACGCGACGGTGATCAGTCGATGTCCACTTTGAGATAGTGCGCACCTGCATGGGGGTTGTGATAGAACGGCGGCACTTCTTCAAACCCCAAGTCTTCATACAAAGCGCGCGCAGCCTCCATGTCGTCCAGCGTGTCCAGCAAGACACTCGCGTACCCCGCATGGCGAGCAGCATCCAAAATCCCTTCGGTCAATTGACGGCCCACACCCATGCCTCTGAAAGGCAAGCGCACATACAAGCGCTTCATTTCAGCGGCATTGCTGTAGTCGCAGTTGTCTAAAGGTCTGAGCGCGCAGCAACCGGCTACAAGGCCATTGACATGTGCCAACAACAAAGCACCGCGTGGATCGGCATATTCGCCGGGCAAGGTAGCCAGCTCCTCGTCGAAGTTCTGAAAGCACAAATCAACTTTCAGAGACTGAGCGTACTCTTGGAATAAAGCATGCACCTGCGCGAGATCGGCGGGGGTCAGTGCTGGCAACAATTCAACAGATGGCGTGTCCAAGGTGAAAACTGAAAGTGAAATTCAAGAAAGTGTAGCGGTACGCGAGCAAAAGGGCTGGCGTGTCTGTCGCGTTGGCGTGGTCTCACGAACCCGGTAAAACAACGAAGGCCACAGCGGTGGCCGCCAGTGCCATCAAAGCCAGGGCTATCCAGCGTGTGCGGCTTGAATCGACCGTTGCAAGTACAGGGTTTTGCAAAACCTTATCGCCATGCCACATGGCCTGAACCAAAGCTTGACGTTTGCGCCAGCTGTACCAGGCAATGGCTAACAAATGAATCAGCACCAGCAAAATGAGGAGCAACTTGCCCCAGTGCTTGTGCCAGTGGGTGGCTGCACTCACCCAAGCGCCGGATACCGAGCTGGACAAAGGCCCCATGTTGGCAATCTCATCGTCACTGATCAGCCCGGTGCCCACCTGCAAACTCAAAAAGAAGAGCATGGCCAGCACGGACCAGGCCCCTAGCGGATTGTGACCAGCCAAATCGGAGGCCTGTCCACGGCCTTGAAGATAACGGCGGAGGCTGGAGAATCCCAGTGGCAGGCTGGACCAGCGTGACCAATGGCCACCCATGAGGCCCCAGAGCACGCGAAACAACAAAAGACTGAACACGACATAGCCAAAACGAAAATGCCAGACCATGGCATTGCCACCGACATTGCCGGTGATGACCAGACCGACCAAACACAAGGCCAGCAGCCAGTGAAAAAGACGGGTGGGTAAATCCCAAATGCGAAGTGTGAGCATAAGCAGTGTCAGTGACGCAAGAGGTTATGAAATGTGGGAAACTCGCCACAAGCCGCTCTAGGATACTCCCTGAAGGCCCTGTTCAAAACCCCGGAGTCCCCATGAAACCTCGCTTCAGTTTGATCGCCGCCTTGTCCGCATTCGCCATGCTGACGCCCGTCCATGCGCAATTTGCCAAACCCGAAGATGCGGTCAAGTACCGTAAAAACAGTTTGTTCGTGATGCAGCAACATTGGGCGCGGGTAGGGGCCATGGCGCAAGGGCGTGTGCCGTTCGATGCAAAAGCCGCGCAAGACAATATGGACGTGGTGTCTACTTTGGCCAAGCTGCCCTGGGCCGCTTTCACAGAAGGCACAGACAAGGGCGATACACGGGCCAAAGCAGAAATCTGGAAAGAATCAGCCAAATTCAAAGAAGCTGCTGACAAGTTTCAGGCCGAAGTGGTCAAACTCAATGCCGCAGCCAAGACGGGCAATTTGGACAATTTGAAAGCGGCATTTGGCTCTGCGGCGCCGACCTGCAAAGCATGCCACGACAATTTCCGTAAAGACTGAGTTTTTGTGGACACTGAGCGCGGCGCAAAGCCCGCTCAGGATTCAGCCAGCAGCTTTTCCAGCAATTGGTGAAGTTCTGCGAAGTTAGGGGCCCCTACATAGCGTTTGACGATCTCGCCACGCTTGTTCACCAAAAAAGTGGTGGGCGTGAGTTGGATATCACCCCAAGCTTTGGCGACGCCTCCTGTGTTGTCGATGGCGACTTTGAATGGCAATTGGCGCGTTTGTGCAAAATTCACCACATAGCTGGGCGGGTCGTAACTCATGGCGACCGCAACGGTGTCGAAGCCGCGTGCCTTGTATTTTTTGTAGGTGGCGATCAGCTCTGGCATTTCAGCCACACAGGTGGTGCAACTGGTGGCCCAGAAGTTCACCAGAACTACTTTTCCTTGCAATTGCGTAGTGGTGATTTTCGCTCCATCGAGCAAAACATACGAAGATTCGGGCGCGCGGTTTGCAGAGCATGCCCCGAGCATGATGGCCAAACATAAAGCGCTGAGCCAAAGCCACATGCGGCCATCAAAAAGCCGCCAATTCCAGGGAGTTTTCACTTGCATCTTCATCGTCGAAAGTTTAATACGTTTGGGGTCGCCGCAGGCCTGTGGGTGATTGCGCCTGCACATGCCCTGAGTTTGAGTGATCTGAGTGCGGTCGATGCCTCCAAGGGCTTGAAGCTGGCGCTTGAAAAGGGGGCCGACGTGGCCATCCAACTGCTCGGGGTGCAAGATGGCTTCATGAGCAACGACAAAGTGCGCATTGGCTTGCCAGACACTTTGAACCAGGGCGCCAAATGGCTCAAAGCCATGGGTTTGGGTAAACAGCTCGATGACTTGACATTGCAGATGAACCGGGCTGCCGAGGCGGCTGTGCCCTTGTCCAAAAAGTTGCTGACCCAGTCGATTCAGACCATGTCGGTGCAAGATGCCAAGGGCATTTTGCAAGGTGGCGACAACTCGGTGACCCAGTTCTTCTCAGACAAAACACGGGCACCATTGACCACCGAATTCATGCCCACGGTCAAGGCCTCGCTGAGCAAGTTGGGTGTGGTGGACCAATTCAACGCGATCGCTGGCAAGTTATCGGGCATGGGCCTGCTGTCCAAAGACAAAGCCAATCTGGAGTCTCACGTCACCGACAAAACCTTGGCGGGCTTGTATTTCATGATCGGTGAAGAAGAGAGAAAGATCCGTCAAGACCCTGCCGCAGCAGGCAGTGCCTTGCTCAGTAAGGTGTTTGGCGCCTTGCGCTGAACAAAGCTCAGCGGCTGCAATCGAGCAGCAAACTGGTCAGGCCCTGTGGATCGCTGACCATGGGGTCGTGTCCGGTGTTCAGCTCGACTACACGGGAGCCCGGCAACCAATGACCTCCCCAAAATTGCGGGTCCACCATGCGTTGGCGGCTCACCTCAATGGTGGCCAAAGGGGGTTGTGTGCAGTTGATGAAGGTGCGGGGTACGGAAGCGACACGTTCGGCATTGAACTGGAGCGCCTGCGTGTAAGGCCCGCCGGGGTGGCGTGTTTGGCGGCGAGCCACCCAGGCGTGGTCCTCACCGCTCAAACCGAATACCGCCGGATTGGGGGCAGGAAAACTGTACAAAGGGTCTGCCTCAGAGGCAGCGATCCGTGCTGCGCGGGTTTCAGGTGCCTGCGTGCTGCTCCAGCTTTCGCCAGGCGCGGGCAAGACGGCATCCAAATAAACCAGATGGCGAAGTCGCTCGGGTCTGCGGTCAGCCACAGCGGTACCGAGCATGCCGGCATACGAATGGACCACCAGCACCACATCGTTCAACTCTTCGGCATCCATCGCAGACAGCACGTCCTGAATGTGGGTCTCGAGATCGATTCCTGGACGCAGCAAATGGGCTCGTTCGCCCACGCCCGTCAGGGTGACGGCATGGGTGTGGTGACCCGCCTGAATCAAGGGCGTCAACACGCGTTGCCAGCACCAAGCGCCATGCCAGGCGCCGTGGACCAGAAGAAAGTTCGCCATCAGATCACCCCTTTGCCGCGCAGGGGCCCCAACTGTTCAGCAGACCAGCCCAGCACCTCGGTCAATACTTCCTGGGTGTGTTGGCCCAGCATCGGGGGTGGCAAGTCCTGTCGTACGGGGGTGCGACTCATTTTGATGGGGCTGGACACCAAGCGCAAATCGGGCTTGACGGGGTGTACCCAGTCGGTGACCATGCCGCGCTCGCGCACTTGAGGGTCTTCAAATACCTCGCCCAGATGGTTGATGGCGCCACAAGGCACTTTGGCGGCTTCCAGCGCGGGCAGCCATTGGGCTTTGGTGCGGGTCAGCATGATGGATTCCAGCAGCGGTACCAGCTCGGCGCGGTGGCGTACCCTGGCCGCATTCAGGGCATACCGAGGATCTTGCGCGATGTCGGGGCAACCCGCGACCGCGCAGAACTTGGCGAACTGACCGTCGTTGCCCACGGCCAAAATCAAGTGGTCACGTGTGCCCGGGGCTGAGCCCGCAGGCGCCTGCACCTCAAAGACCTGGTAGGGCACGATGTTCTGGTGCGCATTGCCCGCACGGCCCGGGACCTTGCCGCTGACCAGGTAGTTGGAGCCCAGATTGGCCAGCATGGCGACCTGGGTGTCGAGCAAGGCCATGTCCACGTGCTGGCCTTCGCCTGTGCGCTCGGCGTGGCGCAGGGCCGCCAAGATGGAAACCGTGGCGTACATGCCGGTGAACAAATCGGCCACCGCCACACCCACCTTTTGGGGGCCGCCGCCTAGATCGTCGCGCTCACCGGTCACGCTCATCAAGCCACCGATGCCTTGCACCGCGTAGTCGTAACCTGCCCGCTCGCGGTAGGGGCCGGTCTGACCAAAGCCCGTCACGCTGCAATACACCAGCTTCGGGTTGAGGGCGCTCAGGCTGGCAAAGTCCAAGCCGTAACGGGCCATGTCGCCCACTTTGAAGTTCTCCACAAAAACATCGCAGTGTTTGACCAGCTCGCGGATCATGGCCTGGCCTTCGGGCTGGGCGATGTCGCAGGTGACCGAGCGCTTGTTGCGGTTGGTGCCCAGGTAATAAGCTGCCTCGGCGGTGTCTTGGCCTTGGGCGTCTTTCAAAAAGGGCGGGCCCCAGCTGCGGGTGTCGTCGCCGCTGCCAGGGCGTTCGATTTTGATGACGTCTGCGCCGAGGTCGGCCAGGGTCTGGGTACACCAGGGGCCTGCCAGTACGCGGGACAGGTCGAGAACGCGGATGCCATCGAGTGAATTCATGTGTTCATTGTCGCGAAAAACAAAGACCGACGGTGATCAGGATAATCACCCCATGCAAATCTCTTTCTGGGCCAAGATGGCCAGTCTCCCCGTCGCTGTCTTTTTGAGTGCCTGCAGTCCTGACCAGAACTGGCGGGAAGTCGGCTTGGAGGGCACGTCGCTCAAAGTTCAGTTGCCCTGCAAGCCCGATCGCACAACGCGATCTGTGCCCTTGGGCGGTGTGCCCGTGGATCTCCAAGTGGTGGGTTGTGAAAGCGGTGACGCCATGTTTGCTGTGATGAGCGCGCCCTTGCAAGCGGGCGCTGATGCCAACGCGCTGTTGTCCGGTTGGCAGTCTGCCTCGCTTGGACGTGCTGGCGTTCCGCTGCCCCTTGCCGCCGATCAGAGACAAGCTTGGCACCGGCCGGGGTTTTTGCCCTTGACCTCGGCCGTGCGTATCCAGGCTCAGGGCCAGCGCAGTGATGGACAGCCCGTCACCATGACCGCCGTTTGGGGCGCTGTGGCCGAAGGCCAGAGAATTCGCTTGGTGCACGCGGTGGTCTATGGTCAACGTGCCTCCCCAGAATGGGCTTCTACTTTGTTTGATGGAATTCACCCATGAGCGCAGCGAAACATCCTGAGCATTTGTCATGTCGCATGGCGGTTGTGGTTTTTGTGGCGTTCGCCCTGGCCTATTTCTTTTCTGCCTTGGTGCGGGCCATCACAGCGACCTTGTCGCCGACCTTGACGAGCGAATTCAGTTTGAGTGCGCAAGATCTGGGTCTGCTAGCGGGGGGGTACTTTCTGGGTTTTTCACTCACGCAACTGCCACTGGGGCGTTGGCTGGATCGGCACGGCCCCAAGAAGGTTGTTTTGGCTTTCTTGTCGGTGGCCGTGTTGGGGTGTCTGGCGTTTGCGTGGGCAGAAAGCTTCCACGGCTTGCTGGCTGCGAGGGTGTTGTGCGGCATGGGTGTCAGTGCTTGCCTGATGGCGCCTTTGACAGGTTATCGCCGCTGGTTTGATGCAGGCACACAGTTGAGAACCAACTCATGGATGCTGATGACGGGCTCATTTGGCATGGTGGCAGCGACCTTGCCTGTTCAATGGTTGATGCCCATCTGGGGCTGGCGCACCTTGTTTGTGATGTTGGCCACCATGATCGCGATCGCCATGTTGTTGATCGCCGCTCTGGTGCCTCGTTGGTCGTCAGAGCCGGGAGCGGATGTCCGCACAGATGACGATGGTGGCTATCGCGAAATCTGGCGCAGCCGCTATTTTTGGCGCCTGACCCCGATTGGCTTTTTCAGCTATGGCGGCATGGTGGCCATTCAGACCTTGTGGGCGGGCCCCTGGATGACCCAGGTGGCAGGTTGGTCACCCCAAGAGGCTGCTACCGGCTTGTTTGGCATCAACCTCAGCATGCTGGTGAGCTTTTGGCTCTGGGGTTTGGTCACACCGCGTCTGGCCAAGTGGGGCATTCCGGTTGACCGCTTGATCGCTCGAGGTTTGCCGCTGACGTTTGTTGTCTTGGCATTCCTGATTTGGCAGGGGCCTGCATTGGGTGCGGCTGCAGCCGTCAGTTTGGCCTTGTTTTGCGTGTGCAGTACTTTCGTCGCGCTGGCGCAGCCGGCGGTGGGCATGGCTTTTCCCTCGCATCTGGCGGGCCGAGCCCTGTCCGCCTACAACCTGGTGATCTTTGCCGGCATCTTTGTGGTGCAGTGGGGCATTGGCCTGGCGGTTGATGCCGGACGCAGTGCAGGACTGGACAAGCCAGCCGCTTACCAAGTGGCTTTGGCCGGGTTCGCCATGTGTTCCATCGCATCCTGGTTGTACTTTGTGCTGAGCAAGCCCCATCAAGCCCGATAATCGAACCCTCATGATCGGTATCCTCATCATCGCCCACACCCCCTTGGCCAGCGCCTTGCGCGAATGTGCGCTGCACGTTTTTCCCGACTGCGCATCGGGCGTGCTGGCGGTCGATGTGCTGCCACACGACGCGCCCGAAACCACACTGGCCGATGCCCGCCGTGCCATGGCCCAATTGGGCGCCGATGAGGTGCTGTTGCTCAGCGACGTGTTTGGCGCCACACCTTGCAATGTGGCCCAGCAACTGAACGACAGCGCGCAAACCCGCCTCGTGGCCGGTGCCAATTTGCCCATGTTGCTGCGCAGCGTCTGCTACCGACACGAAAGTCTGGACCAATTGGTCACCCGTGCGCAGGCGGGCGGCACACAAGGCGTCATGACCGTGGGCAGCACCGCCCCCCAAAATCAAACAGGAAAGAGACATGCCCCAAGCCACCACGACCATCAGCAATAAACTGGGTTTGCATGCCCGTGCTTCGGCCAAGCTGACCAAGCTGGCGGGCAGTTTTCCTTGCGAAGTCTGGCTCAGCAAGGGTGAGCGCCGCATCAATGCCAAAAGCATCATGGGCGTGATGATGCTGGCGGCCGGTCTGGGCAGCGAGGTGACGCTGGAGACAAATGGCGAACGTGACCAGGAAGCCCTGGAGGCTTTGCTGGCGCTGATGGCCGATAAATTTGGCGAAGGCGAGTGAGCATGCGCCGCCTGCCAGTCCAGACGGCATGTGAGGTGATCGCATGACTTTCAGCATCCATGGCCTGGCGGTGGCGCGAGGCATTGCCATCGGGCGTGCCGTGCTGGTCGCCTCCAGCCGGGTCGATGTGGCCCACTATTTCATTCGACCCGACCAGGTGGCCAGCGAGATTGAACGCTTGCGCCAAGCCCGCGATGCCGTGGTCGACGAATTGCAGCGCTTGCAAAAAGACATGCCCAAGGACGCGCCGCACGAGCTGGTCGCCTTGCTCGACGTGCACTTGATGCTGCTGCAGGACGTGGAGCTCACTTCTGGCGTGCGCCAGTGGATTGAAGAGCGCTTGTACAACGCCGAATGGGCGTTGACCAGCCAGCTGGAGATCATCGCCCGTCAGTTCGACGAGATGGAAGACCCCTATCTGCGCGAGCGCAAGGCCGACATGGAGCAAGTGGCCGAACGGGTGCTGCACTGCCTCAAAGGCACGGGCTCATTGGTCATCCAGGCCAAGCGTCCCGCACGGCCCCAGCAAGAGCTGCAACTGGGCGACACCATGGATGTGCCGCTGGTGTTGGTGGCGCATGACTTGTCGCCCGCCGACATGTTGCAGTTCAAGCAAAGCGTGTTTGCCGGCTTTGTGACCGATGTGGGGGGCAAAACTTCGCACACCGCCATCGTGGCCCGCAGCTTGGACATTCCAGCGGTGGTGGGCGCGCGCAGTGCCAGCCAGCTCGTCAAGCAAGACGACTGGGTCATCATCGACGGCGATGCGGGTGTGGTCATCGTGGACCCGTCCCCCATCATCTTGGCCGACTACGGTTTCAAGCAGCGGCAGGGCGATCTGGAGCGCGAACGCCTGGCCCGCTTGCGCCACACCCCGGCGGTCACGCTGGACGGTCAAAAGATCGAGCTGATTGCCAACATCGAAATGCCCGAAGACACGGCCGCCGCGATCACCGCGGGCGCGGTGGGCGTGGGCCTGTTTCGCAGCGAATTCCTGTTCATGGGTCGCCAAGGCAATTTGCCCGGTGAAGACGAGCAATACGAAGCCTACCGCCGCGCAGTGGATGGCATGAATGGCTTGCCGGTGACCATCCGCACGGTGGATGTGGGTGCTGACAAACCGCTGGACGAAGCCCGCCATGACGCTGCCCACCTGAACCCTGCATTGGGTTTGCGTGCCATCCGCTGGAGCCTGGCCGATCCCGCCATGTTCCTCACGCAACTGCGCGCCATCTTGCGTGCTGCCGCGCATGGCAAGGTCAACTTGCTGGTGCCCATGCTGGCGCATGGCAGCGAGATTCGGCAAACCCTCGCCTTGATTGACCAGGCGCGCCAGGACCTGGACCGCCGTGGCGCGGCCTATGGCCCTGTGCGACTGGGCGCGATGATCGAGATCCCTGCGGCCGCCTTGTCGGTGCGCATGTTCCTCAAGTACTTTGACTTTTTGTCGATCGGCACCAATGACCTGATCCAGTACACCTTGGCCATTGACCGTGCTGACGAATCGGTGGCGCACTTGTACGACCCGCTGCACCCAGCGGTGCTGCGTTTGGTGGCCGACACCATTGCCGAATGCGTCAAGCAAGGCAAAGGCGTGTCGGTGTGCGGCGAGATGGCGGGCGATGTCTCCATGACCCGCTTGCTGCTGGGCTTGGGTTTGCGCAGCTTTTCCATGCACCCTTCGCAGGTGCTGGCGGTCAAACACCAGGTCTTGCGCTCGGACACCGCCAAGCTGGCGCTGTGGGCCGAGAAGGTGCTGGCCTCGGATGAGCCCGCCAGTTTGATGCCTGCCACGCGCTGAGGCGCATGCACAGGCGGCAAGAAGCCGCCGGTTTGGTCAGCGGTTCAGTGCGGCGTGGGCTTGCTGGTCTGCGTGGTAGCTCGAGCGCACCATCGCACCCACTGCCGCGTGGCTGAAACCCATTTCATAAGCCTTGGCCTCGAACATCTTGAAGGTGTCGGGATGCACGTAGCGGCGCACGGGCAGATGGCTGTTGCTGGGGGCCAAGTACTGGCCAATGGTCAGCATCTCGATGTTGTGCGCGCGCATGTCCCGCATGACGTCGAGGATTTCCTCGTCGGTCTCGCCCAGGCCAACCATCAGGCCGCTCTTGGTGGGCACGTTGGGGAACAGCGCCTTGAATTTTTTCAGCAGGTTCAGCGAGAACTGGTAATCCGAGCCTGGCCGTGCTTCTTTGTACAGGCGCGGCACGGTTTCCATGTTGTGGTTCATCACGTCAGGCGGGGCAGCCTTCAGAATTTCGAGCGCGCGGTCATCGCGTCCGCGGAAATCGGGCACCAGCACCTCGATCTGGGTGGTGGGTGACAGCTCGCGGGTCTTGCGGATGCACTCCACAAAGTGGCCCGCGCCGCCGTCGCGCAGGTCGTCGCGGTCCACGCTGGTGATGACCACGTACTGCAACTTGAGCTGCGCAATGGTCTTGGCCAGGTTGTCGGGTTCGTTCACGTCCAGCGGGTCGGGTCGGCCATGGCCCACGTCACAAAATGGGCAACGGCGCGTGCACTTGTCGCCCATGATCATGAATGTGGCCGTGCCTTTGCCAAAGCATTCACCGATGTTGGGGCAGCTCGCTTCTTCGCACACGGTGACCAGCTTGTTGGCACGCAGCACGTCCTTGATTTCATAAAAGCGCGTGGTGGGCGAACCGGCTTTGACGCGGATCCATTCGGGTTTTTTGAGCACTTCGCCCGCTTCAACTTTGACCGGGATGCGCGAGAGCTTGGCCGCTGCTTTTTGCTTGACCATGGGGTCGTAGTTTTCAACGCTTTGGGCTTCGCGCACCACGTTGCGATCGTTCGGGTTGTTGCTCATCGAGGTCTTTCGGTCACGGCTTTCGCGTTGTGCGCGAGGCCGATGGTCATAAACGGGCGGCCAGTTGCTGGGCCAGCACCTGGGCCGCTTCGTCCCAGGTGGTTTCTACGCCGATTGTAGAAAGGTCCACGGTTTTCAGGCCGGCATAACCACATGGGTTGATGCGGGTAAAGGGTTCCAGGTCCATGGCCACATTGAGGGCGGCGCCATGGTAAGTGCAGTGTCGGCTGACTTTGATGCCCAAGGCGCTGATTTTGCCCAGGCCTTTGAAGGGATCAGAGGGGTGGCCCGGACCGGTCAAGGCGGCATGGCTGAAAGGATCATCCAGCCGCACATAGATGCCCGGTGCGCCCGCCACGCGGTGACCCGTGACGCCAAAATGTGCCAGTGTGCGGATGACCGATTCTTCCAGCTTGTAGACGTATTCCTTGACGAAGTAACCCGCACGCTGGAGGTTGATCAAAGGGTAGGCCATGACTTGGCCGGGTCCATGAAAAGTCACTTGCCCGCCCCGGTTGGTTTGCACCACGGGGATGTCGCCAGGCATCAGCAGGTGTCCGGCCTGACCGGCCAAACCTTGTGTGAACACAGCCGGGTGCTCGCAGATCCACAGTTCGTTGGCCGTGTCCTCCTGCCGCGCTGCCGTGAACGCCTGCATCGCTTCATAGGTCGGCCAATAGTCAACGAGCCCGAGGTTGCGGATGATCATGGCGAGAAATCAGAGCACGATTTTGACCAGGGGGTGGCCGGTCAGTGCGCGGTACAAATCGTCCAGCTGTTCGCGGCTCGTGGCGGTGATGTTGAGTGTCACGCCCAGGTAGTTGCCGCCCTTGCTGGGGCGCAGTTCCATGGTGGAAGCATCAAAGCCGGGGTCAAATTGCAAAGCCACTTCTGCCAGGGCTTCGGCAAAACCCTCGACCATGGCGCCCATGACCTTGATGGGGAAGATCGAGGGGTATTCGATCAGGCTGTCCTTGCGCGGGTCGATGCCTTCAGGGGGGGTGATGGATGCACTCATGAAAATCCTGTGATCGTTGGAGGGTGTTCAGCGCCAGATGATGACGGCCGCCGCGGCCAGCCAGCCCAATGCGAAATTGGTCAGAACCAGCGGATGAATTTGGCCAAGCGCCTTGCCAGCAGAGGGCCAGTCGGCCGCTTGCACCGCAGTCTTGAGCCGGCGAAATGGCGCAAACCAGATGTGGGCAAAAATGAGGCACATCACAAGGCCGATGCCCGACATGGCGTGCCAGCCTTTGGGTGCCAGTTTCATGTCGACGCCCGACAGCATCCACAGACCTGTGGCCAGCAAGACAGCGATGCTCAGCCAGACCATGGCAAAAAAGCGGGACAGCACCGCCGCCATGAAAGGCAGACGTTCGGCGGGTGTCCAGCGGGTGAGCACCACCGGACGAAGCGCCAGAATCACCAAGGCCATGCCACCCAGCCATATGACGCCAGCGGCCAAATGGAAAAATTTGAACCACTCGTACATGAAAACTCCCGGTAATAGGCGAAAAGAAACGGCCATCTGCGCCGCCAGAACGGCGATTGTCGCTCTTGTCCGGGCCAAATTTCTGCGAGAGTCCGACCAAACTCACGGGTAATGGCTGGTCAGGCGGGGGTTTCTACGTATAATCGTAGGCTTTGCAGGATTTGCCGTGTACGTAACCTCGGTGTAATTTGAGATGGTGAAAATCTCCTCAGACGTTCAACCGGGCCCAAAAACGGGGGCACTCACAGGCATTTTGGCCGATGAGCGCGTCGTAGATTCTGCAGATGAAGACCTTGAGTCCGATTTCAAGCCCCTGACCGCTGAACAAGCGCAGGCTTGGCGGCAGCAGAACCTGATGGCTTCGCCTTGGCGTGTTTTGTGGCTCCAAGTGCTGGTGGGCGCTTTGATTGCAGCTCTGACCGGTTGGTTCAGTGGTCAGTCCCGACTGGCGGCATCGGTGGCTTGGGGTGTGGTTGCTGTGGTGATTCCCGCTGTGGTGTTTGTCAGGGCTTTGTCTCGGCAAATGCGGATGCGGCAAGCGGGCTCTGCTTTGGCGGGGCTGTTTGTCTGGGAATTGGTCAAGATCGTCTTGACTGTGGTGTTGCTTCTGGCGGCGCCCAAAGTGGTTGCTGATTTGAGCTGGCTTGCCCTGGTGGCAGGCTTCGTGGTGACGATGAAGGTGTATTGGCTGGCCATGGCGCTGGGCTGGATGCAGCGGAAGTCGAAGCCGACTATTTTTTGAACTGATTGGTGATTTATGTCTGCTGAAAACGCTGGCGCGCATGCCCCAACGGCTGGAGAGTACATCCAGCACCACTTGCAACACCTGCAAATGAATTTCTCATTTGAAGGCGTCAAGCAAACAAGCATTGTTGACTTCAGTTTGTTCAACCTTGATTCGGTGGTTTTCTCGCTTGTGCTGGGTGTCATTGGCTGCCTCGTCATGTGGGCGGCTGCTCGCAAAGCCACTTCGGGTGTTCCCGGTCGCTTCCAGGCGGCTGTTGAGTTGCTGTCCGAAATGGTCGAAAACCAAGCCAAAGGCGTGATTCACAACGCCAAGAGCCGCAAGCTCATTTCGCCATTGGCTCTCACGGTTTTTGTCTGGATTTTCCTGATGAACGCCATGGACATGTTGCCCGTGGACTTGATTCCGGGTGCTTGGCATGCCGCTGGCCCGGCTTTGGGTTTCAAAGATTATTTGCGCGTCGTGCCAACGGCTGACTTGTCTTCTACTTTGGGCTTGTCTTGCTCGGTGTTGTTCATCTGCTTGGTTTACAACATCAAAATCAAAGGCCTGGGCGGCTGGGCGCACGAGCTGATCGCTGCGCCTTTCGGTGACCATTGGGCTCTGTATCCGATTAACTTCTTGATGCAGATGATTGAATATTTGGCCAAGACGGTTTCGCATGGCATGCGACTGTTTGGCAACATGTTTGCGGGTGAGTTGGTGTTCATGTTGATTGCCCTCATGGGTGGCGGCTGGGCATTGTCGGCAACTGGCGTGGGTCTGGCCGTTGGTCATATCGTCGCCGGTACCGTGTGGACACTGTTCCACATCCTGGTCATCACCTTGCAAGCCTTCATCTTTATGATGTTGACGCTGATCTACACAGGTCAAGCGCACGACGCACATTGATGACACTTTTTCTCTCGTTTCGTGTTTCTTTTTTCCACTAACTTTTAGGAGCTTCTCATGGAAAACATTCTCGGCCTGGTGGCATTGGCATGTGGTTTGATCGTTGGTCTGGGTGCTATCGGCGCTTCCATCGGTATCGCTTTGATGGGCGGCAAATTCCTCGAGTCTTCTGCTCGTCAGCCTGAGTTGATGAACGAACTGCAAACCAAGATGTTCATCTTGGCCGGTCTGATCGACGCTGCTTTCCTGATCGGTGTGGCCATCGCTTTGCTGTTCGCCTTCGCCAACCCCTTCGTTCTGAAGTAATCCACGTACCTCTTCACGCAAGAAGAAGGACTGAACCGTGAACATTAACGCTACTCTGTTCATTCAGATGGTCGTTTTTGCGATTCTGGTGTGGTTCACGATGAAATTCGTGTGGCCCCCGATCACAAAAGCGCTCGACGAACGGGCACAGAAAATCGCTGACGGCCTCGCTGCCGCCGACAAAGCCAAAGCCGAACTCTCCAGCGCCAATGCGCGTGTCGAGTCCGAGTTGGCCAAGTCGCGCAACGAGACGGCTTCGCGCTTGGCAGACGCCGAGCGCCGTGCAAATGGCATCGTTGACGAAGCCAAAGCACGTGCCACCGAAGAAGGCAACAAGATCATCGCCGCTGCAAAAGCTGAAGCTGAGCAGCAAGCTGTCAAGGCCCGCGAAGCGCTGCGTGAGCAGGTCGCAGCCTTGGCCGTCAAAGGCGCCGAGCAGATTCTCCGCAAGGAAGTCAACGCTGGTGTCCACGCTGATCTGCTGAGCCGCCTCAAGACCGAGCTGTAAAAAGCTCCAGCCAGAGAAGACCATGGCAGAACTTGCTACCATCGCCCGCCCTTATGCCGAAGCGCTTTTCAAAGCGCAGGCATCCGATCTCGCTGGCACGGCCACTTGGCTGGATGAACTGGCTGCTGTTGCCGACAACGCGCAACTGCAACAGTTCATCGACAGCCCCAAAGTGTCCGACGAGCAGGCATTCGAGCTGATCTCTGGCGTGGTGCGCACAGCACTGCCCGAGGCTGGCAAGAACTTCCTGCGCCTGGTGATCGAAAACCGTCGTCTCAGTGCGCTGCCTGTGGTTGCACAGCAGTACCGGGCCCTCATGAATGCGCAAGGTGGCACCGCTGACGCGGTGGTGTACAGCGCATTTCCCATCGACGCTTCGGCTTTGGCCGACTTGTCGTCCACGCTCGAAAAACGCTTTGCGCGCAAGCTCAATGTAAGCGTCGAGTTGGATTCCGCCCTGATCGGTGGTATTCGTGTGGTGGTGGGCGACGAGGTGCTCGACACCTCTGTCAAGGCCCGACTGGAACAAATGAAATCGGCCCTCACCGCTTGATGCGGATTGAGACCGGACATATTTAAAGAAAGAAGGAAAGAGTCATGCAACTCAATCCCGCAGAAATTTCTGAACTGATCAAGAGCCGCATTGAAGGGCTGTCCGCCAGCGCCGATATCCGCAACCAAGGCACCGTGGTGTCTGTGACCGACGGTATCGTTCGCGTCCACGGTTTGTCTGATGTGATGCAGGGCGAAATGCTCGAATTCCCAGCGACTGCTGATGGCGCTGCCACTTACGGTCTGGCCCTGAACCTCGAGCGTGACTCGGTCGGTGCCGTGATCTTGGGTGAGTACGAGCACATCTCCGAAGGCGACACTGTCAAGTGCACAGGCCGCATTCTGGAAGTGCCCGTCGGCCCTGAACTGATTGGCCGCGTGGTGAACGCACTGGGCCAGCCGATTGACGGCAAAGGCCCCATCAACGCCAAGATGACCGACGTGATCGAAAAAGTCGCCCCTGGCGTGATCGCACGTAAATCGGTTGACCAGCCTATGCAAACCGGCCTGAAGTCGATCGACTCCATGGTGCCCGTGGGCCGTGGCCAGCGCGAACTGATCATTGGCGACCG
>NZ_JAOASQ010000014.1 GCF_030158565.1 Limnohabitans sp. | reverse complement strand
TGGATGCACAACGGCTTCATCAATGTGGACAACGAAAAGATGTCCAAGAGCCTGGGCAACTTTTTCACCATCCGCGATGTGCTCAAGGCATTCGATGCCGAGACGGTGCGTTTCTTTGTGGTGCGCAGCCACTACCGCAGCCCGCTGAACTACAGCGATGTGCATTTGAACGACGCCAAGGGGGCCTTGAAGCGCTTGTACACCGCGCTGCAAGCGGTGCCTCCTGCCGAGGTGGCCATCGACTGGGCCGACCCGATGGCCGCCCGCTTCAAAGCGGCCATGGACGAAGACTTTGGCACACCCGATGCGGTGGCCGTTCTGTTCGAGCTGGCCAGCGAAGTCAACCGCAGCCAGTCGGCCGAGCGTGCCGGTTTGCTCAAGGCGCTGGGGGGCTTGCTCGGTTTGTTGCAAACCGATCCGACCGCTTATTTGCAGTCCGGTGCCGGCTTGGATGAGGCCGCTATTCAGGCCCAAATCCAGGCTCGCGCGGACGCCAAGAAAACCAAGAACTTTGCCGAGGCCGACCGCATTCGCAACGAGCTGCTGGCGCAGGGCATCGTGCTCAAAGACTCGGCCACCGGCACCACCTGGGAGGCGGCGCAGTGAGCGTGGCGTCCAAAGAGGTTGCCAAAGACGTGGTCCCGGTCACGCCCGAATACTGGGCGCAGGCCTGTGCGCACCTGGCCAAAAAAGACCGGGTCATGAAAAAGCTGATCCCCCAGTTTGGCAATGCCATTCTGGAGACGCGGGGCGATGCTTTTGTCACTTTGGCGCGGTCCATCGTGGGCCAGCAAATCTCGGTCAAGGCGGCGCAGTCGGTTTGGGACCGCTTTTCGGTGCTGCCCAAACGGCTCACCCCGGCTGCTGTGCTCAAACTCAAGGTCGATGACATGCGGGCGGCCGGTTTGTCGGCCCGAAAGGTCGAATACCTGGTCGATCTGGCCATGCATTTCAGCTCGGGCACGGTGCACGTCAAAGCCTGGCAAGAGATGGACGACGAGGCCATCATCGACGAATTGGTGGCGATCCGGGGCATTGGCCGCTGGACGGCCGAGATGTTCCTGATCTTCCACCTGATGCGGCCCAATGTGCTGCCGCTTGACGATGTGGGCCTGATCAATGGCATCAGCAGCAACTATTTCTCGGGCGAGCCGGTCAGCCGCAGCGATGCCCGCGAGGTGGCCCAGGCCTGGAGTCCGTATTGCACGGTGGCAACTTGGTATATTTGGCGCTCGCTGGACCCGGTTCCGGTGGCGTATTGAGGGCTGGACACACCTGTCCGCCTGCTGATGAACAGAGGAGCAAAACTTGGCCAAAAGAACATTTCTCGACTTTGAGCAACCCGTTGCCGAACTCGAAGCCAAGATCGAAGAGCTGCGCTACGTGCAAAGCGAATCTGCGGTGGACATCACCCTGGAAATTGATCAGCTGAGCAAAAAAAGCCAGCAACTGACCAAAGACATTTACAGTGACCTGACCCCCTGGCAGGTCACCAAAATCTCGCGCCATCCTGAGCGTCCGTACACGCTGGACTACATCAACGGCATCTTCACCGACTTCGTCGAAATGCACGGTGACCGCCACTTTGCAGACGACCTGTCCATCGTGGGCGGTTTGGCCCGTTTCAATGGCCAAGCCTGCATGGTGCTGGGCCACCAAAAAGGCCGTGACACCAAAGAGCGCACCCTGCGCAACTTTGGCATGAGCAAGCCCGAGGGTTACCGCAAAGCGCTGCGCCTGATGAAGACGGCCGAGAAATTCAAGCTGCCGGTGTTCACTTTTGTGGACACGCCCGGCGCTTACCCCGGCATTGACGCCGAAGAACGCGGTCAGTCCGAAGCCATTGGCCGCAATATTTTTGAAATGGCCCAGCTCGAAGTGCCGATCATCACCACCATCATTGGTGAAGGTGGCTCGGGCGGCGCCTTGGCCATCTCGGTGGCCGATCAGGTGCTGATGCTGCAGTACTCGGTCTACTCCGTGATCAGCCCTGAAGGTTGCGCTTCGATTTTGTGGAAAACCGGCGAAAAAGCCGAAGTGGCCGCTGAAGCATTGGGCATCACCGCTCACCGCCTGAAGGCTTTGAATGTGATCGACAAGATCGTGAGCGAGCCGGTGGGCGGTGCGCACCGAGACCATGAGCAAATGATCGCCTTGCTCAAACGCGCCTTGGCAGATGCCTGGCGCCAACTGGCCGACCTCAAGCCCAAAGAGTTGCAGGATCGCCGTTATGAGCGCCTCAACAGCTACGGTCGTTTCACCGACACCAAAGCGGGCAAGTAAAACCCAACAGGCGAGCCGCAAGGCTTTCGCAGATGTCGCAAACCCTTGACCAGGCCCTGGCTGATTTCAGCCCGGGCCTTCCTTTTGCGGTGGCCTTGAGCGGCGGCGCCGATTCCTCCGCCTTGTTGCTGGCCTGCGTGCAGCGTTGGCCCGGGCAGGTGAGGGCGGTGCACATCCACCATGGCTTGCAAGATGCGGCCGATGGCTTTGAGACCCATTGCCTCGCGTTGTGCGAGCAGCTGAGCGTGCCCTTGCTGGTGCGCCGTGTGCAGGCGAGCCATGCCCCTGGCCAAAGCCCCGAAGACGCGGCCCGTCAGGCCCGATATGCCGCGTTGGCCGAGGCTGTGCAAACCGAATGGCCCGATGTGCGCGATGTGGCTGTGGCCCAGCATGCCGACGATCAGGTCGAAACCTTGCTCATCGCCTTGTCCCGAGGCGCGGGTTTGCCGGGGCTGGCCAGCATGCCCGCACAGTGGCAGCGTGGTGGCCTGAACTGGCATCGGCCTTTTTTTGCGGTGCCCGGCGCGGCTTTGCGCGACTGGCTGCGCGAGCGCGGGCAAGCCTGGGTCGAAGACCCGAGCAACAGCAACGAGCAATTCACCCGCAACCGCATCCGCGCCCGCGTGCTGCCTGTGCTGGCCGAGGCTTTTCCGGCCTTTCGAGACACCTTTGCCCGCAGTGCAGCCCATGCAGCACAAGCCCAAGAGGTGCTTGACGAGGTGGCCGCGCAAGACCTGGCCCATGTGGGCAACCCGCCGCGCATCACTGCCTTGCAATCACTGAGCCGAGCACGGCAGGCGCTGGTTTTGCGCCATTGGCTGCGCATCGCTTACGCCACCACGCCTTCCACAGCGCAGCTGAACGAGTTGCTCGATCAGGTGGCCGATTGCAGCACCCGAGGCCATCGCTTGAACCTCAAAGTGGGTCAGGGCCATGTGGTCCGCCTGGGGCCCGTGCTCACCTGGTCGCCACGCTGACGATGGCGCCAGCGCCGCCGTGCCCCGCGAGGGTTGAGCGATTGCTACAATCTAGGGTTTTGCTGGAAGTCATTTCAGCGCAAATTTCCCCTCATCAGAACTACACATGGCTTTGATCGTTCACAAATACGGCGGCACCTCGATGGGCTCGACCGAGCGCATCCGCAA
>NZ_JAOASQ010000013.1 GCF_030158565.1 Limnohabitans sp. | reverse complement strand
CCCTTTGGCGGCACCAAGGCCAGCGGCACCGGCCGCGAAGGCGGCACCTGGAGCTACGAAGTGTTCTGCGAGCCGAAAAATGTGGCCGTGTCGATGGGCTCGCACCACATCCCACACTGGGGCATGTGAGCATGCAGCGCCGCGAACTTCTGCTGGGCGCCGCTGCGGCGGCCTTGCCTTGGGCTGCACAGGCCCAGACACAGGCTTGGCCCGCCAAACCGATCCGCTTGATCGTGCCTTTCCCGCCAGGCGGTACCACCGATGTGGTGACGCGTTTGGTCGCCGTCGAGCTGACCAAGGCCTTGGGGCAGAGTGTGGTGGTGGACAACAAGCCTGGCGCGGGCACGGTGCTGGGCGTGGACCTGGCCGCCAAGTCGCCAGCCGATGGGCACACCCTGGTCACCGTGGCCAACAGCTTTTGCGTGAACCAGACGCTGGTGAAAAACCTGCCCTATGACGGCCTGCGCGATCTGCGCCCGGTCGGCCTGATGGGCATGTCCGAGCATGTGCTGGCCACACACCCCGGCAGCGGCCTCAAGACCGTGGCCGAGCTGATCGCCGCAGCCAAAAAGCAACCCGGCAAGCTCAGCTACGCCTCGTTCGGCGCGGGTACTTCAGCCCACATCTCGGGGGCCATGCTCGAAGCGCAGGCTGGCATCGAGATGATCCATGTGCCCTACAAGGGCCAGGCCCCAGCGCTCAACGATTTGATCGGTGGTCAGGTCACGGTGATGTTCGGCAACTGGCCTGAGTTTCGCCAGCACGTGCAAAGCGGCAAGTTGGTGGCGATCGGCATGGCGACGGCCAAACGCTCGCCGCTGGCGCCACAGATCGCCACGCTCACCGAGCAGGGCTTGCCCATCGAGTCCAACTCGTGGAACGGCATCCTCACGCGCAGCGGCACGCCCGATGTGGTGGTGCAGCGCCTGAACAGTGAAATCAACAAAGCCTTGCAGGCGCCCGCCGTGGTGCAGGCCTTTGCAGACGGCGGCATCGTCTCGCTGGCAGGCACACCCGAGCGCTTCGCGGCCTTCATCCGCAGCGAGACCGACAAATACGCGCAGGTGATCCGCAAGGCGGGCATCACCGCCGAGAGCTGAAAAGGAAAACAGCATGGGACAACTTGCCCTGGCGGCCAAAATCACCCACGTGCCCAGCATGTACCTGAGCGAGATTCCCGGCCCGCGCTTCGGCACACGCCAAAGCGCCATCGATGGCCACAAGGAAATCAGCCGCCGCTGCCGCGCCATGGGCGTGGACACGCTGGTGGTGTTCGACACGCACTGGTTGGTCAATGCCAGTTACCACATCAACTGCGCGCCGCACTACAAGGGCGTGTACACCAGCAATGAGCTGCCGCACTTCATCAGCAATATGGCGTTTGAGTCGCCGGGCAATCCGGTGTTGGGGCATTTGCTGGCCAAGGTGGCCAACGACTACGGCGTGGAAACCCTGGCGCACGACGCCACCACCTTGCAGCCCGAATACGGCACGCTGGTGCCGCTGCGCTACATGAACGAAGACCAGCACTTCAAGGTGGTTTCGGTCTCGGCCCTGTGCACCTCGCATTACCTCAACGACAGCGCCCGCCTGGGCTGGGCCATGCGCGAGGCGGTCGAAAAGCATTACGACGGCAAGGTGGCTTTTCTGGCCAGCGGCTCGCTCAGTCACCGCTTTGCGCAGAACGGCTTGGCCCCGGAATTCGCGCACAAGATCTGGAGCCCCTTCCTGGAAAAACTCGACGAGCAGGTGTTGCGCATGTGGGACCAGCGCGAGTGGAAAGCCTTTTGCGAAATGCTGCCCGAGTACGCCAGCAAAGGCCATGGCGAAGGCTTCATGCACGACACCGCCATGCTGCTGGGGGCGCTGGGCTGGACAGACTACGACGGCGCGGTCGACATGGTGACCCCGTACTTCGGCGCCAGCGGCACGGGCCAGCTCAACGCGATTTTTGAAGTGACGCCCCAAAAAGGCGAGCACATCCCGGCGGCGCAGGCCAGCAGCGCGCAAGGCTACACCGCTGTGAGCACCCGACTCTGAACAAGGCCCCGAACATGCCCCATCTCGTGATTCTCTACACCGGCCAACTCGACGCCGAAGTCCACATGACCACGCTGTGCCGCCAGATGGCCGACGCCATGCTCACCGTGCAAGACGAAGCAGGCAAGCAGGTCTTCCCGACCGGCGGCACGCGCGTGCTGGCCTACCCTGCGCCGCACTACGCCGTGGCCGATGGCGGTGCGGCGGGCCAGGCAGCAGGTGGCACGGGCGACTACGCTTTTGTGTACCTGAACGTGCGCATGGGCCGAGGCCGCACAGAAGCCACCCAGCAACGCGCAGGACAAACCTTGCTCGAAGTGGCCCAGGCCTTTTTTGCGCCCGTGATGGCGCAGCGCCACATCGGCATCACACTGCAGATCGACGTCGGTCCCGAAGTGTTTGACGCCAAGCACAGCAACCTCCATCCGCTGTTCAACAAAATTTGATGGGCCCTGACCTGAAGTGGGAGCCGCACCCTCGCGGCGATGATCCTTCCAACACCACAGAAACCATCGCGGCGAGGGCGCCGCTCCTACAGGAACACCATGTTTGACGACACCTTGATCCAGCAGCTCGCACACGAGCTGAACCAGTCCGAAAAATCCCGCGTGCAGATCGAGCACTTTTCCAAGCGCTTCCCGGGCATGACCATCGAAGATGGCTACCGCATCAACCGCGCCTGGATGGCCATCAAGTTCGCCGAAGGGCGCACCATGATCGGCCACAAGATTGGCCTCACCAGCCGCGCCATGCAGGTGTCCAGCCAGATCGACGAGCCCGATTACGGCACCTTGCTCGATGACATGCGCTACACCTGCACGCCCGGCCAGGTGCTGGACATTCCGTTCACGAACTTCATCGCGCCGCGCGTCGAGGTGGAGTTGGCCTTCATTCTCAAGAAAGAATTGCGCGGCCCGAATGTGACGGTGCAGCAGGTGCTGGAGGCCACGGACTACGTGACGCCTGCCATCGAGATCATCGATTCGCGCATCGAGCAGTTCGACCGCCACACCAAGGTCATGCGCAAGGTTTACGACACCATCAGCGACAACGCCGCCAATGCGGGCATCGTGCTCGGTGCCAAACGGGTCGACCCGCTGACCACCGACTTGCCTTGGTGCGGCGCTGTGCTGCGCCAAAATGGTGTGGTCGAAGAAACCGGCTTGGCAGCGGGCGTGCAAGGCCACCCGGCTGTGGGCATCGCCTGGTTGGCCAACAAGCTGGCCCCATGGGGCGAACACCTGCAAGCTGGAGAAATTGTTTTGGCTGGCTCCTTTACCAAGCCCGCGCCCGCCAAGGTGGGCGATGTGTTTGACGCGGACTATGGGCCTTTGGGCAAGCTGGAATTCCGCTTTGTTTGAATACCAGCCTTCGTCTTGCGTGAGCGCGGAGCTGTCGGTGCCGAGGTGGCGGCCCGGGCTCAGAGGCGCTTCGCTTTGCCACATCGCCCAAACCGCCACCCCGGCACCGACAGC
>NZ_JAOASQ010000012.1 GCF_030158565.1 Limnohabitans sp. | reverse complement strand
TTGGCGCGCCACCAGGAGTCGGCCACCACGGCCACGCCGTCGCTGACCTGCACCACGGCTTGCACGCCAGGCATGGCCTTGGCTTGTGCGCCGTCAAAGCTCTTGACCTTGCCGCCAATGACAGGGCACTGCACGATGGTGGCGTACACCATGCCGGGCAGCTTGACGTCGATACCAAACTCGGCCGTGCCATTGGTTTTGGCGGGGGTGTCCAAGCGCTTGGTGCGCTTGCCCACAATGCGGAAGTCTTTGGGGTCCTTGATGGCTGGTTTCTCAGGCACGGGCAACTTGGATGCCGCTGCGGCCATGGCGCCATACGTGGCTTTTTTGCCGTTGGGGCCGATCAACATGCCCTTGTCGGCCTTGATCTGTGCGCGGTCCACTTTCCACTCTGCGGCGGCAGCGGACACCAGCATTTCACGCACTTGGGCACCTGCGACGCGCAGCTTTTCCCAGCTGCCGCGCACGGAGGTCGAACCACCGGTGATCTGTGCACCCAACAGGGCATTGACATAAGCCTCACCCGGAGGTGCATCGACCACCTTGATCTGGCTGAGGTCCACGTTGAGTTCTTCGGCCACCAACATGGGCATGGAGGTGTGAACGCCTTGACCCATTTCAGAGTGGGCGCTCAGGATGGTGATGCTGTTGTCGTCTGCGATGTGCACCCAGGCATTGGGCGTGCTCACGGTGCCCGCAGCCATGGCTTGCCCCAGGGTGCCTGGCAGGTTGACAGCCATCAGCAGGCCACCGGTCACGGCTGCGCTGGTCTTGAGGAATGAGCGGCGAGAAGTTTGGATTTCAGTCATGTGTGTTCTCCAGCGGATCAGGCTTTGCGCATCGTGGCGGCGGCATCTTTGATGGCGGCGCGGATACGGGGGTAAGTGCCGCAGCGGCAGATGTTGCCGCTCATCGCGTTGTCGATGTCGGCATCGCTGGGGTTGGTGTTCTTGGCGAGCAAGGCTGCAGCGCTCATGAGCTGGCCCGACTGGCAATAGCCACACTGCGGCACATCGTGCTTGATCCAGGCCACTTGCAGGGGGTGGTTGTTTTTGGCAGACAGACCTTCGACCGTGGCCACCTTCTTACCGGACACGGCACTCAAAGGCGTCTGGCAAGAGCGAACGGCTTCGCCGTTCACATGCACCGTGCAAGCACCGCACAAAGCCGCACCGCAACCGAACTTGGTGCCCGTCATGCCCAGTTCGTCACGCAAAACCCACAACAAGGGGGTATCGGTTTCGGCATTGGCCTTGGCAGGCTTGCCATTGACTTGAAAATTCACGCTCATCAAGGTCTCCTCGTATAGAAATGAAATCTGAATCAGAGTACCGGATTTCACAGCTGGGATGCACGTTGAAAACCCTCACGCCATGTCATTCGAGGGACACCCTCGTGCGCCAAGAATCTGAGTGATGGGCTGCAAGTCCGAAGTCTGTGGCTGAGCACACTTGGCCAAATGGTCATCTGCGCGACGCCCTCAACAACTTGATCGCTTTACGCTTGACTGACACTTCAACCATCTGGAGACCCCATGCTCACACTCTGCGGCTTTGCAGCCAGCAACTATTACAACAAAGTCAAATTCGCCTTGCTCGAAAAAGGCGTTCCCTTCGCGGAAGAACTCGCCTGGGTCGGCAAGACCGATCCCGCAGCCAGCCCCATTGGCAAAGTGCCTTACATCAAAACGCCACAAGGCCCTGTGTGCGAGTCGGCTGTGATCATGGAGTACATCGAACAGCAATACCCGCAAACGCCCTTGTTGCCCTCCGATCCGTTTGCAGCGGCCAAGGTCCGCGAACTGGTGACCTTTCTGGAGTTGCACCTGGAGCTGGTGGCTCGCAACCTCTACCCAGAGGCTTTCTTTGGCGGCAAAGTCAGCGACAGCGCCAAAGAAAAAACAGGCGCACAGCTGGAAAAAAACATTGCCGCCTTCGCGGCATTGGCCAAGTTCTCCCCATACGTGGCCGGCGACACATTGACCTTGGCCGATTGTGCTGCCGTGGTCCACTTGCCGCTGATTTCGGGTGCCACCAAGCTGATCTATGGACGTGACTTCATGGCCGATCTGCCGACACGGGACTACATGAAATTCATGGGTGAGCGCGCCAGCTTGCAGCAAGTCAACGCCGACCGCAAAGCCAATATGGAGCTGATGCTCTCGCGCATGAAAGCCAAATAAGCACCGTCCATCCCACACAGCAAGGGCCGCCCAATGGGCGGCCCTTTTGCTTGGCCCATCCCTGTTTTGCAGTACATCAAATGCAGCAGGCCCGGCCTGACTTCACCGCTGCAGATTGATGCACATCAACATCACAGGTCCTGCGAAGCCTAGGATGGCTGCATGAACACATCTTCGCCACTCCACCAAGAGCGCCTTCTGCGTGAACGCGCTGAACTCCTCAAACGCATCGCCCAAGAACGCGGGGGCTTGGTCTCTCGCGTGGACATGGCGGCCGAACACGATGTGCGCGATTTTGAAAACCGGGCACAAGCCATTTCGGAGCGCGACGATGAATTCGCGATGAACGAACATGAAACCGCCGAACTGGGTGCACTGGACGCCGCACTGGAACGGCTGGCTGCAGGACTGTACGGCACGTGCAAAGACTGCGGCGTGTCCATACCCGAAGCACGTTTGGCCGCCTACCCGGCCACATTGCGCTGCATCGATTGCCAGACTGCCGCCGAAAAAAACCATTGACCCATTTGAAACAGAGCGCCTTCATGTGCACTTGTCGTGCCGTGGTTTGAATGGCACACCACCAAGCGCACGTTGTCGTGTTTGACCGGGCACACATTCAAGCGCAACACCCCCAATCACAGGCTGCTATGCTTTGCGGCATGCGCAGCCTGTTTCATTTCGCCTTCCACGTGACCAACCTTGACGAAGCCCGCCGCTTTTATGGCGGTGTGCTCGGCTGCAAGGAAGGCCGCTCCACCGACACCTGGGTGGACTTCGACTTCTTTTCGCACCAGATCTCTTTGCATTTGGGCGAGCCCTTCAGGACCAGCAACACCGGACGTGTCGGTGAACACCTGGTGCCCATGCCGCACTTTGGCTTGATCTTGCAAGAAGCCGATTGGCAAGCATTGGCCCATCGCTTGCAATCGAATGGCCTGCAGTTTGTGATTGCGCCGCACTTGCGGTTTGCGGGCCAGCCGGGAGAGCAATGGACCATGTTCTTCATGGACCCGTTTGGCAACCCGATCGAAGTCAAGGGCTTCGCTTCATTGGACACGGTCTACCAAAGTTGAACGGCCTTGCAGCAGCCGCTTGCGCTCAGCGCAAGCCGTCGCTGGACTTCTTGGTGTCCAGCACAATGTCCTGCTTGGCGCGGGGCGTCCCAATTGGGCGCGAGCTTTGGCCTTGCTGCGTGGCCAGAATATCCTCTTCACTCGGATACTGCCCCTGTAACCAGTAATCAAACACGCGACGGGCAATGGGGGCCGCGGAAACCGCACCAAAGCCTGCATTTTCGACCACCAAGGCCAGCGCAATTTGAGGCGCTTCAGCCGGTGCAAAAGCCATGTACAGCGCATGATCGCGCTGGTACTCGCTCATTTTTCTGGCGTTGTATTTTTCCTTTTGGCCAATCGTGACCGCTTGCGCCGTGCCGGTTTTGCCAGCGCTTTGGTAACTGGCCCCTGCAAACACCTGAGCCGATGTCCCGGAAGTGGCCACGCCCACCAAGCCATTGCGCACCACCGCAATGTGATCGGGGTTGTAGCCCAAATTAACAGGCGCCTTGTCCGAGACCGCTGATTGGGCATGGGTCAACGCGTCTTGTGTGGCCTTGACCACCCGTGGTGTGTACTTCTGCCCCCCGCTGGCCACTGTGGCTGTGGCAGAAGCCAATTGCAGCATGGTGAAGTTGTTGTACCCCTGACCAATGCCCAAAGAAATCGTCTCACCGCCAAACCACTTTTGCTGCTCCGGACGCTTGTAGTAATTGCGCTTCCAATCGGTACTGGGCAAGATGCCGCGCACCTCACCGGGCAGATCGATGCCCGTGATTTGTCCGAAACCCAGGGGTTTCATGAAGTCGTGGATGGTGTCCACCCCCATCTCGTTGGCCAGTGAGTAGTAATACACGTTGCTGGACAGGACGATGGAGCGGACCATGTCCACCGGACCCAAACCAGAATCGCCATGGCTGCGGAACGTGTGGCCACCGAAAGTCCAAGAGCCATTGTCGTGGATGATCGCGCTGGCACTGCGCTTGCCTGTGGTCAAAGCGCCCAAGGCCATGAAGGGCTTGTAAGTAGACCCCGGTGGATATGTGCCTCGCAGCGCACGGTTGAGCAAGGGTTTGTCTATCGACTCATTGAGCATCTGCCAGTTTTCCTGGTCAATGCCATCCACAAACAAGTTGGGATCAAAAGTCGGCTTGCTCACAAAAGCCAGCACTTCCCCGGTATTGGGGTCCAGTGCCACCAAGGCCCCTCGCCGATTACCGAACAAGTCTTCCACCATCTTTTGCAAGCGGATGTCGATGGACAACACCACGTTTTGACCGGGCGTCGCGGGGCGGCTGGACAAGCTGCGCGTAGCACGACCACCGGCAGAAGTTTCGACCTGGTTAACACCCGTGATGCCATGCAACTCGCGCTCATAGCGCTGCTCCACGCCCAGCTTGCCGATGTATTCAGTGCCCCGGTAATTGCCGGACTCGTCGTCTTCTTCGATGCGCTCTTTTTCTTTGGGGTTGATGCGCCCAATGTAGCCAATCACATGGCTGGCCAACTCACCGAAAGGGTATTGGCGAAATAATCGCGCCTTGATGTCCACGCCAGGAAAGCGGTAACGTTGCGCACTGAACCGGGCAACCTCTTCATCGGTCAATCGGGTGCGAATGGGCAGCGAATCAAAGCTCTTGGATTCTTCACGCAGTCGCTTGAAGCGACGGCGATCTTTGACTTGAATGTCCACCAACTCGGACAGCTCGTTGATGGTGGTTTCCAGATCTTTGACCTTGGATGGCGTGATTTCCAGGGTGTAGGCCGAATAGTTGCTGGCCAGCACGACCCCATTGCGGTCGAGGATCGTTCCACGAGGGGGCACGGTCGGCAACACAGCTGTGCGGTTGTTCTCGGCCTGCTCCAGCAAGTCATCGTGCCGCACAACCTGCAAATAAGCCAATCGTGTCAGCAGCAAAAGAAAGCAAACCAGCACCACCGCCTGAACCACGATCACGCGTTCACGGAACCGGTAAATATCGGCCTGCGTATCGCGCAGTTCAGCAAGCGAAGGCAGACTCAAAGCCATGGTCAAAGTGGACGAATGTCGTCAGGTGCAAAGGCACGTCTTTGCGGCGCCAGCAACAAAGCCCCGACCAAGGGCCACAACGTCGCTTGCAACAGGGGTGAAAACAGCTGACTCCAGTGAGGCCAAGCGTCTTGAACGATCAAGCGCGTGATCCATTCCACCAAAGCTGCAACGATGAAAAGAGGCACGATCTGCAAAGCTTGCTCACGCAGGGGAAACCACAACAAGCGACGCTGGATAGCCAAAGCGATGCTGCTCAACACCACATAGGACAAAGCGTTTTGACCCAGCAACGCAGACTCGTGCACATCCAGCGCCAATCCCAGAACAAAAGCAAGCAGCAAACCTACACGTCGCGGTTGGTGAACATTCCAAAACACCACAACGATGGCCAACACATCTGGCAGCCAGCGCATGCCAGACAAACCCAACAGCATGTTCACGAGCAATGCCAACACCAAGGTGAATGCAATGAAACGAGGGTTGACGGGCAGCAGGAGTGGCCGACCTGCGGGCATGATCATGGCTTGCCTCCTGTCGCTTGTCCGGCGGCGGCCGTAGCGTTCGATTTGTGTTTGCCGCCGCTTGGCACCGGCACCACCGGTGCGGGTGGCGCAGGCCAGTCTTTTACCGGCGTAAGCACCAGCAAATGACGTCCTCGCGAAACGGCCATGGGTTTAGCATGAACCCTCGCAAAAGAGGAGTCAACGCGGCGGTCAATTTGAACAATGGTGCCGACATGCAAACCCGCCGGATAGACCCCATCAATACCACTGGTGGTCAACAAGTCGCCTTGCTTCATGTCCGCACCTGCAGGCACAAACTTCAGCTCCAAAGACCCACCCAAAGTACCGGGGTCACCATTGGCCACATGGCGAGTCCCTGTACGGGCGTTCATCACGGGAATGCTTTGTCCTCGATCAGTGAGCATGGTGACTTCGCTGACCAAGGGGTACACACGCGTGACTTGCCCAAAGACACCGGCCGCATCGATCACGGCAGAGCCTGGCTCAATGCCTGCCAATTGCCCACGATCGACCACCACACGCTCACTGTAGGCATCGGTGGTTCCGTACAAAACTTGAACAGGCTTGGAGGGGCCTGAGAAATCTTTCCGCAAATCCAGCAATTCGCGCAGTTGCTTGTTCTCCTGCAGAAGTTGCTCCACTTGCTGCAAGCGTTGGGTTTGCGATATGGACCGCGTCTGGAAACTTTGCGCGGCATCCCGGGCCTCATCCAGGTCCACAAAATAATCGCCCACAGCATGACCCAAACGGCTCGGCTGCAAAGACAACCACTGCAAAGGCGCCAACACCATGGCGATGCCGGCACGGACGGGGTAAGAAATTTTGAGTCGGTGGTCCGCCGCCATCAGCAAAATGGACAACAAAGCCAACAGCACCAGTTTGGAAGTTGCGGACAAGCCATGCCGAAAGATCGGCGGCACACTGCGCTCAAAGGTATCCAGAGCCATAGTCGGGATGCACCGGATTCAGAGTTGATGAAAGACCGTGGAGGACCTGCGTGGTGCAGGCCCGCAGGTGCTTTACTCGCTGGTGAAAATGCTGCCCAGCTGGTCCATGCGCTCCAGCGCCATGCCGCAACCACGGGCCACGCAGGTCAGCGGGTCTTCGGCCACCAACACGGGCAAGCCTGTTTCTTCGGCCAGCAGGCGGTCCAAGTCACGCAACAAAGCGCCACCACCGGTGAGCATCATGCCGCGCTCGGCAATGTCGGCGCCCAACTCAGGCGGCGTGTGCTCCAGTGCAGTTTTGACGGCCGAGACTATCTGGTTGAGCGGATCGGTCAGGGCTTCGAGGATCTCGTTGGAGCTGATGGTGAAGCTGCGCGGCACGCCTTCGGACAGGTTGCGGCCCTTGACTTCCATTTCCTTGACTTCGCTGCCCGGGAAGGCAGAGCCGATGTTCTTCTTGATGGCTTCGGCCGTAGGCTCGCCAATCAGCATGCCGTAGTTGCGGCGGATGTAGCTGATGATGGCTTCGTCAAACTTGTCGCCACCCACGCGCACGCTGCCCTTGTAGACCATGCCACCCAGCGAGATCACGCCCACTTCGGTCGTGCCGCCACCGATGTCCACCACCATGGAGCCCGATGCTTCCGACACAGGCAAGCCCGCGCCGATGGCCGCGGCCATGGGTTCTTCGATCAGGTAGACCTCGGATGCGCCTGCACCCAAAGCCGACTCACGGATGGCACGGCGCTCGACCTGGGTCGAACCACAAGGCACACAGATGATGATGCGGGGGCTTGGACGGAAGGTGCTGCGAGGGTGCACCATGCGGATGAACTGCTTGAGCATCTGCTCTGTCACAGTGAAGTCGGCGATCACGCCATCCTTCATGGGGCGGATGGCTTCGATGTTGCCGGGCACTTTGCCCAGCATGGCCTTGGCTTCGTGGCCCACGGCTTGCAAGGTTTTCTTGCCTTGGGGGCCACCTTCGTGACGGATCGCCACCACGGATGGCTCGTCCAGCACGATGCCCTTGTCACGCACAAAAATCAGGGTGTTGGCAGTGCCCAGGTCGATGGCCAGGTCACTGGAAAAATAACGGCGGAATGAAGAAAACATTCGGGAATCCTTAGGGGCCTCAACCGATCTGCTGTGGAGGGCTGGGATGGGTGGGCACAACAATCAAATCTGGGATAGCGTGCGGTCTTGCGCGAAGACCGTTCTTGACGCTGCAGTAAACACAGGATAATACCCGATCCCCTGGTCAAAGGCGTACGTTTGTTCACCCTATGGCCCGGAAAAAATTTGACCTTTACAACTCTTTTCAAACCATGTCCCTGACCCCGCAGGATATTGCCCGGATCGCGAACCTCGCCCGTCTGGAGCTCAAGCCCGAAGAAAGTGAGCGCATGCTCTCGCAAATCAATGGCTTTTTTGGCATCGTCGAAGCCATGCAAGCCGTAGACACCACCGGCATCACTCCCATGGCCCACCCCGTGGCGGCCATCCAGGACATCACGCTGCGCCTGCGCCCTGACGTGGCCAGCGAGCCCAACCAACGCGATTTGAACCAGCAAAGCGCCCCCGCCGTCGAGCGCGGCCTGTTTTTGGTTCCCAAAGTCATCGAGTAAGCCATGAGTGATCTGCACAACCTCAGCGTGAAAGCGCTGGCCAGTCTTTTGCAAACCAAAGAAGTCAGCGCGGTCGAAGTCGCCACGCGATTCCTGACCCGCATGGGTGGCAACCCGCACAACGCCTTTCTGGACATCGACAGCGAAGTGACGCTGGCCCAAGCCCGCGCCTCGGACGCCAAGCTGGCTGACGGCACCGCTGGCCCGCTGGAAGGCGTGCCCGTGGCACACAAAGACGTGTTCGTCACCCGTGATTTCGCCACCACCGCAGGCTCCAAAATCCTGAGCGGCTACCGCTCGCCCTTTGACGCCACCGTGGTGCAGCGCCTGCGCACAGCGGGCATGGTCAGCTTGGGCAAGCTCAACTGCGACGAATTCGCCATGGGCTCGGCCAACGAAAACTCGGCTTACGGCCCGGTCACCAACCCCTGGGACAGCACCCGCGTACCTGGCGGCTCGTCGGGCGGCAGCGCAGCTGCCGTGGCGGCCCGCCTGGTGCCTGCCGCCACCGGCACCGACACCGGCGGCTCGATCCGCCAGCCGGCCAGCTTTTGCGGCATCACCGGCATCAAGCCCACCTATGGCCGCGCCAGCCGCTACGGCATGATCGCCTACGCCTCGAGCCTGGACCAGGCTGGCCCCATGGCCCGCAGCGCCGAAGACTGCGCACTCTTGCTGAGTACCATGTGCGGCGGCGACATCGACCGCGACTCGACCTCGCTGGACATGCGGACCGAAGACTTCAGGGCATCGTTGAACAACTCGCTCGAAGGCCTGCGCATTGGCGTGCCTAAGGAGTTCTTTGGTGAAGGCCTGGCGGCCGATGTGCGCGCCGCCGTGGACGGTGCTTTGCGCGAGTATGAAAAGCTCGGCGCCAAGCTGGTGCCCATCAGCCTGCCGCGCACCGAATTGTCGATTCCCGTCTACTACATCATTGCCCCGGCCGAAGCCAGCTCCAACCTCAGCCGCTTTGACGGCGTGAAGTTTGGCCACCGCGCCAAGGACTACACCGACCTGGTGGACATGTACAAAAAGACCCGCGCCGAAGGCTTTGGCAACGAGGTCAAGCGCCGCATCATGACGGGCGCTTATGTGCTGAGTCACGGTTACTACGACGCCTACTACCTGCAGGCGCAAAAAATCCGCCGCATGATCGCCGACGACTTCCAGAACGCGTTCAAGCAGTGCGACGTGATCGCTGGCCCCGTGGCCCCTTCGGTGGCCTGGAAGTTTGGCGAGAACGCCAACGACCCGGTGGCCGACTACCTGGCCGACATCTTCACCCTGCCCGCCTCGCTGGCGGGTCTGCCCGGCATGAGCGTGCCCGCAGGCTTTGGCGCGGGCGGCATGCCCGTGGGCCTGCAGCTGATCGGCAACTACTTCAAGGAAGCCCAGTTGCTGAACGCCGCACACCGCCTGCAACAAGCCACCGATTTCCACCTCCAGAAACCAGCGGGGGTTTAAGACCATGAGCAAACTCGTCCAAGGCTACGAAGTCGTCATCGGCTTTGAAACACACGCCCAACTCTCGACCAACAGCAAGATCTTCAGCCGCGCCCCCACGGCCTTCGGTGCCGAAGCCAACACGCAAGCCTGCGCGGTGGACATGGCCCTGCCCGGCACGCTGCCCGTGATGAACATCGGCGCTGTGGAACGCGCGATTGAATTTGGCTTGGCCATCAACGCGCACATTGCCGAGCGCAGCATCTTTGCGCGCAAAAACTACTTCTACCCCGACCTGCCCAAGGGCTACCAGATCAGCCAATTCGAGATCCCGGTGGTGCAAGGTGGCGAGGTGTCGTTCTTCCTCGAAGAAGGCAAAGAAACGGTGCGCAAAACCGTGCGCCTGGAGCGCGCCCACCTCGAAGAAGACGCGGGCAAATCACTGCACGAAGACTTCATTGGTCAAAGCGGCATCGACCTGAACCGCGCTGGCACGCCGCTCTTGGAAATCGTGACGCGCCCCGACATGAGCAGCAGTGAAGAAGCTGTGGCCTACGCCAAAGAACTGCACAAAATCGTGACCTGGATTGGCATCTGCGACGGCAACATGCAAGAAGGCAGCTTCCGCTGCGACGCCAACGTGTCGGTGCGCAAACCCGGCGAGCCCTTGGGCACCCGCCGCGAGATCAAGAACCTGAACAGCTTCAAGTTCATGCAGCAGGCCATCGACTACGAAGTGCGCTGGCAAATCGACCAAATCGAAGACGGCCACACCATCCAGCAAGCCACCGTGCTGTTCGACCCCGACACGGGCGAGACCCGCGCCATGCGCACCAAGGAAGACGCCGCCGACTACCGCTACTTCCCCGACCCGGACCTGCCACCGCTGGTGATCGGCCGCGACTGGGTCGAGCGCGTCAAAGGCGAGATGGCCGAACTGCCCCGCGTGATGGCCGAGCGCTTCGTCAAAGACTACGCCCTGCCCGAATACGACGCCACGCAGCTGACCCAAAGCAAGGCGGTCGCCGCCTACTTTGAAGCCACAGCCAAAGCCTGCGGCCAAGCCAAACTGGCCAGCAACTGGATCATGGGCGAAGTCTCACGCCGCCTGAACGCCAGCGAACTCAGCATCGAACAAGCGCCCGTGAGCGCGGCCCAACTCGCCGCCCTGATCGGCCGCATCAGCGACAACACCATCAGCAACAACGCGGCGCGTCAGGTGTTTGAAGGTCTGTGGAATCAAGAAGGCGAAGTCGACGCCATCATCGAAGCCAAAGGCCTCAAGCAGATGAACGACACCGGCGAGCTGGAAAAGATCATCGACGAAGTGCTGGCCGCCAACCCCAAGAACGTGGAAGAGTTCAAGGCCGGTAACGCCAAAGCACTGAACGGCCTGGTCGGCCCGATCATGAAGGCCAGCAAGGGCAAGGCCAATCCGGGGCAGGTGAATGCTTTGTTGATGAAGAAGCTGGGCTGATCGAGTTCTTCACCCTCAGCCGTTTGCGCTTCATCGGTGAAGCGCAAACGGCTTTTTTACGCTCCACACACCTTCAGGAGCGCGTCATGCCTGGTTCAAAGGCACAATTTCTTGCTCGATCGCGCCAAACAAGCTTTCGCCATTTTGACCCTTCATCTCGATGCGGATGGTGTCGCGGAACTTCATGAATTCGGTGCTGGGCTTGCCGTCCAGGATGGTCTCGATGGCGCGTTTTTCGGCGATGCAGCTGTAGCCCTTGGGCCATTCGGGTTTGCCTTTGACTTCCACGCTCTTGTTGCTCACCGTGCCGCTGCCCACGATGGAGCCCGCACGCACATTGCGGGTTTTGCAGATGTGGGCGATCAGCTGGCCGAAATGGAAGGTCATCTCGGGACCGGCTTCGCACATGCCCACTTTGCGGCCGTTCCAGGTGGACTGCAGCGTCAGGTGCACGCGGCCGCCTTGCCAGGCGTCGCCCAACTCGTCGGGCGTGATGGCCACGGGACTGAAGGCGGTGGCCGGTTTGCTCTGGAAGAAGCCAAAGCCCTTGGCCAACTCGTTCGGGATCAAGTTGCGCAGGCTCACGTCGTTGGCCAACATGATCAAGCGCACGGCGTCGATGGCATCGTCGGCGCTGGTTTGCATGGGCACGTCACCGGTGATGACGGCGATCTCGGCTTCAAAGTCGATGCCGAAGGCCTCGTTGGCGCACACCACCGGGTCGCGCGGACCGATGAAGTCATCGCTGCCACCCTGGTACATCAGCGGGTCGGTGTAGAAGCTGCTGGGCACTTCGGAGTTGCGGGCTGCGCGCACCAACTCCACGTGGTTGATGTAGGCCGAGCCATCGGCCCACTGGTAGGCGCGTGGCAAAGGCGCCATGCACTGCTCAGGGTCAAACGGGAACGCATGGCGCGCTTTGCCTTGGTTGAGCGTGGTGTACAGGTCTTCGAGTTGAGGTGCCAGAAAGTTCCAGTCGTCCAACACTTGCTGCATTTTGGTCGCGATGCCGGTCGCATAATGGGCTGTGCTCAAATCACGCGAAACCACCACCAGTTGACCATCGCGTGAGCCGTCTTTGTATGTCGCCAATTTCATGTTGTGTGTGTCCGTTTGTGTCGCGATGCGCTACAGTGAGTCAGCTCACAAATTACGCATTGTTAAACTCGTTTAACTAAACGAAACTTGATTCTAGACGACATGGCCACAGACACCAACCCCGCCGAAGAAGGCAAGGAACGCGCCGGCATCCAGTCGGTCGAAGTAGGTTTTGCCTTGCTGGACGTGCTGGCCCAAGCCCCTGGCCCCCTGATGCTGCGCGACCTGGCCTCTGCAGCCGGCATGAGCGCGGCCAAAGCCCACCGCTACCTGGTCAGCTTCCAGCGGCTGGGTCTGGTGGTGCAAGACAGCACCAGCACCCGCTACGAACTGGGCCCTGCGACACTGCGCCTGGGCTTGGCCACACTGTCGCGGCTGGACGCCGTGAAGATGGCACGCGAACGCCTGCCCGCTTTGATGGAAGAAATCGGCCACACCTTGGCCTTGGCCGTCTGGGGCAACCACGGCCCAACCCTGGTGCATTGGCAGGAGTCGCCCATGGCCGCATCCGTCAATTTGCGCCTGGGCGATGTGATGCCTTTGCTGTCATCGGCCACAGGCCGTTGCTTTGCCGCCTTTGTGGGCCATGGTGGCAGCGCCGACAAAGCCCTCCCCATGATCGAGGCCGAACTGGCCTTGACCCGCAAACTTGGACGCAGCGACTTGCCCGGCACGGCAGCGCAGGTCAAAGCCATCCTGAAAGAAACCCGGGAACAAGGCTTGGGCCGCGTGGTGAACGTCTTGCTGCCGGGCATCTCCGGATTTTGTGCGCCTGTTTTCGACGCCGATGGGCACCTCGCGCTGGGCGTGGTCGCGCTGGGCTCCTCGGCCACCTTCAATGCCGAGTGGACAGGGCCCGCCGCGCAAGCACTTCGGCAGTTCGCCGTCCAACTGTCGGCCGATCTGGGCTGGCATACGGCCTGATGCACAGCCAGTCCGTGACAACGCCTACCCGCCAAATTGCCAGCAAAGGCGGCCCTTCGCGCCGCACACTGACGTGGCTGGCCGTGATCATGCTGCTCGTGCATGGGGCGGTTTTGTTGGGCATGTCGGGCAGTCTGGATTTCCAGCTGCCAGACCGGGCATCGGTACAAGTGCGCCCTCTGCAAACACGCATGATCGCGCCCCCGACGCCACCAGCGCCTGCAGTCGCACCGCCACCCAAAGCCCATCGCCCGCGCATTGCGCAAGAAGCTGCGCCAACGCCCATCATGACCCCGCCCGAAGAACCGCGGGTCAGCGCACCTGCCGAGCCTGATGCAGAGATCGCGCAGGCTTCAACGCCAACAGCAGAAACCGCCATCACGCCCGAGCCGCCACCCGCAACGCCAGCGCCACCACAAGCTGCCAGCGAACCCACCCAGTCGCTGCCCCCGGCCGAGGTGTTGCCGCACATTCCTTTGGGCGCCTTGCCCCCGTCCAGTTTGCTGCGGTACGACCTCACGGGCCAAGAAAAAGGCTTGACCTATTACGCCAGCGGCGAGCTGAACTGGCAGCACAACGACCAAGCCTACGCACTGGCCCTGTCGGTCAAAGCCTTTTTGGTGGGCTCGCGCCATTGGCGCAGTGTGGGCGACATCACCGCCGCAGGCCTGGCCCCTCGCCGCTTTTCGGACAGCTGGCGTGGCGAACGCGCTGCGCATTTCGACCGCGAGAAAAACCGCATCGTGTTCAGCGGCAACGCGCCAGAAGCCCCTTTGATCGCCGGTGCGCAAGACCAAATCAGTTTGTACGTCCAACTGGCCGCGGCCATGGCTGGCTCACCCGAGCGTTTTACCCCCGGCGCCCGGTTGCAAATTCAGACCGTCACCTTGCGCGACGCGCTGCCTTGGTTGCTGACGTTCGAGCAAACCGAAACGCTCAACGTTGACGGCCAATCGATCAACACCGTCAAATGGGTGTGCCAACCACGCAACCGCTTCGACGCCAAAGTCGAGTTCTGGGTCTCGGCTCAGCACGATTGGCTGCCCGTGCGCATTCGCATCACACAAGTCAGCGGCAGCTTCATCGATCTGAATTTGCGCAGCTTAGAAAAGCTGCCGCCCTTGCCCCAGACATCAAAAGCCACACCGCCTTGAAGTTCATTCAAAAAACCCCAGATGAGTCACAGAACTTGAGGGAGAATGAAACCATGAACTTGCTGTACGAATCTGAAACCTTTGCCGTGATGCACTTGCTGGCCAACGCGCCAGCAGAAACCGCGCCCGCCACCAGCAAGCCGCTGCTGGAACGCCATGGTTTTGAAATCGTGGACAAACGTTCCGGCAAAGAGGTGTACCTGGACGGCTCATGGGCCGAAATGTTCCAGCAACAAATCCAGGCCTGGCAGCAACACACCCCTACACAGGAAGAAGTCGAAGACACGCTGGAAGGCTATACCGGCCTGGCTCAGCAGCCTGTCGTCGTGCACTGAGAAACCACCGACCTGCAAAAAACCGCCTTCAGGCGGTTTTTTTACGACCGAGCCCCCACTGAAACATCGGCCCCACCAGCATCAGCACCGCCACCAGGCGGCAGACCTGAAACGCCGTCACCACCGGCACGCCCAGTTGCAAGACCTTGGCGGTGATCGCCATCTCGGCAATACCGCCTGGCGCGGTGCCCAAAATCAAAGTGGCGGGGTGCAGACCCGTCAGCCAGGCCATCAGCAAGCCAAAACCCAATGAAAGCGCCATCATCAGGAAAGTGCCACCGGCCACCGACAACAACCATTGCGGCGCGGTGTGGATGAATTCACGCCGAAAGCGCACACCCAGGCTCACGCCAATGACCAGCTGTGCCGCATCCGAGAGGCCATTGGGAACGGCCGACCACGCCACCCCTGACAGCGTCAAGCCCATCGAGACCAACAAAGGCCCCATGAACCATGGGTTGGTGCGCTTGACCACCACCATCAAACCGGCACCTGCCGCCGTGGCCAGCGCCAGCCACAGCAAGCCCGGCCAATGCGCCAGGCGTGGACCGGGCAGCAAGCTCGCGTCCACATGCAAGCCCCAGCGGTGTTGCGCCCACTGCATGCCAAAAGGCACCGCGATCACCACACACAGCAAGCGCACACTGTGCGCGGCCGCCACCAGGTCGGTGCGCGCACCATGGCGCTCGGACAGTAAGGTCATCTCGGACGCACCGCCAATCGCACTTGAAAAATAGGTGGTGGCGCGCAAAGCACGGGGCGACAGGTGCGCAAAGTCTGCCGCGTGCTGCCGCTGCAACCACCCACCAAACAAAGCCCCAAGCGCCAAGGCCCAGGCAATGGCCAACACAATCGCCCACCACAAGCTGACCACCAAGGCACTGACCTGCGGCGTGAAATACAGCCCCAAAGCCACGCCGATGACCCACTGCCCGGCATTGCGCAGCCAGCCCGAGCTGCTGGTCGGCAGCCCCGACATCGATGCCAGCGCCGTGACGATCAAAGGCCCCAGCATCCACGGAATCGGGGTGTGCAGCCACAGGCACAGCTGCGCGGCGCACCAAGCGGCCAGCAGCGTGGCCGTCACCCGGCCCCAAGCCCCCATGCGGGAGCCCTCACGCATGCCGTCGGATGCTGTCGGCCAGGGTCTGCACGATTTGATCGATGTGTGCGTCTTCCACGATGTAGGGCGGGCAAATCACCAGGTTTTCACCGGCAGGCCGCACCCACACGCCTTTGTGGAAGCAGTCCATGAAGATGTCGTAAGCCCGCTTGCCGGGCGAGCCCGGGATGCTGGACAGCTCCACCGCCCCAGCCAGGCCCAGCGTGCGGATGCCGACCACGTTGGGCAGCCCCTTGAACGCGCTGTGCATCGCATCGCCCAACACCTTGCCCTGCTGACCCGCACGGGCAAACAGGTTTTCTTCCTTCATCAGGTCAAGCGTGGCAATGGCGGCGGCACACGCCACGGGGTGGCCCGAATAGGTGTAGCCGTGGAAGAACTCGATCGCATGCTCGGGCGCGTTGGCATTCATCATCGCGTCGTAGATGAAGTCGCGGCAGATCACGCCGCCCAGCGGTATGACGCCGTTGGTCACCGCTTTGGCAAAGTTCAGCATGTCGGGCACCACGCCGTAATAGTCGGCGCCAAAGTTCACGCCCAAGCGTCCAAAACCGGTGATGACCTCGTCAAAAATCAGCAAGATGCCGTGCTTGTCGCAAATCTCGCGCAGGCGCTTCACATAGCCCTGGGGCGGGATGTACCAGCCCGCGCTGCCCGCGATCGGCTCCACGATGACTGCCGCCACGTTGCTCGGGTCGTGCAGCACCAAAATGCGGTTTTCCAGCTCGAGCAATGGGTCTTCGGCCCACACAGGTTCCTCGTGGTGGATGTAGGCGTGGTTCACCGGGTCGTGGATGAAGCGCATGTGGTCCACACGCGGCAGCAGCTGCGCGCCATACACCTTGCGGTTGGCCGGCAGGCCGCCCACGCTCATGCCCCCGAAGTTGACGCCGTGGTAACCCTTTTCGCGGCCAATGAACACATTGCGGTGGCCTTCTCCGCGGGCGCGGTGATAGGCCAGCGCCACTTTCAGGGCGGTGTCGGCCGCTTCAGACCCGGAGTTGCAAAACAGCACCTTGTTCAGATCGCCGGGCGCCATGGCCGCGATCATCTCTGCGGCCTTGAAGGCCTTGTCGTTGCTGGCCTGAAAAGCCGTGGCGTAGTCCAGTGTGTCCAGCTGCTTCTTGATGGCCTCGTTGATCGGGCGGCGGTTGTGGCCTGCGCCCACGCACCACAGGCTGGAGATGCCGTCGATGACCTTTTTGCCATCGTGCGTGGTGAAGTGCATGCCCTCGGCCCCCACAAACACCCGGGGGTCGTTGCGGAAAGTGCGGTTGGGCGTGAAGGGCAACCACTGGTTGTCCATGTTGAAATCGGTCTGGGCCACGGCAAAAGCTCCTCTGGATTCTTTAGACCGCCAGTTTAAGTCCCCGATCGCCGCGCCAACACCCCCTCTGGGCCCCAATGCGACAAGGCCCGCCCTCTTTACAATAGAGCCCGTCCTGAACCTGCTGCGTCCGCACCTCGAGGGACCCAGAACCACACCGCATTGCCCCATGACCACGACTTACATCCTCACCCTCTCCTGCCCTGACCGCACCGGCATCGTGCATGCCGTGTCGGGTTTCTTGCTGGAGCGCGGCGGCAACATCGAAGAAGCGGCGCAATACAACGACCACGACACCGGTCTGTTCTTCATGCGGGTGCAGTTCGCCTGTGACCAAATCGACGGCGACAGCCTCAATGCCCAATGGTCGGCCTTTGCCCAGACCTTTGACATGAAGTGGGACCTGCATGCCACCACCCAACCCATGCGCACCGTGCTCATGGTCAGCAAGGAAGGCCATTGCCTGAACGACCTGCTGTTTCGCTGGAAGAGTGGCCTGTTGCCCTTGGACATCCGTGCCATCGTGAGCAACCACCGCGAGTTCTACCAACTGGCCGCCAGCTACAACGTGCCGTTTCACCACATCCCGGTGACCAAAGACAACAAGGCGCAGGCCGAAGCCAAACAATACGAAATCATCCAGGCCGAAGGCGCCGAGCTGGTGGTGCTGGCCCGCTACATGCAAATCTTGAGTGATGACCTGTGCCGCAAGTTGGCCGGTCGCGCCATCAACATCCACCACAGCTTTTTGCCCAGCTTCAAAGGCGCCAAGCCCTATTACCAGGCGCACGACCGTGGCGTGAAGCTGATCGGCGCCACCGCCCACTACGTGACGGCCGATCTGGACGAAGGCCCGATCATCGAGCAAGACGTGGCCCGCGTGGACCACAGCAAAACGGTGGAAGACCTCACGGCCCAGGGCCGCGACACCGAAAGCCAGGTGCTGGCCCGCGCCGTCAAATGGCACAGCGAACACCGCGTGCTGATCAACGGCCACAAAACCGTGATCTTCAAGTAAGCCCAGCATGTCCGCTGCCTCCCGCATCCCACCCATCCAGTGCCTGCTGACCTTTGAGGCACTGGCCCGTTTGCGCAGCGTGACGCAGGCGGCCGAAGAGTTGTGTGTGACGCCCAGCGCGGTGAGTCACCGCGTCAAGCAGCTGGAGCAGATCATCGGCACCAAGCTGTTTGGCCGGGCCGATTTTTCATTAACCACCGAAGGCAACGAATACCTGGCCCATGTGCGCGAAGGCCTGGTGTCCCTGCAGCGCTTTCCCAGCGCCAGCAACACGCCCGGGCGCCGCAAATTGCGCCTGGCGGTCACGCCCACGTTTGCACGTTCGGTGCTGATGCCGCGGCTCAAGCACTTTCTGGACGCCTACCCCGAGATCGACATCACCATGCAAGTCAGCATTCCCCTGCTGGACGTGGTGGCCGAAGACGCCGACCTGACGGTGCGCTTTGGCACCGGCCGCTATTCGGACGTGGAACACGTCTGTTTGGCCAAGGACGAAGTCACCCCACTGGCCTCTCCCGCCTGGCTGCGCGAAAACGGCCCGTTCAGCAGCGTCGAAGAGCTGCAAGGCCAACCCCTGCTGCGCAGCCCGCTGGAGCCCTGGCGCACCTGGTTTGCCGCGCATGACCTGGACTGGCCCGAACCGATCGACGGCTCGTCCTTCAACGACATCGGCCTGATGTGCGACGCCGC
>NZ_JAOASQ010000011.1 GCF_030158565.1 Limnohabitans sp. | reverse complement strand
TTGAAATGATCCAAACCGAAGAATTCAACCAAGGCACCCAGATCAAAGTGATCGGCGTCGGCGGTGGCGGCGGCAATGCCGTTGAGCACATGATCGAGCGCAACGTCCAAGGCGTTGAGTTTGTTTGCGCCAACACCGATGCCCAGGCTTTGGCCCGCAGCGCCGCGCACCGTTTCATCCAGCTCGGTCAAACCGGCCTGGGCGCTGGCAGCAAGCCAGAAAAAGGTCGCGAAGCCGCCGAGAGCGCAGAAGCCGACATCCGCGCTGCCATCGAAGGCTCGCACATGTTGTTCATCACCGCGGGCATGGGCGGTGGCACAGGCACTGGCGCGGCGCCCGTGATCGCACGCATTGCCAAAGAGATGGGCATCCTCACCGTGGGCGTGGTCACCAAGCCTTTCGAGTTTGAAGGCGGCCGCCGCATGTCCAATGCCGACATCGGTATGCAGGAACTCGAAGCCAATGTCGATTCCCTGATCGTGGTCTTGAACGAAAAACTGCTGGAATTGCCCGGCGGTGAAGACATGACCCAGGACGAGGCTTTCGCCCACGCCAACGACGTGCTGAAAAACGCCGTCGGCGGTATCGCTGAAATCATCAACGTGCCGGGCCATGTGAACGTCGACTTTGAAGACGTGCGCACCGTGATGGGCGAGCCTGGCAAAGCCATGATGGGCACGGCAGCAGCCAGCGGTCCTGACCGCGCGCGCATCGCCGCCGAACAAGCCGTGGCCTGCCCATTGCTCGAGGGTGTGGATTTGTCGGGTGCCAAGGGCGTGCTGGTGCTGATCAGCGCCGCCAAGGGCTCGCTCAAGCTGTCCGAGTCCAAGCAGGCGATGAACACCATCCGTGCTTATGCTTCGGAAAATGCCCATGTGATCTACGGTACCGCTTACGACGAAAGTCTGGGCGACGAGATCCGTGTGACGGTGGTGGCTACGGGTTTGTCCAAGCAAGGTGCACGCCGCACAGCCCCTCCGCTGCAAGTGCTGCGCACAGGCACTGACAATGCCCCCTTCATGATGGGCGGTCAGGACGCTGTAGCACCATCATTGAACGCCGCAACACCTGCAGCGGCCAATGGCGTGAACATTCCAGCCTACTGGCGCAACAACCGCACCCACGCGGCAGCCCGTGTGGATGGCATGGCCAATGCCGGCATGGACGACATCGAGATTCCGGCCTTCTTGCGCAAGCAAGCCGACTGATCGCTGATCAGCTGAATCATTTCTGGTGCTTTGAAGACCAGACGGGCGTGTCCCGTCTGGCCTTTTTTGCTTTGACGAGACGATCCACTTGTCGCGGGGGTGGTGCGTGACCGCCAACCCTGTAAGAGCAGGGAAAAGCATGCACCTTTAAAATGCAGTGATGCTCGCACAACGTACCCTCAAAACCCTGACCAAAGCCGTTGGCGTTGGCCTGCACAGCGGCCAACGGGTCGAGTTGACCCTGCGCCCGGCAGCACCCGACACGGGCATTGTGTTTCGGCGTGTGGACCTGCCCGAGCCCGTGGACATCCCGGTCAAAGCCGAATCGGTGACCGACACGCGCTTGGCTTCAACCATTTCGGTGGGCCAGGCCAAAGTGCACACGGTCGAACACTTGATGTCCGCTTGTGCCGGTCTGGGGATCGACAACCTCTATGTTGACATCACCGCCGAAGAGGTTCCCATCCTGGACGGCTCGGCTTCTTCATTTGTCTTCTTGTTGCAAAGCGCGGGGGTGGTCGAGCAAACAGCACCCAAGTGTTTCATCCGTGTGCTCAAACCCGTGCAAGTGAGCGAAGGCGAAGGCCAAAACATCAAATGGGCGCGCCTGGAGCCTTATCACGGGTACAAGCTGAGTTTTGAGATTGAATTTCATCACCCCGCAGTCGATTCGACAGGACAGCAGGTGGTGTTTGACATGTCCGAAGGCGTGTACGCCCGGGACATCGCCCGTGCGCGCACCTTTGGCTTCACCAAAGACGTTGAGATGATGCGCGCCAACGGCCTGGCCTTGGGCGGTGGTCTGGACAATGCCATCGTGATGGACGATTACAAAGTGCTCAATGCCGATGGTTTGCGTTACGACGACGAGTTCGTCAAACACAAGATCCTTGACGCGATGGGTGATCTGTACATCGTGGGTCATCCCTTGTTGGCCGCTTACAGCGCTTTCCGCTCAGGTCACGCCATGAACAACCAGCTGCTGCGTGCGCTTCTGGCGCAACCAGACGCTTATGAAATCGTGACTTTCGACAAGTCCAGCCAGGCGCCCAAGGGTTTTTCCGCCTTGCAGCCCGCGTGGTGATGTCTGCTGTGCAGGGCATGCCGCGCACCACCCACCTTCTGTACCTCCACGGTTTCAGGTCGTCACCCCAGTCGGCCAAAGCCCAAAAAATTGCCAACTGGGTGCAGGCAGATCATCCGGGCGTCACTTGGTGCTGCCCTCAGTTGCCCGCTTCGCCACGGCAAGCCATCGACGACTTGCGCTCGCTTGTGGCCGGTTGGCCTGTGCAAGGCATGGCGGTGGTCGGGTCGTCTTTGGGCGGTTTCTATGCCAGCTGGTTGGCTGGGCACTTGGGGTGTCCAGCGGTGCTGATCAACCCGGCAGTGCATCCTTCGCGTGATTTGGCCAAGTACATCGGTGAACAGCCTGTTTGGCACGATCCGGCGCAAAGCATCTTTTTTGATGCGGCTTATGTGCATGAGTTGCAAGTGCTGGAGGCGCAAGCGCCTGGCACTCAGCCCAAGACCCTGGCCTTGATCGCCAAAGGGGATGAAGTGCTCGACTGGCGCGAAATGCTGGCGCGCCACAAGGCCGGTCAGGTGCATCTGATCGAGGGCGGTGACCATGCGCTGAGCGATTTCGATCTTTACAAAGCTGAAATCCTGGAATTTCTTCGCCTGGTCTGAAGCCTCGGGGTCGGAACGGCGGGCAGGCGTGGGAAAATCTGAGCATGTACGTATTATTTGAAGAAGCCGGCAAATTCATGGCCGGGAGGGTCATGTCCGAAGCCGAGGCTTCCGCGCAGGTCGAGCTGGACTCGGGCAAGCGGGTCAAAGTCAAGGCGGCGCAAATGCTGCTCAAGTTCGAAAAACCCGCACCCGCTGCTTTGCTCAGCGAGGCGACGGCTTTGAGCCCGAGCATTGAGTTGGAGCTGGCCTACGAGTTCGCCTCGGACGAAGAGTTCGGTTTTGCCGATTTGGCGCAAGACTATTTCAGCAGCGCGGCCACCACGGTGCAGCAAGTTGCTGCCTTGATGCGCCTGCACGAGGCGCCGCATTATTTCCGCCGCGCGGGCAAAGGCCGATACCGCAAGGCCCCGGCCGAAATCGTGCAGCAAGCCTTGGCCGCGATCGAAAAGAAAAAACAAATCCAGGCGCAGATCGAAGCTTGGGCGGCTGACTTGGTGGCAGGCACTTGCCCTGAGCCGATCCGTGAGCAGCTCTACAAGATCCTGTTTCGCCCAGACAAAAACACGCCCGAATACAAAGCCGTGGTCGAGGCCAGCAAAAGCAGCCAGACCGCGCCATTGGACTTGCTGCAAAACGCCGGGGCCATTGCCTCGGCTTGGGACTTCCATTGGCAGCGCTTCTTGTTCGACTTGTTCCCGAAAGGTACAGGTTTTCCGGCCTTGCAGGCACCGGCCATCACGGACGAATTGCCCTTGTCGCCCGTACAGGCGTTCTCCATCGATGATTCGCACACCACCGAGATCGACGATGCCTTGTCCTTGCAGGGCTTGGGCAGCGGCACCGTCACCGTGGGCATCCACATCGCAGCGCCAGGCTTGGCCCTGACGCCCGGCAGTGCCATTGACCAGCTGGGCCGCTCGCGCTTGTCCACGGTCTACATGCCGGGCTACAAGATCACCATGCTGCCCGACAGCGTGGTGCAGGCCTACACCTTGATCGAAGGCCGTGCGTGCCCTGCGGTGTCCCTGTATGTGACGTTCAGCGAAGACACGCTGGATGTGCAGAAGACCGAAACCCGTCTGGAGCGCGTGAACATCCTGGCCAACTTGCGCCATGACCAGCTCGATGACCGCATCACCCAGGCATGGCTCGAAGGCGAAGACCAGAGCGATCACGCGGACGTCCCGGTGAACCGTGCAACCCTGGCCTTTTTCTGGCGTCTGGCGCAAACCCTCAAGGCGCGCCGCGAAGTGGTGCGCGGCAAGCCGGAAAACTTCAACCGCCCGGACTACAGCTTCAAGCTGGACCGGCCCAGCAACGATGCGCCGCCAACTGGCGAAGAGGCCGTGCTGATCGGTACCCGCAAACGCGGTGCCCCGCTGGATTTGATGGTGGCCGAGGCCATGATTTTGGCCAACAGCACTTGGGGCCAATGGCTGGCCAGCCTGGGCGTGCCCGGCATTTACCGCAGCCAGGCCAGCATGGCGCCTGGCGTCAAGGTGCGCATGGGCACCAAGGCCTTGCCGCACGCGGGCATTGGCGTGCCCAGCTATGCCTGGAGCACATCGCCCCTGCGCCGTTACACCGATCTGGTCAACCAATGGCAGATCATTGCCTGTGCCAAGCATGGCGCCACGGCCGCACTGGCGGCGCCCTTCAAACCCAAAGACGCCGAGCTGTTCTCGATCATCAGTGGTTTTGACGCGGCCTACAGCGCCTACAACGCCGTGCAGTCCAGCATGGATCGCTACTGGACGCTGCGCCATGTGCAGCAGCAAGGCATCACCGAGTTGGAAGCCAGCTTGGTCAAGGAAATGGGCGGGGGCATTTGGCTGGTGCGCGCCGACAGTCTGCCCCTCATGTTCAGTGTGATGGGCGCGCAAGGCTTGACGCGTGGCGCCCGTGTGCGCGTGCATCTGGGCGAGATCGACCTGATGGCATTGGATGTGAAGGGCACTGTCACGGCACATCTGGATGCACCGCAGGTGGCCGCCGATGAAACCGATGAAGCGGAAGACGACGAAGCCCTGAGCGCAGGTCCTTTGACGATCGCCGTCGACCTGAACGACAGCACACAAAGCGATGGTGCGTGATTGAGCATGAAGCGCTTGGCCCCTCACCGCACGCTCCAATGGTCCCTGGGCATTTCGCTGGCCCTGCACTTGGCTTTGTTGACCTTGCGTTTCGCTGCACCGGAAACTTTCAATCGGGTATTTGAGGATACGCCGCTTGAAGTGGTCTTGGTCAACGCACGCAGCAATGAACGTCCTCCTGAAGCGCAAGCGCTGGCGCAGGTGAGTCTGGCGGGCGGCGGACAGGTGCCAGAGGTGCACATGGCCACCTCGCCATTACCTGCTGCAGCGACCACCGAGTCGGGCACGGACATCACGGAAATGCAGCGCAAAATTGAAGCGCTCAAAGTGCAGCAGATGCGTTTGCTCACCCAGCTCAAAACCGAATTGAACGAGTTGTCGCGCGATGACCCCGGTGACAAGAGCAACGCAAATGAGCGCCAGGCCCGCGAAGAGCGCAAGCAACAACTGACGCGTCAGCTGGCGCAGATTGAGCAGCGCGTGGCGCAGACGCAAGGCTCGCCCCGCAAACGTTACATCAGCCCCGCCACCAAAGAGACGGTGTATGCCTTGTATTACGACAAGCTGCGCCGCACCATCGAAAGCCAAGGCACCCAGAATTTTCCGCAAGCGCGTGGTGAAAAGCTCTATGGAAAATTGACCATGGTGATCACGGTCAACAGTCGGGGTGAGCTGCTGAGCACCGAGGTGGCCAGCTCTTCGCGCAACCCTCTGTTGGATGAGCGTGCTGTGGCCATTGTGCGCAGTGCCGGACCGTTTGATCCTTTTGGCGCCAAAATGCGCAGCCAAGCTGACCAGATTGTGGTGGTGTCGCGTTTCATGTTCTCGCGTGACGACACCTTGTCAACCCGCATGCTGGCTCCGGATCAGTGAGTCTGTTGTTGTGATACGAATCTTTGTGCAAGGAATCCCATGAAGGCTTTGGTGCGTTGGTGTGCCTTGCTTGCTTGTGCCGTCCTGTGTTTGCAGGTTTTTCTCCTGCTGCGCATCGCCAGTTTTTCAGTGATCTCGCCTGAATCCACCAGTTTTGAACGCTCGCAGGTCTGGCAGGTCCTCACTCGGCAAGGGCGCTTGCCCTGGCGGCAGGAATGGGTGGATCAGAACCGCATCTCGACCTCGCTCAAGCGTGCGGTGATGGCTTCGGAAGACAGTGCATTCACGCAGCACCACGGCATTTGGTGGGACTCGCTCGAAAAGGCCTGGGGCAAAAATGCCAAAGCCAAAGCGCAGGCCGAGCGGCGCGCCCAGCGTCAGGGTGATGCCAAACCGGTTGAGCCCAAAATTGTGGGGGGCTCGACCATCACGCAGCAATTGGCCAAAAACTTGTTTTTATCGGGTGAGCGCACCTTGCTGCGCAAGGCCCAGGAGATGGTCTTGACCTTGGAGTTGGAGCTCTTTTTGTCCAAAAGTCGCATCCTCGAGATTTACCTCAACAGTGTGGAGTGGGGTGAGGGTGTGTTCGGTGCCGAGGCTGCTGCACAGCATTACTTTCGCAAATCGGCATCGGCCTTGAGCGCTTGGGAAAGCGCACGCTTGGCGGTCATGCTGCCGCGTCCACGGTATTTTGAACAACGCCCCCAGTCCCCATATTTGGCCAACCGCGCCGAAGTGATCGTGGGCCGCATGAACGATGTGGCGCTGCCATGAGTGCGCCTGCGACCGTCCGCATTTTGGGGATTGACCCAGGTTTGCAGACCACGGGCTTTGGTGTGTTGGACATGACCGGATCACACCTGCAGTACGTGGCCAGCGGCGTGATCCAGACCACGAAGGAAGAGATGGGCAATTTGCCCGCACGCCTGAAAGTGATTTATGACGGTATCCGTGAGATCCACGAACGCTACCAGCCCGATGTGGCTTCGGTGGAAATCGTGTTCGTGAACGTCAACCCGCAGGCCACCTTGCTGCTGGGTCAAGCTCGCGGCTGCTGCGTGACGGCCCTTGTGTCTTGCGGCTTGCCGGTGGCCGAGTACACCGCTTTGCAAATGAAGCAGTCTGTCACGGGTCATGGCCGGGCGGACAAATCGCAGGTGCAGGAGATGGTCAAGCGCCTGCTGCAGTTGCCGGTGGTGCCCAGGCAAGATGCGGCCGACGCTTTGGGTTTGGCCATCACCCACGCGCACGCCAGCCCCTCGATGAACAAGCTGGCTGCGCAAGGCGTGCTCAACCGCAAAACCCATGGCATGTTCCGCAGTGGCCGTAGCCATTGAGTGCGCTCAGGTTTGATCAAGGGATAATCGCACCATGGTTGCAGTGATTCAAAAACCCACGTTGGGTCAACGGTTGGTCGGCTTGGTCGAAGGCTTTGACGGGCCTTTGGCGTTTGCTGTTTTCATGCTCGCTTGCGTGGGCATGCTGATCATGTATTCCTCGGGTTATGACCATGGCAGCCGCTTTGTGGACCATGCGCGCAACATGGTGTTGGCTGGTTTCATCATGTTTGTGGTGGCCCAGGTGCCGCCGCAAAAACTCATGGCTTGGGCAGTTCCGGTCTATGCGGTGGGTGTGGCCTTGTTGATCGCAGTGGCCTTGTTTGGGCTCACGAAAAAAGGGGCACGGCGCTGGCTGAACCTGGGTGTCGTGATCCAGCCCAGTGAAATCTTGAAGATCGCGATGCCGCTCATGCTCTCGGCCTGGTTTCAAAAACGGGAAGGGCGGCTCAGGCCGCTGGACTTCGCGATGGCGATGCTGATTCTGGGTGTCCCCGTGGGCCTCATCATGAAGCAACCAGACCTCGGCACCTCATTGCTGGTGTTGTCAGCTGGTTTGTCGGTGATCTTTTTTGCAGGGCTGAAATGGCGCTGGATCTTGCCACCGGTGGTGCTGGCTTTGGCGGGCATGGTGGTGCTGGTCATCATGGAGCCCACTTTGTGCCAAGCGGATGTGGACTGGCGTATCCTGCATGAATACCAACGCCAGCGGGTTTGCACTTTGCTCGATCCTGCCCGAGACCCCTTGGGCAAAGGCTTTCACATCATCCAGGGCATGATCGCCATTGGCTCTGGGGGCTTTTGGGGCAAGGGTTTCATGCAAGGCACCCAAACCCACTTGGAGTTCATTCCGGAACGTACCACCGATTTCATTTTTGCGGCCTTTGGAGAAGAGTTCGGATTCATTGGCGGGCTGGTTCTGATTTCGGGCTTCTTCTTCCTGGTCTACCGAGGCTTGGTGATCGCCTCACAAGCACCCACCATGTTCAGCCGCTTGCTGGCAGCCAGCGTGTCCATGATCTTTTTCACCTACGCGTTTGTGAACATGGGCATGGTCAGTGGCATCTTGCCGGTGGTGGGTGTGCCTTTGCCTTTCGTCAGCTATGGCGGTACCGCCATGGTCACCTTGGGCTTTGCCCTGGGCATCCTGATGGCGATTGCCAAGTCCAAACAACTGGTTCAAAGCTGACCTGTCCCGGGCTGCGGACAAAGGGATTGCGCAATCCCTACAATGAGGTCCATGATTTCACGCGAACCCACCATCGAACGCCTGGCCACGGCCAAGTCCCTGTTGCTTGACCCGTTTGGTCTGAACGAAACCCACCTGACTCAAGCCCTGAACGCCATCAAGGCGCATGCGGTCGACGACGCCGATCTGTACTTTCAATACACCCGCTCAGAAGGCTGGAGCTTGGAAGAGGGCATCGTCAAGACCGGCAGCTTCAGCATCGACCAAGGCGTGGGCGTGCGGGCGGTATCGGGCGAGAAAACCGCCTTTGCCTATTCGGACGACATCTCCGAAGCCTCTTTGATGGACGCGGCCATGACGGTGCGATCCATTGGCGCCGCAGCGCAAAACAAGCGCATCAAGGTGCCCGCGCGCAAGATTTCGGCCAGCCGCTCGCTCTACCCCTCACTGGACCCGATGTCCACACTGGACAGCACCGCCAAGGTCAATTTGCTGGGACGGGTGGAAAAGATCGCCCGAGCCAAAGACCCGCGTGTGGTGCAGGTCATGGCCGGTCTGGCCACCGAATACGATGTGGTGATGGTGGCCCGCGCCGACGGCACATTGGCCGCCGATGTTCGGCCCCTGATCCGCCTGTCGGTCACGGTGATCGCCGAGCAAAACGGCCGCCGCGAAGTCGGCAGCTCTGGCGGCGGTGGCCGCTTTGGTCTGGCCTATTTTGATGACGCCATGGTCGAGGGCTATGTGCAGGAAGCCGTGTCGGCCGCGCTCATCAACCTCGATGCCCGTCCCGCGCCTGCTGGCGAAATGACGGTGGTGCTGGGCAATGGCTGGCCCGGCGTGCTGCTGCACGAAGCCGTGGGCCATGGCCTAGAAGGCGACTTCAACCGCAAGGGCTCGAGCGCCTTCAGCGGCCGCATTGGCCAGCGCGTGGCCGCCAAAGGTGTCACGGTGCTGGACGACGGCACCATGGCCGATCGCCGTGGGTCTTTGAATGTGGACGACGAAGGCCACGCCAGCCAGAAGAACGTGCTGATCGAAGACGGCATCTTGCGCGGCTACATCCAGGATTCGATGAACGCCCGCCTGATGGGCGTCAAGCCCACGGGCAATGGCCGCCGCGAAAGCTATGCCCACGTGCCCATGCCGCGCATGACCAACACCTATATGTTGGGTGGCGACAAGAGCCCCGAAGAGATTGTGGCCAGCATCAAAAAAGGCCTGTACGCCACCAACTTCGCGGGCGGCCAGGTCGACATCACCAGCGGCAAGTTTGTGTTCTCGGCCAGCCAGGCTTACTGGGTGGAAAACGGCAAGATCCAATACCCCGTCAAGGGCGCAACACTTATCGGCAGCGGCCCCGAGTCGCTCAAGAAGATCAGCATGATCGGCAACGACATGAAGCTCGACTCGGGCGTGGGCACCTGCGGCAAAGAAGGTCAGAGCGTGCCCGTGGGCGTGGGTCAGCCGACGCTGCGCATCGAGGGCCTCACCGTCGGGGGTACGGCTTGAACTTGAAAGACTGAACCAGAAAAGGCCCTTCGGGTTTGTCCCCGGATCGGCCTGTCAGGAACTGTCATCGAGCTGTGATACATTGAACCCCATGTCTTCGCGCATCGCTTTTTACTTTTTTTATTTTTGGTTCTCAGTCCCCGGCGGACGAGAGGCGAGCGCATAAGCACCCGAACATCTCGACACACACCGCCGGAGCCCCAAAGCCCGGCGGTTTTTTTTCACCTGTCTTTTTTCAATCTGAGGAGTCCACGATGAACACCAAAACCACAGAAGCTTGGTATCCGAATGCTGTCGACCGCACCGGCCAGACCGACGACGAACGCATCAAGGACATCACCGTGCTCCCTCCACCAGAACATTTGATCCGCTTCTTTCCGATCGCCGGCACGGCGACGGAAACGCTGATCGCCCAGACCCGCAAATCCATCCAGAACATCGTGCACGGCAAAGACGACCGCCTGCTGGTCATCATCGGCCCCTGCTCGATCCATGACCCGGCTGCAGCCCTCGACTACGCCCGCCGCCTCAAGCCCTTGCGTGACCAATATGCCGACACGCTGGAAATCGTGATGCGCGTGTACTTCGAAAAGCCCCGCACCACCGTGGGATGGAAGGGTTTGATCAACGACCCCTACCTGGACGAGAGCTACCGCATCGACGAGGGCCTGCGCATCGCACGCCAGCTGCTGATCGAGATCAACCGCCAGGGTCTGCCCGCAGGCAGCGAGTTCCTGGACGTGATCTCGCCCCAGTACATTGGCGACCTGATCAGCTGGGGCGCTATCGGCGCGCGCACCACCGAAAGCCAAGTGCACCGCGAACTGGCCTCGGGCCTGTCGGCGCCCATCGGTTTCAAGAACGGCACGGATGGCAACATCAAGATCGCGACCGACGCGATCCAGGCTGCAGCCCGTGGTCACCACTTTTTGTCGGTGCACAAAAATGGCCAAGTCGCCATCGTGCAGACCCAGGGCAACCAGGACTGCCACGTCATCCTGCGTGGCGGTAAAGCCCCCAACTACGACGCAGAGAGCGTGGCTGCAGCCTGCAAAGAGCTGGAGGCCGCCAAGCTGCCCGCCACTTTGATGGTGGATTGCAGCCATGCCAACAGCAGCAAAAAGCACGAACGTCAGATTGATGTGGCCAAAGACATTGCCACGCAAATCAGCGGCGGTTCGCGTCAGGTGTTCGGCGTCATGGTCGAAAGCCATCTGGTGGATGGGGCCCAGAAGTTCACGCCCGGCAAGGACGATGTGACCAAGTTGGCCTATGGCCAGAGCATCACCGACGCCTGCATTGGCTGGGACGACAGCGAAGGTGTGTTGCAGGTCTTGTCGGATGCGGTGAAGGCACGCCGCTCACGCTGAAGCGCAGGGGCCTGTGGGTTGGCCTGAAAGGTCAGCCTACAGGCGCTGCGCCAGCGATCATGTGGAGGGCGACGTGGCCTTGACCTGGAACTCGCGCCACAACAAGAACAGGCCGCTGGCCACCACCACGCAGGCGCCCAGCAGCACAGCGCGGTCGGGCACCTGGTCAAACACGAGCCAGCCGCCCAAGGTCATGTAAAGGATCTGCTGGTACAGAAACGGCCCCAGCACAGCGGCCGATGCAAACCGGTGGGCTTGCGCAGCGAAATAATGCCCCGCGCCGCCACTGATCCCTGCCAGTGCAAGCATCAGCCAGTGCCAGCCGGTGCTGGGGACTTGCCAAGACCACCAGGCAAAAGGGGTGAGTACGGCCGTAGACACCAGTGCAGAGGCCAGCTGCATGGTCGCCGGATGTTCACTGCTGGCCAGGCGGCGTGTCAGCAGGTTGAACAAGGCGTACAAAATGGCGTTGCCTGCCGACAGCAAGATGGCCGGGTGAAACGCCTGGCTGCCCGGTCGGATGATGATCAGCACACCGATGAAGCCTGCCGCGATGGCCGCCCAGCGCTGGGCATCGAGACGCTCCCCCAGCCACCAGGCCGATAACACGGCGATCAGGATGGGCACAGAAAACTGCATGGCACCTGTTTCGGCCAGTTGCAGGTATTGCAGGGCCCAGAAGTTCAGGCCCGTCATGCTGGCCAGCAGCATGCCGCGCAGCAGTTGCAGCCTGGGGTGCTGCCAACGGACCAGGGACAAGCCCATGCTCGGGCCGAAGACCGCAAGCGAAAACAGCGAATGCGTCAAAAAGCGCAGCCACACGACTTGCAACACCGGCAAGCTGAGCACCAGCCACTTGGCGGTGGTGTCCAGCACCGCGAACATCAGGGTTGTGAGGGTGACCAGCCCGATGCCAAGCCGCCGGTGGCTGTTGTTGTGCATGCGGCTCAGTCGGTTTGCAGGGCTTGGAGCAGCTTGGCGTGGATGCCGCCAAAGCCACCATTGCTCATGCACAGCAAGTGGTCGCCGGGCTGCACCTGCGCCATCACCTGCGCGATGACTTCATCGATGTTGGCGCCCACTTGCGCACGCGCACCCATGGGCGCAAGGGCTGCTTCTGCGTCCCAGCCCAGGCCACCGGAATGGCAAAACGCCAGATCGGCTTCTTCCAGGCTCCAGGGCAGCTGCGCTTTCATGGTGCCGAGCTTCATGGTGTTGCTGCGCGGCTCAAAAATCGCGAGGATGCGGGCATCGCCCACCTGACGGCGCAGGCCGTTGACGGTGGTGCGAATCGCTGTGGGGTGGTGGGCAAAGTCGTCGTACACCGTGATGCCGTTCACCGTGCCGCGCACTTCCATGCGGCGTTTGACGTTTTCAAAAGTGGCCAGCGCTTGCGCCGCCACAGCCGGTGCCACGCCCACATGCTCGGCAGCGGCGATGGTCGCCAGCGCATTGAGTTGGTTGTGCACGCCGCCGATGGCCCACTGCACTTGGGCCACGGACTTTCCGGCCTGCAAGACCTTGAAGTGCGACGGCTCGCCTTCCGCCTCAAAGTCACTCACGGCGCTGCCAAAGGTGCGCACTTCGCTCCAGCAGCCCTGGCCCAGCACGCGGGTCAGGCTTTCTTCCAGACCGTTGACCACCACGCGGCCCGAGCCGGGAACGGTGCGCACCAAGTGGTGGAACTGGCGCTCGATGGCGGCCAAGTCGTCAAAGATGTCGGCGTGGTCGAATTCCAAGTTGTTCAAGATCGCTGTCCGTGGCCGGTAGTGCACGAATTTGCTGCGCTTATCGAAGAAGGCGGTGTCGTATTCGTCGGCTTCAATGACGAAGTATTTGCCGCCACCCAGCCGGGCCGAGACGCCAAAGTTCAGCGGCACACCGCCGACCAGAAAGCCTGGTTGCAAACCGGCTTGCTCCAGTACCCAGGTCAGCATCGAGGTGGTGGTGGTTTTGCCGTGGGTGCCCGCGACGGCCAGCACATGCTTGCCTTGCAACACATGCTCAGACAGCCATTGCGGCCCGCTGGTGTAAGGCGCACCGGCTTCCAAAATGGCTTCCATCAGCGGGAATTTGGGGCTGCCGTCAGGCAGGCGCGAACGACTGACCACGTTGCCGATCACGTACATGTCGGGCTTCAAGGCCATCTGGTCGGCGCTAAAGCCTTCGATCAGGTCGATGCCCAAGGCCCGAAGCTGATCACTCATTGGTGGGTAAACGCCAGCGTCGCAGCCGGTGACCCGATGCCCGGCTTCGCGTGCCAGAGCTGCCAAACCACCCATGAAGGTGCCACAAATGCCCAGAATATGAATATGCATGGGCTGATTTTAGGTGCCACCGGTGCAGATGACCTTTTGTCGGGTCAGACTTTCGCGAGCCTGATGTGCTGGGGGTGTTTCTGCCTGAGGGCACAATCGAGTCCATGAACGATGCAGGATTTGAAATCGCAGCCACGGCGGCCCGTTTGGTGGTGGAGGAGGGCCTGGCATTTGGCCCCGCCAAGCACCGCGCGCTCAAGGCATTGGGCTTGCCAGGGCGCACGGCCTTGCCCTCCAACGAGGAGGTCGAAGCGCAGGTGTTGGACTACATCTCGCTCTTTTGTGCCGACACCCAACCTGGTGAATTGCTGGCATTGCGTGAGCATGCACTGAAATGGATGCAGCGCTTGGCGGAGTTTCGTCCGCATTTGGGCGGTGCTGTCTGGCAGGGCTGGGCCACCCGCTTGTCGGACATCGATCTGGCCTTGTTTTGTGACGATCCCAAATCGGCTGAGATTGCATTGATCAACCAGAATCTCCGTTACGAAGTGCAGACAGTGCGCGGCATGCACGGTGACGATGTGGATGTGTTGAGCCTGCACAGCTTTTGCGAGGACTTGGACGAAGACATTGGCGTGCACCTGCGCATTTACGATCTGGACGATCTGCGTGGCGCTTTGTTGCCCGATGCCCAAGGCCGTGCGCCACGCGGCGACCTGGCCGCTTTGACACTGTTGCTGTCACGATGAAAGACAATCCCCCCATGTTGCAAGCCCAACAACCCTCCTCCCGTCGCCACCTGATGCTGGCGGCTGGCGCTGCCGCCGGCTTGGCTGGCGCTGGCCTGGCTTGGTGGCGCATGACGCCGCAGTCTGCGTCCGGTGCTGCGCAGCATGCTTTTTGGGGGCACAGCTTTGACACGCCTACGGGCGAGTCGTTGTCCATGGCCTCATTGGCTGGGAAATCCTTGCTGGTGAACTTTTGGGCCACCTGGTGTCCGCCTTGTGTGGAAGAGCTGCCTTTGCTTGATCGCTTCTGGCGTGAAAATGCAGCCAATGGCTTCCAAGTGTTGGCTTTGGCCATTGACCAGCCCAGTGCCGTCAGAAAATTCTTGCAACGCCAGCCCTTGGGTTTTCCGGTGGGTTTGGCCGGGTTAGGGGGCACGGAGCTGGCCAAATCCTTGGGCAACGCCACAGGAGGCTTGCCATTCAGTGTGTTTTTCAAGGCAGATGGATCAATTTGGCGACAAAAGCTGGGTCAATTGAATCTTGATGACCTGAACGAGTGGCGTTCAAGCGGCGTTTGAGCGGGTCGTCGTGGCTGGAAGTGCCTCAGTGGCCCCTTTGTTGGAGGAATTTGGCCGTGGATTTCTCCGAAATGCGAGTTGTTAGATGGTTTTTTGAGGGTTTTTACTGGAAATTGGTGTAAATTCAGGCCCTTACGTTGGCTTACGCAATGGAGGTCCTATGGATTTGCGCAAACTCAAAACCCTGATCGATTTGGTATCAGACTCGAATGTCTCCGAACTGGAGATCACCGAAGCCGAAGGCAAGGTCCGCATCGTCAAGAGCATGGGCGTGGCTGCCCCCGTGATGGTTCAGCAAGCCCCAGCAGCAGCCCCTGTGGCCGTGGCACCTGTGGCCGTGGCGGCACCTGCAGCAGCAGAAGCCCCCGCAGCGCCTGCTGGCCATGCCGTCAAGTCCCCCATGGTCGGTACCTTTTACCGTTCCTCGAGCCCTGGTGCTGCGCCCTTCGTGCAAATCGGCTCGGTCGTCAAGGAAGGCGACACCCTGTGCATCATTGAAGCGATGAAGATCCTCAATGAGATCGAATCCGACAAGTCCGGCACTGTGACCCAAATTCTGTGCGAAAACGGTCAAGCGACCGAATACGGCCAGCCTTTGTTCATCGTCGAATAAACCGAACGGGGATTTCATGTTCAAGAAAATCCTGGTCGCCAACCGCGGTGAGATCGCTTTGCGAATCCAACGCGCTTGCCGAGAGTTGGGCATCAAAGCGGTGATGGTGTATTCCGAAGCCGACAAAGAAGCCAAATACGTGAAGTTGGCCGAAGAAGCGGTCTGTATCGGGCCGGCAGCTTCTCCGCTGAGCTACCTCAACATGCCCGCGATCATCTCGGCCGCCGAAGTGACCGATGCTGAAGCGATTCACCCTGGCTATGGTTTTTTGAGCGAGAACGCGGACTTCGCCGAGCGCGTCGAGAAAAGCGGTTTCCAGTTCATTGGCCCGACCCCTGAGTCGATCCGCATCATGGGTGACAAGGTCTCGGCCAAGCAAGCCATGATCCGCGCCGGCGTGCCTTGCGTGCCTGGCTCTGAAGGCGAGTTGCCCGACGATCCTGCGCAAATCCGCCGTGTCGCCAAGAGCGTGGGTTACCCCGTGATCATCAAAGCCGCAGGCGGTGGCGGTGGCCGCGGTATGCGCGTGGTGCACACCGAAGCCGCCTTGATCAATGCGGTGCAGATGACCAAGGCCGAGGCCGGTGCCGCGTTTGGCAATCCTGCGGTCTACATGGAAAAGTTCCTGCAGAACCCACGGCACGTCGAAATCCAGATCCTGGCAGACAAGCACAAGAACGCGGTCTATCTGGGCGAGCGCGATTGCTCCATGCAACGCCGCCACCAGAAGGTGATCGAAGAGGCGCCAGCCCCCGGTATTCCCCGCAAACTGATCGAGAAGATCGGCGAGCGTTGCGTGGCCGCCTGCAAGAAGATCGGTTACCGCGGTGCGGGCACCTTCGAGTTCCTGTACGAAAACGGCGAGTTCTACTTCATTGAAATGAACACCCGTGTGCAGGTGGAGCACCCTGTGACCGAATGGATCACCGGTGTGGACATCGTGAAGACCCAGATCATGGTCGCTGCCGGTGAGAAATTGCCTTTCACCCAAAAGCAGATCGAGATCCGTGGTCACGCCATCGAGTGCCGTGTGAACGCCGAAGACCCCTTCAAGTTCACCCCTTCGCCTGGCCGCATCACGTCATGGCACATGCCCGGTGGCCCGGGTGTGCGCGTGGACTCGCATGCGTACAACAACTACTTTGTGCCACCGAACTACGACTCGATGATCGGCAAGATCATTGTGCACGGCGACACCCGCGAGCAGGCCCTGGCCCGCATGCAGACCGCCTTGGCCGAAACCGTGATCGAAGGCATCAACACCAACATCCCGCTGCACCGCGAGCTGATGGTGGACGCCAAGTTCATGCAAGGCGGCACCAACATCCATTACCTTGAACACTGGCTCAGCCAACACAAACGCTGAGATCGGATCGCACCATGTTTGAACTGAGCTTGCTCTGCCCGGAGGAACGGGTTGACGTTTTGAGCGACGCGCTCGATGCCCTGGATGCCTTGAGCGTGTCGGTCGAAGATGCCGACGCCCAGACCCCTGCCGAGCAGGCTTTGTTTGGTGAGCCTGGCATGCCGCCACCCAAAGACGGCTGGCAGCGTTCACGCATGGTGGCCCTGTTTGCGCAAGAGTCCGGCGCCAAGGAGGCAGCCACCTTGCTGCAGGCGCAGGACTTCTTTGAAGGTTGCCGATTGCTCGGTATTCAGGCGGTGGCCGATCAGGACTGGGTGCGTTTGACCCAATCGCAATTTGCCCCCGTGGAAGTGACTTCTGATTTTTGGATCGTGCCCACTTGGCATGAGCCACCTGCGCAAGCCAAACAGATCATTCGACTGGACCCAGGCTTGGCCTTCGGCACAGGCACACACCCGACCACCCGCATGTGTCTGCGCTGGATTGCCCGCAACAATGTGCAAGACCAGCGTGTGCTGGATTACGGCTGTGGCTCCGGGATTCTGGCCATTGGCGCCGCCAAGTACGGAGCTGCTCGCATCGATGCTGTGGACATTGACGAGGCTGCGGTCACATCGACCGTGTTGAACGCCGAAGCCAATCACGTGACTTTGGTTGCTGGCTTGCCAGACAAAGCCCAAGGGGTCTACCAAACCGTGCTGGCCAACATCTTGGCGACACCCTTGAAAGTGCTGGCGCCGCTGCTGTGTGCGTACGTGCAGAGCGGTGGCTCTCTGGTGTTGGCGGGCATTTTGGAGCGTCAAGCCAATGAGCTCAAAGCGGCTTATGCACCCTGGGTGCAACTTGAAGTGGCCGATGCGGAAGACGGCTGGATCTTGATGACCGCCAAGAAGTCTGCCGCCGCAGTTTGAGCGGAGACTTGACCCTGTCTACAATCGGGTCATGAACTGGATCACACGCTGCCCTGAATGTGCCACGGTCTATCAGGTTTTGCCTGATCAGCTCGAGGTGGCCAAAGGCTGGTTGCGCTGTGGGGAGTGTCAGCATGCGTTCGACAGCACGGGCCTGATTCTCTCTTGGTCGGGCACCTTACCACCGCGGCTGGATATTGGAGACTTGCTCAAGCAAGAAGACCGCTCGACTTTGGATGTGCGGACCCAAGCTTCTGAGGATTTGAGTTCGTTTGAAAAAGCCCTGTCGAGCTTTCAACCAGAAATCGACAAAGCCATCGTGAGAATGGCTGCATCCCCACCTCAATCGCAGGATCCTGCAGACGACCTCGATGTGTCGACAATCGACGAAACAACGTCCCGGGAGTCGGTGAGTCGTCGTTGGCCGTCGATTTTGGCCTTGTCCGCTTTGGCCCTCGCCTTGCTGAGCCAGGTGATCTGGGTGAACCGCTTCGCTTTGGTAGCCAAGTTTCCAGTGATGGGGCATCACGTTCAGCGAATCTGCAATGCATGGGCTTGTGAATCAGCACATGCGCGAGACCTTCATGCGGTGGTGATCGACACATCCAGCTTCATACAACGTGACGACGCTTTTGAGTTGCAGTGGGTGGTTCGCAACACCTCTGCACAGAATGTGTTGATGACTGCGCTGGAGGTCACGCTGGAGGATGTGCAAGGCAAGCCATTGGTGCGCCGTGTGTTTGGAGCGGACCAGTTGGATGCACCCGAAACACTGTCTCCCGGACAAGTGTGGCAAGGCCTGATGCGCTTGACGGTTGCCCGTGACTTGGCTGTGACCGGATACCGTATTGTGAGTTTTTACCCCTGAGTGGTTTCCCATGAAAAAGCCCAGCACCGTTGCCAGTGTTGGGCTTTATTGCTAGCGTTTGCCAGCTGAATCAGGGCTTGGCGGCCGAAGGAAACGGCCAGGCAGCTTGAGGATTCAGTGTGGTTTGAGCAGCAGGGGCAGCGGGTGCTTTGGATGCCTTCTTTGCAGCAGGCTTCTTGGCAGCTTTTTTCACTGCAGGCTTTTTAGCGGCAGGCTTTTTAGCGGCGGTTTTTTTAACTGCGGCTTTTTTAGCGGGTGCGGCTTTCTTGGCTGCAGGCTTTTTAGCGGCTGCTTTTTTAGGAGCGGCTTTTTTCGCTGGAGCGGCCTTTTTGGCTGGAGCGGCTTTTTTAGCTGCTGGCTTCTTAGCGGCTGCTAC
>NZ_JAOASQ010000010.1 GCF_030158565.1 Limnohabitans sp. | reverse complement strand
GCTGCGCCCAGTACTTGCGGTAACTGGTCAGCGGTTTGGCGTCGCGCGGGAAAAAAGAGACGTCGGTGAAGGCGTTCATGGGCTCGATATCGGGGGTAACCCTGTAGTGTAGGGGTTCGGGGCTTGGCTTGCGGGTGACATGGGTATTGCTGGCCGTTGGGCCATCCCCTGAAGCCCGTAGCCGCATGACCTGAAAACAAGGCCGTCAATCCTGTGCGTGGGGACGCACTCGGAGTGGGACAATCCAAAGCTTGTGCATCCAGAATCAAAAAAATGACGACTCACAGGGCATGGTGGCTGAGCCTCACGCGGCGACTTTACACGGGGCGTTTACCCAAAATCTTGGCCTACTTGCTGGCGGGCTGGCTCTTGCTCCTGGCCTTGGGCTATTTTGTGGCGCCGCATCTAGCCCGCTCGGTCTTGGCCGCGCAGCTGGGCAAGGCCTTGGGGCGCGATGTGGCCATCGAGCGCGTGGCGATCAACCCACTGGCCTTGTCGGTGAATGTGATGGGCTTGTCCGTCAAAGACCGGGCCGGCGCGGAGCAGTTGGGCTTTGAGCAGCTGCACATCGACCTGTCGAGCGCTTCTGTGGCGCAAGCGGGCATCGTGGTCGATGACATCCGTCTGCAAGCCCCACGTGTGGCCATCACGCGCCTGGCCGACGGGCGCTACGACATCTCGGACTGGCTGGACCGCTGGGCCAGCGGTGCGCCAAGCGACTCTGGCCCCCTGCCCCGCTTTTCGCTGAACAACATCCAGATCACGGACGGCCAGTTCGTGTTCGACGACCGCCCCAAAGGGGTCCGGCACACGGCCGAGGCGGTGAATTTCAGTTTGCCTTTCATCTCCAGCCTGCCTTACAAGGCCGATGTGTTTGTGTTGCCCGCCTTTTCGGCGGTGGTGGACGGATCGCCGCTGGCGCTGCAGGGCCGCAGCCTGCCCTTTGCCAAGTCCCACACCAGCGCGCTGAAGATCGACCTCGACAAGCTGGACTTGGCCCAGTTGCAAGCTTATTGGCCCAGCGACCTGCCCTTGCGCCTGAAATCGGGCCAGCTGGCCACCCGGTTGAGCTTGGACTTTGCCCATTTGCCCGATGGCGCGCCTTCGCTGAGCCTGAGCGGCTCGGCGCAATTGCAGGGGCTGGCCCTGACCGACGCGGCGGGCAAACCTTGGCTGGGTCTGGAATCGCTGGATGTGCACCTTGAAAAGTCTAGCCCCGTGCAACAGCGTTGGCTGCTGGCGCAATTGGACCTGCGGGGCTTGCGCCTGGGCCAAGACGCGCCCGATGCGCCTTTGCAGGTTCAAACCCTGTCGGCGCGGCAAGTGCAGGCCGACTTGCAGGGCCACCGCATCGATGCCGAGTCGCTGCAAGGCTCGGGCATCAAGGCGCGCATGGTCCGGTCTGCCTATGGCACCGTGGCTTGGTTGCCGGTGCTCGCCTCAAGCAGCTCTGCTGCGGGGGCGGCACCAGCCGACAAGTCGGGCCCTCCAGTCTGGTCGGGCGTGCTCGGTCGCCTGAGCCTGGATGAAGTCGGGCTGCGCTTTGAAGACCGCACCTTGTCGCCGGTGGCGGTTCAAGAGCTGACACATGCGAGCTTGTCGGCCAAGCAACTGGACATCCACCCCGAGCACGAAAACACCTTGGCACTGAACGCCACGCTCAACCAGACCGGCCAAATCAAGGCCAGCGGATCGGTGCAGCTGCAGCCACTGGCCGTGCGTCTGGCGCTGGAAACCCAAGCTTTGCCGTTGGTGCCGATGCAAGGCTATGTGGCGCCCTACCTCAACACATCGATCGCGCAGGGCCTGTTGTCCAACAAGGGCACCCTGGAGATTCGCCAGCCTGCCGACAGGCTCTTGGCCAACTACAAGGGCGGGCTGACGCTGGGCCAGTTTCGCGCCGTGGACCAGGCCAACAGCGCGGATTTTTTGAAGTGGAAATCGCTGTACTTTGGCGAGGTGGACTTTCAGCTTGAACCCGCTCGGCTGAACATCGGCGAAATCGCCCTGTCCGACTTTTACTCGCGGTTGATCCTCAACCCGCAAGGGCGGCTCAACCTGGCCGACATACTGCGCAAACCGGCCAGCCCCAGCGCCAACACACCCGCGAGCACCCCAAGCAACGCAGGCAAGCCTGCCGCATCGGAGCCCGCAGCGGCGATGCCCGTTCAGATCGCCAAAGTCACCCTGCAAAACGGGCGCGTGGATTTTTCTGACCGCTTCGTCAAGCCCAACTACTCTGCCACCGTGACCCATCTGGGCGGCAGCGTCAAGGGCTTGTCTTCAGCCCCCGACACGCTGGCCGATCTGGACCTGCGGGGCAACTACGCCAGCAACGCGCCGGTGCAGATCACGGCCCGCTTCAACCCGCTGACGGAGAAGAAGTTTCTGGACCTTCAGGCCAAAATCTCCGACATTGATTTGGTCGATTTCTCGCCCTATTCGGGCAAATACGCGGGCTACAACATCAACAAGGGCAAGCTGTCCATGGACGCCACCTACAAGCTCCAGGACCGCCAGCTCACCGCACAAAACCGGCTCGTGATTGACCAGCTGACCTTTGGCGAGAAGGTGGAAAGCCCGGATGCCACCCAGTTGCCCGTGCAGCTGGCGATCTCTTTGCTCAAAAACAACCGGGGGCAAATCGACATCCAGTTGCCCATTGCAGGCTCTCTGGACGACCCGCAATTTTCCATCGGGGGTTTGATCTTCAAGGTCATCGGCAACCTCATCGTCAAAGCCGTCACCTCCCCCTTCGCACTGCTGGGATCGTTGTTTGGCGACAGCCAGGAGCTGTCGCAACTGAGCTTTGCACCGGGCCGCGCTGATTTGGACGAGACCGCTGTGCAAAAGCTGCAAACCCTGTCCAAAGCGATGCGCGAGCGCGAGGGCTTGACCCTGGAAATCACCGCAAGCAGCGACAGCAACACAGACCCGGAAGGCCTCAAGCGGGCCTTGTTGGAGCGGACCGTGCTGAGCGAAAAACGCAAAGACATGACGCCAACGCAGCGCGACAAGACACCCCTGGCAGACATGCGCCTGGACAGCAGCGACTACGCGACCTACCTGGCTCGCGCCTACCAACAGGCCAAGTTCCCCAAGCCGCGCAACGTGCTCGGACTGACCCAAGCGCTGCCGGTGGCGGACATGGAAAAGTTGATGCTGGCCAACCTGTCTGTGGGCGACGAAGAGCTGCGCGCCCTGGCCACACGCCGTGCGCAAGTGGTGCAAGGCTGGCTGGTAGAGCAAGGTCAAGTCCCTTTGAGCCGGATTTTCCTGCTGCACGTCAAACTCGGCGCCTCCGCCATTGGCGCAGCGGATGCGGGCTACAACCGTGTGAATTTCTCTTTGCGCTGAGCGTTTCACCTTTTCTTTTTGCATCCATGGCCTTTTCTCTCGCTCAAGCTGCACACCACGAACTGGTCATCAAGAAAAGCCGCTTCATCGCCTGCGTGGAGCCCGTGGCCGGCCGAGAGGAAGCGCAGGCCCGGGTGGCCCAGCTCAAGGCCGAGCACCCGGATGCGGCCCATGTGTGCTGGGCTTTGCTGGCCGGGGGGCAATCGGCCGCCAACGACGATGGCGAGCCCGGCGGTACCGCTGGCCGCCCCATGCTGGACGTGCTGCGGCACCAGGATTTGCAAGGGGTCATGGCCTCGGTGGTGCGTTACTTTGGCGGCGTCAAGCTGGGCGCGGGCGGCTTGGTTCGGGCCTACACCGATGCTGTGGCGCAAGCGCTTTTGACGGCCGACAAAATCCCCCTCATCAAACAGGCACAGCTGGCGTGCAGCGTGCCTTATGCGCTGGAGGGGCTGGTGCGGCGTGAAGTGGAGCTGGCCCAAGCGCAGCTGCAGGAGGTCTCGCATGGCAGTGTGGTCACCCTGCACTTTGCCCTGCCTGAGTCCGACGCCGCCGCCCTGATGAACCGCCTGAGCGAGAGCGGGCGCGGCCAACTGGTGTGGCTGGATGACGGCAACGCCCCCTGAGGCCCGGCAAGGATAATCCCGTCATGCCAGATCAAGTGCCCCTGAACCAACCCCAGTCCAAAACCGACTTGTTCGTCTCCTTCACCGTCCTCGCGCTGCAAGGTTTCGGGGGTGTTCTGGCGGTCGTTCAGCGCGAACTGGTCGAGAAAAAACGTTGGATGACACGTGAGCAATTCATCGAAGACTGGGCCGTGGCCCAAATCCTGCCCGGCCCGAATGTGATCAACCTCTCACTGATGATCGGTGGGCGTTACTTTGGCCTGGCGGGCGCCCTGGCGGGCGTTGCGGGCATGTTGACCGCACCACTGGTGGTGGCTTTGCTGTTGGCTGCGGCTTTTGGCGGCGTGTCGCATGCCGCTTGGGCCCAGGGCGCTCTGCGCGGCATGGGCGCTGTATCGGCAGGCTTGATTGCAGCGGTTGGTCTCAAGATGATTTCAGCCTTGCGCGCCAACCCGATGGGCATGCCCGTGTGCGTGGCGTTGGCGGTGGCCAGCTTTGTCGGCGTGGGCCTTTTGCGCTGGCCATTGGCCTCTGTGCTGCTGGGCACAGGCTTGGTGGCCTGCAGCTGGGCTTATTGGCAACTGGCCAAGCAAGCTTGGCCTGGAGCCCGCCCATGAACCCGGTGCTGCACTTGAGTGCCAGCGACTGGCTGGGCCTGTTCACGCATTTCACATCGCTGTCGCTGTTGGCTGTGGGCGGCGCCATCACCGCAGCGCCAGACATGCACCGCTACCTGGTGGATGAAACCCATTGGTTGAGCGATGCGCAGTTCACCTCATCGATTGCGCTGGCGCAAGCGGCACCAGGGCCCAATATTTTGTTCGTGGCGCTGATGGGCTGGAATCTGGGTCTGAATGCGGGCGCCGGGCTGGGCGGCGGCTGGATGAGTGTGGCAATGGCCAGTCTAGGTGTTCTGGTGACGATGCTGGGCATCATGCTGCCCTCTTCCATCCTGACCTACACCGCCACACGCTGGGCGCACCAGCACCGCGACAAGATCGGCATCCGGGCCTTCAAGTCGGGCATGGCGCCCATCGTGATCGCCTTGCTGCTGTCGACCGCATGGCTCTTGACGCTGACCCACAACCAGCCATCACGCGATTGGCCGCTGTATGTGCTGACGGCCCTGACCACCTTGGTGGTCTGGCGCACCAAGGTTCACCTGCTGTGGCTGATTGGTCTGGGCGCGCTGTTGGGCGGCTTGGGCTGGGTTTGAGCCGCCAATGGATCAGCGTGGGTTCTCGAAGAACACCGAGTTGGTGTAATCGCTGATCTCGAAATACACCTTCTTTTCACCGTCATCGACCTGCATGTTCAGGTTTTCATCGAGCACACCGTAGCCATAACGGTAAGCACGCGGCATTTTGTCGTCGGTGCCCAAGGCGGTGCTGATCTTGTCCACTTTCAAAAAGCGGCGCACCACCTTTTCACCGGCATAGACCTCGAGCACGCCGTTGGTGCCGGTCCAGTTCTGGATGTCACGGCTGATCTTGTTTTGCTGCTCTTGGGTACAGGCAGCCAGCAAGCTGGCAGCGGCGACCGTGGTGATCAGCGCCATATGTTTGATTTTTTTGGACATGGAAAACTCCCTTGGATAACTTTGGACAAAAAACATGTCGGGGCTCAAGCCGCCGAACTGCAAATACCTGCGTCGGTCCGTAGGTCGGAGCTTCAGCTCCGACAAACAGACCAACAGCCCAATCAGCTGCGCTGGCGCAGCGCCTCGTACAGACACACACCACTGGCGACCGAGACGTTCAGGCTCTCGACCGCGCCGCGCATGGGGATGCTCACCAGCTCGTCGCAATTCTTGCGGGTCAGCTGACGCATGCCAGGGCCTTCGGCACCCAACACCAAAGCCGTGGGGCCTTTGAGGTCGGCTTGGTACACGGTGCGCGGCGCATCGCCGCTGGTGCCCACGATCCAGATGTTGCGCTCCTTGAGTTCGCCCAAAGTGCGCGCCAGGTTGGTGACCATGAAATAAGGCATCGTCTCGGCCGCGCCGCTGGCCACTTTGGCCACGGTGGCATTGATGCCTGCTGCGTGGTCTTTGGGCGCGATCACGGCGTGTGCCCCGGCGCCATCGGCCACACGCAGGCAAGCGCCCAGGTTGTGCGGATCGGTCACGCCGTCCAGCACCAAGAGCAGCGGCGGGCCTTCAACGGTGTCGAGCAAATCGTCCAGCGAATGGTTTTGGGGAATGGGCGTGACCAAAGCCACCACGCCCTGATGGCCGTGACCGCCTGCCAGTTTGGCCAGGCGCTCTCCATCGGATTCGATCATGCGCATGCCCGAGTCGCGGGCCTTGTCGATGAACTGCCGCATGCGGGCATCGCGACGCGTGACCTCGAAATGGATTTCGACGATGGATTGGGGGGCGATCTTGAGGCGAACGCCTACGGCATGGAAGCCGTACAGCACTTTGTGAGATGACATGCAGCGATTATCGTTGGTCCGCCACACCACCCTGGGTGGGCCGGGCAAACAGGTTTATCAGCGGGCCGCGGTGGATTCCGACAAGCGATCCGCCTGAATGACCAGCATGCGCTCGCATTTGGCGGCCAATTGGCGGTCGTGGGTGACCAGCACCAAGGTCGTGCCCTGCTCACGGTTGAGCGCAAACATCAGGTCCATGATGGCTTCGCCGGTGGCATGGTCCAGGCTGCCGGTGGGCTCGTCGGCCAAGAGCAAGGCCGGTTGCACCACAAAGGCTCGGGCCAGGGCCACGCGCTGCTGTTCGCCACCCGACAGGACTTTGGGCAAATGCTTGAGCCGCTCGCCCAAGCCCACGCGTTGCAGCATGGCCGTGGCAGTGCTGCGGGCGTCCGAGCGACCGGCCAGCTCCAGCGGCAGCATGACGTTTTCAAGCGCCGTCAAATTGGGCATGAGCTGAAAGCTCTGGAACACAAAACCCACGTGCTGGGCCCGCACAGCGGCGCGCTCGTCTTCGCTCAAATCGAACATCGACTGACCGGCCAGCAACACTTGGCCAGCGCTGGGTGTGTCCAGCCCCGCCATGATGGCCAGCAACGTGCTTTTGCCCGAGCCTGAAGCACCGACAATAGCGGCTGTTTCCCCCTTGGAGACCGAGAAATCGATATCGCGCAAAATGTCCAGCGACCCGCTGGCGTCTTGCACGCTTTTGCAAACGCCACGAACGGCAATGATGGATTCAGGCATGCACACACCTTTGTTGAGACGACGTCACTTTACCTTGAGCCTGCTGGCCCTTGTCGGCCAGGGCTTTGGTGTGGCGGCGTTCGCGTCCAAAGCAGCGCGCATTTTGGTGGTCGGGGACTCCCTGAGCGCCGAATACGGCTTGGCGCGCGGCACAGGCTGGGTGCAATTGCTGGCGCAAAAACTCCAGCAAGAACGCCCGGGCACGGAGGTGGTCAACGCCAGCATCAGCGGCGACACCACATCGGGGGGGCGCTCGCGCTTGCCTGCGCTGCTGCAAAAGCACCAACCCAGCCATGTGGTGATCGAGCTGGGTGGCAATGATGCCCTGCGCGGCTTGCCACAAGGCATGACGCAGGACAATTTGCAAACCATGATCCGCCAGGCCAAAGCGGCGGGTGCGCAGGTGCTGCTGCTGGGCATGCAGATGCCCCCCAACTACGGCCCCGAAATGACGCGCCAGTTTGCCGCCGTGTACACCCAACTGGCCAAAAGCCAGGGCACAGGCCTGGTGGCTTTCTTTTTGCACGGGGTCGGCGACGATGCCGAGCCCCTGAAGTGGTTCCAGCCAGACCGCATCCACCCCAACGAAGCAGCGCAAGCGCGCTTGCTGGCCAATGTCTGGCCCCAACTGAAGAAACAATTGAAATGAGCGTTCACCTGATTTCGGCCGCACAGGCCATGGCCCAACTGGACCAATTCGATGCCATCCTCGATGCGCGGTCCGAGGGCGAGCATGCCGAAGACCACCTGCCCGGCGCCCAAAGCTGGCCATCGCTCAACAACGAAGAACGCGTCCGCGTGGGCACGCTCTACAAACAGGTCAGCCCGTTTGAGGCGCAAAAGATCGGCGCGGCGCTGGTGGCCAAGAACATCGCCCACCACATCGAAACCCGCGTGATGGACAAGCCCAAAAACTGGCAGCCCCTGATTTATTGCTGGCGCGGAGGCAAGCGCAGCAACTCGCTGGCGCTGATCCTGGGGCAAATCGGCTTCAAGGTGCACCTGATTGAAGGGGGCTACAAGGCTTTCCGCAAAGAGGTCATGGAAGACACGCCCCGCCAGGCGCAGCGTTTGCAGTTCCAGGTCTTGTGCGGCCCCACCGGCTCGGGCAAAACCCGCTTGCTGCAGGCGCTGGCCCAAGAAGGCGCTCAGGTGCTGGATCTGGAAGCGATTGCGGTGCACCGCAGCTCGGTGCTGGGTTTGATTCCTGGTCAGCCCCAGCCCACACAAAAAGCCTTTGACACCCAAGTGTGGGACGCGCTGCGCCGCTTTGACCCTGCGCGGCCCGTGTACGTCGAGGCCGAGAGCAAGAAAGTCGGCAATCTGACAGTGCCCGCCGAGTTGATGGTGGCCATGCGGGCCAGCCCCTGCATCCGCATGGAACTCTCACTTGAGAACCGGGTAGATCTGCTGATGGAAGACTATGCCTTCTTCACGCAAGACACGGCCTTTTTTGTGGACCGGCTGGAGCGCCTGGTCGCACTGCGTGGCAAAGCGGTGGTGGATGCCTGGAAAGAAAAGATTGCGCTGGGCCAAATGCGCGAGGTGGTGGCCGATTTGCTGAACCTGCATTACGACCCGGGCTATGAAACGTCCACAGGCAAGAATTTTGTGCATTACAACAAAGCACCCGTGGTCGTGCCACAGAGTCATTCGCTGGCGCACATGCAGGCGCTGGCGCAGCAAATGGTGCAAGGCCGGGTCTGATCGACCTGCGGCCTGGCGCCTGAACTCAGGGGGCTGGGACGTCCGGCGCAGGGGCTGCAGGATCTGCAGCGGGCGCCAGGCCGGAATCCTCCTCATCCAAGCCGTCGTCTGAAGGCGAGCCGGTTTTGCGTTCGGCTTTGGCTTTGAGTTTGTCCTCTTTTTTGCGTTTCTTGGCCAATTCTTTCTGGCGCTTTTCGAATCCGTAGTTGGGTGTGGCCAAGATGGCTCCTTTAATTTGAGCTGCCCAATGTAACAGCTTCCTGAACGCCTTCTTCCCATTCGACGCTGCCACGGTAGGCGTGCCAGCTCGCATGGCCCAGCCAAGGGCCCACCAAAATGATGCCCAAGCCCCATGGCCACAGGGCGCCGACCACCAAAACGCTCAACACAAACCCCCACAGCAGCATGACCGCCATGTTGGAGAACACCACACGCATGCTGGTCAAGACGGCCGAAATGGCATCGGTGTCGCGGTCCAGGATCATGGGAATCGACACCACCGACAGGCCATAAACCAGCGCCGCGAAAAAGCCGCCCACAGCCAGATACACCATGACAAATTCGATGTTTTGCGGGTTGAACACCGCCTCCAGCACGCCTGTGGTCGATGGCATGCCGGTGTTGAAGAACACGGCAAACACCACCAGCGATGCCCGGCCCCACAGCAGTTCAAGCACCATCAACACCAAAACCAGCATGGCCATGCTGGGGATGTGCTTGTCCCAGCAAGTCAAGGACGAGCCCAAGTCTGGCACAGCGCCCTGCTCTTTGCGGCGGCTGACCTCGTACAAACCCATGGCCAAAAAAGGCCCGACCAGCAGACAACCCGAAATCATTGACAGCGTGTATTCGGGCTTGTGTTTGAAGACCAGCGCCAGGATCTGCGCCATGACAAAAAAGCTGACCCCATAAAACAGCGCGATGCCGGGGTGACTGAACAGATCTTTCCAGCCCAGATCCAGCCAACGAAACGGCGCAGCCAGGCTCAAAGGCCGCATGCGGGCGCGAGGACCTTCGGCAGGCGGCGGCACATAGGGTTGCGCCATGGTGGGCAATGCCGAATCATGGGCGTCTGTAGGGTCGGAAGTTGAAGCCTTGGAATTCATGGCGCGCCAGTCAGTCAAATTGAAAACCAGAGTACCCTCGATCGCGCCTGTTGAACATTCAGGAAACTACCGAGCGCCTACCTTCAAACAGGTAAGGCTGTGGATTCAAGCCACGGGCAAATGGGCTGCGGCCGAGCGCTGCAGGTCTTCACGCAAATCGCCAACAGCTTCCAGGCCCACAGAAAAACGCACCAACGTGCCGGGCTGCAAATGTTCAGGCTGGTGTTGGCGCATGCGCTGGATCTCGTAGGGCATGACCAGGCTGACCGGGCCGCCCCAGCTGTAGCCGATCTTGAACAGCTTCAGGCCATCGCAAAACGCGTCCACCTGCGCCTGGCTGTAACGGGCATCGATCATCACGCTGAACAAGCCCGCCGCCAGGCCCGAGCCCTGACCACACAGACGCTGCCAATGGGCATGCCCCGGCGCACCCGCCATGGCCGGATGCAGCACTTGCGCGCACTGCGGCTGATCTTGCCACCAGGCGGCCAAGGCGCGCGCCGACTGGTCATGGGCGACGTAGCGCAATGCCATGCTGGGCAAGGAGCGCAGCACCGTTTCTGCATCGTTGGCCCCCACGCCCAAGCCCAAGCGCATGTGGCACAGCTTGATTTTCAGGTGCAGCGCCGCATCGCGCGTGACGATGCTGCCCATGAGCACATCGCCACCGCCGCTGGGGTATTTGGTCAGTGCATGGGCGCTGATGTCCACACCCAGCTGGCCATCGCGCAGCAAGTCAAACGGCTGAAACGCCAGACCCGCGCCCCAGGTGTTGTCGAGGGCACAAAGCACGCCTTTGGCCTTGCAGCGGCGCACCAATTCGGGCAAATCCGGAAACTCCATGCTGACCGAGCCTGGCGCTTCCAACCAAACCAACCGGGTCCGCTCGTTCAAGCGGGCCGACAAGTCTTCGGGGTTCATCGGGTCGTAATACTGGTGCGTGATGCCGTAATGGCGCAACTCGCCTTCGGCCAAGGCTTTGTTGGGGCCGTAAGCGTTGTCGGGCATCAGGACTTCATCGCCTGTTTTTAGCAAGGCAAGTGCCACGGTGGCCAAGGCCGCCAAACCGCTGGGCACCAACAGGCATTGCGCCCCCCCTTCCAGCGCACACAAACGCTCTTCCAGCGTGTAGGTGGTGGGTGTGCCATGCAGGCCGTAGGTGTAGGCCGATTTGTCTTTCCACTCAAATTGCCGCATCGCGGCCACGGAGGGGAAGTAAACCGTGGAGGCTTTGAACACGCCAGGCTGCGGCGCCGCAAAGCCGGCAGGCGGCACATAAGGGTGGTGGATCAAGCCAGTGACATCGGGGGCTGCATGCTTTTCATTCATGGGCCGATCCTAAAGCAAACAGCCTCCCGAAGGAGGCTGTTGCGATCATCCAAAGCGTGGACTCAGACTTTCCACTTTTCAATCAGTTTCTCGGGGCGCATGCTGTCATACGGCTCGAAAGGCTGGTGAATCCAGGGGTTGGTCGGCAGGTCTTCGATCGAGTAGTCGGGCTTGAACGTGGACACGCCTTTGGTCCAGATCACGGCAGAGCGCAGCTCGGTGATGGGCTTGTAGTTGTTTTTCAACTGGTCCACCACAGCGCGCAGGGTGTGGCCGGTGTCGGCCAGGTCGTCCACCAGCAGCACGCGGCCAGCGATCTCGCCCTTGGGGGTGGTGATGAAACGGGCGATGTCCAGGTGGCCCTGCACCGTGCCTGCGTCGGCGCGGTAGGAGCTGGTGGACATGATGGCCAAAGGCTTGTCGAACACGCGCGACAAGATGTCGCCGGGGCGCATGCCGCCTCGGGCCAGGCACAAGATGGTGTCGAATTCCCAGCCGGATTGGTGGATCTTGATGGCGAGCTTTTCGATGAGGTTGTGGTACTCGTCGTAGCTCACGTACAGGTGCTTGCCGTCTTCGGTCAACATGGGGTCACTCCAGTCAAAGGTTCTGTGAAGGTTTGAAAATTCAGGCCGCAGCGCTTAAGCGCTGAAGGGGTTGTGCAACAAGATCGTGTGGTCACGGTCCGGGCTGGTGGACACCATGTGAACGGGCACGCCGGTCACTTCTGCAATGCGGGCCAGGTATTGGCGGGCATTGGCGGGCAACTTGTTCAAGTCGGTCACACCCACGGTGGTTTCTGTCCAGCCGGGGATCACTTCGTAAATGGGCTTGCAACGGGCGATCTCGTCAGCGCCCATGGGCAGGATGTCAATCACTTCGCCGTCCAGTTCGTAGCCAGTGCACAGCAGCAGTTCTTTCAGGCCATCGAGCACATCCAGCTTGGTGATGCACAGACCTGTGAGGCCGTTGACTTGTGCGCTGCGCTTGAGCAAGGCGGCGTCAAACCAGCCGCAACGGCGGGCGCGGCCTGTGGTGGTGCCTTTTTCAGCGCCGACTGTGGCCATGTGATAGCCCGGCGTGCCTTCGGTCTCCCAATCGAGTTCCGTCGGAAATGGGCCGCCACCCACGCGTGTGCAATAGGCTTTGGTGATGCCGAGGATGTAATGCAACATGCCAGGGCCCACGCCCGAGCCTGCAGCGGCGTTGCCCGCCACGCAGTTGCTCGATGTGACAAAGGGGTAAGTGCCGTGGTCAACGTCGAGCAAGGTGCCCTGCGCGCCTTCAAACAACAAATTGGCGCCAGCTTTGTGGGCGTCGTTCAATTCGCGGGAAACATCGGCCACCATGGGCAGCAGCGCTTTGGCATAGGCCATCGCTTCGTTGTAGGTGGCGTCAAAGTCCACAGGCGCTGCGCCCAGGAAGTTGACCAACACATGGTTGTGCAAAGCCAGGTTCTCGCGCAGCTTGGTGGCAAAGCGCTCGGGGTATTTCAAGTCCTGCACGCGGATGGCGCGGCGGGCAACTTTGTCTTCGTAGGCAGGGCCAATGCCTCGACCGGTGGTGCCGATCTTGGCGGTACCGGCTTTTTCCTTGGCCGCTTCACGGGCCACATCGAGGGCCACGTGGTAAGGCAAGATCAATGGGCAAGCATCGCTCACGCGCAGACGCGAACGCACTTCGACACCGGCTTTCTCAAGACCCGCGATTTCTTCGAGCAGCTTGGGCACCGACAACACCACACCGTTGCCGACGTAGCACTTGACGCCTGCGCGCATGATGCCGCTGGGGATCAGGTGCAAGGCGGTTTTCACGCCGTTGATCACCAAGGTGTGCCCTGCGTTATGACCGCCTTGAAAACGGACCACACCTTGCGCGGTTTCGGTCAGCCAATCGACCAGTTTGCCTTTGCCTTCGTCACCCCACTGGGTGCCCACGACGACCACGTTACGGCCTTGCGTCTTGTTCATGCTTGAAATGTTCTTTCTCAAAGAGCCTGTACCAACCACTGCCCGGCCGCTTCAACGAGTTCGCGGTCGCAATGGAATTCATCAACTTCACTTTCGTGGCCCGGCAGGACGCACACCACGGTCTCGCCACGGCTGCGCAGACCGGCAATGGCCTCACGCAAAGCGGGTGAGTTGCCCCAAGGGGCACGAATGGCGGCGCGCAAAGCCAGGGGCGCAACGGCAGACACCAATTCTTTCAGATCGAGGCTGAAGCCCACGGCCGGACGGTCGCGCTCGATGCGGTGACCGAACACGGCGCCCACGCCGTCGTAACGGCCACCTCGGGCCAAGGCATCGGATGCGCCTTTGGCATAAATGGCAAAGCGCATGCCGCTGTAATAGGCATAACCACGCGAGTCGCCCAAATCAAAGCTGATGGCAACGCCCGGGATCTGCTCGGCCAACCAACGCAGCTGCGCCAAGGCTTGGGTGATGGCTGGGGTGGCGGGCAAACGCTGGGCCGCTTCGGCCAACACGCTCACATCGCCATACAAACCGACCAAGGCCAGCAAACCTTCGCGGCTGGCGGCAGAGAAATCGGCCGTCAGGCGGGCCAGCTTGGAGGCGTCTTTCGTGGCCAAGGCGGCATGGATGTCGTGGCGCAGGGCCTCGGACATGGTTTGGCCTTCCAGCAAACTGCCCACGATGCGGGCGTCTGCCAAATCGACTTGCAAATCGCTCACGCGCGCAGCGCGCAGGCAATCCAGCGCCAACTGCAAGATTTCCAGATCGGCTTCGGGGCCCGCATGGCCATAAATCTCGGCGCCCAGCTGCAGGGGTTCACGCGTGGCGTGCGGGCGCGCAGGACGGGTGTGCAAGACGGGGCCGCAATAGCAAAGACGGGTCAAACCAGCGCGGCCAAGCAAATGGGCGTCGATGCGGGCCACCTGTGGGGTGGTGTCGGCGCGCAAGCCCAGTGTTCGACCTGAGAGCTGGTCCACCAGCTTGAAGGTTTGCAAGTCGAGGGCTTCTCCCGTGCCGGTCAGCAGGGATTCCAAATGCTCCAGCAGCGGCGGCATGACCAGCTCGTAGCCATAGCCACGGGCGGTGTCGAGCAGTTCGCGACGGAGTTCTTCGATGTGACGAGCCTCGGAAGGCAAGACATCGGCAATGTGATCCGGGAGGACCCAAGCAGACATGGGATTGGAGGGGGACGGTTAAAACAGGGATTTTACCGGCTTGCAGGCCGGTTTTCTGCCCAAGGCGTCAGGAAACCCACCAAAGCAACAACAAGCCTGCGAAGACCATGAACAGTCCGAAAAAACGGATTTGGCCATCTTGCAGCTGCAAAAGCTGCTCAAACAGGCGCCGCCAGCGCAGCGGCGAGACCATGGGCATCAAGCCCTCCAGGATGAGCATCAGGCCCAAAGCCAGCAGGAGGGTTTGACTCAAGACTTACTTTCTGGGCGAAGTGCCCGCACCAGCCGAGCTGCGCATGGCCTTGAAAAAGTCAGCGCTTGCCGGGTCGAGCACCATCACATCAGACTTGCTGGCGAAGGTGGTTTTGTAAGACTCCAGGCTGCGGTAGAACTGCGCAAACTGCGGGTCTTTTCCAAAAGACTCGGCATAGATGCGTGCGGCGTGGGCATCGCCCTGCCCTTTGATTTTTTGCGCTTCACGGTAGGCATTGGCCACCGTCACCTCGCGTTGGCGGTCGGCATCGGCGCGGATCTTTTCGCCCTCGGCACCACCGGTGGAGCGCAGCTCGTTGGCCACGCGCTTGCGCTCAGCCTCCATGCGGCGGTAAACCGATTCGGTGATGGTGTCCACATAATCGGCACGGGTGATCCGCACATCGACCACATCGACGCCCCAGGGCTTGCTGCCCTTGACGACTTCCAGCACGGCGCGCTTGACATCCTCCATCAATGCTTCACGCTTGAGAGACAACAATTCCTTGACGGTGTGTTTGTTGATTTCTTCCTGGAAAGCATTGCGCACCACGCGGTTGAGCTGGTTGGCACCCGACTTTTCATCGAGACCCACGTTGCGGATATACGCTTGTGGATCGCTGATGCGCCAACGCACATACCAGTCGACCACCACACGCTGCTTCTCTGCGGTCAGCATGGGCTCATTGTCAGGACTGTCAAGAGTCAACAAACGCTTGTCGATGTAATTGACGTTTTGCAAGGGCGGCGGCAACTTGAAGTGCAGACCGGGCTCGGTGATCACTTCCTTGATTTGACCCAAGGCATAGACCACACCAAACTGGCGCTGATCGACAACAAACACGGTCGAGCTGAGCAGCGCGAACGCCACGAAAAGGCTGGATATCCAAAATCCAATGCGGTTCATGTCAAGTGTCCTTATCGTGGATCGCGTTCGCGTGTGCGCATGGCATCACGTGAACGGCTGTCAGGGGTGGCAGCCGGCACCACGGTGGTGGCGGGCAATGGCGTATCGACAGAAGCAGAAGGCGTCTGAGCAACTTGTTGCATGATTTTGTCCAGAGGCAAATACAACATGTTTGACCCTTGTTTGCTGTCCACAAGCACCTTGGTCACGCTGCTGTAAATCTGCTGCATGGTGTCGGTGTAGAGGCGATCACGCATGACCTGCGGTGCCTTTTGGTACTCCGGCAGGATCGACTTGAAGCGCTGGGCATCGCCTTCGGCTTGCGCAACGATCTTCTCGCGGTAAGCATCGGCCTCTTCCTTCAGGCGAGATGCGGCACCTACTGCACGGGGAATCACGTCGTTGGCGTAGGCCTGTGCTTCGTTCTTGGCGCGCTCGCGCTCCTGACCTGCTTTGAGAACATCGTCAAACGCCGCTTGAACTTGCTCGGGTGGGCGCACGCCACCTTGCTGCAAGTTGATGCTGACCACTTCAATGCCCACTTTGTAGCGGTCAAGGATGGATTGCATTTTTTCACGCACCCGGGGCGCAATTTGGTCGCGCTCCTCAGCCAAGGCGGAGTCCATTTTCATTTTGCCCACCACCTCACGCACGGCTGTCTCAGCAGACTGCACCACAGCCTCGGTGGGGTTTTTGCTTTCAAACAAGTAGGCCCGGGCATCGTTCAAGCGGTACTGCACTGCAAACTTGATTTCAACGATGTTTTCGTCTTCGGTCAGCATGGCCGACTCGCGCAAGCCCGTGGCCTTGATCACCGTATCACGGCCGATGTCGACCGATCGGATTTGAGACACATAGACCAGTTCGTGGCGCTGCAAAGGATATGGCATGCGCCAGTTGAAACCGGCCCCCACCGTGGATTTGTATTTGCCAAACTGGGTAATGACCGCTTGTTGACCTTCCTGGACGATGAAAAAGCCTGTGCCAAGCCAAACCAACAAGGCTGCAGCAACGATCACCCCCAAACCAAGGTTTTTCACAAAACCAGGCAAACCAGGCCCGCCGGCAGAACCACCGCCCCCGCCCTGAGGACTTTGCGAGCCGCCCTTGCCACCCAACATCTGGCCCAGCTTGCGGTTGAAATCACGCCACAATTCGTCGAGATCAGGTGGGCCGCTGCTTTGCGGGTTGCCTCGGCCGGGTGGATTTTGCGGCCAGCCATCAGGCTTTTGACCCGTCGGTGGTGGCGTATCACCGCTGGGTTTTGAGCCCGTGTCGCTTGGCGACTTGTTGTCGTCGTCGCGCCCCCATCGGGGGTCATTCAAATTGAACATGCCGCGGATCTTTGCAGGCAGCAAGGACCATCGCAGGGTTGGCAGTTGAAAATTCATGGTGAAGTGTCTTTGTCAGAATGACGAATCCGCATTGTGCCGAATTCAGGAGGCTTTCAAGCCAGATCACCCGGATATTCCCGGGTCATGTCACGGGGATCTACTGGCTCGACCACCGCAGGCGGCAAAGCCGTTGTGACGATGCCAGACAAAGCCGTGCGCAACACATCCAGGCCTTTGCCCGATTTGGCGCTCACGAACACGCGCGGCACAGGCTGGCCATCGAGTTCATAACTGTCTTGCAGTTGCAAGGGGTAGCGCTCGGCATTCAGCGCATCGAGCTTGTTGAACACCAGCAATTGCGGCACCGTGTCGGCACCGATCTCGGCCAGCACTTTTTGCACCTCGGCCATCTGTTCCGGAAAATCCGGGTTGGCCGCATCGACCACATGGAGCAACAAATCGGCTTCGGTGGCTTCTTGCAAGGTGGCCTGAAAGGCCTCCACCAATCCGTGCGGCAGATCACGGATGAAACCCACGGTATCGGACAAAGAGACCGATCGACCGGCCTCCCCCAAGTACAACTGGCGGGTGGTGGTGTCCAGCGTGGCGAACAACTGATCGGCGGCATAGGCTCGCGCTTTGACCAAAGCGTTGAACAAGGTGGACTTGCCCGCGTTCGTGTAGCCGACCAGGGAAATGTTGAAGGTGTCGCGCCGCTCACGCTGGCGGCGCTGTGTGTTGCGCTGCTTCTTGACCTTGACCAAGCGCTCCTTGGTGCGCTTGATGGCCTCGCCAATCATGCGGCGATCCAGCTCGATCTGGGTTTCACCCGGGCCGCCGCGCAAACCGATACCGCCAGTTTGGCGCTCCAGGTGCGACCAACGGCGCACCAGCCGGGTGCTCAGGTATTGCAGTTTGGCCAGCTCCACTTGCAGCTTGCCTTCGTGGCTGCGAGCGCGCTGCGCGAAGATTTCCAGAATCAACAAGGTCCGGTCATTCACCGGCAAGCCCATGTGCCGCTCCAGATTGCGCTGCTGTGCGGGGCTCAGAGCTTGGTCAAACAACACCTCTTTGGCGCCATGCATCAGGGCCAATTCCTTGATTTCATCGGCTTTGCCACTGCCCACAAACAAGGCAGGATCGGGGGCTTTGCGTTTGCAGGTCAGGCGTGCCACCGGCTTCAAGCCACCGGACTCGGCCAACAGCCCGAGCTCTTGCAACTCCGCATCGAAATGCGGCAGCCCAAAGTCAACGCCGACCAATAAGGTCGGCGCGGGCTGTTTGAAGGAGGTTTCAGACAATGTCAGGAAGCGCCAGTGGCCCAATCAGGCCAACCGGGCAGATCAAGCGGTGATTTCGCCTTCGCCGGGCGTATTGAAGGTCACAGAACGGCCGGGAACAATGGTCGAGATGGCGTGTTTGTAAACCATCTGGGTCACGGTGTTGCGCAACAAAACCACATATTGGTCAAACGATTCGATCTGGCCTTGCAGTTTGATGCCGTTGACCAGGTAAATCGAGACCGGCACATGCTCGCGACGCAGTGCGTTCAAGAAGGGGTCTTGCAGAAGTTGGCCTTTGTTGCTCACGATATTCTCCGTGTTCAGAAGTTATAAAGATGTGACCTTACCACAGGCTCGGTCGGGGCTTTTTGGAAAACCCCAAACCCACAAAAATCAAGCGGCATCTTTGTTGGCGTAGGGGTTGTTGGCCGTTTTCATTTCAATGCGCAAAGGGGTACCCGACAAGTCAAAGGCCTTGCGGAAACGCCCTTCCAAAAAGCGCTTGTAGGATTCGGTGACATGCTCCAGCGAGTTGCCGTGGATCACGATCACTGGCGGGTTCATGCCCCCTTGGTGCGCGTAACGCATTTTGGGACGGAACATGCCGCCGCGCTGAGGGCTTTGGAATTGGACGGCTTCCAGCAGCAAACGGGTCAGGATTGGGGTGCTCATCTTGACCATGGCCGACTTGTGGGCCTTAATGATCGATGTCCACACAGGCCCCAGGCCCTGGCGCTTTTTGGCCGAGATGAAGTGCATGTTGGCAAAGCTCAGGAAAGGCAAACGCGTTTCAATCGAGCGCTGCACCAGCTGGCGCTGGTACTCGTCCACCGCATCCCATTTGTTGACCGCCAGCACCATGGCGCGGCCGCTTTCCAGGGCAAAGCCCGCGATGTGGGCATCCTGGTCGGTCACGCCCTGCTCGGCATCGAGCAAGAGCAAAACCACATTGGCCGACTCGACCGCCTGCAAGGTTTTGACGACCGAGAACTTCTCGATGGCTTCGAACACCTTGCCTTTGCGGCGCAGACCGGCGGTGTCGATCAACTCGAATTTCTGACCATCGCGCTCAAACGGCACGCTGATCGCATCGCGTGTGGTGCCGGGCATGTCGAAAGCCACCAGACGCTCTTCACCCAGCCAGGTGTTGATCAGTGTGGACTTGCCCACGTTGGGGCGCCCTGCCACTGCCAGCTTGATGATGGTCTTGTCTTCTTCGGTTTCTTCCGGGTCTTCCGGCAGATTCAAAGGCTCCAGCGCCAGATCGACCAAGCCGCGAATGCCCTGCCCGTGCGCGGCCGAAATGGCCAGCACTTCGCCCAAACCCAGTTCGTAGAACTCGGTGATCTGGATGCCTTCGCGCATGCCCTCGGCCTTGTTGGCCACCAGCAGACAAGGCTTGCCCACGCGGCGCAGGTATTTGGCAATGTCGTGGTCCTGGGCGGACAAGCCCCCACGTGCATCGACCACAAAAATCACCACATCGGCCTCGGCCACCGCTTGCTGCGTTTGCTTGGCCATTTCTTTGTAAATGCCGCTGCCGGCGTCGGGCTCGAAGCCGCCCGTGTCGATCACGATGTATTCATGTTTGCCCTGCTTGCCCTGACCATAGTGACGGTCGCGGGTCAAGCCAGCAAAATCGGCCACGATGGCATCCCGGCTCTTGGTGAGTCGGTTGAACAGCGTGGATTTGCCCACATTGGGGCGGCCCACCAGGGCCAAAACGGGTTTCACTTAAAAATTTTCCGATCCATCATTCAGGGCGATATCCAAAAACGCCCCCGGCGCGTGTCACCACCACCAAAGTTTGATCCACCGCGACGGGACGACCCACGATGGCACTGCCATCTGTCACCACCCGCAGCAGTGGCTTACCGTCTTGGCGCGACAGGAAATGCAACAAGCCATTCTCATCGCCCAAAACCACTGAACGGCCCAGCACCAAAGGCGCCGTCAAGCCTCGGAAACGAAGCCCTTCCTGTGACCACGCAATTTGTCCGCCTTGACGCTGCCAAGCATGGACTTTGCTGTCCGACTCGGCACCAAAAATCAGTTTGTCATCACCGGCCAAGCCGGTATGGCCTTGCGCACTGCGCGACCAGAGGTTGCTGCCGCGGCTGGCATCCACACACGCCACGGAAGACTGAAAAGCCCGTGCGCAAACTGTGGAGCCTTGTCGGTCAGCACCGGCCACCAAGTCGACCAGGCGCTCCACTTCGTTGGTGCCACGTGAAGTGGCCAACAAGGTTTCCCAACGCACGCTGCCGTTGTTGGGGTTGAGCGATGCGAGACGGCCGCCCCAACCGACCAACAAGGTGTCACCAAATGGGATCAAAAGGCCCGCTTGGTTGAGCACCAGAGGATCGCCAGCGCGCTGTTGTGTCCAGATTTTTTGACCAGAAGCGCCATCGAGTGCGGTGACCGTGCGGTCCGCGCCCAGAACAAAGACTCGTCCACCAGCCACCAGCGGTGGAGTCAATGACACTGCGGACAAAGCGTAGCGCCACAGGACTTTGCCAGCCTCCATGGTGACCACTTCGTTGCGTTGATTGACAACCGCGAATCGACGCCCATCACCACCAACGCCGGCCACGATGCCCTCAGATAATTTGAGTCGCCAGATGTCTTTACCGGTCAGGCCATCCATGACTGCGACCCAGCCCTGGCTCGATGCCAGCGCCACAAGGCCGCCGTGGACCGATGGCAACAGCGGTGATGTGATCGGGCCCAAGTTGTTAGACCACACTTTTTTGACAGTGAACTCGCCCGAGACCGATGGCAAAGGCGCCGGATCCGGTTTATTGGGGGCACTCGAGCAGGCGGACAGCAAGACCCAAAGGCCGCAGACGCAAGCCCAACGAAAGCCAGTCAGTTGCGTCATGCGTTTCACTTCTTGCGCTCCACCGAGGATTGAGGGTCTGCACCCAAAGCGTTGAGCTTGGCCTGGACCAGGCGACGGTAATCGGGGCTATCCGCCAATTGAGTCCAAGCTTGCTGGTAGGCAGAAACTGCCAGATCTGACTGGCCCTTGGCTTGCAAGACGTCACCGCGCAAGTCCGCAGCCAGACCTGCCATGGCAGGCGTGAACGATGAACTCAATTGCTTCAAAGCTTCATCGTAGCCCTTGACATCCAATTGCATGCCTGCAAGGCGCAAACGTGCCACATCGCGGTAGGCTTCGTCTGCGGCAGTTTCAGCAACCCAGAGCAAGGCTGCACGTGCAGCGTCAGATTTGCCTTGCGACTGCAAAGTTTTTGCGGCCAACAAAGCCGCTTGTTGTGCGAACTGAGTTGAACCGAACTTGTCTTTCATGTCTGCCAAGCTGCGCTCAACGCGCGCCAAATCGCCTGAAGCCACCGCGCGATCGACCTCATCGTAAAGGACAGAAGCTTTGACTGCCTGCGTCCGCTGCCAATACTGGTAACCATTCCAGGCGGCATAGCCGCCCAGGACCGCAATCAGCACCCAGGAAATCAGGTTGCCCCAGGTTTTCCAGAAGTGTTTGAGCTGGTCAAGTTGTTCTTGTTCTTCGAGATCGAGTGCGTTGGACATGGTGTAGAGCGTGAATGCGCAAATTAATGAGGGGATTGTAGGCTCTGGGCCCAATCGGCGACATGGGCCAGGGACTCCGTCCGTTGAGCGCCGAGGCCATCGCGCAAAGACTTGACCGTGACCTGTCCGTTGGCCAATTCATCACCCCCGAAAATCAGGGCAAAACGGGCACCGCTGCCATCGGCTTTTTTGAATTGCGACTTCATGCTGCCCATGCCTTCGCCACTGCCTGCATGCATTTGGGCCGACACGCCTTGCGTGCGCAAAGCCTGCAGCACTTGCATGGCCACGGGCAAAGTGGCGGTTTCGGGGACGATGGCGTACACATCGGGGGCCAGATCAGGCAATGCCTCGCCCTGCTCCTTGATGAGTTCGAGCACGCGCTCGACGCCCAGCGCCCAGCCCACGGCAGGCGACGGCTTGCCGCCCACTTGCTCAATCAGGTAATCGTATCGGCCACCACCGCAGATGGTGCCTTGCGAGCCCAGGCTGGTGGTGATGAACTCGAACACCGTGAGGTTGTAGTAGTCCATGCCCCGCACCAAGCGCGGGTTGATGCTGTAGGCCACGCCATTGGCGTCCAGGATGGCCTTGACCGCATTGAAGTGCGCCAATGACGCTTCACCCAAAAAGTCGAGCAAACGGGGCGCGGCCTCGACCACGCTTTGCATGGCCGGGTTCTTGGTGTCCAGAATGCGCAGCGGGTTGCTGTGCAGGCGGCGCTTGGCTTCTTCGTCGAGCACATCGCTGTGTTTTTCTAGGTGAGCGATCAGCGCGGCGCGATGGGCCTGGCGCTCAGCCGGTTGACCCAGGCTGTTGAGTTCCAGACGCACGTCTTTCAGGCCCAGCACCTTCCACAGGTCGTTGGCCAGCAAAATCAGCTCGGCATCGACCTCGGGGCCACCAAAACCCAGCACCTCGGCACCGATCTGGTGGAACTGTCGGTAACGGCCACGCTGTGGGCGCTCATGGCGGAACATGGGGCCCATGTAATACAGGCGCTTGCCGCCTTCGTACAGCAGGTTGTGCTCGACCACCGAGCGCACCAAACCGGCCGTGCCCTCGGGGCGCAGGGTCAGTTGTTCGCCGTTCAAACGGTCTTCAAAGGAGTACATCTCCTTTTCAACGATGTCGGTCACCTCACCCAGGCCGCGCACAAACAGCGCCGTGGGTTCGACGATGGGCAAGCGCACATTGCGGTAGGCATAGCGCGCCATCAGCTCGCGCACCTGGCCCTCCAGCCATTCCCAACGGGCCGAATCGGGCGGCAGGATGTCGTTCATGCCCTTGACGCCCACCAGCTTCTGGGGCTTGGCGGCTTTTTCAGCTTTTTGCGGTGTGTTTTCTTTCAGCGACTCGCTCATTTTTTCTCAGCAGATCCGGAACCAAAACGGTTCTCAATGTAGTTTTCAACCAGCACCTGAAACTCTTGCGCAATGCCCTCGCCGCGCAAGGTCAGGCGCTTTTCACCGTCGATGAAGACCGGTGCGGCGGGCGCTTCGCCGGTGCCCGGCAAACTGATGCCGATGTCAGCGTGCTTGCTCTCGCCTGGGCCGTTGACGATGCAGCCCATCACCGCCACCTTGAGGTTTTCCACCCCCGGGTAGCGCACACGCCAGACGGGCATCTGGGCGCGCAAAAAGTCGTCGATTTGCTTGGCCAGCTCTTGAAAGGTGCTGCTGGTGGTGCGGCCGCAGCCGGGGCAAGCGGTGACGCTGGGCACAAAAATACGCAAGCCCAACGATTGCAAAATTTCAGACGCGATCACCACCTCTTGTGTGCGCGCTTCGCCAGGCTGGGGCGTCAGCGACACGCGGATGGTGTCGCCAATCCCCTCTTGCAAGAGCACCGACAGCGCCGCAGCCGAAGCCACCGTACCCTTGGTGCCCATGCCCGCTTCGGTCAAGCCCAGGTGCAGCGGATAGTCGCAGCGGCGGCCCAATTCGCGGTAAACCGAAATCAAATCCTGCACACCCGAGACCTTGCACGACAGGGCAATCTGGGCACCGTTCATGCCCATGGCCTCGGCGCGCTGAGCGGATGTGATGGCCGAAGTGATCAAGGCCTCGTACATGACCTGCCGGGCTTCCCAAGGCTGGGCACGCTGGCTGTTGGTGTCCATCAACTCGGCCAGCAATTCCTGGTCCAGGCTGCCCCAGTTCACGCCGATGCGGATGGCTTTGTCAAAACGCATGGCCGCTTCGATCATCTGACCGAACTGCACATCACGCTTGTCGCCTTTGCCCACGTTGCCGGGGTTGATGCGGTATTTGGACAAGGCCTCGGCACATGCCGGGTAGTCGGTCAGCAGGCGGTGGCCGTTGTAATGGAAGTCGCCAATCAAGGGCACGTCAATGCCCATTTTGTCGAGTTGGTCGCGGATGTGCGGCACAGCCTCGGCGGCTTCGGGCGTGTTCACAGTGATGCGCACCATCTCGGAACCTGCCAAAGCGAGTTCCTTGACCTGAATGGCCGTGCCGATCACGTCGACCGTGTCGGTGTTGGTCATGGACTGCACGCGCACGGGGGCGCCGCCGCCCACAGTGACCACCCGCGAACCCCAGACCACGCGGGACTGGCGACTGGTGCGGCTGGCAGGTGCAGCAATGGCAATGGCTGAGTTCATTCTTTCACCTCGAAACGGGCTACGGTCACCTTGGTGTGGGGTGACAGATCAAAGGGTTTGCCTTTGTAGGTCATGCGCACCACGCTGGCCCGACCGACCACCACACTCAAAGGCAGCGGGTATTGAACGTCAAAGCTCTCACCTGCATGAACCACACGACTCCACAACACTTGGTTCCTGCTGTTGCGTATTTCGATCCAGCTATCGCTGGTCGCTGAAAAACCCAGCGAAGCGCCTGCTGAGGCCGCATTTGCAGGCAGCACTGAAGTCACAGAGACTGGTGCGACCATCACCGTTTGAGGAACAGAAGCTGCTGGCGCGGCAGCAGGCGGCTGAAAAGCGGGTATGGGCTCGATTGCCTCGGCTGGAACAGCTGGCACGGGCTCGGACGTCACTGGTTCAGGTGCTGGCAAAAGCTGCACCACTTGATCCGCCGATACGGCCTCTTTGGACGCTGACGGCCACCATGACCAGGTCGAAGGAGATGGCATCCACAACAAAGCGGCAATCAACGCCAACATCAAGACAGCGATGCTCACCGTTTGGATGGGAATGCTGCGAAAAAAGGCCAAGCGACCTGCTCGCATCGATTTTTCGGATGTCAGGGGTTCCAAGCTGGGACGGTGCAAGGGCAAACGATCCGCAGATGGTGGCAACAAGGCCAACACCGGCGTTGGATCCATTTGCAAATGACGACAAACACTGGACGCCAATGCCCGCACGAAGACCGGCCCTTTGAATGCATCGTATTGATCGGCTTCCAGCGCCTCAAGCTGCCGAACCGGAACTTTCAAAGTCACCGATAACAAAGCCGTGTGCATCCCCTTTGCCATGCGTGCGGCACAGATCAATTGACCCGCCGTCTGGTTTGGTGTGACGGTTTGCGTTTGTGCCAACTCGGCCGATGGTGGGGAAAGGCTATCGGTCATCAGTCATCAAGCTTGGGAATTAAAAGAATTCACAGGCACCAAGGGGATGGTGCGCTGCTGTGCCATGCGGCTTTGCACTTGCGTGCGGTCTTTCACGTCACCGGCCAATTGACCGCAAGCGGCGTCAATGTCGTCACCACGGGTTTTGCGCACGGTCGTGACCAAGCCCGCATCTTGCAAGGACTTGGCAAACGCCTGAACGCGGGCATGGGGTGAGCGCAGCAAACCCGAGGCCGGAAAAGGATTGAAAGGGATCAAATTGAATTTGCAACGCAAACCCTGACGGGCATGTTTTTGCACCAAATCAATCAATTGCTCGGCATGCTCGGGCTGGTCATTGACGCCATCGAGCATGCAATATTCAAAGGTGATGAAGTCACGTGGTGCATGCGCCAAATAAGCGATGCAAGCTTGCATGAGTTCATCCAGTGGGTATTTGCGGTTGAGCGGCACCAGGTTGTCGCGCAGCGCATCGCCCGGCGCGTGCAAGGACACGGCCAACGCAACAGGACAATCGGCCGAGAGCCGCTCGATCATGGGCACAACGCCCGAGGTGGACACCGTCACGCGGCGGCGCGACAAACCATAACCGTGGTCGTCGAGCATGGTGCGCAATGCGGGCACCAGAGCAGAGTAGTTTTGCAGCGGCTCGCCCATGCCCATCATCACCACGTTGGAAATGACGCGGTCATCGGTGCCCAAATGCTTGCGCAGGAAATGTTCGGCAAACCACAACTGCGCCAGGATTTCACCAGTCGTCAAATTGCGACTGAAGCCCTGGTGCCCGGTGGAACAAAACCGGCAGCCCACAGCGCAACCGGCCTGGGAAGAAACGCACAAAGTGCCCCGGTCGTCTTCTGGGATGAACACCGATTCAATGGCATTGCCATCGCCGACGTCGAACAGCCATTTGATGGTGCCGTCGGCAGAAATGTGTTGACTGATCACGGGCAGCGCCGAAACGTGCGCGTGAGATTTGAGCTTTTGGCGCAAAGATTTCGCCAAATCGCTCATCTGATCGAAATCAGAAGCGCCCCGCTGGTGAATCCAGCGGAACAGCTGGGTGGCTCGAAAGCGCTTTTCGCCCAATCCGTCACAAAAAACGGCCAGACCTTCCAGGTCAAATTCGAGAAGGTTGGCCGTCATACGGATAGGGTCGCGCTGGAGCCGCGACGCAATCAGCGTGCGTAAACGTTCATGCCGGGGAAGAAGAAAGCAACTTCCACAGCAGCAGTTTCAGGGGCGTCAGAGCCGTGCACAGCGTTGGCATCGATGCTGTCAGCGAAGTCAGCACGGATGGTGCCAGCGTCGGCCTTCTTGGGATCGGTTGCGCCCATCAGGTCACGGTTCTTGGCAATGGCGTTCTCGCCTTCCAAGGCCTGGATCATGACGGGGCCAGAGATCATGAAGTCCACCAGGTCCTTGAAGAAAGGACGTGCGCTGTGCACAGCGTAGAACTGCTCGGCTTCGCGGCGCGACAGATGAGCCATCTTGGCAGCGACCACTTTCAGGCCAGCAGCTTCAAAACGAGCGTAGATCTGGCCGATGACGTTCTTGGCGACTGCGTCGGGCTTGATGATGGAGAGAGTGCGTTCGATAGCCATGGTAATTTCCTCTAACAGAGTGTTTTTAAAGCATTTTTGCCATTCAGCAAAGCCTACTATTCTAACCTGCGCAGCTCCCGAATCCCCCTCATTCTGGGACAAGGGCACACAGGAAATCCGGTTTTCAGCGGCTTCGACCGCTACCGCCGCGACCTCCACGGCCAGGGCCGACCGGGTTGCGCTTGAGCCGATTGAAACTTTCTGCACCAATGAAACCTTGCGATGACTTCACCGCTTCAGGCTGGGCGGCTGCCCCGCCCATGCCCGATTGGGCTGCAGGTTTGGCCCGAGGCACGGCCGTGCCAGCTTTACCACCGCCGCCCGTGCGAGGGCGTCGGTCATTTCGATTGGTACGGGAGACTGGCCGCTCGGTGACGGGGCGAGGACGCTCGGCGCTACCCGCCGCACGCATCAAGGAACGGATGTCGGCCTCGTCCAGTTCCAGCCAGGCCCCGCGGCGCAAACCATGCGGCAAAACCATCGCGCCATAACGGATACGGATCAACCGGCTGACAGCGTGGCCCACCGACTCCATCATGCGGCGGACTTCGCGGTTGCGACCTTCGGAAATCGTGACCCGATACCAGCAGTTGGAGCCTTCACCGCCGCCGTCTTCGATCGAGCCAAACTGGGCCGGGCCGTCGTCCAGCATCACGCCGTCGAGCAGTTTTTGTTTTTCGTCTTTGCTCAAAGCGCCCAGCACGCGGACCGCGTACTCACGCTCCAGGCCAAAGCGGGGGTGCATCAACTGGTTGGCCAACTCACCGGAGCTGGTGAACAACAACAGACCTTCGGTGTTCAAATCCAGACGGCCCACCGACTGCCATTTGCCGTTCATCAGGCGTGGCAGTTTGCGGAACACCGAAGGACGGTTTTGCGGGTCGTCATGGCTGACGATCTCGCCAGCGGGCTTGTGGTAGGCGATCACACGGGCTGGCGGCGGATCGATCCGGATGCGCAGCGGCTTGCCGTTGACCTTGATCTGATCGCCGTACTGAACGCGCTGACCCACATGGGCCGGCTCGTTGTTGACCGCGACGCGGCCTTCGGCGATCAGCTTTTCCATTTCCAGGCGCGAACCCAGGCCGGCTTGCGCCAGCACTTTGTGCAGCTTGGGCGAGTCCGCCTCAGGGGCCAGCACACGTTTACCCAGATCCACCGCCTCTTCTGGTGCCGTCTCGTCTTCGTCGAATTGACCGGATACCACGTCCGACAGCTCGATCGGCTTGTAAGCCCTTTCGGGGTCAAACATGGAGCGCGGCTTGCGGGACTGCGCGCGCTGGCCAGCAGGTTTGGAAGGACGGGCGTCGTCTTGGGTGTGATCTGTCATGGATTAGGGGATTCTTCGCCGGGCGAAATAGGTGAAATTAACGTGTCAGGCACGGCGAAGGAGGCCTCTGCTTGATCAGCAGAAGCATTAGAAATGGGTTCAAAAGCCAAGCTCTCTTGAGACTCAGAAGACGGGGCGACAAACGCAGAAGGCAAGGCCTCGATGGCATCTTCAAGCGACAAGGTTGGCTGCAGCGGCAACTCATCAACCAACCCCGTCAAGGCAGATGCCGGGGAATCTGTTTGTGCCAACAAGGGCAACTGATCGAGCGATGCCAGCCCCAGATCGTCCAGAAACTGGCGTGTGGTGGCATACAAACCGGGACGGCCCACGGTTTCACGGTGACCAATGACCTCCACCCAGCCACGGTCTTCGAGCTGCTTGAGGATCTGAGAGTTGATCGTCACACCGCGGATGTCTTCCATGTCACCACGCGTGACCGGTTGACGGTAGGCAATGATCGCCAAGGTTTCCAGCGCCGCACGTGTGTACTTGGGTGGCTTTTCGGGATGCAAACGGTCCAGGTATTCGCGCATTTCCGGGCGGCTTTGGAAACGCCAGCCACTGGCCACGGCCACCAGATCCAGGCCTCGTTGAGCCCAGTCGAGTTGAAGCTCTTGCAGCAATTGCCGCAGGGTATCGGCCCCGAGTGCATCGTCAAATAAAACGCGCATGTCGCGCAATGACAAAGGCTGGCCTGCCGTGAGCAGGGCCGTTTCCAGGACACGCTTGGCTTGCGCCGTATTCATGGTGTCAATCTTTCGGGAAAAAGACGCCTCACGGCGTCGAAAGTGCAGAGATGGTGGTCGTCTTGACCACCCCGTTCTGAGAGCCTTGGCAAACATGCCTGGCTCTGGATTCGCTCAAACCGGCGCTGCCAGCTCATGCTCCCTGTGAAATTGCATTGTAACTGAGGCCCAAATCGGCCAAGGCGCGGGCCATGTCATCGGGCAATGCGATCCGCAGGTCAATGGCCTGGCCCGTGATCGGGTGCTCGAATGCCAGATGCCAGGCATGCAGGGCCTGCCGGGTCATGCCGGCCAAAGGGGCACCGCCGTACACGGCATCCGCCACCAAGGGATGGCCCAGATGGGCCATGTGCACCCGGATCTGGTGCGTGCGCCCCGTGTGCAAGGTGCACTGGACCAGACAGACGCGCTCATTCTGGTCCAGCACATCGATGGTGGTCGCCGCTGTTTTGCCTGACTGGTAAGCCAAGTCCACCACCGCCATGCGCAAGCGGTTGGCCGGATCGCGCCCGATGGGCGCTTCAATGGTGCGTGGTGAAGGCCCCGTCCATGGTTTGTGGGCCAAAGCGAGGTATTGGCGATGCACCTCACGGGCCGCAATTTGCTGCACCAAAGCATCCATGGCCTGGCGGGTGCGGGCCACCACCATCAGGCCACTGGTGTCCTTGTCCAAACGGTGAACGATACCGGCACGCGGCACATCTGCGGCCATGGGGTCCAGGGCCAGCAAGCCGTTGAGCAGCGTTCCCTGCCAATTGCCGGGTGCAGGATGCACCACCAAACCCGCAGGCTTGTGGATCACACGCAAATGGGCATCTTCGTACACCACATCAATGGGCATGGCCTCCGGCACAAAGGCCTTCGACTGGGGTGTGGCGCGCAAGGTGACTTGAACCGCATGGCCCAGCCGCACCTTTGTCGACGGCTTGGTGGTGACGCGACCGTCCACCAAGACATCGCCCTGCTCGATCAGTTGCTGCAGGTAATTGCGGGAAAACTCGGGCACCAATTGGGCCAGCGCGCGGTCCAGGCGTTGCCCATGCAAAGTCACGGGCACCTGGCTTTGGCGAAGCTCTTCCTCAGCGGCATCACTGACTTGTAAAACATCGTCTTGCGCCAAGGCTTGAGACACGTGGGCTTCAGGGGTGGTCGATATAATCAATTCGATTGAACAGTTCAAGGACGTCAGAGATGCAAAGCAACAGATTATCGATGGTTCCAGCCGGCTTGGTGTTGGCAACGGGCCTGATGCTGGCAGGCTGCTCGAACACGCCCAAAGATGTGACTGTGGGCTGGTCCCCAGAGAAGATTTACAGCCAAGCCAAGGAAGATGCTGATTCGGGTGCATGGGACAAGGCCATCGGCATGTTCGAAAAACTCGAAGGCCGCGCGGCAGGAACCGTGTTGGCTCAGCAGGCACAGATCGACAAAGCTTTCGCACAGTACAAAACGGGCGACAAAGTCCAAGCGGTGGCCACCTTGGACCGCTTCATCCGCTTGCACCCGTCCAGCCCGGCCGTCGATTACGCCCTCTACCTGAAGGGCCTGGTCAATTTCAATGACAACCTGGGCTTGTTCTCCTCCATCGTTGACCAGGATCTGTCCGAGCGCGATCAAAAGGCGGCCAAAGACGCGTATGAATCCTTCCGGGAGTTGAGCGCACGCTTTCCGGATTCGAAATACTCGCCCGAAGCACGCCAGCGCATGACCTACATCGTCAACTCATTGGCGGCTTATGAAGTGCACGTGGCGCGTTACTACGCCAGCCGTGGCGCCCATGTGGCTGCCATCAACCGCGCACAGCAAGCAATTTCAGACTTTCCCGGCGTGCCCGCCAACGAAGAAGCCTTGTCGATCCTGATCAGCTCCTACGAAGCCATGGGCATGACGGATTTGCGCAACGATGCGCAACGCGTGTTGGAAAAGAACTTCCCCGCCTCACCCTATCTCAAGGGACAAGCGTTCAAAAAGTCGAAGAGCTGGTGGCGTTTTTGGTGAGCTGCGCCACGGCGTCCAAAAACGCCTGGTGATCGCTCAAGCGGCGCATGGGGGGCAAACCCCTGACCAGTCTCCGCCCATAAGACATGCTGCTCAAACGGCTGTCGCACACCACCAAAATGCCCTGATCGCTCTCACTGCGAATCAAACGCCCGGCCCCTTGCTTGAGGGTCACGGCGGCTTCGGGTAAAGCATGGTCGGCGAATGCACTGCCGCCTTCTCGCGTGATGCGTTGGCTGCGCGCCTCAAACAGCGGATCGCCCGGTGGAGGGAAAGGCAATTTGTCGATCACCACCAATTGCAAGGCCTCGCCGGGCACATCAAAGCCCTCCCAAAACGAAGCCGAAGCCACGAGAATGCAGCCGGCACGCCCTTCACTGGCGCCTTCGCGGAAACGCTCCATCAAGCGCCGCTTCGGGCTCTGGCCCTGAACCAGCACTTCAATGTGGCTGCTGGCATCCAGACGCGACTGCAAATGCTCGCCAATGCTGCGCATGGCGTTCAAGGTGGTGGTCAACACCAAGGTGCGGCCACCCAAGGCGGTCACGGCCTCGGTGACCAGCTGGGCCACATGTTGCACATGGGAAGAATCGCCTGGCTTGGGGAAATGCTCAGGCACATACAGGCAAGCTTGCGATGCATAGTCAAAGGGGCTGCCGACCTGCATCACGCGAGCAGAAGTCAAGCCGCAGGGCTGCGTGAACCAGCGCAAACTGGGCTCATCACCCAAAGTGGCCGAGGTGAATATCCAGGCTTTCTGACCGACACCACCGCCCTCGCCTGTCGCCTGCCCCGCTGAAGCAGCGCTGTCCATGCTGGTGGTGAACGGCAGATCATTGGTCTGTTCGTCTTGCCCAGAGGTGGCCGCCACAGGCGATTGGGTCAACTTGATGAAGGCATTGGCAATGTCCAAGGGTGATTCGACCATGCGCAGCTGCGCGCTGACTTCCAGCCAACGCACCCCTTCGGGATTGGGGGCATCGCAGAAGATCGCCACACGCTGCACCAATTCACGGGTCCGGTCGCCCAGGCGCTGAAAGTCCGGCGCCAACTCGCTCACCATGTCCAGGCCATCGCGCAAAGACTCCAGGGCACGCGTCAGCACCCGCATGGCTTGCTGCCATTCGGCGGGTTCTACGCCCTCGGGCAAGCTGTCAGTCCAGCGCAGGCGAACAGCGCCACGGTGCATGCCTGCCGCCAAACGCAAATCGCGCGAAGCTTTTTCCAACTGGGCGCTCAAAACCTGCCAATCCACCAGACCTCGGGCCAGTTGCAAGCCTGTGGCCAACACATCCCGGGACAATTCGAGCAGCTGCACGGTCGACAGCTGCTGCCCCAGAAAATTGACGCCAATTTCGTTGAGCTGGTGCGCTTCATCAAAGACCGTCACGCGCACGGTGGGCAACAGCTCGGCCACCCCGGATTCGCGCACCGCCACATCGGCAAAAAACAAATGGTGGTTGATCACCACCACATCGGATGCCATGGCCTCTTTGCGCGCCAAATTCACGTGACAGGCCTTGTAACGCGGGCAAGACGATCCCAAGCAGTTGTCGCGCGTTGAGGTCACCAAAGGCCACAAGGATGAACGCTCATCCAGGCCCGGCAGTTCCGCCATGTCGCCCGTGCGCGTGCTCTGCGCCCAAACTTCGATCTTGGCCAAAGCGCGCTGTGCACCGGCTTGCGCCGACTCGGGGTTGTGACGGGCCTGCTCCATGCGGTGCAGACACAGGTAATTGGAGCGCCCCTTGAGCAAGGCCACGCGGATGGGCAAACCCAGCACATCCACCAGGCGCGGAATGTCGCGGGAGAACAGCTGGTCCTGCAAGGCCTTGGTGGCCGTGGAAATCAAGGCGCGTTGCCCACTTAGGAGTACAGGCACCAGGTAAGCATAGGTCTTGCCCACACCTGTTCCGGCCTCCACCACCAACTGCCCCCCGTCTTCGACGGTCTGGCTGACGGCCAAGGCCATGTCGGTTTGCCCATCACGCGCATGGTAGCCTGGAATGGCTTGCGCCAACGTGCCCTGGCCTGACAAGGTCTGCAGCACCCTTTGCGTGAGCAGACTCAAGCGGGCTCCTTGGGGTCCAGCATGGCTTGCAGTTGGGCCATTTGATCGCGCAAAGCCAAGCGGCGCTTTTTCAGGCGGCGCATGCGCAGCTCATCGAGCGGCTGGGGATGCAAACTGGCCTGATCAATCAGCGCATCCAGATCGGCGTGCGCCATTTGAAGCTCAATCAACTGACGCTGTGGCGAGTGCAAATCCTCGGACAATGAATCCATCATGGCTTGGCAGCGCTTTCCGCCTGTTTGTTTTGCAAGCGCTCGTTGCGTTGCTGAGTGCGCCATTGACGCTCTCGCTCATTGACGGCCAATTCAGCCTGACGGATGGGCTCCAGATCTGCGCGGCGTGTGCGACGGGCCTGGATGATGCAATTGTTGACGGCAAATTTTTGCCAGCAAGCTTGTGATCGTTCTTCAAAAGCATCCAGCACCAACTGGCGTTGCGCCGCCAGGACTTCACGCTCTTTGGCAAAAGCAGCCGCCGTGTCATCGGCGGTTTGCGCGAACGCACAGGCGCTTGAACACAACAAAAGAAGAAAGCCCTTCTTCATGTCAGGTGCGTGTCCACAGTGCGGTGCTCCAGCGCCAGGAATTCGCTGGACTGCATCTCATGCAGACGCGAAATCGTGCGCGGAAACTCGTGCGACATCGGCCCTTGCAAGTAAAGCGCTTCAGGCTCAACGGCCGCAGACAAAATCAACTTGACCCGGCGGTCGTACAGCACGTCGATCAGCCAGGTGAAGCGCCTGGCTTCGGACGCCATGCTCACTGGCAGTTGCGGCACATTGCTCAGCAGTACCGTGTGGAACTGCGTGGCGATTTCCAGGTAATCGTTTTGAGAGCGCGGCCCCCCGCAAATGGCCATGAAATCGAACCAGACCACATCCCCCGAGCGGCGACGTGACTGGATCTTGCGCGCCTCGATGTGCAGCACCGGGTCTTCGTCCGGCCCGGTGGCCAGGCGGTTGAAGGCGTCTTGCATTTCGGCATCGGCTTGTTCACCCAGCGGGGAGTGGTACAGCTTGACCATCTCCAGTGTGCGGCGGCGGTAATCGGTGCCGTTGTCCACGTTCAGAACATTCATGCGCTGATTCAACAAGGCAATGGCCGGCAAGATGCGGTCGCGGTGCAAGCCGTTGGGGTACAGGCCATCGGGCATGAAGTTGGACGTGGTCACAAAACCCACGCCGTTGTCGAACAGCGCCACCAGCAGCCGGTGCAGGATCATCGCATCGGTGATGTCGGCCACGTGGAATTCATCGAAGCAGATGAGCCGGTAGCGCTTGGCCATTTTCTTGCCCAGCACATCCAAGGGGTTGACGGTGCCCTGCATGGCCGTCAGTTCGCGGTGCACCTCCCGCATGAACTCGTGAAAATGCAGGCGGGTTTTGCGTTTGATCGGAACGGCTTCGTAAAAGCAGTCCATGAGGAAACTCTTGCCGCGCCCTACCCCGCCAAACATGTAAACCCCTTTCGGGATTTCAGGGCGGTTGATCAGCTTTTTCAGCGCATTGGAGCGCTTGGCGCGGTAGGCCGCCCAGTCGTTGGCGCACTGCTCCAGCGCATCGATGGCACGCAACTGGGCAGGATCACTTTGGAACCCACGTTTGCGGAGTTCTTCTTCGTAAACAGCACGAACAGACATGGGTGGATCGATCTTCAACGTCAAAAACGAAACCCGGGGCCAGCCCGGGTTTTGGGGATGCAAGAACTTTAACCCAACTCGTTGCCGACCGCAGTCGGCAACGGGCCATGGGCTTAGAAGTTCAGGGTGCGCTTGTCCACCGCCAAAGCCGCTTCCTTGGTCGCTTCGCTCAAGCTGGGGTGTGCATGGCAGATGCGGGCGATGTCTTCGGCGCTGGCGCGGAACTCCATCGCCACCACAGCTTCAGAGATCAACTCTGACACCTGTGGGCCCACCATGTGCACGCCCAAAATTTCGTCGGTCGTGGCATCGGCCAGAAACTTCACCATACCGGTGGTGTCGCCCAAAGCGCGTGCACGGCCGTTCGCGAGGAACGGGAACGTGCCGGCCTTGTACGCCACACCGTCGGCCTTGAGCTGTTGCTCTGTGCGGCCCACCCAAGCGATTTCGGGGCTGGTGTAGATGACCCAAGGGATGGTGTTGAAGTTGACGTGACCGTGTTGGCCAGCGATGCGCTCAGCCACGGCCACGCCCTCTTCTTCGGCTTTGTGCGCGAGCATCGGGCCACGCACCACGTCGCCCACCGCCCAGACGCCTGGCACATTGGTGCGGCAATCGCCGTCCACCACAATCGCACCACGCTCATCGAGCTGCAGGCCAATGGCTTCGGCATTCAAACCGATGGTGTTGGGCACGCGGCCAATCGACACGATCAGCTTGTCAGCGTCCAACACAATGGCTTCGCCTTTGGCGTTGGTGTAGTTGACGGTGACGCCCTTCTTGCCGTTGACGATCTCGCCGACTTTCACGCCGAGTTCGATCTTCAAGCCTTGCTTGTCGAATGCTTTCTTGGCTTCTTTGGCGATTTGCTCGTCCACAGCGCCGAGGAATGTGGGCAGGCCTTCGAGGATGGTCACGTCAGCGCCGAGACGACGCCACACAGAACCCATCTCCAAACCAATCACGCCTGAGCCGATCAAGGCCAACTTCTTGGGCACAGCGCCCACGCGCAAAGCGCCGTCGTTGGACAACACGTTGACTTCGTCAAACGGTGTGCCGGGCAGCGCACGGGCGTTCGAGCCTGTGGCGATGATGACTTGCTTGGCCGTGATGGCCTCTTCGGTCTTGCCAGCCACGTTGATGGTGTAACCGCCTTCAGCCTTGCCAGCAAAGCTGCCGCGGCCGTGGAAGAACGTGACCTTGTTTTTCTTGAACAGGTACAAGATGCCATCGTTGTTTTGCTTCACGACGTTGTCCTTGCGGGCAATCATCTTGGCCACGTCCATCTTCACGTCCTTGGCGGTGATGCCGTGGTCTGCGAAGTGGTGATTGGCGTGCTCAAAGTGTTCGCTGGACTGCAGCAAAGCCTTGGAGGGAATGCAACCCACGTTGGTGCAGGTACCGCCGGGCGCTGGGCCACCGGCTGCGTTTTTCCACTCGTCGATACAAGCGACCTGGAAACCGAGTTGTGCAGCGCGGATGGCTGCGATGTAGCCACCGGGGCCACCGCCAATGACGACGACGTCGAATTGTTTGCTCATGGTATTTGTCTTCTGGATGAAAAACGCCCCCTGGGCAGGGGGCATTCAAAACAAGGGGTTTAGATGTCGAACAGCAAGCGTGCTGGATCTTCCAGCGCCTCTTTCATGGCGACCAGGCCCAAGACAGCTTCGCGGCCGTCGATGATGCGGTGGTCGTAAGACATCGCGAAGTAGTTCATGGGGCGAACCACAACCTGGCCGTTTTCCACCATGGCGCGGTCTTTGGTCGCGTGCACGCCCAAAATGGCCGACTGGGGTGGGTTGATGATCGGGGTGGACATCATCGAGCCGAAGGTGCCGCCGTTGGAGATCGAGAACGTGCCGCCGGTCATCTCTTCGATGCCCAGTTTGCCGTCACGGGCCTTGACGCCAAATTCGGCGATCTTCTTCTCGATGTCGGCAAAGCTCATCTGATCGGCGTTGCGCAGAATGGGCACCACCAAACCGCGTGGCGAGCCCACAGCGATACCGATGTCGAAGTAGCCGTGGTACACGATGTCGTTGCCGTCCACCGAAGCGTTGAGCACAGGGAACTTCTTCAGGGCGTGCACAGCGGCTTTGACGAAGAAGCTCATGAAGCCCAGCTTGCAGCCGTGTTCCTTCTCGAAACGCTCTTGCATGCGCTTGCGCATGTCCATGACCGGGGCCATGTTGATTTCGTTGAAGGTCGTCAGGATGGCGTTGGTCGACTGCGATTGCAACAGACGCTCAGCCACGCGGGCACGCAGACGGGTCATGGGCACGCGCTGCTCTGGACGGTCGCCCAAAGCGACAGCCGGTGCGGCCACTTGCGGCAAGGACTTGGTGGGTGCGCCTGTGGGAATCACAGCGGCGGTCGACTTGACACCACCGGCCACAGCGGACAGCACATCACCCTTGGTGACGCGGCCGTCTTTGCCGGAACCAGCGACGGAGCCTGCAGCCAGGTTGTTGTCGGCCATCAACTTGGCAGCGGCAGGCATGGCCACACCGGCCATGTTGCCACCGGTGGGGGCAGCAGCGGCCACTGGCGCAGCGGCTGGGGCTGCAGCAGGCGCGGCGGCTGGCGCAGCAGCGGCTGCACCGGCTTTGCCTTCGGTGTCGATGCGGGCGATCAGCTGCTCAGCCGCCACAGTGCCGCCATCGGCCACGATGATTTCAGAGATCACACCAGCAGCGGGTGCGGGCACTTCGAGCACGACTTTGTCGGTCTCGATTTCGATCAGGATTTCGTCAGCGGCGACGGCTTCGCCGACTTTCTTTTTCCACTGCAGCATGGTGGCTTCTGCCACGGACTCGGACAGTTGGGGGACTTTGACTTCTACGATAGCCATGTTGAATTCTCTTTAAAGGTTAAACGCAAGGTTGTTCTTGTCGATCACTTGGTCAGCACGAAGCCCTTGAGCTTCGCAAACGCCGCTTCGATCAGTGCTTTTTGCTGGTCCTGGTGCAGGTGTGAATAACCCACCGCTGGCGATGCAGACGCTGCGCGACCGGCATAACCGAGCTTTTGGCCATCGAGCATGTTCTCGTGGATGTTGTGCTGAATGAAGAACCAGGCGCCCTGGTTCTGTGGCTCGTCCTGGCACCACACGATGTCGGTGGCGTTGGGGTACTTCTTGATCTCGGCAGCGAAAGCCTTGTGTGGGAAGGGGTAGAGCTGCTCGAGACGGATGATGGCCACGTCGTCGGCACCCTTGGCTTCGCGGTGCTTGACCAGGTCGTAGTAGACCTTGCCCGAGCAGGCGATCACGCGCTTGACCTTGTCGGCCTTGATGTCCTTGGTTTCGCCAATGACGGTCTGGAAACTGCCTTTGGTGAATTCGGACACGGGCGATGTGGCGTCTTTGTTGCGCAGCAGCGACTTCGGGGTGAAGATGACCAGCGGCTTGCGCAGGTCACGCACCATCTGGCGACGCAGCACATGGAAGATCTGGCTGGCCGTGGTGGGCTGCACGATCTGCATGTTGGTGTCGGCCGCCAGCTGCATGAAACGCTCGACGCGGGCCGAGCTGTGCTCGGGGCCCTGGCCTTCGTAGCCGTGCGGCAGCATCAAGGTCAGACCGTTCACACGGCCCCACTTGACTTCACCCGAGGCGATGAACTGGTCGATCACAACCTGTGCACCGTTGGCGAAATCGCCGAACTGAGCTTCCCAGATCACCAGGGTGCTGGGGTCGTTCGATGCATAGCCGTATTCAAAGCCGAGCACAGCTTCTTCGGACAGGATCGAGTCGATGACAACGAATGGCGCCTGCTTGTCAGAAACATTTTGCAGAGCAACGTAAGTGCCGGTGTCCCACTTCTCGCGCTTTTGATCATGGATCACGGCGTGGCGGTGTGTGAAGGTGCCACGGCCGCAGTCTTCACCCGACAAACGCACAGGGTAGCCGCTGGCCACCAAGGATGCGAAAGCCATGTGCTCGCCCATGCCCCAATCCACAGGCGTGTCGCCACGGCCCATGGCGGCGCGGTCGTCATACACCTTCTTGACCAGCTGGTGCGGTGTGACCGACTCAGGGATGGTCGTGATTTTCTCGGCCAGACGCTTCCAGTCCGCCAATGGGATAGAAGTGTCACCTGCATCGGTCCACTTCTTGCCCATATAAGGCGCCCAGTCCACCGTGAACTTGGTCTTGAAGTTGGTCAGCACAGGCTCGGTGGTGTTCTTGCCTGCGTCCAATGCGGCGCGGTAGGCCTTGACCATGTCGTCGCCCAGGGTCTCGCCCAAGCCTTGCGTGGCCAGCTTGTCGGCAAACAGCTTGCGGGTGCCGGGGTGAGCGCCGATTTTTTTGTACATCAGCGGCTGGGTCAGGGCAGGCGTGTCCTGCTCGTTGTGGCCCAGTTTGCGGAAGCAGACCACGTCCAGCACCACGTCCTTGCGGAAGGTCATGCGGTACTCGAGGGCCAGCTGGGTGGCCAGCACGACGGACTCTGGATCGTCACCATTGACGTGCAACACGGGTGCTTCGACCATCTTGACGATGTCCGTGCAGAACACGCTGGAGCGCATGTCGCGTGGGTCAGAGGTGGTGAAACCGATCTGGTTGTTGATGATGATGTGGACGGTGCCGCCTGTGGAATAACCACGGGTTTGGGCCAACGCCAGGGTTTCCTGGTTGACGCCCTGGCCGCCGAAGGCCGAGTCACCGTGCACCAGCACGGGCAGCACTTGCTGGCCCAGCGGATCGTTGCGACGGTCCATGCGTGCGCGCACAGAGCCTTCCACCACGGGGTTCACGATTTCCAGGTGCGAGGGGTTGAAGGCCAGCGACAGGTGGACGGGACCACCGGCGGTGTTCACATCCGAGCTGAAGCCCTGGTGGTATTTCACGTCACCGGCAGGCAGCTCTTCAGGGGCGGTGTGGTCGAACTCGGCAAACAGGTCCGAAGGCAGCTTGCCCATGGTGTTGACCAGCACGTTCAAACGGCCACGGTGGGCCATGCCGATCACGACTTCCTGCACGCCTTTGAGGCCCGCTTGCTGGATCAGCTCGTCCATCGCGGCGATGAAGCTTTCACCGCCTTCGAGCGAGAAACGCTTTTGGCCCACGTATTTGGTGTGCAAATAACGCTCAAGGCCTTCGGCAGCGGTCAGGCGGTCGAGGATCTGCTTTTTCTTGTCGGCGCCAAAGTTGGGCTTGCTGCGGATGCTTTCGAGCTTTTGCTGCCACCAGCGCTTTTCAGCCTGCTCGGTGGTGTACATGTACTCGGCGCCCAAGGTGCCGCAGTAGGTTTCGCGCAGTGCATTGAGCAACTCGCGCAAGGACATGTTGTTCTTGCCGAAAAAGGTGTTGCTGGTGTCGAACACGGTTTCCTGATCGGCATCGGTGAAGCCGTAGAAAGCGGGGTCGAGGTCAGGAATGTTGGGGCGCTCGGTGCGCTTGAGCGGGTCCAGATCAGCCCAGCGTTGGCCGACGTTGCGGTAAGCGGCAATCAGCTGCTGCACGGCGGTGCGCTTGCGGCCCATCTCGACGTTTTCGCTGGCCATGACGACCTTGGTGCCGCCGGCTTTGGCGCGCTCTGCGAAAGCGTTGATCACGGGCAGGTGCGGCACGTCTTTGGCGTTGGAGCCGTCGACTGCGGGGACATGCTGGAGGGCGTCGAAGTATTCGCGCCAGGAGTCGGGCACGCTGCCTGGGTTGGCCAGGTAGTTCTCGTACATCTCTTCGACGTACGGGCCGTTACCTCCGAAAAGGTGGGTGTTGCCTGAATAGGCAGCGTAGACGGAATTAGTCTCGCTCATATTTCGCTGACCTCCGTTTCCCTCTGGGAAACATAAGTTGGTTGAGATTTACCTTCCGCGACACGGCTGAACCGGTTGGCGGATGCGACTGTGGCATGGGAAGGGCCTGAGTAACTCGCGCATTGTGCCACGGCTTGTCCGATGTCTAACTTACAGGTTCAAGAAGTGCCGATGAAAAAAGACCCCGCCAGGGGCGAGGTCCAGATTCATCAGCCTTTGATCAGATCGACGATCTGCTGCAAAGCGGCGGGATCATCCATGGTGGTCAGATCGCCGGGGTCGCGGCCTTCGGCCACCGCCTGGATCGCCCGGCGCAGCAGCTTGCCGCTGCGCGTCTTGGGCAAGGCCGAGACGAAGAACACCCGCGAAGGACGGGCCACAGCGCCCAGCTGCGAGTCCACCACCTTCATGACGTCGCCTTCAAGCTTCAGGCGCGCTGCCGCGTCAGTGAGGCCCGTGGTGTCCTTGGCAATGGCAAAGGCCATCGCCACCTGCCCTTTGAGCTGGTCGGCCACGCCCACCACCGCCACTTCGGCCACATTGGGGTGACTGGAAATGCTTTCTTCGATCTCGCGGGTGCCCAGGCGGTGACCGGCCACGTTGATCACGTCGTCGGTGCGGCCCAGGATGAAGTAGTAACCGTCTTCGTCGCGCACAGCCCAGTCAAAGGTGCTGTAGACCAGCTTGTTGGGCACGGTCTTCCAGTAGGTCTTGACGAAACGATCGTCGTCGCCCCAGATGGTTTGCAGGTTACCGGGAGGCAGAGGGCCTTCGATGGTCAACACGCCCTTCTGGTTGGCGCCGGTCAGTTCTTCGCCGGTCTGGTCATCGACCAGCTTGACGTTGTAGCCGTAAACGGCCTTGCCAGGCGAGCCGAACTTGCTTTCAGCTTTTTCCACGCCGTTGCAGATCGTGAGAATCGGCCAGCCGGTTTCGGTCTGCCAGTAGTTGTCAATGATGGCTTTGCCATTCAGCCCTTCGGAAATCCACTTGGCCGTGGGCTCATCGAGCGGCTCACCGGCCAGGAACAGCGCTTGCAGGCTGGACAGGTCGTATTTGGTCAGCAATGCGGGGTCTTGTTTCTTCAGCACGCGGATGGCCGTGGGCGCGCTGAACATGACGCTGACCTTGTACTTCTCGACCAGGCTCCACCAGATGCCACCATCCGGGCGGATCGGCAGGCCTTCATACATGATGGTGGCCATACCACCGATCAACGGGCCGTAGATGATGTAGCTGTGGCCCACCACCCAGCCGATGTCGCTGGTGCAGAAAAATGTGCCGCCGGGCTTGCCCTGGAAAATGTGCGGCATGCTGGCCGCCAAAGCCACGGTGTAGCCACCGGTGTCGCGCTGCACGCCTTTGGGCTTGCCGGTGGTGCCCGAGGTGTAAAGCGTGTAGCTGGAGTGGGTGGATTCAACCCACTCGCAAGGCACCACGGTGTCCATGTGCTTGGCGCGCTCGGTGGCGTAATCCACGTCACGCCCGGCCACAGGGGTGAACGCGGCCAGGTGGCGGTCAACCATGATCACGTTGGCAGGCTTGTGGGCCGACAAGCGGATGGCTTCGTCGAGCAATGGCTTGTAGGGCACACCCTTGCCACCACGCGAACCGGCATCGGCGCTGATGATGACCTTGGGCGATGCGTCTTCGATGCGGGTGGCCAGCGAGTGCGAAGCGAACCCGCCAAACACCACCGAGTGGATAGCCCCCAATCGTGCACAGGCCAGCATGGCGAACGCGGCTTCGGCGATCATGGGCATGTAAATCAGCACGCGGTCGCCCTTGACCACGCCCAAGTCTTTGAGGATCGCGGCCATGCGCTGCACTTCGGCGTGCAGGTCACGGAAGGTGTAGGTCTTTTCCTGATCGGTCTCGGTCGACACAAAAATCAGCGCAGGCTGGTCAGCGCGCTCGGCCAAGTGACGGTCCACGGCGTTGTGGCACAGATTGGTCTGACCGCCAACAAACCATTTGGCAAACGGTGGGTTGCTGTAGTCGCAGATTTGCTGGGGCTGGACTTTCCAGTCCACCAGTTTGGCCTGCTCGGCCCAGAATGCGTCGCGGTCGTTGATCGAGCGTGCGTGAAAGTCAGCAAAGCTGCCCATGAAAGTCTCCTGAATACCTGCCAATAAGAACCCGTGAGGCCCCCTCGCCGCGTGCGGCCAGAGAGCTCTTTATGAATTCTTAATTATGGATAAGGGACTTGCAACAAGCTGACTTTGTCACACGCAAGACAAGGCGGACAAGCCGCCTGGCTTCACTTGAACAAACTTTGCAGCAATTTAAAGTCGGGGTGCTCCGCCGTTCGGATCCACTCAAAGGCCACCATCTCGGCCGTCACCAACTCGGCGCCAGCACCGGCCAAGCGGTCGTAGGCCGCATCGCGGTTGCGTTCGGTGCGCGAACTGCAGGCGTCGGTCACCACCCACACATCGAATTCGTCTTCAAGCAAATCGAGCGCCGTTTGCAGCAAGCAAATGTGGGCTTCGCAACCCGCCAACACAATGGTTTTGCGCTCCTGGCTTTCAGGCTGGGGCTTTTGCAAGTGACGCGGCAAGCTGCGGGCGTTGCCACGGGGCGGCTGGGCAGGCACGGGTTGCAGCCATTCCCCCAGGCCCTCTTCCACGGCGCTGAATTGCATCTTGGCCAGCACTTTGCGGCAATGCGAGCGCAACTCTGGCGGCATCTCCCCCAGGCGCGATGGGTTCTGCTCGGTGCCCCACACGGGCAGCTCCAAGGCAGCGGCCAACTCGGCCAGCTTGGCGGCGTTGGACCAGACGCTCTCGGCGTCCAGCATCACCGGCTTGAGCTTGGCCTGGAAATCCACCAAAACCAACTGACTCTCTTCGACATCGATCAACATATCAAAATCCATTCTTTAGATGGAACGATTGTCGCAGGAGCGCCCAGCGCACTTTGACGACATGAATATTGAATGATTTGGCATGACATCCAATCCGACAATCAGTTATGCTCGAAAGTTATGCGTCAGTTATTCCTTTCTCTTTGTTGCCTGATCTTCTCGTCAGTGGCACTTGCCGCGCCGACGGATGAAGAAGCGCTCAAACCTTTGGTCGAAAAAGGTTTGATGTCCCAATTCGCAGGTCAATTGAGCACAGCCAAAGACAAAGCCAGCGGACAAGCCACAGGACTGATCACACAAGCCATGGACCTGCTCGGTGTGCCCTATCGCCGTGGCGGTACCAGCGAAGCATCGGGGTTCGATTGCAGTGGTTTTGTCCGCTACCTGTATGAAAATTCGGTCGGGCAAATCCTGCCTCGACGCGCTGAAGAACAAGCCCACAGCACAGAAACCATTGACCGCAGCGAACTCAAGCCCGGCGACCTGGTCTTCTTCAACACCATGAAGCGCGCTTTCAGCCATGTGGGCATTTATGTGGGCGATGGCAAATTCATCCATGCCCCACGCACTGGCAAGGCGGTTAAAGTCGACGACATGCGCAGCGCCTATTGGCAAAAACGGTTCAATGGGGCGCGGCGCGTTCCACTTGACACCGAACCGAACAAACCATGAACTCTCAAATCGACCACCTCGTGGTCATGGCCTCGACGCTGGATGCGGGCGTGGCCTGGTGCGAAGCCACTCTGGGCATCACCCCTGCAGCTGGCGGCGAGCACGACAAATACGGCACCCACAACCGCCTGTTCAAAATCGCGTCGCCCAAGCACCCGCTGGCCTATTTTGAAATCATCGCCATCAACCCGGATGCCCTAGCCCCCAAAGGCTCCGTGGCACGCTGGTTCGACATGGACGACAAGGCTCTGCAAAAAGCCGTGGCCCAGGCGCCTCGTCTCGTCACTTTTGTGGCCAGCACCGACGACATCAAGGGCGCTCGCCATGCGCTGCGGACCCAGGAGATCGAGCGCGGCCAAATCGTGCATGCCAGCCGCAAATCGAACAAAGGCACCCTCAACTGGCAAATCACCGTGCGCGAAGACGGTGAACGGCTTTTCAACGGTTGCCTGCCCACCTTGATCCAGTGGGGCAAGCCCGATGCCTCTGAGCCGCTGCGCCTGCACCCGCGCAACAGTCTGCCCCGCTCGGGCGTGACGCTGCAAAGCATCGCCATCAGCCACCCCAGCGGCCCCAAGCTGCAAGCCGCCTACGAAGCGATCGGTCTGCAGGGCATCGCCATCGCAACGGGCCCAGCCAACATCACCGCCACCTTGCAAACCCCCAAAGGCCTGGTGCAGCTGGACAGCCTGGGCATTTGAAAAGCCTCAGCCCTGCCCCTCATCGGGCAGGGTCGCCAGCAGCGCCATGCCTGCGGCCATGACGCCTGCCGTGAGCCATAAAGCCCCCTTGAAAGTGCCCGTGGCTTGCGCCATGGCCCCCGCCACCACCGGCGCAATCACTTGAGCGGCGCCATAGCTCAAGGTCAGGCGGGCCATGGCCTTACCGGGGTTTTGCGGTGCACGGCGACCGACCAAAGCCAGCGTCAAGCTGACAATGCCGATGAAGGTCGCGCCGTAGCCGATGGCCCCTCCCAAAGCAGCGGCGAGCGAGCCCGACAAGGCGGGCAAGATCACCGACAGCGTCTGCAAGCCAAAGGCCAGCAACAAAGCCCGCGTGTCGCCCCAGCGCCGCGCCACCTTGTCCCACAAAAACACCGCAGGCATGGCTGCGAGGCCCACCAAGGCCCAAGCCAATGCGCCCTGCCCGGCCAAAGCCGGTTCGCGCTCGACAATGGCCACGGTGAAGGTGGCGCTGATGACAAAGCCCCAGCCCGCCGCAAAGTAGCTGCCCGCCATGGTCAGCATCCAACGGCGCGAGACCTTGTTGGGTGCATCGGCGGCGCTGCTGGCCGCAGGTGCAGGTGGCACCGGTGGTCGCCAAGCCCAAGCCGGCACAAAAAACACCAAGCCAATGGCCGCCATGGCCAGCCACTGCGATGACCACAAAGTCCAAATTTTCGAGACACTCCAAACCCCGACGGCCGACACCACGATGCCCAAGCCCAGACCAATGAAAAGGACACCCAGCTCAGGCCTGCGGCCCTGGCGCATCAACCAGCCCAGCACCAGCCCGGCGCCGAGCAACATGCCCGTGGCGCCACACAAACCGCCCAGATAGCGCCACAGCGCCCAGGCCGGCATCCAGGTCGACAGCGCCATGCCGGCCACCGTGAGCAAGGACATCCACAGCCCCATGCTGTAGAGCCGGTGGCGCCAGCGCACATCGTCGATCCAAGCGGCGGCCAGCGCGCCCGAGATATAGCCCGCGTAATTGATGGCTGCCAATGCGCCCGCACTGGCATCGCTCAAGCCGGTTTGCAATTGCAAGGCGGGCAACAAAGGGGTGTAAGCAAACCGGGCCAGACCAATGCTGAGCACCAGACCAAAAATGCCGCCGATGATGACCTGCCAGGGTTTGAGGTGCGATGCGTCAGTGCTCATGGATTGCGATGTTGAAGCCAAGTGGCCTTGGTGCAGATTGTGGCTTAGCCAACGTAATGGACTTGTAGCCGCCAAGACAGGTGCCCCACCAAAAGCCACCGCAGTCGCAGCTCAGGTCGCCAGCTTTGCCACGCAGACATCTCCACGTTCAGCGCCGCCCACTGCCGGGTTTGACCAAGTCGGCATCCACCCAGGCTTGCGCCGTCTGTCGGTTGAGCTTGAAGCCGGCCTCCACCTTGAACTCGGCCAGGGTCTCGCCAACCTCGTCTTGGGCGGTCAGCAAGGCATAAGGGTTGTCCTCATCGGGCACGATGCGCAAGAGCACGGTCACACGGCCGTCTTGGCTGTTCACCGTCACGCTCTGGTTGAGCTGCGCATGCAGCTGCTGCTCGCTGCGGCGCACAAACTCGCTGGCGGTTTTGACCAGCGTGATGAAGGCCGTGCCATCCAGCGGCTTGGGGTTCTTTTTGTCTCGGCCCATGGTCCAAGGGCCGACCAACGCGGGCTCGGACTCACCGGCTTTGTACATGGCCACTGCCCAACCGTCATCGTCTTCATTTTTGATGACCTTGGCGGTCCATTGCTCGTCTTGCCAAAAGCGGGCTTCCTGCAGCAAGGGCGTGTCTTGGGTGTCTTCGGTCATGGTTTGTTAGAGAAATGTGGGATGGCGATCATGCCTGATGAAACCAAGCCCGATGAAGTTGACATGTCAGCGCAGCACCTGTTTTTGTGATCCCGGGCGAAGACCCGGGGTCCATGGTTCAGGGCAGTCCTTTGCAAACGCCAGCTGGGCGCGATGGATCCCGGATCAAGTCCGGGATGACAAATGAGCCAATTCCGGCATAACAGACCATGCAATTCCGCGATGACAGATGGAGCAAGTCTGGGGTGACAGATGCAGCAAGTCCGGCATGACCGCTCTGTTTTGTCATCCCGGGCGAAGACCCGGGATCCATTTTGCAGCACAGCCCTTTGCCAACACCCATTGCACGCATCGGTTCAAGGCTGCAAATGCAAAGCCAGCACCAGCACCTGGCTTGCGCCTTGCTCGCGCAACAGCGCTGCGGCCACGGTGGCGGCCCAGCGGGTGCGCACCGTGCTGGCGACCAGCAGCACCGGCCCGTTCGGCAGTTGCGCATCACCTGCCAAACGCATGGCCGACTCCAGATGCGCCACAACAGGGGTCGAAGCGGTGTCGTCGGGCGCAGGCCCGCCGCGCCAACTGAACACATCGTGCAGCGGCAAGCGGCCCTTGCGCGCAATGTGCTCGGCCAGCAAGCGGTTGGCGGCCATGTCGGGCGCGGGCAGCGGCACCACACACACCGGGCGTGCAGGCCAGGTCTTGGCCCAGCGCCCCAATGTGGCAACGGCCCCGGCCAGCAAATCGGGCGGCACCTCACCGGGGGCCAAGCGCAAAGCCTGCAGCTCGGCCACCCAGCCCGGGTCATCGGCAAAGGCCACAGCGCGGCCCGCATCAAAACCTCGGATCGTGCCTTTGCGCCCGACCCCGGCCGGCCAGCGTTTGCGCGGCTCGATGTCCACGTCCATGCCGCGCAAGAAGTTACGTGCCGCGATCAATTTGTCTTGTGAGGGCGTCAAGCCCGGAAACGGCACATGCCCAGTACAGACCGAACACCGCCCGCAAGGCGCAGGCGACGGATCGTCCAGCGCCGTTTGCAAATACGCCATCAAACAGCCCGCACCGTGCGCGTACTGGCGCATGATGCCCGCCTCTTGCTGACGCACTTGGGCCAATGCTGTCCATTTGGCCGTGTCGTGCTCATACGGCACGCCCGTGGCCCGCCAGGCAGAGCCGTCTTTGTCCACCACGCCCTCCACCGCCAAAATTTTCAGCAGCGCCTCCAGCCGCCCCCGGCGCACGCCCGTGTCGGCTTCGATCTCGATCAAGCTGCGTTCGTCACCGCCCAGGCTTTTCAGCACCTTGGCTGCCGTCGTCGGATCGGGAATCGAGGCGGTGGCGAAGTAATCCCAAATGCGCTCGTCGGCATCGGACGGCAGCAACACCCCTTCGGCGTGCGCCACCGCCCTGCCCGCCCGGCCCACCTGCTGGTAATAGGCCACCGGGGTGGAGGGCGAACCCACATGCACGCAAAAGCCCAAGTCCGGTTTGTCGTAACCCATGCCCAAGGCCGAAGTGGCCACCACCGCCTTGACCTGGTTGTGGCGTAAACGCTCTTCCACCTTCAATCGGGTGTCGGCGTCGATCTGCCCGCTGTAGGCATCGACCGCATGGCCACAGCTGCGCAAAAACGCCGTCAGCCGCTCGGCCTCGGCCACCGTCAGCACATACACAATGCCCGAGCCGGGCAACTGCGCCAGCGCATCGGCGATCCAGGCGTAGCGTTGCAGCGGCGACAAACCTGGCACCACCGACAGGGTGAGCGAAGTGCGGGCCAAGGTGCCACGAAACGTCACGGTGCCCGCGCCCCCGCCCGCTTGCAACTGCCTGCCAATGTCCAGCGTCACCCGCTCATTGGCGGTTGCCGTCGTCGCCAACACACTTGCATGGGGCGTGGACAACAGCGCCCGCGCCAGCCGCTGGTAATCGGGCCTGAAGTCAAAACCCCAATCGCTGATGCAATGCGCCTCGTCGATCACGATCAGGCCCACCCGGGCCAGCAAAGCGCCCAGCCGCGCCGCAAAACGCGGGTTGCCCAGCCGCTCGGGCGAGACCAACAGCACGTCGATGGCGTCGTCGTCCAGCCGCTGAAACACCTCGTCCCAATCGTCAATGTTCGTGGAGTTGACAGTGGCTGCCTTCAGGCCCGCCCGCTCAGCCGCGCTCACCTGGTCGCGCATGAGGGCAAGCAAGGGCGAGACCACCAGCGTGGGCCCCGCGCCCGTGCTGCGGATGGCGTGCGTGGCCGCCCAATAGACCGCCGACTTGCCCCAACCCGTGGCCTGCACCACCAGCACACGGGATGCGGGCTGTAGCACCGCATGAACAGCGTCCACCTGGTCCGGGCGCGGCGTGGCACCCGGTCCGGCCAAGCGGGCCAGCACGGTGTTCATGTGGTCTTGCGCAAAGGCGCAGTCTTCGGCTTGGCGGGTGTTCATGACGTTTCTCCCTGATATTTTGTTTGTGGCATTTTGCGACCAAGTGGGCCATTCGGGAAGTCAACGACAATCACCATCTTTGACATTTGGTCTTCAGCAGCTTTTTATGGCGATTCAATGGTTCCCCGGACACATGCACCTCACGCGCAAGGCGATCGGGGAGCGCATCAAAGAGATTGACGTCGTCATCGAGATGCTCGACGCACGACTGCCCGGCTCGAGCGCCAACCCCATGCTGGCCGAGCTGATCAAGGGCAAGCCTGCGCTCAAAATCCTGAGCAAGCAAGACCTGGCCGACCCCGCCCGCACGGCGCAGTGGCTGGCCCACTACAACGCCATGCCCGGCGTGAGCGCCTTGGGCCTGGACACCAGCATGACATCGCCCGCCAAGGCCTTGATCGATGCCTGCCGGCAACTCGCGCCCAACCGGGGCGGCATGATCAAGCCCATGCGGGTCCTGATTTGTGGCATCCCCAACGTGGGCAAATCCACCCTGATCAACACCCTCAAAGGCAAACGCGCCGCCAAGACCGGTGACGAAGCCGGGGTCACCAAGCAGGAAATGCGCATCGCGCTGGCCGATGACTTTTACCTCTACGACACCCCCGGCGTGCTGTGGCCGCGCATCATCGTGGAGCAAAGCGGCTTCAACCTGGCCGCCAGCGGCGCGATTGGCGTCAATGCGTTTGACGAAGAAGTCGTTGCGCTGGAGCTGCTGAACTACCTGATCCCGCACTACCCGCAGGCGCTGACCGAGCGTTACAAGATCGCCGACGTGCCCAGCCACACCGACGAAACCCTGCTCGAAGCCATCGGTCGCGTGCGCGGCGCCATGCAAAGCGGCGGTCGCGTCAACACCACCAAGGCTGCGCACATCGTGATCCACGACTTCCGCTCTGGGGCCCTGGGCCGCGTGAGCATCGAAACGCCAGCGCAATTTGCCCAATGGCTGGCCGAAGGCAAGAAAGCCGATGCCGAGCGCGCTGTGCGCAAAGAAGCCAGCGACAAGGGCAAGAAGTCGGGGCGCAAGTCGGCTGGTAAACAAGCAGGCTGATCGGCTGGGGGCCAGCCTAGCCCCACAGGTGACACAGGGGGAGAAATTTCTCACCTAGGATTCTTAGCAAGACAGGTCATGCGCCTGATGTTGCTTGTAAGCGAGCGGCTCAGAACTCAACCCGAGTACAGCGACCACTCCCCGAAGGATCCCATGAAACTCATCAGCTACACGCAGGACAACGCCACCCGCTACGGGGTCTTGTTGGACACAGGCGTGGTGGACATGCGCCACTGCATGGACAACGCGCCCACCAGCATCAACGACTTCTTTGCCCAGGCCAGCGGCAACGCGGCGCTGATGGCCAGCATCGCCCAACGCGCCGCCAGCGCACAAGCCACGCCCTTGAGCCAAGTGAGCTTGCTGCCTTGCGTGCCACGCCCCAGCAAAATCATTTGCTTGGGCGTGAACTACCACGACCACGCGGCCGAAGGCGGCAACAAAGTGGCAGACTACCCCACCATCTTTTTCCGTGGGCCTTCGTCGCTGCTGGCGCACAAAGGCACCATCCCGATTCCGCCGATCTCCACCTCTTTGGACTACGAGGCCGAACTGGCCTTGGTGATTGGCAAAACCACCCGCAATGTGAGCGAGGCCAACGCGCTGGATTCGGTGTTTGCCTACGCCTGCTTCAACGACGCCACTTTCCGCGACTACCAGCGCAAAACCACCCAATGGACCGTGGGCAAGAACTTTGACCAAACCGGTGGCTTTGGCCCCCACTTGGTCACCGCCGACGAGTTGCCACCCGGCTGCGTGGGCCTGCACATCGAGTCACGCCTGAACGGCCAGGTCATGCAAAGCGCCAGCACCACCGACATGGTGTTCCATGTGGCACCCACGATTGCCATGATGTCGGCCTGCATGACCCTGGAGCCCGGTGACGTGATCGTGATGGGCACGCCAGCCGGTGTGGGCTATGCGCGCAAACCGCCGGTGTGGATGCAGCCCGGCGACACCATCGAGATCGACATCGAAGGCATCGGCATTTTGAGCAACCAGATCGGCTTGCTGGCCCGCTGAACCGGACACATCGCTTCATGACGCCAACCCTCCAGGTCGATGTTCTGATTGCGGGCGGTGGCCCTTGCGGCCTGATGCTGGCCATTGAATTGGGCCGACGCAACATCCGCTGCCTGCTGGTGGATGCCAAGCCCGGCACCGCCTTCAACCCGCAAGCCAATGCCACGCAGGCACGGACCATGGAGCATTTCCGGCGACTGGGTTTTGCGCATGAAATCCGCAGCATGGGTTTGCCGCCCGATCACCCGACCGACATCGCTTACCTGACCCGCTTTGCCGGCACCGAGCTGGCCCGCTTGCGCTTGCCCACAGCGGCCGCTGCGCCACAAGCGATCAAAAACATGTCGGGCTCATGGAGCGCGGCCGAGCTGCCCCACCGGGTCTCGCAAAAGTTTGTCGAAGTGAACTTGCACCGGCATGCCCAAGCACAAGCCAGTGTTGACATGCGCTACGGCTGGCGGCTTCAGGCGTTCAAGGACACCGGCGCGGGCATCGAGGCAACGGTGCAAGCCGTGGATGGCGGCGAGTCGCTGAACGTGCAGGCCGCCTACATGGTGGGGGCCGATGGCGCACGCAGTTTTGTGCGGCACGAACTGGGCATTGCCTGGGGCGGCGCCACCGGCTTCAAGCGCAACTTCATGGGCGGCAAGATGCTGGCCGTGTACCTCAAGGCGCCCGAGTTCTATGCCCGCAACCCCAATGACCGGTCCTGGATGTACGTGGTGGTCAACCCCGAGCTGCGCGCCTTCATCATGTCGGTCGACGGGGTGAGCGAGTTTGCCTTTCACATCCAGATGGCCGATGACGCTGCCACCGAGGCCCTGACCGAAGCCGATGCCCGGCGTTTGTTTGCGCAGGCCTATGGGCAAGCCATCGAGATCGAGATTTTGTCCATGGCCACCTGGATGGCCGGGCACGCGCTGGTGGCCGAGTCGTTCCAGCAAGGCCGTGTCTTTTTGGGCGGCGATGCCGCGCACCTGTTCACCCCCACCGGTGGCTTGGGTTACAACACGGCGGTCGAAGACGCGGTCAACCTGAGCTGGAAACTCGCCAGCGTGCTCAAGGGACTGGCCCCGCCCGCTTTGCTGGACAGCTACCACCTGGAGCGCCACCCGCTGGCGGTGCGCAACACCGGCTATGCCCGTCAATTTGCGGACTCCATCGGTTTGTTCGACGCAGCCCCCGAGCTGGAAGACGACAGCCCGCAAGGCGAAGCGGCACGGACGCTGGCCTCGGAATACCTGAACGGCCATGTGCGGCGCGAATTCAACATCCCCGGCGTGACCTTTGGCGGGCGCTACGACGGCAGCCCCATCATCGTGGGCGACGGCAGCTCGGCCCCGCCCGATGCCGCCAACAGCTACACCCCCTGCGCCACGCCGGGCGGCAGACCGCCCCACGCCTGGCTGGCCGATGGCCGCTCGCTGTATGACAGCTTCAACTTCGAATGGACCTTGCTGGCATTGGGCGATGCGCCGCCAAATGCCCAGGCTTTCACGCAAGCGGCCCGTGACAAGGGACTGGATTTGAAAGTGGTGAGCCACCCTGGCCCCGACTTGCTGGCGCTGTATGAGGCGCCCTTGGTCTTGATCCGCCCCGACCAGATCGTGGCATGGCGAGGTCACGAGGCCACCCACGCACACGCCATCCTGGCACAAGCGCTGGGACTGGTAACGGGATAAGGCGCTACAGTCCATGGTCAATCCACGGACCCGAACACGCCTTCATGAACATCCACCACGCCACGCCAGACAAAGACGCCATCGCCCTGCTCCCACCTTTTGAACGGCTGGGGCTGGACCGCATCACACTGGTGAGCACGGGTGCTCAAGCGCAAGAGGCCAAAGCGCAACTGCGCAACGCTGCGGCCTGGGGCTTTGATACAGAGTCCAAGCCCACCTTTCGTGTGGGCGAACCATCGGACGGGCCGCACATCCTGCAGTTGTCCACCGCTGAACGCGCTTGGGTGTTTCAACTGCACGAAGGCGCGTGCCGAGACGTGGCGGCCGAACTGCTGGCGCTTGCAGGCATCGTCAAGGCTGGTTTTGGTTTGGGCGATGACCGCAAACGCATCATCCAGAAACTGGGCATTGAGCCCCAAGGCATCCTGGAGCTCAACACCGTCTTTCACCAACGCGGTTACCGCAAAGACATGGGTGTCAAAGGCGCGGTGGCGGTGCTGTTCAATGAACGCTTCATCAAATCCAAGAAGGCGGCCACCAGCAACTGGGCCAACGCCCGTTTGAGCGAGTCACAACTGGTGTACGCCGCCAACGATGCCTACGCGGCCTACCGCGTTTGGCAAGCCTTGGCGATTTGAATACAGCTCAGTAAACCGTACACGCCTGCTCAAAACTCAAGCGCGGGTTGCGCGCAAACAGTTTGCTCTCATCGCCATAGCCCAGGTTGATGAGAAAGTTGGCCGTGCAGCGCCCGTCCGGGAAAAACTCTGCATTGACTTTGGCCAGGTCCACACCGCTCATCGGGCCGCAATCCAGCCCCAAGGCGCGGGCAGCGATCATGAAATAAGCCCCACCCAAAGTGCCGTTGCGCGTGGCGGTGCCTTGTGCCAATGCGGCATTGCCCTCAAACAAGGCTTTGGCCCCAGGGTTGTTGGGAAAGACCACAGGCATGTGTTCGTAGAACTGGTTGTCGGTGGCCACGATCACGCACACGGGTGCCGATTCGGTCTTGACCACGTTACCAGGGCTCAGTGCTGGCATGAGACGCGCCTTGGCCGCTTCGGTCGTGAGGAACACATAACGCGTGGGCTGCGCGTTCATCGATGTCGCGCCCATCTTGGCGATGTCGTAAATGTCTTGCAGCAGCGAAGCTGGCACGGGTTTGTCGAGAAAGCCGTTGGCCGTGCGGGCGTTCAGAAACAGTTGCTCAATGGCGGCGTTGTCAATTTTCATGAGGAGGAGGCTCCAGTTGGAAAGATGGGGAGAATTTATTCTGCTTTGATGCCGATGTCGCGCACCAACTTGGTCCAGCGCTCCACATCGCGACGCACCAAGGCGCGGGTCTGCTCGGCATTGAGTGCCAAGGGCTTGCCACCCGCCTTGCGGAAGTTGTCTTGCAAATCCGTTTGCGCGATCACTTTGGCCAGCTCACTGCGCAGGCGCTCTTGCACATCGGCGGGTGTCTTTTTGGGCACGAAATAGCCAAACCAAGACTCCAGGTCCAGCTGTGCCACACCGCTTTCCAAAATGGTGGAGACATCCGGGTGCATGGGGTTGCGCTCGGCACCCGAAACCGCCAGGGCCTTCACGGTGCCCGCATTCACCTGCACGCGGGCCGTGGAAGACAGATCGAAGAACAGGTCAACGCGCCCGCCCAATAAATCTTGATAAGCCGCCTGGGCCCCGCGATACGGCACATGCACCAGGTTCACCCCCGCCAAATGCCACAGAGCCGCGGCCAGCACATGTTGTCCTGAGCCGTTGCCCGCAGAGGCATAGGTCAGCTTGCCGGGGTTGGCCTTGGCATACGCCACGACATCTTTGAGCGAGTTGAAAGGCAAATCTTTACGGGCCATCAAGGTGTAGCTGTAGCTCACGGCCAGACCCACCGGCTCGAAATCGCGCAAGCTGTCGTAGGAGAGCTTGTCGTACAAACCCATGTTCAGCGCGATGTTGGAGACCGAGCCCAACAGCAATGTGTAGCCATCGGGATCGGCTTTGGCGGCAGCGTCCGTGCCCACCAGCGTGCCCGAACCGGGCTTGTTCTCCACCACGATGCTTTGCCCCAGCGGCTTGCCCAATCGCTCGGCCAGCGCACGCGCCACAAAGTCAAAACCGCCACCGGGTGGCTGAGGCACGATCACCTTGAGTGCGCGATTGGGGTACGCGCCCTGCCCCCATGCGCCAGGCGCCAGCCCGACCAAGCCCGCAGCGGACAAGGCCTGCAAGAAAGCCCGGCGATGCGCATCAGACACAGGAATACAACTTTGATCCATGGAATTCACCTCACAAAATGAATGCGATTTTTTGAACTCAGCGCTCCAGTGCGCCACCAGCGAGCCAGCGTGCGCCGCGCTTGTACAGCTCATCGACCACCGGGCCCTTGAGCATGGGCATGTCCATCTTGACCGTGTAACCAATGCGCGTCTGGATATAGGCCAGATGGCGATAACCCTCCGGGAAGGTGGCCAGTGCCGCTGTGTCAAGCTTGAGCACAGCCGTGGAGTCCACCGGATCAATGCGGTCTTTTTCGTAGATCGGTTGGCGGTGCAGCAACTTCCACTCGCCGTTGTGACGGGTCACGAAATCGTAAAACCGCCCTGTGCAAACCACATCGCACAGCACGGGGCCGTTTTCGCCCTCCACCATGCCGCGCTGCGAAATGGTCATCTTGGTCTGGGCAATGGCCCGGTCACCCGCGACCTCGACGGCAGAGCCGCCCAGAAAGTGCAGGATGCTCACGCCCTTGGCCCAACCTTCTTGGGTCACGCGGATGAATTCGCTGAACGGCCCCTGAAACCAGGTGGCCATCATCACACCCTCGGGGTGCCACACGGTGGCAAAGCGGTCCCAATCGCCGGCGTCGCGCCATACGGCCCAACGCTCGACCATTTGGCGGATCAACAACTCGTCGTTCAATGCTGGGCTCATCTCTTGTCTCCTGATCAATCAATTGGGGGTGTAGTCCACTTGGTGGCGCGCAATGCGCAAATCTGCCACCTCATTCTTCACACGCGTGTGCTCTGGGTGACTGGCATAGGCATCCAGCGAGGCCTGGCTGTCAAACTCGCTGTAAAGCACCACATCGCAGGCGTAGTCGATGCGGCTGCTGTCCACCCCGATTTCCAGGTGCAGCAAACCAGGGATACGGCCTCGCAAACTCTCAAAGCTGCGCTGAATCTGATTCACAGCCCCCAGGCGCTCTTCGGCTGAGTCGCCGCGCACGTTCCACATCACAATGTGTTTGATCATGGCGTATGTCCTTCATGCTGCGGGCGGAAAGCCCATTTTTTGGGGCCATAGGTTCACAAAGGCCTGCACCGATGCGCTGCCATACAAACCGGCTCGGGTGAACGGCTCATCGGCCAGCCACGCATGCGCCGCATCGCGGCTGGGGAAATCCATCACCAACAAACTGCCCAACATGGTGCTGCCATCGTCGTGGGTGAACGGCCCTGCAAACGCGATGCGCTCAGCTGCGGCCGCCAAATAAGCCTTGTGCTCGGGCCGAACGCGCTGGCGCAGCGCGGACGAGTCGGGTTTATCGATCAAGATGAATGCAAAAAGCATCATTTGTCTCCGTGTTGGGGTGTTTGAGATCATTCTTTCATGCGCCCAGCACAGGATCAGTCCTGCAGAAGACACCCCTGCGAAGCCCTAAAATTGGCCCGGTCCTGGGATCGCTGTTCGAGCCCAACCACAACCGAATTTCCACCATGTCCGAAGCCACGGCCCCATGTGCCGACACACCCCCAGAAACCACCAACACAGTGCTGGACTTTGCCAACGCCTTGTGGCGCGTGCGCAGGCCCAAGCCGTTTGTGTTGGTGATCGAAGGTGAAGTCGGCCAAGAAGGCACAGCGCCCTGCGACTACCTGCACGAGCAACTGCTCTTGCCCGAATGGCGCGAAGCCTTTTACCAATTGGTGGATGCCACCGGCTTGGTGGTGTGCCTGAATACACACACAGAGCACCCCACCTACCGCGACGTGCGCGGGCGCTCCAGCAAAGGGCGGCTGAGCCAAGGCGAGTACTACCACCACGACGGCTGCACCGGCCCCGTCAAGCCGCGCTTTGTGGAAATTCGCTGCCCCATCCAGCCGCAAACACGCGGCGTGGCCACCGCCGTGGCACCGCACCGCGATGTGGTCAAAGCCATGGTGCAGGTGCTGCCCACGGAGCTGGCTGCCAACGCGGCACTCGCTGGGCAAGACATGCGCCGCGAAACACTGGACCAGATGGACGACGCCGCGCTCGACCACTTGCAAGGCCTCATCACGCGCACCGTGCGCAAAAAGCTCAACGCCGAAGGCGCACGCAGCTACTTCCGCCAAGTCGATGCCGCCGCCAACGCCTACTTTGAACCTTGGGCCTTGGGCGAAAGCCGCTTCATTGCCAACGCCAACAGCGGCATCACCATGCAACACCGCCGCGCCTACCAAGCCCCCCACACCGGCGGCGTGGCCAATGGCCACTTGGTCAAGCGCTGGACGAATGAAGAGCTGCTGCTGCCCGGCCAGGTGGTGGACCAAGCCTTGATTGCGGCGCTGTGCAGCGAAGAAGGTGATGAATCGGATGGGGAGCGGGCTGAGGGGTGTTACCTCGGGGCGCATTGAGCAGCTTTTCGGCGCGTATCCTTTTGCCGCACACGTGACAGTTCTGCAGACCGTACATGCATAAAGTGCAGTCCAGATCCCTCATCGAAAGAGCACCCATGTCGTCCGCATCAACCTCAGCAAACGCCACATCACACAGCCAAGACGACCCCGTTTGGCAAGCCAAGGTGCACTTGGCCGCCGCTTTGCGTTTGGCGGTGCTGCACGACTTTGACGAAGGCATCGACAACCATTTCACCGTCATGGTGCCTGGGCGTGAAGACCAGTACCTGATCTCGCCCTTTGGCGTGCACTGGTCTGAAGCCAAAGCCAGCACCATGATGGTTTTCAACGAAGCGGGCGAAACGCTGGAAGGCACGGGCGTGGTCGAGCTGTCGGCGCAATCGATCCACGCCCCGGTGCACCGCCTCACGGGTGCCAAAGTGGTGCTGCACACCCACCAGCCCTGGGCACTGGCTTTGAACATGCTCAAAGCCAACCGCTTGCTGCCCGCCACCCAAACCGCCGCCTTTTTTGACGGCGTCATCGCCTACGATGACCACTACACCGGGCTGGCCGCAGAATTGTCCGAGGGCGAACGCTTGTCGCAGCTGATGAGCGGCGGCAAAACCGTCCTCTTCATGAAAAACCATGGCGTGATGACGGTTGGCGATACCGTGGCACAAGCCTACCGCAGGCTTTACAAACTCGAAAAAGCCTGCCGCACCCAAGTGCTGGCCATGGGCACAGGCCAGCCCCTGAACGTGCTGACCGAATCGGTCATCCAGCGCATCAAAAACCCCAGCCCGCAAGACCGCCACCCCCGCAGCGAACGCGAGCGCCTTTTTTTTGAAGCCATGATGCGGGTGATTGACCGGGTGAACCCGGGTTATGCCGATTGATTCAAAAAAATGGGCCGCTGAACTAGGCTGCCCTGCTTTCAAGGCCTGATGTGAAAAAGCCGCCAACCCTTTCAGGTTGGCGGCTTTTCAGTTGGGGCTTGAAGCGTTTACTTCTTGCCAGGCGGCAAGTCCGTGCAACTGCCGTGTGCCACCTCCGCCGCCATGCCGATGCTCTCGCCCAGCGTGGGGTGTGGGTGGATGGTTTTGCCGATGTCCACAGCGTCTGCGCCCATTTCGATGGCCAGAGCGATCTCGCCAATCATGTCGCCCGCATGCGTGCCCACCATGCCGCCGCCCAAGATCTTGCCGTGGCCGTGGGCCTCGGGTGAATCGTCAAACAGCAGTTTGGTCACGCCTTCGTCGCGGCCGTTGGCAATGGCGCGGCCCGAGGCGGTCCAGGGGAACAAGCCCTTTTTCACCTTGATGCCTTGCGCTTTGGCTTGGTCTTCGGTCAAGCCCACCCAAGCCACTTCGGGGTCGGTGTAGGCGACGCTGGGGATGACGCGGGCGTTGAAAGCAGCGGCAGCGAGTTCTTTGTTGCCTTGCAACTCGCCCGCGATGACTTCAGCCGCCACATGTGCTTCGTGCACCGCCTTGTGCGCCAACATGGGCTGGCCCACGATGTCGCCAATGGCAAAGATGTGCGGCACGTTGGTGCGCATTTGGATGTCGACGTTGATAAAGCCTCGGTCGGTCACCGCCACGCCTGCTTTTTCAGCAGCGAGTTTTTTGCCATTGGGCGTGCGGCCCACGGCTTGCAACACGAGGTCGTACACCTGCGGCGCGGGGGCTGTGCCGCCCTCTTCTGCCGGTGCAAACGTGACTTCAATGCCTTCGGGCAAGGCGCGTGCGGACACGGTCTTGGTCTTGAGCATGATGTTGTCAAAGCGCTTGGCGTTCATCTTTTGCCAGATCTTGACCAAGTCGCGGTCAGCGCCTTGCATGAGGCCGTCCATCATTTCCACCACGTCCAGGCGTGCGCCCAGCGTGCTGTAAACCGTGCCCATCTCCAGACCGATGATGCCGCCGCCCAAGATGAGCATGCGCTTGGGCACTTCTTTGAGTTCCAAAGCGCCTGTGCTGTCAACCACGCGGGGGTCGTTGGGCATGAAAGGCAAACGCACGGCTTGTGAGCCTGCGGCGATGATGGCCTTCTTGAAGGCGATCACTTTTTTGCTGCCGTTTTGTTCTTGCGCGGTGCCAGTGGTCTCGGACACTTCAAGGTGGTTGGCACCCACGAATTGGCCCAAGCCGCGCACGGTGGTGACCTTGCGCATCTTGGCCATGGCAGCCAAGCCGCCGGTGAGTTTGCCGATGACTTTTTCTTTGTGGCCGCGCAGCTTGTCGATGTTGACCACGGGTGCACCGAAGTCCACACCCAAGTCGGCCATGTGGCTGACTTCGTCCATGACGGCTGCGACGTGCAGCAAGGCTTTGGATGGAATGCAACCCACGTTCAAACACACACCGCCCAAGGTGGCGTAGCGCTCAACGATGACGACGTTCAAGCCGAGGTCGGCCGCGCGGAAGGCTGCCGAATAGCCGCCTGGGCCACCGCCCAACACGAGCACATCGCACTCGATGTCGGCAGAGCCACCGAAGCTCGAAGCCACGGGTGCGGGACCTGCAGCCACCGCAGGCGCTGCGGCTGAAGCGGTCGGTGCCGACGTGGGTGTAGATGCCGGTGTAGATGCAGCAGCGGGTGCTGAGGCGGCAGACGCAGCAGCGCCCTCGCCTTCGAGCACCAACACGACAGAGCCTTGCTTGACCTTGTCGCCGAGCTTGACTTTGAGTTCCTTCACAACGCCAGCGTGGGAGGACGGGATTTCCATCGAGGCCTTGTCGGACTCGACGGTGATGAGCGATTGCTCGGCCTTGACGGTGTCGCCGGGTTTGACCAGCAACTCGATCACGGCCACTTCGTCGAAGTCGCCGATGTCTGGAACTTGGATATCAATCATTGCCATATCAAGTCCTTAGAGCAACACGCGACGGAAGTCGCTGAGGATTTGACCCAGGAACGCGTTGAAGCGTGCCGCTGCGGCGCCGTCGATGACGCGGTGGTCCCATGTCAAAGACAGGGGCAGCATCAGGCGAGGCTGGAAGGCCTTGCCGTCCCAGACGGGTTCCATGGTGCTCTTGCACACGCCCAAAATGGCCACTTCGGGCGCATTGATGATGGGCGTGAAGTACTTGCCACCGATGCCACCCAGGCTGGAGATGGTGAAGGTCGCACCCGACATGTCGGCGGGGCCGAGCTTGCCGTCACGTGCCTTTTTGGCCAACTCGCCCATTTCCTGGCTGATCTGCAGGACACCTTTTTTGTCGGCGTCCTTGATCACAGGCACCACCAGGCCGTTGGGCGTGTCGGCGGCAAAACCGATGTGGTAGTACTGTTTGTAGATCAGCGCCGAATTGTCTGATGCAGCGTCCAACGAACTGTTGAACTCGGGGAACTTCTTGAGCGCGGCCACGCAGGCCTTGATCAGGAAGGCCAGCATGGTGACCTTGACGCCGCTCTTCTCGTTCTCTTTGTTGGTCGAGACGCGGAAGGCTTCGAGGTCGGTGATGTCGGCATCGTCGTGGTTGGTGACGGCCGGGATCATCACGGCGTTGCGCAAGAGGTTGGCGCCGCTGATCTTCTTGATGCGCGACATTTCCTTGCGCTCGATCGGGCCGAACTTGGCAAAGTCCACCTTGGGCCAGGGGATCAGGCCCAACTCGGAGCCGCCGCCACCCGAACCTTGCGCAGGGGCCTTGGCAGCCTGTGCCTTGGTTTGTGCAGCGCCCGACATGATGGCCTTGGTGAAGGCTTGCACGTCGTCTGTGGTGATGCGGCCCTTGCGGCCGGAGCCTTTAACTTCGTCCAGCGGCACACCCAGCTCGCGGGCAAACTTGCGCACCGAGGGCGACGCATGGGGTAAGCCCAGCGTGGCACCACCGGGGGCGTGGGCGGGCGCTGCCACGGCAGCGGCTGCAGCGGCCACAGGCGTTTGCGCTGCAGCAGGTGCAAATACAGGCGCTGAAGCCACGGCCACTGCGGGGGCAGCAACAGCAGCAGATGCCACAGGCGCAGCAGCAGCGGTGCCCTCCAGCACCGCCAGCAGGTCACCAATGTTGACCGTGTCGCCCACTTTGACTTTGAGCTCTTTGAGCACGCCAGCAGCCGAGGACGGGATTTCCATCGAGGCTTTGTCGGACTCGACCGTGATCAGCGATTGCTCGACCTTGATGGTGTCGCCGGGCTTGACCATGACTTCGATGACGGCCACGTCTTTGAAGTCGCCGATGTCGGGAATGCGCACTTCGACAGGGCCTGTGGCTTGTGCAGCGGGGGCAGCGGTCGCTCCACTGGATTGCTTCGCTTCGCTCGCAATGACGGGAGAGGCGCTTGCAGTGACAGGAGCGGCGCTCGCCGTGACGGGAGATACGCTTGCAGCGACGGCAGGTGCAGCTGCCGCGCCAGCAGCCTCCACCACCAACACGATCGAGCCTTGCTTGACCTTGTCGCCCAGGGCCACGCGCATTTCCTTGACCACGCCCGCCGTGCTCGACGGGATTTCCATCGAGGCTTTGTCGGACTCGACCGTGATCAGCGATTGCTCGGCTTTGACGGTGTCGCCCACTTTGACCATCAACTCGATGACGGTCACTTCATCAAAATCCCCGATGTCCGGGACTTGTACTTCTACCAATGCCATGTGTGTCTCCCGAATTTATGCGTACAGCGGGTTGATCTTGTCGGTCTTGATGCCGTACTTCTTGATGGCCTCAGCCACCTGAGCGACGGGCACTTTGCCCTCTTCGCTCAGCGCCTTCAGGGCCGCAACCACGATGTAGTGGCGGTTGACCTCGAAGTGCTCGCGCAGCTTGCTGCGGAAGTCGGAGCGGCCAAAACCATCGGTGCCCAGCACTTTGTAGGTGCGGTCTTTCGGAATGAAAGGACGGATCTGCTCGGCATAGGCCTTCATGTAGTCGGTCGAGGCCACCACGGGGCCGCTGTGCTTGGCCAGTTGTTGACCGACAAACGACACACGGGGTGTTTCCAGCGGGTGCAGCAAGTTGAAGCGCTCGGCGTCCTGGCCGTCGCGGGTCAGTTCGTTGAAGCTTGGGCAGCTCCACACATCGGCCTGAATGCCCCAGTCGGTGGCCAGCAGGGTTTGGGCGGCAATCGATTCGCGCAGGATGGTGCCCGAACCCAGCAATTGCACGCGCTTTTCACCAGCGGCACCAGGCTTGCACAAATACATGCCCTTGATGATCTGCTCTTCGGTGCCGGGTGTGAGGCCGGGCATGGCGTAGTTTTCGTTCAGCAACGTCAGGTAATAGAAGACGTTGTCTTGCTTCTCGACCATGCGCTTCAAACCGTGGTGCAGGATGACGCCGACTTCGTGTGCGAAGGTGGGGTCATAAGACACGCAGTTGGGGATGGTGTTGGCCATGATGTGGCTGTGACCGTCTTCGTGCTGCAAGCCTTCGCCGTTGAGCGTGGTGCGGCCCGATGTGCCGCCCAGCAAGAAGCCGCGCGCTTGCATGTCGCCCGCAGCCCAGGCCAGGTCGCCAATGCGCTGGAAGCCGAACATCGAGTAGTACACGTAGAACGGCACCATGATGCGGTTGCTGGTCGAGTAGCTGGTGGCCGCAGCGATCCAGCTGGACATGCCACCGGCTTCGTTGATGCCTTCTTGCAGGATCTGACCGGCTTTGTCTTCCTTGTAGTACATGACCTGGTCTTTGTCGACCGGGGTGTAGTTTTGACCTGCGGGGTTGTAGATACCGATCTGGCGGAACAGGCCTTCCATACCGAAGGTACGGGCTTCGTCCACCAGGATGGGCACGACGCGTGGGCCCAAGGCCTGGTCACGCAAGAGCTGCGTGAGGAAGCGCACATAGGCTTGGGTCGTGGAGATTTCACGGCCTTCGGCAGTGGGCTCCATCACGGCCTTGAAGGTGTCGAGCGAAGGCACGGTGAAATTTTCTTCGGCCTTGGTGCGGCGGTGTGGCAGGTAGCCACCCAGCGCCTTGCGGCGCTCGTGCAGGTAACGCATTTCGGGCGTGTCTTCTGCCGGCTTGTAGAAAGGGATGTTGGGCAACTCGCTGTCGGGGATCGGCAGGTTGAAGCGATCACGCATGTACTTGATGTCTTCGTCCGTCAGCTTCTTGGTCTGGTGGACGGTGTTCTTGCCCTCACCGGCCTTGCCCATGCCAAAGCCCTTGACGGTCTTGATCAGCAGCACGGTAGGTTGGCCCTTGGTGTTGACGGCCTTGTGGTAAGCGGCGTAGACCTTCTGAGGGTCGTGGCCACCGCGCTTGAGGTTCCAGATGTCGTTGTCAGAGAGGTGCGCCACCATCTCCAGTGTGCGGGGGTCGCGGCCAAAGAAATGCTTGCGCACATACGCGCCATCGTTGGCTTTGAAAGCCTGGTAGTCGCCATCCAGGGTGTCCATCATCAGCTTGCGCAGCGCGCCGTCCTTGTCGCGGGCCAACAGGTCGTCCCACTCGCTGCCCCACAGGCACTTGATGACGTTCCAGCCGGAACCACGGAACTCGCCTTCGAGTTCTTGCACGATCTTGCCGTTGCCGCGCACCGGGCCATCCAGGCGCTGCAGGTTGCAGTTGACGACAAAAATCAGGTTGTCCAGCTTCTCGCGTGCGGCCAGGCCGATCGCGCCCAGCGATTCGACTTCGTCCATCTCGCCGTCGCCACAGAACACCCAGACCTTGCGGTTTTCGGTGTTGGCAATGCCACGGGCGTGCAGGTATTTCAGGAAACGCGCCTGGTAGATCGCCATCAGCGGGCCCAGGCCCATGGACACCGTGGGGAACTGCCAGAACTCGGGCATGAGCTTGGGGTGCGGGTAGCTCGACAGACCCTTGCCGTCCACTTCCTGGCGGAAGTTGAGCAGTTGCTCTTCGGTCAGGCGGCCTTCGAGGTAGGCGCGGGCGTACACGCCGGGCGACACGTGGCCCTGGATGTAGAGGCAGTCGCCACCGTGGTTTTCACTCTCGGCATGCCAAAAGTGGTTGAAGCCAGCGCCAAACAAACTGGCCAAAGACGCGAAGGAGCCGATGTGGCCACCCAAATCGCCGCCGTCTTCAGGGTTGTGGCGGTTGGCCTTGACGACCATGGCCATGGCGTTCCAACGCATGTAGGCGCGCAGGCGCTCTTCGATTTCGAGGTTGCCAGGAGCGCGCTCTTCTTCCTGCGGCTCGATGGTGTTGACGTAGCCCGTGGTGGCGGAAAACGGCATGTCGATGCTGTTCTCGCGGGCATGTTCAAGGAGTTGCTCAATCAGAAAGTGGGCACGTTCGCCACCTTCTTTTTCAATCACGGCGGACAGTGCGTCCATCCATTCACGGGTCTCTTGCGAATCCAGATCGGGCTTCGGCTGATGTGGGTTGGCCGCTGTCATGCGTGTCTCCTGTTTGTTGTGGGTTAAATGATGCCCGTAAGTTTCTCATAATTTTTCAAATATTTCAAATGGTGCCTAATGATTTCTCATTGTGAAATTTTGAGAGAATTTTCCGTGTTGGCACAGCCGTTTTACGGGTAGGTACGCAAGGGTTGTCACCTAAACTCAGCCCATGGAATTGAACAAAGCTGCATCGGTGGTCAAAAAGGTAGGTCCCTGGGCATGGTGGCGCTCATGGTGGGTGCAGCAATCACCCAATAGGCAAGATCGATTTGCAAATTTGGCGCCGGTTGCTGCCGTCTTGCTGTTCTTGGCAGCCATCGCCAGTGCGTTTTGGTACTTGCGCATTGAAGAAGTCGAGCGCGAGCAAGAAGCGATCAAACGTGATGTGGAATACGCACAGCAGAGACTGCGACTGCGACTGATCGAGCGCCAGGAACAGGTGATGCGCTTGGCACGCGATGTGTCCAACCGCGAAGTCAGACCCGATCAATTCATGTCGCGCGCCGAAGCCCTGGTGCAGCAATACCCCGAATACCAATCCTTGTCCTGGATCGATGACCGCCGTCGGATCATTGCCAACCAGAGCATCTCCAGTTTGCTGCCCAGCCAGTATTTGAAAACAGGCAGTGTTCTGAAAGTCGGTGAGACAGAGGCCCACTTCAGCTTGGCGCGTGATTTGATGCAACCGATCTACGGTCGTGTCGACGCGGATGAGGACAAAGACAACAACAACGAGGTGCTGCAACTGCACTCGCCCTTGAGCGACGAGCAAGGCCGTTTCAGTGGTGTCATCCTGGCCGAATACACCATGGAAGGCTTGCTTCGTTACGGCATCCCCACCGAGGTTCTGGCGAAATACGCCGTTGCGTTACAAGACAGCACAGGGAAATTGCTGGCAGGGCAAACCATTCCCAAACGTATTCATTTGCTCAACTTGCTGCCAGGCACCCAGCGTTTGGACAACGACTACGAAATCCCTGTGCCCCCGGTGGGCAACGATCTGATCTTGCGCGCACAAGCCTGGCGAACCTCGCAGGGCTTGGTGGGAAGCGGTTTGTTTTGGCTGGTGAGCGTGCTCAGCGTCATGACCGCCTGGATGCTGATCGGCAATTGGCGGCATACCCGCAGACGACTGCAAGCACAAAAGGCACTGGTTGCAGAAACCAGTTTTCGCAGGGCCATGGAGAACTCCATGGTCACAGGCATGCGTGCACTGGACTTGCGTGGACGCATCACTTACGTCAATCCCGCTTTTTGCCAGATGACCGGCTGGAGCGAGGCCGAATTGGTGGGGGCAGAAGCCCCCTTCCCTTACTGGCCCGACCAGGACCGGGAACTGCTGATGAAGCGCTTGGAAGAAGAAATCAGCGGACAACATTCATCCGCAGGCTTTCAGGTGCGGGTCAAGCGTAAAAGCGGCAAGTTGTTTGATGCCCGAATGTACGTCTCGCCCCTGATCGATGCGACGGGCAAGCAAACGGGCTGGATGACGTCGATGACCGACATCACCGAGCCCAACCGCATTCGCGAACAGTTGGCCAGTTCGCACGAGCGTTTCACCATCGTGCTCGAAGCGCTGGACGCCTCTGTATCGGTTGCGCCCTTGGGCAGCGAAGAGCTGCTGTTTGCCAACAAGCTCTACCGCCTGTGGTTCGGCCAAAACACTGAGGGGCATTTGCGCTTGGTGCAACAAGCGGGTGCCTACAGTGGCGAAAAAGCTTCCGACGATGTGGACGACCTCGCAGGTCTGCCCATCGACAGTTTGACCGTGGCCTCGTCGGAAAACGCCGAAATCTTTGTCGCCGAGCTTGGCAAATGGCTGGAAGTGCGTTCGCGCTACATCAATTGGGCCGATGGCCGCTTGGCACAGATGGTGATTGCCAGTGACATTACGCCACGCCGACAGGCCGAAGAGCTGGCCGCCCAACAGGCCGAGCGCGCACAAACCGCCAGCCGCCTGATCACCATGGGCGAGATGGCCTCCAGCGTGGCGCACGAGCTGAACCAGCCCCTGACCGCCATCAGCAATTACTGCAGCGGCATGATTTCGCGCATCAAGAGCCAACAGGCCGAAGAAAAAGACCTGCTCTGGGCACTGGACAAGACCGCGCACCAAGCCCAACGTGCGGGCCAAATCATTTTGCGCATCCGCAGTTTTGTGAAACGCAGCGAACCCAACCGCGCCTTGTCGGACGTGAGCGCCATGGTCAACGAATCGTTGGAACTGGCCGAAATTGAACTGCGCCGCCGCCATGTGCGTCTGAGCCATTACGTGGCCGCCCGCTTGCCGCAGCTGATGGTGGACCCGATTCTGATTGAGCAGGTCCTGATCAACCTGATGAAAAATGCGGCCGAGTCGATTGACAACGCCAAACGGCCAGCGGACAAGCGCCATGTGGAATTGAAAGTGGTGCCCACCATGGTGGACGACAAACCGGTGGTCGAATTTTCTGTCACCGACACGGGCCAAGGCCTGCCACCCGAAGCCATTGACCGCGTTTACGAAGCCTTCTTCTCAACCAAGGTCGAAGGCATGGGCATTGGCCTGAATTTGTGCCGCAGCATCATCGAATCCCACCAGGGCAGGATCATGGCCGAGAACCTCTACAATGCCGACGAGGTGACCGGCTGCCGGTTCTCCTTCTGGATCCCGGTCGAAGCCACTTTGACCACCCAACAAGCCACTGGGGTAAATGAATGAGTTTGATTCCGAAAAAAGGCACGGTTTATGTCGTGGACGACGACGAAGCGGTGCGCGATTCCCTGCAGTGGCTGCTCGAAGGCAAAGACTACCGCGTGCGTTGCTTTGACAGTGCGGAATCGTTCATCAGCCGCTACGACCCGCGTGAAGTGGCCTGCCTGATCGCCGACATCCGCATGGGCGGCATGACCGGCCTGGAACTGCAAGACCGCCTGATCGAGCGCAAATCCCCCCTGCCCATCGTGTTCATCACCGGCCACGGCGACGTGCCCATGGCCGTGAACACCATGAAAAAAGGCGCGATGGACTTCATCCAGAAGCCCTTCAAGGAAGAAGAGTTGCTCAGTCTGGTCGAGCGCATGCTGGACGAAGCCCGTGAAGCCTTTGCTGGCCACCAGCAAGCGGCCAGCCGCGATGCGCTGCTGTCCAAACTGACAGGCCGTGAAGCCCAGGTGCTCGAACGCATCGTGGCAGGCCGTCTGAACAAGCAGATCGCCGACGATCTGGGCATCAGCATCAAAACGGTGGAAGCGCACCGCGCCAACATCATGGAAAAGCTCAACGCCAACACCGTGGCCGACTTGCTCAAGATCGCACTGGGGCAAAACGCGCCCAAGGCCTGAGCCACAAGCCCTCATCCAAACGCCCGCACCCGTCGGGCGTTTTGCATTTTTTCTCTGACCTTTTCGAGTTTCAAACATGACCGCCCAAATCATCGACGGCAACGCCCTGTCCAAACAACTGCGCACCGAAGTCGCCACCCGTGCCCAAGCCCTGAAAGCCAAAGGCATCACGCCCGGCCTGGCCGTGGTGCTGGTGGGCGACAACCAAGCCAGTCAGGTTTATGTGCGCAACAAGGTCAAAGCTTGCGAAGACGCAGGCTTGCACTCGGTGCTGGAAAAATACGAAGCCAGCATGACCGAGGCCGACTTGCTGGCCCGCGTGGAAGCGCTCAACAACGACCCCAGCATCCACGGCATCCTGGTGCAGCTGCCCTTGCCTGCGCACATCGACGCGCAAAAAGTGATCGAAGCCATCAGCCCGGCCAAAGACGTGGACGGTTTCCACATCGCCAGCGCCGGTGCGCTCATGACCGGTATGCCCGGTTTCTGGCCTTGCACCCCTTATGGCTGCATGAAGATGCTCGAAAGCATCAACTACGACCTGAAAGGCAAACACGCCGTGGTCATTGGCCGCAGCAACATCGTGGGCAAGCCCATGGCGCTGATGCTCTTGCAAAAGAACGCCACCGTGACCATTTGCCACAGCGGCACCAAAGACCTCAAGGCCATGACGCTGCAGGCCGATGTGATCGTGGCCGCTGTGGGCAAGCGCAATGTGCTCACGGCCGACATGGTCAAGCCCGGCGCTGTGGTGCTGGACGTGGGCATGAACCGCAACGACGAAGGCAAACTGTGCGGCGACGTGGATTTTGAAGGCGTCAAACAAGTCGCCAGCCACATCACCCCCGTGCCCGGCGGCGTCGGCCCCATGACCATCACCATGCTCTTGGTCAACACCCTTGAAGCCGCCGAACGCGCCTCCAAGTAATCCACAAGGCACCCAAAGCCCCAAACGTGTCACCCCGAGCCCCAAACGTGTCACCCCGGGCCCAAAATATGTCACCCCGGGCTTGACCCGGGGTCCATCCCCGCCAGACCCCAGCCCTTGACCCACAAGACCGAAAAAGCCATGACCAACCCCCTGCTCGACACCTCCGGCCTGCCCTTGTTTGACCGCATCGCCCCGGAACACGTGGCACCCGCCATGGACGAACTGCTGGCGGCCACCAACCGGGCTCTGGAAACGGTCACTGCCGCAGATTTCCCAGCGCAATGGGTCGAGATCGCCAAGGTGCTGGACGTCAGCACAGAGCGTCTGGGCATGGCCTGGGGCGCAGTCAGCCACCTCAACAGCGTGGCCGACACCCCCGAGCTGCGCGCCGCTTACAACGCGGCCCTGCCCCTGGTCACCGAATTCTGGACACGCCTGGGCAGCGACGAGCGCCTGTACGCCAAGTACAAAGCCATCGACACCGCCAGCCTGAACGCTGAACAAAAGCAAGCCCACCAAAACGCCTTGCGCGCCTTTGTGCTGGGCGGCGCCGAGCTGCAAGGCGAGGCCAAAGTGCGTTACGCCGCCATTCAGGAGCGCCTGGCCGAGCTGACCCAGAAGTTCAGCGAAAACACGCTGGACGCGACCGACAGCTTTTCCTTGTATGTGAGCGAAGACCGTCTGGCGGGCGTGCCCGCTGACGTGGTGCAAGCCACCCGCGCCTCCGCCCAGAAAGAGGGCCAGGAAGGCTGCCGCCTGAGCCTGAAGATGCCGGTGTACCTGCCGGTGATGCAATTTGCCCATGACGCGGCGCTGCGCGAGCAACTGTACAAAGCCCACGTCACCCGCGCATCGGACCAGGCGCCTGAAGACAGCCGCCAGTTCGACAACACCGCCTTGATGCAGGAAATCCTCGTCTTGCGCCAGGAAGAGTCACGCCTCTTGGGTTACGACAACTATGCGCAGGTCTCGGTGGTGCCCAAGATGGCAGAATCGCCCAAAAAAGTGATCGGCTTTTTGCGAGACCTGGCCCTGCGTGCGCGCCCCTTTGCCGAAAAAGACCTGGCCGACTTGCGCGAGTTCGCCGCCCAAGAGCTGGGCCACACCGGCCCGCTGAACGCCTGGGACGTGCCCTACATCAGCGAAAAGCTCAAGGAAGCGCGCTATAGCTTCAGCGAGCAGGACGTCAAACAATACTTCACAGCCCCCAAGGTGCTGGCCGGTCTGTTCAAAATCATCGAAACCCTGTTCGAAGTCAGCATCCGACCTGACCAAGCCCCGGTCTGGCACCCTGCCGTGCAGTTCTTCCGCATCGAACGCCAAGGCCAGCTGATTGGCCAGTTCTACCTGGACCAACCCGCACGCGGCGGCAAACGCGGCGGCGCCTGGATGGACGATGTGCGCGGCCGCTGGCAGCGCCCCGACACCGGCGTGCTGCAAACACCGGTGGCGCACCTGGTGTGCAATTTCGCCGAGGGCGTCAACGGCCAGCCCGCGCTGCTGACGCACGACGACGTGATCACCCTCTTCCACGAATTTGGCCATGGCCTGCACCACATGCTCACGCAAGTGAACGAGCGCGATGTCTCGGGCATCAGCGGCGTGGAGTGGGACGCGGTCGAGCTGCCCAGCCAGTTCATGGAAAACTTCTGCTGGGAATGGTCGGTGCTGAGCCACATGACCGCCCATGTGGAGACCGGCGCCGCCTTGCCGCGCGAACTGTTCGACAAAATGCTGGCCGCCAAGAACTTCCAAAGCGGTCTGCAAACCCTGCGCCAGATCGAGTTCTCGCTGTTCGACATGCTGGTGCACGCCGAGCACGACCCGTCTCAGGACTTCATGCCGCTCTTGCAAGAAGTGCGCAACGAAGTGGCCGTCATGCGGCCACCAGCTTTCAACCGCATGGTCCACACCTTCAGCCACATCTTTGCGGGCGGGTATGCCGCAGGCTATTACAGCTACAAATGGGCCGAGGTGCTGAGCGCCGATGCCTACGCCGCTTTTGAAGAAACCGCCGCTGCCGACGGCAGCCCCAGCCTGGAAACCGGCCGCCGTTACCGCCAAGCCATCTTGGAAGCCGGCGGCAGCCGCCCAGCGCTGGACTCGTTCAAAGCCTTCCGAGGCCGCGAGCCCAGCCTGGATGCGCTGCTGCGCCACCAGGGCATGGTCAGCGACTGAAACACAAGTTAATAATTAAATATCAGGACCGAGTCATCTCCACGGAAAATTTCTTTTATTAATTCAAATTCACCCGATGGCCATATTTTGACTTCCGATTGAAGGGTTGACTTTATCATGCCAAATGCATTTCTTTCTTCGGTGATTATTCTCAATAAAGCCGTTGTCGCCGTATCCGCTTCAACAACATACGTAACAGATACAGTCCCGATATACCCTGACTTACTACTATTATTGTAAATTTCAGCACTATACAAAGCACCCGAGTCATTAACACGTACTGTTGCTGGAAAAGTTGGCACCCCCCTCACAACAAAATAATCATCACCTCCACTTTTTCCTAATGGCTCATAGTTTGAATTAACCCAATCAAAAACATAACTACTCATTGGCACAGTAGTCCCGCCAACTGCAAACTCTCCTGTCAAAGTTTTTATTTGCCGGTTTGCTGAAACTCCTTCAAATATACCTGTGCTAAAAGCCCCTCGCGTTACCGTTCCTGAACCCGTAACTTCCATACCATTCACATATCCACTAATATTGAAATTTTTGGATGAAGGCCGTAATGAATTAATCCAAATAACAGAAAATGGATATGTACTAGGAGATGAATTAGATCCCACCTCAGAAATTTCATTATTATTTATAAATGCTTGAGCTTGAGCCAAGGCTGTTTTTTGATCATAAAACCACACAACCGTTTTAACACTGCCATTCGCAGATGTTTTTTCTACTTGATAATAACGATTTATGGCATCGTTACTTATTAGTTTGTACTTTTGTGTATTACCTGAGTAGGTAATCCACAATTCACCTTTGACGATTGCCCAGGTTGCCGCATCCGAATTAACAATCGGAGCACCTTCTGCGACATATTCCGATGCATGAACAATACCGTTGGAATTAAAAACAGCAAGCTGATATTTTTTATCGCTCACATAATATATTGACTTTTCTGAAAAATCTGCAGGTAGAAATCCCGATGAGCTTGACACCCCGGCACCTCCACCACAAGCAGCGAGCAGCGAGCAGCGAGCAGAACAGCCAATATAGCAATTGATACCGATTTAAACAAATTTATCATTTTAATTAATTTAAGAAATCAAAATTAAGAAATATATTATACATATTGATAATAAAAATCAACTTCAAATGAACAAAGCAGCTGACTATCAGGCACCACGAGACGTACAAGCATGAGGCCCAGACGAAGAGAGATTGGCCTCTGTTGTGATTGATGTTATTTCGGCGGGCGCAATCCCAATGCCGGACAACCGCTGCAAACTGGACAACTCGCACCTGATGAAAGTGGGGGTCTGACATGTTGCATGTTTGAAACCCTACGACTGATGGCACTGGTGCGCGGCATGCGATTGACCCGCATAGGCAGTGCATCCACATGGACATTCATATTGACTGAGCCAAAGGGGACATTCCAATGCTTTGGACTGGATGCAGTGCAAAAACGCATTCAGAGCTTCAGAGCATGAGTAGCCCAAGCTGCCTGCATAGCGAGAGGCCGCACGTCTGCTGACAACCGCCGCCATGATCGACCTGCAACTGAGCAACGTCGACAGGCGCGTGGCGATACTGGACAGCGCCCTTGAGTCTAAAGAGTTGATCGGCCTTGCCAATGCACTTAATGGAATCGAGGGGCTAACCGGAGCGGCGCAGATGGGCGTGGTAACAGTCCTAAGCGCTTTGACCGGGGGCAGCCTGCTAGACCTGAGAGAGCTATGGCGCAAGGGTCAGACCGGACCGCTGGGCGATGCCATCAAGCAAACATGGAATCACCGAATGAAGGTCGCACGAATCACCTTCGAGATGACAGGGCGGCACCAGACTACCGCAAGTGACAAGAGAACCCGCTTCGGCGGGTTTTTGCTTTTTGCCGTGGCTGAAATTGTGGTGACGTACGGCACAAACTCATGCCGTATAAAACATGGCTTGCCGTATTTTTGCCGTACGACAGACGAAAAAAAAAGCACCTAGGTGTCTAAGTGCTTGATTTTCCTACCGAATTTGGTAGGCGCGATTGGACTCGAACCAACGACCCCCACCATGTCAAGGGCCATTTCGCGGTGAAAAGACAGTGTTTAGGTAAGTATATAGCAGTGATTAGTGGATTAGAACTACTCTGGAGAGCATGCGCTTGAAACAATGCCGTATGAAGACAGTGCCTGCTATGCAGCGGTAGCTGTCGGTCAGAGTTGATGCTTGACTAGCTGCTGCCGGCCAGAAGCAGACATTCGTTTTGCTATTTATATTCTATTGAGCCTAAATCCGGAGAATGGAGAATCAAATCTGCAAGGCTTGCCACCGGACCGCTTAACGAAGTTTCTGAGCGATGTACGAGATAAAGATCTTTGTAAACATCTTCTTCAATCGGAATTGCATGTAACCATCCGCTTGCCTGTTCATGCTTGACCGCGCTTTCCATCACAAGCGAGATTCCTAGCCCTGCGTGGACCGCGTGTTTGACCGCCTCGGTGCTACCTAACTGCATACCCACTGTGAACTCTGCCGAGTCGGCACCGGCATATTGTTGTAGTAGGCGCCCAGTTCCGGTAGCCGCTTCGCCTCCAAGCAAGTTCTGGGATTTTAACCACTTAAGTGGAATGGTCGACTCGGCAGCCCAAGGATGGCCGGGGCGAACAATGACAACCATCCTCTCGCGCCGCCATACTGTTGAGACGAACCCAGGACGTGAGTCCCACCACTCCATTACCGCTACATCCACTTCAAGCGTTTCCAGCAAAGCGGCAATCTCGATATTTTTGCCGATCCTCACATCGATCTTGTTTGCTAATTTATCTTGGAGCGCCTTGATATAGGGTTGTAAAAGATAAATGCCGATATTGGAGCTTGCACCAACGACCAGGCTTTTATTGTGGAGGGCTGCCGTAGCCTTATGGCTAGTACGGAGCAATTGTTCCGCATAGGGGAAAAAAATCTTTCCCTCCAATGTCAGGCTTTGCGGCATTGTTGCGCGGTCAATCAGCCGGGCCTGCAAAGACTGCTCCAGCCGCTTGATATGCTGCGTTACTGTTGGCTGGGACAATCCAGTTTGCTTCGCCGCTTCGCGAAAGCCCCCGCATTTGACGACGGCAATGAACGTCGCCACACGCTCCAGATCTATCACGCCGCCTTTACTCCCGGATACGGCTGATTAATCGCGCCCATCGGTTTTTCACCAGCGAGTGCCTGGATGATGTTCATCGCTGCCTGCCGCTCGATTTCAAGCCGAACTTCCTTGACCGCCGATCCCAAATGCGGCGTAAAAAACGTTTGTGCCGTATTGTCGAGCAGCGCCTTGGGGATAGCCTGCGGGCGATCAGCGCGTATCCATTCTTCCATCTCGAAGACATCGGCTGCATATCCAGCTAGTTTTCCAGACGCCAGTGCTGCTATCACCGCATTCTCATCCACGACCGAGCCGCGACATGCATTGATCAGGTAGCTACCGGTTTTCATCTTGGCCAACGCGGTGGCATCGATTAGATGCAGTGTCTCTGCGGCCATCGGAACCATCGGCACGACATAATCACATTTTTCGAGCAGTTCATCGAGCGTGACGCGCTGTACGTGCCAAGCCTTTTCTTGTTCGGCATTGAGCGGAATCGGATCGCAATACAAGAGATTCATTTCAAAGCCAGCCAAGCGCTGGGCGATTGCACGGCCGACCGCCCCCATACCAATGATGCCAAGCGTTTTTCCTGTCAAACCAGAGCCATATAGTGTCGGCCGCCAGCCTTGGAAGTGTCCGCTACGGATTTGCCTATCGCCTTCCAGCATATGCCTTGTCAAACCGAGAAGAAGGCCGATAGTCAGTTCAGCGGTCGGGATCGTAAGCAAATCCGGCACAATCGTAAGCCATACACCGTGGCGTGTGCAGGCGTTGACATCGAAGTTATCATAGCCTTTAAGCGCGGCGCCGATGACACGCAGCTTTGGACATTCCTCGAGAAACGCGCTGTCGATGCTGTCCGGCATGAAAGCCATGAGTGCATCCGCATCTTTGGCTCGCGCAATTACCTCAGAACGCGGCAAGGTTTCCCGTGTGGTGTTGGGGATAACATCGGCGCTAGCGGACAACAATTCGATGATTTCCGGGTGCACCCAGTGGGTGAGGACGACTTTGGGCTTCATAAAAACCTTTGTAAGCTTTGGGAGTTATTTGAACTTGCGACGCAGGAAGGAGCTGAAGGCGTCGACGAGGGTAACCATGCCTAAAATAACCAGCAAAATAGCCGAGACATCCTGGTATTGCATGATGCGCAGAGAGCCCATCAGCTCGAACCCGATTCCACCGGCGCCGACCATGCCCATCACGGTCGAAGCACGGAAGTTGTATTCCCATCGATAGATCGCGGTATCGGCCATTTGCGGAAGCACTTGGGGAAAGATCCCATGAAAAATCACCTGCAATGGCGTGCAGCCCGCTGCATGCGCGGCTTCTACCGGTGCCGGATCGGCATGTTCGATCGATTCCGAAAAAAATTTGGCGATCATGCCAACCGAATGTAAGCCTAGGGCTAAAACACCCGGCAATGCGCCGAAGCCAACGGCTGCCACGAACAGGATGCCCATGATCAGTTCGGGTATCGATCGCAAAGCGTTTAACAGGCCGCGTGTGGCTTGATACACGAGTGGATGAGGGCTAGTATTCCGCGCGGCGAGCACTCCTAAGGGAATGGATAGCAATACCGCGATTGCCGTGCCGGCGATACTCATGGCCAAGGTATCCAGTACCGGTTTGACCCAGGTGCCAGCCTGCGAGAAGTTCGGTGGGAACATCTCGCCGGCAATTTTTACCAGGCTTGGCATGCCATCCTTCAATCGCTCGGCATCAAATAGGCCGACGTAATACCAGCAACCGATCACAATCGCCAGCACAACGGCAAACTGCAGTATCGTGCGGTTCCATACGCGCTGGCGCTCGGCCAGAATCAAACCAAAATCAGCTTGCATGCTGTCGCTCACTTAGAACTTCGACAGATCGAGCTTGAGCAGTGTGCCAAGGCTGCGCACCACGTCATAGTCTTTGTCGCTGATCGGGCCGAAACCATCGGCTTTGAAAGGTTTCAGGACTTCCGGATCTTTGAGATTCAAGAAGGCTGCACGGATCTTTTCCTTCAGTTCCGGCTTCAGATTGCTGCGCATGGTCCACGGGTATTGCGGATATGGCTTCGATTCGGCAAGAACTTTTACTTTGTTGGGATCGACCAGTCCGCGCTGAACCAGGGATTCAAAAATCGGCTTACTCAAGCCGCCAGCCTGCGCGTGACCGTTTTGCACGGCCATGGCCACCGCGTCATGCGCACCGGCAAAGTGTTCGCGATAGTTTTCGCCGGCTTTCAAACCGTTTTCCGCCAATATCGACTTCGGAATCAAATGGCTGGAGGTGGATGCCTTATCACCGTAAGCGACATTCTTGTTGACGATATCACTGATTTTGGCGATGCCGGCGCCAGTATTGGCGATCAATACGGACTGGTAGGTAGTGCTACCCTTTTGCTTCATCGCTGCGAATGGCTCGATGTCGCTCTTTTGCTTAGCCAGCACATACGACAAGGGGCCAAAATATGCCATGTCGATACGGCCGTGACGCATGGCTTCGATCATTGACGAGTAATCAGTGGTAACCACCAGCTCAATTTTCTTTCCCAGCTCTTTTTCCAGATAGATTTCGAGCGGCTTGTTGTTTTTAATTACGGTCGATGCGTTTTCGTCCGGCAGCAGCGCAACTTTGAGCGTTTCTGGATCGGGATTGGATGATGCATGGCCAATGCTGCAGACGGCGGCAAGCAAGACAGACATTAATGCGGATGCGAGTTTTTTCATAATCAATCCTTTACGGTAGCAAGTTGCATGGGAAATGAAGTATCGATAAGCCGTTCCTCTCGAGCGTCTTGTGGAACGCTCAAAGAAGAACGGGGTACTTGTTCATACAGCGTGTCGTAACTGGCTTGATCCAAAGTCTGCGGGGCGGCATCAAAAATGACTCGGCCATGGGACAGGCCAATAATACGGTCGGCATAACGTTGAGCGAGGTCTACCTGATGCAGGCTGACGACCGCCGAAATCCCGTCCTCTTTACAAATGCGGTGCAGCAGACTTAGCACTCGCTCTGCAGTAGCAGGATCGAGGCTGGCTACCGGTTCATCAGCCAACACCAGTTTAGGTTGCTGAGCCAGAGCCCGGGCAATACCGATGCGTTGCTGCTGGCCGCCGCTCAATGCGTCGACACGGCTTAAGGCTTTGTGCAATAAGCCGACTCGGTCCAGACTTTGCAAGCATATGGATTGATCCTTCGCCGGGAGGGGGAATAGACTGCGTAATGCCGTGTGGTAGCCCATTCGGCCCATCGAAACGTTTTGCAAAGCCGTCAGTCGGCCAATCAATTGATGCTGTTGAAACACCATGCCAGTCTGTCGGCGATGCATGCGCAATGCACGCGAGTTCGCCAAATTTCCTAAGCCGGCGACAATGGTGGTGCCGCGCTGCGACGCATGCAGCGAATTAATACAGCGAAGTAGCGTGGATTTTCCAGCGCCGGAAGATCCGAGCAATACGGTGAACTGTCCCTGATGGAGTTTGAGAGTGGTGGGATACAGTGCAATCGCATCACCATAACTGACTGAGACATTCTGTAGTTCGATCATGACACCTCCGGCAGATTTGAATTCGTAATCAAAAATGATGACCTGATTACGAATCTGAATTGCAGCGATGGTAATGTCGTGATATGACACCCTGATGACTCGTTGATGTCATTTTTGTGGCATGGTCGCGGGTGCCTGTGAGGGAAATAAGTTGTGCTATCTATGCCAAATATAGACGTCTGCTATGGGTCGGCTACTGCCCGTCATCGGGCTGGACTGGGTGCCTGCTTCCAGCCTCAAGCAGTCATCTGGGAGCCATCATCGAAAACACACGCCCTCCCCGGCTGTTTACGAGCCCTGCCTAGCCAAGGCAGGGGCGGTTTTGAGAAATACTTACGGTCCATCAAGAAGACTTTGTAGTTCTGGCGTTAGTTGCCGTGTTGATTGGTAACCATCACGCGATTTTGGAGACAACTCCAACTCTTTCATAACCTGAATGCTCCTGTACAACGCCCTGTCAGCTATGGCCATATATGGGTTTGGCCCCATAGTCATGCCTCCGTTGAAGGCCATTACCAAGCCATCTGAACGAAGTTTTAATATGCTTTCCACATAGATTTCGATTTGAGATGCCAGCATGCTTAGTAAATGCCGGTCGGCTGTGTCAATGCCCCCGTTTTTCTTTTGCAGGTAGTTGCTTGCGTTGGCAATAAACATTGTCCGATCCCATCGTTCCGGACGGTCAATCCAATCCGAAGTGAGATCGTCGTCTGAAGTTGAGCGAATGAAGCTGTCGTGACCGTCTTTTTTCCTTGGTGGTCCCCGAACAATGTGAAGATTTGCTGGCAGATTCATGGCTCACACCTCCCCCCTAAAAAAACCCCACTCGTGAGAAATTGGCCCACCGCTTGCTCTTGCACAAATCGCAAATATTTAAGTTTCATGATTCAAGCTGATCCGTTGGTCAAAATTCATCGTGTTGATGATCAGTTTCACCCTGGGAAAAACTAACCGATACATCCGACACATCCGATTTCTCTGTTGATAGGGTCCGGACAGACCAGCGTTCTGCGTTTGCCTTGGTGAAAGACCGCTCGAATCGCATACCACCAACAACTCTGCCTTCATAACGGGCAATCATGTGCCCCAAAGTTCGTCGGTTGATCTCTCCCCTGCGCTCTGCGACTTCCTCAAGCACTTCCCTGAGATCACCAGAATTAGCTGCGCCAGAAACGGCATAGCTGACGGCTTCCCGAACCATGGTCGGCACTGAAGCGAAACATTGCTTCCACGCCAATAACAGCCTCAGGAGCATCTGCTTTTCAGGATCATTTTCTTGCGCGGAGTACAGACCAGCAGCTGGATCAGATACACCCAACCACATCAGCGGTTGCCGAACCATTTCTGACCAGCGTTCATAGCTTGCCAATTTGCGGCAGTTGGTCATTGGACGGCCCGCCGCCTGCCATGCATTAACAACCGTCAAAACCAGTGAAACGTAATAAGCTCGCTGATATCTGACCACTGACAGCGGATCGAGCTTGAAATCCCTTGATGAAGCAAGTTCCGTCTGTGGGTCAAGCGCAATGACAATCGTTCGACGTGTCATATCCCTAACCGGTCCCACGTTATTGCCGGAACTCACGAACAACGTTTTCGTGCTGACCCATGCAGTTTTCGACAACCCGAGAATGCGGCCGCGAATTGATTCTTCAGTGAGTGCGGAACACAGGGATGTGTAAGGTAACAAATCCTTTGTCAGGTTATCGAAGATCACCACAGCAGGTGAATCAAGCAATGCTGACAGCAGGTATTTTTGACATTCCTCTTGAGACTCAGGAAACGCTGATACCGCTGGTGCACCTGGCCCCGCAAAAGCGGCAATCAAATTGCATAGATACGATTTTCCGCTTGCGATCTGAGGTGCTCTGACATGGAACATGGGAGATGTGGGCAGTGAAGACCGCAACACTGCCGTGAAGATTCCAGCCAATGCAGCATCACGATCGCGTGGCGACTGAAACCTGAACTCAGTCAACAGGGCGATCAGTTCATCGAGGGCTTCTTGTGCTTGCTCGAGAGTCGGAGTCTGTGGAACAACGTAATCGTTTGCGCGAAATGCCCCAAACATGCGTGATTCCGGGTCGTACCCTTCTACGCTGCCGAATACAAAGTTGCCATAGAAATAAGGCTGTCTAGCGATGCCAGCCAACTGCGGAATGTGCTGGTAATCACCCATTTCAAGCAAAATGCCAATGTACTTTTCAGGTGGGTCAATCACATTGACATCACCATTTTGTTTATGCCTTTCCCAGATGGCAGCCTTCGATGCATCGAGCAAGAGGCGATCCTTGCTCAGGGGTTTGACTTGTACATCTCCTGTGCTTGCATCCTGGCGAACCGTGCAAAGCATGTTGTGGGCGTTATAAATGCCTCCCATTTTTGCCAAGGCCAGCTCTGCATCTGTGACCACCCTAACAATGTGCCCCGGCTGTACAACGACAGTGGGTTTGATAGAAACATCCTTGGCGGGAATGTTCAAGTGCTTGAGCAAATCGCGAACTCTCAATCCAGAACCATGACTGTGGAAGCACTTGAAGCCACCATGCGGAGATTTTTCTGACGGTTCATAGTAGTAGCTTTTGGTATCGGCTGGGTCTGAATGCTGCTCCCACCAAGGGCACACAATTTCATGCCGACGCCCACCAATCGGGCGAATGTATTGCCCTTTATTCTTGAGTGCATCAATGACTGGGTTAAAGCCATTGATAGCTCGCGTTGCGGCCCCCTCTGATGTTTCAGCACCAAAATTGAGCAAAGCATTTTCAATTTCTGCTGGCGAATACCGATTGGTCGGCGCCCATTGAGCTAGCCGACATCTGAACCCGTCTGGTCCGTACTGTGCCTTGCCGTTAATCCCGACTGGCAAGCGCATCCAGCGAGCAACACCGCCGGTCGCGCCAGGATCGCATAAACCTTTCTCGATCAGCTTTTGCTTGAGATGGTCGACAAAGTCGAGGTCTTCGACTGGCTGATCGAATGCATAACCAGCCTGATAGTTGCCTTGACTGGTTTCAATCAGCCAAGTAGGAGCAAGTGAATCAAGCACATGCATGTCAGCTTTTGTGCCGACATCATCCAAACAGATGACACAGACTGAATGAACATGTTCACGTTTTGCTCTCGGCTGACCGTTTGAATCTGGCTCGTAGAGGCTTGGGCCGAAGTACCAATTTAAACCGGCGTCTGCTGTTGGACATGGCCACACCCTTGGCATCCATCCACCTGAGACTGGGTCGCCTTGCTTACGGCAGACGAGCGGTTTAGCCGAGCCAAAGCTTTCCCCAAACAAGGCTGCCATGAATTCATGGTTGGACACTCGATCAAGTTCAGAATCGGTTTGATCGGTTGTTTCGGTTTGCTTTCCTCCTGGAGATTGTTTACTTGGCTCCGATGTTGATTCATTCCAGATCAGCATTTTTCGCCCCCAGCAATCAAATGTGGGGGGACATCATTTGACCGCAATGTCACCAGCTCGAATGCAACTTGGTCAAAACGCTCAGCGTCGAAAATTGCAGGTGAACGCAAGCCAGCTGGCTTTCGCATGACCCCAAGCGACATGAGTGCACGACCATGCCGGCAACAAAAGTTTCTGAATGTGACTGGGCTGTCTTTCAAGCCCAATTCAGGGTGAACTTCAATAAATTCAGAGAACACCTCTCTGGCGCAATGCCAGTTGCTGACTGTTCTCACCAGCTTGGGGCTGGCTTTTTCCGTTGCGTGTTTCATTTCGACCTTTCATCATGGATCGCGGCGAAGCGAGTAACCTTGATTACGCGTCGATTCAATACTTCATAGGGTGAAAATAATCACCGATTATTTTCCGATTTAACGATGATCTCTGGCTCGTTCCACAATGGTTTTTTGGAACCAAATGAACTTTGAAATTTTTTATAGCCAACAACAAAAGCCTGAGCTCTAGCTTCCAGTTCTTTCCTGTATTTTCTGATGGTTGCCGGATCAGCATCTTCGCCAACGCGCTCCAGAATGGCTGCGTCAATTTCCCATTTTTTGGCCCGTTTTAGAAGATAGGCGATCATGACCTGCATGACACCGTCTTCCATCTTCACTGTGGCCGGATCATGCCTCTTTCCCCTACCCTTTCGGACCAGTCCTGCCGCCCTTCGACCATTTGGCTCTTTGAGGCTAGCCAGGAAGCTTTCTGAGGATGACAGAGCACTCTTGCTACCTGGGTATGAAAGGTACTCACGCAAAGCCTCAGCATTAGCTTTATCACTCTTCGTACCTGCATTGAGTTGCTGAAAAATGGACTCAAAAGCCTCTCTCAGATGTTCGTTGTGTCGCCAGTTGTTTGATAAGAAATTCAGCGCCTGTCGCAGTTCGTTTTCTTTGTCCATGATCACTTCCAACTTGAGCGTACAGCTTGAGAAATCGTCCCCGACTCAAGGTGCCCATAGCGTCGATGCAAAATCAAACTGCTATGACCCAATGCTTGCGCGGCAACCGCCACAGAGGCTCCTGATTCAATAAGTAATTTGGCTCTGTAGTGCCGCAAATCATGCAAGCGCAAGTCAGGTCTACCAATTGCCTGGGTCAATTTGTCCCAACTTTTCTTAAAAGTAACAATTGCACCGGGAGCGCGAGTACTACCAAAAAGCAATGCTGCGGACTCTCGGATTGGCCACACCCTGCGCATAAGCGCGGATGTTTCCTGGCTAAAGAAAAGCATTCGGGGCTTCCCAGTTTTCGTCTCAAGCACTTCAATGCAACAGCTATCTAGGTCGATATCGGACCACCGTCTCTCGCAGACCTCCCCACGTCGAGCACCAGTTTCGATCAAGATTCTGACAAGAACTGAAAACCGCCGATCCTTGAACCCTGAAGCTCCATCAAGAATACGTTTAATTTCAGAATCACTCAGGCTCACACGCCTGATTGGCTCAGGGTATCGATGTTGAGACAAGGTGGGAGAGATGAACCCCACAGGGGTCAGCATCTTTCGCTTGGCCCAGCGGTAGATGCTGCCAATTTGGGACAAATTTCTGTTGACCGTGCTCGGGCTGTAGCCGTTTTCAAGCATGGCTACACCTGCACGGGCCAATTCTTCGGCAGTAATACTCCAGGCACTGCGATTGCCCAACAGGTCGAGCCACTTGCGCATTTGCATATCGGCCCCGTTGTAGTGGGTCGCCAGATAAGCTCGAGCAAGCTCACCAAAGGTGAGGTTGTGATTTTCTTGGGTATTAGGTGACGCTTCGAGAGCAGCTCGAAGGTCGATGCGTTTCTGACCACGAGAGTGGGAAACAATTTGCTGGTTAATATTCAATGAAATAGGCATCGTTCGGTTCCTGTGGATCACTGTGAGTGACAAACAAAACACCGCTTCGCCGCGATACCATTTTCATTAACCATTTCAACCACTTAAGGAAGAAATGGTAGGCGCGATTGGACTCGAACCAACGACCCCCACCATGTCAAGGTGGTGCTCTAACCAGCTGAGCTACGCGCCTGTTGAAGCCTTGAATTATAGCA
>NZ_JAOASQ010000009.1 GCF_030158565.1 Limnohabitans sp. | reverse complement strand
ACGCCAACTACACCGTGGCCATGGCCCGCACCCAGGCGCCCCACTCCGCCACGGCGCAGTTCTTCATCAACGTGGCCGACAACGGCTTCCTCAACCACACCGCCCCTTCGCTGCAAGGCTGGGGTTATGCCGTGTTCGGCAAAGTGGTCAAGGGCACTGAGGTGGTGGACCAGATCAAGGGCGTGAAAACCGGCAACCGTGGCGGCCACGGTGATGTGCCCAAAGAAGACGTCATCATCGAAAAGGCTGTCGCCCTGTAAGGGCTGCCTGGCCATGAACGCGTCGCCCACAACACCGGCCATAGGCCTGTTGCAAGCGCCCGCATCATGGCAAACCGTGGACCTGATCTCGGACCTGCACCTGCAAGCGTCCGAGACGGGCACCTTTGAGGCGTGGCGCCAGTACATGGCCTCCACGCCCGCCCAAGCGGTTTTGCTGCTGGGCGATCTGTTTGAAGTCTGGGTCGGCGACGATGCCGTGGCCCACGATCCTTTTTTGCAAGCGTGCGCAGAGGTCTTGCGCCAAACTGCGCAGCGCTGCCATGTGGCCTTCATGCCCGGCAACCGGGACTTTCTGGTGGGCCCCGGTTTTTTATCGGCCTGCGGCGTTCATGCCCTGCAGGACCCCACCGTGTTGGCTTGGGGTGATCAACGCATTTTGCTCAGCCATGGCGATGCACTGTGTCTGGACGACACCGACTACCAGGTCTTTCGTCAGCAAGTGCGATCAGCGCCGTGGCAAACTGAATTTCTGGCCAAGCCCTTGAACGAGCGGCTGGCCTTGGCCCGCGCCATGCGTGCGCAAAGCGAATCACAAAAGCAAAGCGGCATGACCTATGCCGATGCCGACACCACGCTCAGTCTGCAGTGGCTGCAAGCCGCTCAGGCCGATCGCCTGATCCACGGCCACACCCACCGCCCGGCCGATCACGCCATGGGCTCGGCTACTCGGCAAGTGCTGAGCGATTGGTCACTCGACCATGCGCCTGAGCGGGCAGAAATTTTTCGCTTGCATGCCCATGGTCTTTCTGAGCGCATAGGCCTGAGTTAGCACGTCGACACCAACAAAAAGGCCGCTCCACTGAGCGGCCTTTTTGTTGAACATGCGGCGCTTTAGCGGCGCAGCAAGTTTTTGAGCACGTTTTGCAGTCGGCGTGCGGTGTTGGCTTCGTGCGGGCCAGACAAGACCTGCGCCACATCCTGCGCCCAGGTTTCAGCAGGTCCAGGTTGGTTGCGCTGGGTCAGCAGCTGCAATTGCAGTGCGCGACGCTCACTCAGCTGCTCGGCAGGGGTAGGCACTTCGGCGGCCATTTCCAGCCGCAACAAAGCGGTGATGGCAGGCGCTTTGGCTTCGGTACTGACCGCTTGCGTCCAGGCCTGACGGGCCGAGGCATTGACGGCCTTGCCCAGCTCTTGAGCGCTGGGCAGTGCATCGGCCTGGCGGTCTTGCCACGCAGACATCAATCGGGTCAGGGTCTCGCCGTGGGCTTGAGCTGCCAGCTTGCGCAAGGACATCTCGGCACGCTCCATGGCCTCGCGTTGGGCACGGAAGGCGGTATCGCCCAAGCGCGGTGCGCGTTCGCCACGGTCTGCAAAATCACCACGCGGGAAGCGGTCGCCGCGGTCACCCGAACGGGGGCCTCGGTCGCCTGGACGGCCAGGACGATCGCCTGCGCGCTCACCCGGGCGGGCATTGCGCTCACTAGGGCGGCCATCGCGACGGCCATCACGGCCAGCGGGCGCTTCGGTTTTCTTTTGGCCAGGGCGGTCATCACCGCGCACAGCAATCACCTGTTTGGCGGGCTTGGGCGGGGCGACAGGTGCAGGCGCTGCTTCTTCAGCGGTTTCGCTGTCGGTGGCTGGCGTCTCGGATTCTTCGCTGGGCGCGCTGGCCTCGTCGGCGGGCACGGATGCTGGAGAGGCATCGCTGCCTGTCGACTGTTCACCGGCGGCCTCTGCCGCCTGCGCTTCGGCGGCGGGTGCGGGTGCGGGTGCAACAGCTTGTGCCGTCGCTTGCTCGGCCACCTGTTGAGCCTGCCCACGCAAGGCGGCATCCAACGCAGCCATGGCAGCACGGATCTTGGCCGCATCGCCGCTGGCGTTGGCCGCGTCCAGGGCCTTGGAGGCGTCGATCACGGCGCGGTCACGGGCACTCAAATGGGTTTCGGCTTGCTGGCGTTCGGCACCTTTGCGCTGGAAGGCTTCGTCCAAAGGTGCACGGAAAATTTCCCACAACTTTTGCTCGGTCTTGCGATCCAGAGGCACTGCTTGGGCTTCGGCTTGCCAGCGTTGCTGCAGGGCCTTGACGGCGTCCACACGCAGCGGCGCTGCAGACATGTCCTTGGCTTCGGCGATCATGGCTTGGCGCCGCTCGATGCTGGCTTTTTGCGCCGCATCGACACGTGCAGCTGCGGCCTTGATGAGCGCTTTCCACTGCGACTGCATCTCGGCAAATGATTTTTCGCTCAAGTGACCCGCATTGCGCCAGCGCTCACCAAACTGATGCAGCGCGCGCAACTGGCCACGCCAGTCGTTGCTCTCGGCGTTGGCAGCAGTCCAGGCTTTGACTTCTTCCATCAAGGCCACACGCTGTGCTCGGTGCGCGGCCGACTCCTGCTTGATTTGGTCCAGCCAGGTTTGTACGGTCTTGTAGGCCTCGTTGCAGGCGGCGTCGAAACGCTTCCACAAACCGTGGTTGGGCAAGCCGCCCTGGTCTGTTTGCTTCCAGCTCTCGCGCAATTGGCGCAGGTTTTCCTGCATCTTGCGCCCACCCATGGCTGGCGCTTTGTCGGCACCCAGCAGGGCTTCGGCCTTGGTCACCAGTTCTTGGCGGATCTGGTCGGCGCGCCAGCGCTGCCAGCCTTCGAGCTCACCCGCAGCCGTCAGTGCTTCGTGCACGCGGGCATCGAGTGCCGTGTCCAGATTTTTGCCATGCGTTTTGAGCACGGCGCGCAAGGCTGCAGCCGCACCGGCGCTGGCTTTGCCATGGCCTTCGGTGACTTCTTTTTCGACCGCCTCCAGCACTTCGGTCACAGCGGCGGTGGCCTGCTCGCGCAGGGCCTGGCGCTGAGCCGGGTCCATTTTGGGTTTGGCCGCCTTGGGCGCATCGGTGGGGACTGAAGCAGCGCTCACGGCTTCGCCACGCAGACGACGGATTTCATCGGCCCACACAGGGACGGGCGGCAAAACTGCTGCGGCATCATTCTGGGCCAGAGCAGCCAAAGACAAAGCGGCTGTAAAACCGTCCCACACCGCTTGCATCTGCGTGCGGGCTGCGTCCAATTGGGCAGGGTATTTCAAATCAACGCTGAGCCAGACCGCGTTTTGCGTGAGTGTCTCCGCTTGGGTTTGCCACTGGGCCACATCGGCCTGCAAACCGGTCTGGCCTACTTGGGCCTCGGACAGCGGCTTGGTGGACAACACCTCGATCCGCTGGGCCAACAACACGGCGGCTTCGCGCTGCACCATCACTTGGTGCTGCAAATCTTCCACACCTTTGACCACTTCGGCCAAACGCAGCTTCAAACTGGCCAGCGGCTCGCGCGACAAAGGCGCACCGGCTTTGGCTGCATCGCGCTGCCAGGCCAGGGCATCGGCGATGTTCAAACGTGGTGCCTGGAGCATTTGCTCAGCCTTCTGGGCCCAATCACTGGCCAAAGCATCCTGGCCATGGGCGCGTTTGATTTCGTCGAGCTTTTCCTTGAGGATCTTGGCCACGCCCTTGTCCCGCGAAGACAACTCACGGTAGACCTCGTGCATTTGCTCTTCCGTGGGTTCCGACTGGAGCCATTCGCGCAAACGGGCACCACGCTCACCGGAAGTGGCAGCGTTGAACGCGCCCCCGGTCAATTGGTCAAGGGCGGCGAGGTCAAGGGGCTTGGAAGAAGTCACGGTCAAAACACTTTAAAACACGATCCATGCCAAATACGGCATCC
>NZ_JAOASQ010000008.1 GCF_030158565.1 Limnohabitans sp. | reverse complement strand
GACAACAGGAATCACAATCCTGGACTCTACCAACTGAGCTACAGCCACCGTAGAAATGAAATTATAACCTGATCTTTAGCGTTTTTCTGCAGTCTCTGCGCTCTTGACCTGAGGTTTTTCAACCAAGATCTCGGCCTTGAGTTGTTGCTTCAAATACGTCAGGTAGGCTTGGGTTTCAGCCTGCCCCCACAACTGGGTCATTTGCTGACGACTTTGGGCCACTTGTTGCGGCGACGCAGCATCGCGTGCCACCAGTTTGTTCACACGGGCCACCACAAAGCCTTGCGTGCCCAGATCCACGCCCACCACAGCGGGCAAACGCGCAGGATCAGCACGCAGCACAGCATCCACCACGGCTTGCGGCTGGCCTTGTGTTTGGTCGCGCGAGACGATCAAGGCCGCACCCACTTGCGCTTGCGCGGCCTGGTCTTTCCATGATGCCAGTTTGGCCTGACCTTCGGCTTTGGCCAAGTCGGCAGATTTTTCGACCACGTACTGGCGGCGCACTTCATCCTTGACGTCGGCAAATGGACGAACGGCAGCAGGACGGTAAGCCACGATGCGGGCAGACACCAAGGTGTTGGGGGCCACTTCCACCGCTGGGGTGTTGCGACGTTTGCTCACAGAGTCTTCTGCAAACAGGGTTTGCAACAATTTGGCGTTGGCCAGAACACCTTGGGCGCCCGCAGCAGGCGTGCGGGTCAAAGCCTGGGCTTTTTGAACGGTCAGTTTCAAACGGTCGGCCGTGGGCTTGAAGCTGTCTGCCTGCTCGTAAACGCTGTTGGTGAAGGTCTCGGCCTGCTCGGCAAATTGGCGCTGGGCTTGCTGTTTGCGCAAGTCGGCTTCCAGTTGAGGGCGCATGGATTCAAAGCTGGGCGCTTTGGGCGCTTTGATGTCGGTCAGCTGGATGATGTGAAAGCCGAACTCGGACTCGACCACATCGCTGATGTCGCCCTTTTTCAAGGCAAAGGCGGCATCTTCAAACGCTTTGACCATGGCCCCTTTGGCGAAGAAGTCCAGATCCCCGCCCTTGGTGGCAGAGCCTGTATCTTGTGAGTTTTTACGGGCCACATCGGCAAAGGATTTGGGGGCCTTGCGAACTACACCCAGCAAATCGTCGGCCTTGGCGCGGGCCTTGGCACGCTCAGCGGCAGGAGCGTCCTTGGCGGCGTTGATCAGGATGTGGCTGGCGCGGCGCTCTTCCTTGCCCGCCAGACGCTGCACGTTTTGCTCGTAATAGGTCTTCAGGTCTTGCTCAGGCAAGTTGATGCTCTTTTGCAAAGCGACCGTGTCCAGCACCAAGTATTCGATGTCGGCGCTTTCCACCGAACGGAAACGTTCGGATTGGGCCTGGTAGAACTTTTCCAGATCGGCATCGGTCACTTGAACCTTGGCCGCGAAATCGGCTGGCACCCATTTCTGGATCTGGATTTCACGGCGTTGCAAATACGCATTCAAGGCCGTATCGGTTTGGCTTTGTGAGGCCACCACAGACTGCTGCAAACCACCCAACACTTGCTGGGCCGAGAAGTCCTGGCGCACTTTGGCTTCCAGCATTTCGGGGATCATGCCCTGGCTGGCCGCCAATTGGCGGTAGCGCTCCATGTCCAGCTTGCCATCGGCACCGCGCAAACCGGCAATCGAAGGGTCTTGTTGCAGGTAACGGGCCAGACGCTGATCGCTGGTGATCAGCAACTGTTTATCCGCAGCGGCCGAGATCACGCGCTCATTGACCATGCGCTCCAGCGTGGCATAGCGGGCCTCGGCAGAGTCAAGCAGTTTGGGATCCAGATTGGGCACCGAGGCGCGGATGCGCTCGACTTCACGTTGATGTGCCGCATCCCATTCCCCTTGCGTGATCTTGTTGCCCGCCACTTTGGCCACAGGCGCGCCTTGATCGGAAAAGCGGCTGTAACTGTCAATGCCGAACAAGACAAAGGACGGAATGACCAGCAAAAACAGCAATCCCATCAAAATTTTGGAGTGATTGCGGATGGAATCAAACATGTTCGAAGTCTCGGTTTATCAATAAAAAAGGCGAACAACCTGTTCGCCTTTGCTTTTTGTGGTGGTGGGCGCTGACGGTCTCGAACCGCCGACCTACTCCGTGTAAAGGAGCCGCTCTACCAACTGAGCTAAGCGCCCCACCTGAAAAAAGTGAAATCAGTTCAAAGCATCCTTGAGGGCTTTACCTGGACGGAACTTTGGCACCTTGGCAGACTTGATTTTAATCGCAGCGCCAGTGCGTGGATTGCGACCGGTGCGGGCAGCACGTTTGCCCACTGCAAAAGTACCGAAACCCACCAAAGAAACCGTACCGCCCTTTTTCAAGGTTGTGCGCACAGCACCGATGGTGGCTTCCAGAGCACGGCCCGCAGCGGCCTTGGACAGGTCGGCTTGTTTGGCGATGTGTTCGATCAATTCAGTTTTGTTCACAAGAAACCTCTTGAAGTTACAGACCGGCGAGAACCGGTGTTGACTGACATACAAACTGACAGACCCGCTGCCAGTTTTAATTTTTTATGGCGCCAAGGCCTGCACTCATTTGAAACCAGCCTCCAAGGCGGTGTCAATCCAGGCAGCCCAACAATGCGCGTTGCGGCAGGGATTCTAGCCGTGAAATCATGGACGAACCCCTTCGCGGTTGAGATTTTTTATAAGTCAGTCTTCCCGGAAAAAGAACCGAAAAGTCGCCGTGTCAAAGCACCTCTGCAATGGCGCGGCCGACATCGGCGGTCTTGGCTGTACCCCCCAAATCGGGCGTGCGGGGTGCACCACTGCCTGGGGCCAAGACCTTCTCGATCGCGGCCAGCACACCGTCGTGCGCCGCCTTGTAGCCCAGGAATTCCAGCATCATGGCGCCACACCAGATCTGACCGATCGGGTTGGCAATGCCTTTGCCCGCGATGTCCGGGGCAGAACCATGGACGGGCTCGAACAACGATGGGAACAAACGGTCGGGGTTCAGGTTGGCACTGGGCGCGATGCCAATCGTGCCTGTGCAGGCCGGGCCCAGATCGCTCAAGATGTCGCCAAACAGGTTGCTGGCCACCACCACATCAAAGAAGTCGGGGCGCTGCACAAAGTGCGCGGTCAGGATATCGATGTGGAACTTGTCGACGTTGATGCCAGGATAGGCCTTGGCCATCTCGGCCACGCGCTCGTCCCAGTAAGGCATGGTGATGGCAATGCCGTTGGACTTGGTGGCGCTGGTCAAGTGTTTTTTGGGGCGCGTTTGTGCCAGCTCAAAAGCGAACTTCAGCACGCGGTCCACGCCGATGCGGGTCATGATGGATTCCTGCATCACGATCTCGCGCTCGGTACCGGGGAACATGCGGCCACCCACGCTGGAGTACTCGCCCTCGGTGTTCTCGCGAACGATGTACATGTCGATCTCGCCGGGCTCGCGGCGGCTGCCGTCCTTCCGCACCACGGGGGCGATGATGCCGGGCATCAGGCGCGCCGGGCGCAGGTTGATGTACTGGTCAAACTCGCGGCGGAACAAGAGCAGCGAGCCCCACAGCGACACGTGGTCGGCGATCTTCTCGGGCCAGCCCACCGCGCCAAAATAAATGGCGTCGTGACCACCAATCTGGTCCTTCCAGTCGTCGGGGAGCATCTTGCCGTGCTTTTCGCAATAGTCCCAGCTCGAAAAATCGAAGTGGTCAAACTTCAAGTCAATGCCGAATTTGCGGGCTGCAGCGTCCATCACGCGCAGGCCTTCGGGCATGACTTCTTTGCCAATGCCATCGCCTGCGATGACGGCGATGCGGTGTTTCTTGCTCATGGGGTGCTCCTTGTCAATGAGACGGTTCAGTGTGTGAAAAATTCTTGCGCTTGGGCAATCACTTGCTCGGGGGCTTCTTCGGCCAGATAGTGGCCGCAATCGAGCGCGCACCCTGTCACTTGGGCAGCGCGTTCGCGCCACAGGGCCAGCACATCAAAGCAACGCCCGACCGCGCCATGCTGCCCCCACA
>NZ_JAOASQ010000007.1 GCF_030158565.1 Limnohabitans sp. | reverse complement strand
GCGCATTGGGCTGACCAAACTGGGCATTGTGGGCTCGGAGCAGTTCGTCAACTGAACATTGCAAGAGTTGTTGAGTACGTTTCTTCCAAGGAAACCTTGTTGCCCCCTCCCTCACGGGTGGGGGCATTTTTTTGAATTAACATTGCTTGAACTGAGAGAAATGTGAATGGCCAAGGCAGAACCTGAAAAGCGCAAGATACAAATGGCGGACATTGCCCGCCTGGCCGGGGTGTCGACCGCAACAGTTTCAAGAGCCCTCAACGGCAGCGCTTTGATCAACGAAGAAACCCGTTTGCGCATCATTGAGCTGGCGCGTTCCCTCAACTACACGATCAATCTGGGTGCGCAAAACCTGCGCAAAGGCGATAACACCACCATTGGCGTGGTGATCCCTTATTACCCTGCCAATCGGCAAAGCATTTCCGACCCCTTCTTTCTGGGCATGCTCGGTAGCCTGGCTGATGCCTTGACCGATCGCCAGTACGACATGCTGCTGTCGCGTGTGGATGCGGATCATCTGGAGCGTGTATCGGCGCTGTACGACTCGGGCCGCGTGGGCGGCATCATCGTGATCGGTCAGTGGGGCCACCACGACCAGCTCAACGAATTGGCGCGTCAGCGCTTGCCCTTTGTGGCTTGGGGGGCACAGCTGCCCAACCAGCTTTATTGCAGTGTGGGTGGCGACAATGCCAGCGGTGGTCAGTTGGCCACGGAACACCTGCTGGGCTTGGGCCGAAAGCGCATTGCTTTCATGGGTGAGAAGTCTCTGCCCGAACCTGAAAAGCGGTATTCCGGTTACCAAAAAGCCTTGCGCAAGGCTGGCTTGAAGACAGACCCGTCGTTGTACATTCCATCGTCATTTGCGCCACTGGCAGCGCAAGATGCTTTGCGTGTTCACTTGGACCGCCATGGTTTGAACTTTGACGCCATCGTGGCCGCCAGTGACTTGATCGCCATCAGCGCCCTGGGTGTGCTGCGTGAGCGCGGTTACCGCGTACCTGAAGATGTGAGCGTGGTGGGCTATGACGACGTGGAGCCGGCGGCCCACAGCTTTCCGCCTTTGACCACGGTGCGCCAGCCCTTGGATTTGGCGGGTGCCCATTTGGTGGACTGCCTGCTGCGCATCATGGCCGGTGAAAAACCCGAATCTGATTTGTTGCCCACGACCTTGGTCGTGCGCGAATCAACGAAGTCGCTCTGAGCGCATTTCGAAGCGCTCAGCAGCACCTGTGCTGTCCTGTCGTTCCCCCGCAATGCGCTGGCCACAACTGCCCGCTTGCACTTTGCCCAGCCAGGTCGCAGCGATGCGTTGGCCGTCGCGCGACTCTTCCATGGTGAATTCGCCATCTTCCAAGTCGGCGGCTACCGCATAGTGCTGCGGGTTTTGCATCAGCGCACCGCGCAAGCTGCCCTCATGCTCAGGGTGCGGGCGCAGCACCAGCGTCCAACTGCCTGGCTGACCTGACAAGCTCACGCGCCATGTGCCCACCAGTTGCTCGGCGGTGATCTCGTTGTCGGCGCAGCCAGCAGCAGCGGCCTGGAGCCCTTGTGGGCCAGGGGTGGCGCAGGCTGTCAGGCCTGCGATGCAGATCAGGGCAAGCCCGTTCAAGGCGGTGCGAAGGTGTTTCATGGTTTGGCGTCGGCTGCGGCGTCGGCCGCGCGTTTGGCAAATTCGGCCCGCAGGGCTTTGAGTTTTTCGCGGGGGTCTTCCTTGATGGTGTTTTCGTCGAGCCGCATTTCGGCAATGAAGCGGCTGGGCAAGGCCGCCACCATTTCGCGGCCTTTTTTGCGGCGCTTGGTCCAGCTCACGGCCAGGCTGCGCTGGGCGCGGGTGATGCCCACGTACATCAGGCGGCGCTCTTCCTGCAGGCGCTGCAAGATGCCCTCGCTCATCGGCCCATCGCTTTTGCCAGAATGGGTTTCATCATCGCCCAACTTGAAAGGCAGCAGGCCTTCGTTCACGCCCACCAGCATCACATGCGGCCACTCCAGACCCTTGGAGGCGTGCAGGGTCGACAGCGTGACCACGTTTTGGTCTTTTTCGCGTTCGCTTAAGGTTGAAATCAGTGAAATGGTCTGCGCCACATCGAGCAGGTTCTTGGTTTCGGTGGCTTGGGCTCCTGTTTGAGCGCCAGTTTCGTCTTCGATCTCGCCGCCGCAGCGCCCCGCCATCCAGTCGCAAAACTCCAGCACGTTGGTCCAGCGGGCGGCGGCCACTTTTTCGTTGTCTTCGCCGTCGTACAGGTGCGACTCGTAGCCAATCTCCTTGAGCCACTCCAGCAAAAATGCCAGCGCCGCTTCCTTGCCCAGGGTGTGGCGGGCGCGGTGCTCCAGATCGTTGATGTAGCGGCCAAACTCGTGAAGACCATCCACGGCGCGGGTGTTGACCGCGCTGGGCAGGCTGCCCGCAAACAGCGCCTCGAACAGGCTCAGTTTGTACTGTGTGGCAAAGGTGCCCAGCTGGCCCAAAGTTTGGTGTCCAATGCCGCGTTTGGGGCTGGTGATGGCGCGCAAAAACGCCGGGTCGTCGTCGTTGTTGATCCACAGGCGAAACCAGGCGCACAGGTCCTTGATCTCGGCCTTGTCAAAAAAGCTCTGCCCGCCCGAGACCTTGTAGGGGATGTTGGCGCGGCGCAGGGCCTGCTCAAACGGCCGGGCCATGTGGTTGGCGCGGTAGAGGATGGCAAAGTCCTTGAACTCGCGGTGCTTGGACGGATTGACCTGGCCACCGCGAATCGACTGGATGCGCGCAATCGCCCGGTCGGCTTCATGCTCTTCGTTGACCGCATCGACCACACGCACCGGCTCGCCTTCGCCCAACTCAGAAAACAGCGTCTTGGGGAACAGCTTGGGGTTGGGCTGGATCACGTTGTTGGCGGCCCGCAAGATCGCGCTGGTGGAGCGGTAGTTCTGCTCCAGCTTGATCACCTTCAGATTCGGAAAGTCTTGCGGCAGGCGCTTGAGGTTGTCCAGCGTCGCGCCGCGCCAGCCATAAATAGATTGGTCGTCGTCGCCCACCGCCGTGAAGCGCCCGCGCTCACCTACCAAGTGTTTGAGCACCTCGTACTGGGTGGCGTTGGTGTCCTGGTATTCGTCCACCAGCACATGGCCCATCTTGGCCTGCCAGCGCTCGCGCACTTCCGGAAACTCGGCCAGCAGCTTGAGTGGCATGCCGATCAGGTCGTCAAAGTCCACGCTTTGGTAAGCGAGCAAACGCTCTTCATACATCGCCATGATGCGCGCGATCACGCGGGCGTTGTCGTCGGGCGCTTGGGCGGCCGCCTGCTCGGCGTTCAGGCCCATGTTTTTCCACAGGCTGATGGTCCACTGCCACTGGCGGGCGGTGGCCGCGTCGGTGGTGCCGCCGCAGTCTTTCAGGATGCTGGTCACATCGTCCGCGTCCATGATGCTGAACTGCGGCTTGAGACCCAGCACATGGCCGTCTTCGCGCATGATGCGCACGCCCAGAGCATGGAAGGTGCAGATCACCACGTCTTTGGCCGCACGGCCAATCAGCTGCTTGGCACGTTCGCGCATTTCGGCGGCGGCCTTGTTCGTGAAGGTGATGGCCGCGATGCGCTTGGGCTCCAGCCCGACATCGATCAGGCGGCCGATCTTGTGCGTGATCACCCGCGTTTTGCCCGAGCCTGCGCCCGCCAGTACCAGGCAGGGGCCCTGAACATAGTTCACGGCTTCAAGTTGGGCGAAATTCAGACCGGCGGACATCAGGCGTTCCAAGCAAAGCGTTCGATCATAGCGGGGACTGTCGGCCGGGTGACCGGGGCCATGCCCCGATGCCGCGACAATAAGGCCATGCTTGAAGTCCTGCGCATCACATTCCCGTTTTTTGCCCTGGTTCTGTGCGGTTACGCTGCCGCCCGCAAAGGCTTGCTGCCGCTCGAAGCCATCCCGGGGCTCAATGGTTTTGTGCTGTTTTTTGCCTTGCCGTGCATGTTGTTCCGCTTTGGCGCCAGCACGCCGATTGCGCAATTGCTCAATGCCGGGGTGTTCTTCACTTATTTGTTTTGCGCCCTGGTCATGGTGTCTTTCACCATCGCCATCAGCCTGAACTCGCGCATCCGCTGGAGCGATGCGTCTTTGGGGGCGCTGGTGGCGGCTTTTCCCAATACGGGGTTCATGGGCGTGCCCCTCCTGGTGGCACTGCTGGGTTCTGCGGCGGCCGGTCCAGCCATTGTGACCATCGTGGTGGACATGGTGATCACCACCTCCTTGTGTGTGGCCCTCTCGCGCATGGATGCGGCGGGCGAACATGGCGCGGCGGTGGCTGCCCGCAAGGCCCTGGCGGGCGTGGTGCGCAATCCCATGCCTTGGGCGATTTCCTTAGGGGGCGCGTTTTCTTACTGGCACCTGGAACTGATCGGCCCAGTGGCCAAAACCGTGGGCTTGTTGGGCGATGCGGCTTCGCCAGTGGCACTTTTCACCATCGGTGCAGTGCTGGCCCGTTCCCAATTGCTGGCGCATGAGCGGCCCCATGGCCCTTTGCGTTTGGGTGACTATTTGCCGGTGGCGGTGATCAAATTGCTGGTGCACCCCTTGTTGGTGTTGCTGGTGACCGCCATGGCGGTGCAGTGGGGCGTGAAGATCGACCATTTCGCTTGGGTGGTGATGGTCCTGGTGGCCGCTTTGCCCAGTGCCAGCAATGTGTCGCTTTTGGCTGAGCGTCTGGGCGCCGACAACGGGCGCATCGCCCGCATCATTTTGGTCACCACGGCGGTGGCGTTTTTGACCTTCTCTGGCGCGGTGGCTTTGATCAAGCCTTGAGGCACAGGTTCAGATCGCTTGCGGGTCCACATCCACCAGCCAGCGGATCACCCCTTTGTGCTCGGGCTGGCTGCGCAACTGGTGCAGCACGCCGTGCAGGTGCCACAGCATTTTTTGCAGGGCCATGCGCGATGGGCTTTCGAGCAGCATCTGGGCACGCTCCACATCGGCCACGCGCTGCATGCTCATGGGCACGGCGGGGTAGACGCTGACCTGCATCACCAGATCGGCGGTGGCCGGGTCGGCACTCAATTGGGCTTCCAGCGTTTCCCGTGCGGCGTTCAGCAGGCCCTGGGCCACGTCCTGGCTGCGGGCATCGGCGCGCAGCAGGGCCTGGTGGCTGATGGGCGGCAGATCGGCGGCGGTGCGTTCGGCCAGTTCGCTGGCGGCAAAGGCCGGGTAATCGTGTTTTTTGAGCGCCTCAAACAGCGGGTGCGTGGGGTGAAAGGTCTGCACCCACATCTCGCTGGTGGCGCTTTGCGCGGCGTCGCGCCCGGCGCGTCCTGCCGCCTGCATGAGCAGCGCAAACAGCCGCTCTGGGGCGCGAAAGTCGCTCGAAAACAGCGCCATGTCCGGGTTCACGGCGGCCACCAGCGTGATGCGCCTGAAGTCGTGCCCTTTGGCGATCATTTGCGTGCCCACCAGCACATCCACTTCGCCTGAGTGCACCTGCGCCAGCTGGCTTTCCAGCGCGCCTTTGAGGCGTGTGCTGTCAGCGTCGATACGGGCGATGCGTACGGGCGTGCCGTCGGGGCGCAACACATGCGCGAGCAATTCGCCCAGGTGTTCTTCCAGTTGTTCAGTGCCCCGGCCAATCGGCGCGATGTCGGCGTTGCCGCATTCGGGGCAGGCGCGGGGCACGCGCTCGGTCAGGCCGCAGTGGTGGCAGCGCAGGGTGCGGTCGATCTTGTGGAACACCCGGAATGCGCTGCAGTGCTTGCATTCGCTTTTCCAGCCGCAGTCGGCGCAATGCAGCACCGGGGCGTAGCCGCGCCGGTTGAGCAGCAGCATGCATTGCTCGCCGCGCTCCACCCGCTCTTGCAGGGCGGCCACCAGCGGGGCCGACAGCACGGCTTTTTTCGCCTGGTGGTTCATGTCCACCCGCCGCACTTTGGGCAGCAAGGCGGTCCCGATGCGCGAAGGCATGTGCAGCCGCAGGTAGCGGCCCCCTTCTTCGGCGGGGCGGCTCAGGTGCCAGCTTTCCAGCGAAGGCGTGGCCGAGGCCAGCAGCACCTGCGCGTTGTGCAGGCGACCCCGGTAGACGCCCAAGTCGCGGGCGGAATAGCGGGCGCCTTCTTGCTGCTTGTAGCTGGGGTCGTGCTCTTCGTCGACCACGATGAGTTTCAGGTGCGGCATGGACGCAAAAATGGCCATGCGCGTGCCCAGCACGATGCGGGCGTGGCCAGCGTGCGCGGCCAGCCAGCCTTTCAGGCGCTGTGCAGGCGTCATGCCGCTGTGCATGGCGACGACCGCTTGTTCGCCAAAACGCGCTTGCACCCGCTCTTCCAGCTGCGGGGTCAGGTTGATCTCCGGCACCATCAAGAGGGCCTGGGCCTGCGGGTCGGCCAGCAGCATGCGCTCGACCGCCTGCAAATACACCTCGGTCTTGCCACTGCCGGTGCTGCCAAACAGCAAAAAGGGGCCCGCCTGGCTTTGCATTTGTGCCAACACGGCGGTCTGTTCTTCAGACAGCGCATGCCCAGGCTGAATTTGGACTGCGGTAGCTTGGGCCTGCTTTTTCAGGCGCCTGGCCAATTGCTCTGAACTCAGGTCGCGCAACTGGGGCGGCAGGGCCGACAAGGCCACTTCACCCAAGGATCGCTGGTAGTACTGCGCCGAAAACTGCACCAGTTGCCGCCAGCGCTCGTCCAAAGGCGGCAGACCTTCCAGCAAGCCTGTGGCATCACGCACCGCTGAGGCGGGCATGTCGGCAGGTGCTGTTTCTGAAACCGCCCACACCACGCCCAACACCTCGCGCTGGCCCAGCGGCACGCGCACCAGCTGGCCTGGCTGCACGTCAAACGGGCAGCGGTAGCTCAGCAGCCCCCCCATCTGGCTGTGGGCGGGGGTCTGGACGGCAACGTCGATCCAGTGGTGGGTGCTCACATTTTTTCCAGTGTCTTGGTGGTGTTGATGGATTTGATGGTTATGGAAATTCTTCAAATCAGGCGTAAGTTGTTGATTTTGAAGTGCTTTGGCAGTCATCCCAAAAAACTGTGGATAACTTTGTGGAGAACCGCAGCTGGATGCCCGAGAAGCCTTGAAAATCAAGCCTTCTGTTAGATTGCCCACACAATGTGCAAATTAAAAAATCTCTTTGAAATCAATGACTTGCAAATTCGGCGGGTGATCGGCTTGGGTGTTACGAAATGTACGGCCTCGCCAGGAGCGTTTTGAATTTTTGTGCATAAGTCAAGCATCCAAATGCATTTATTTTCTAAAAAAACGGCATTTGGATCTTGTTTTTTATGCTAACCATGCACTTAAGCCGCCGAGCGCAAATGGCGAGAGTGCTGGTGCACCGCTTCCACCAGGGCCGACACATGTTCGGGCGAAGTGAACTGGCTGATGCCGTGTCCCAGGTTGAAGATGTGCGTGGGGCCGGTTTGTGTGCTGTCCGCGTGCGGCGTGCCGAAGCTGTCGAGCACGCGGCGCGCCTCTTTGGCGATCTGCTCGGGCGGCGCAAACAGCACGTTCGGATCGATGTTGCCTTGCAAGGCCTTGCCGGGACCACCCACTTGGCCGCCCACCAAGGCGCGGGCGCGGCCCAGGTTCATGGTCCAGTCCAAGCCCAGCACATCGCAGTTCAGATCCGCCATCTCGGGCAACCACAGGCCGCCACCTTTGGTGAAGACGATGCTGGGGATGCGCTGGCCGTTGTGCTCGGTCTTGAGCTGGCTCAGCACGCGGGCTGTGTAGGCCATGCTGAATTCCTGGAATGCGCCATCGGCCAGCACGCCGCCCCAGCTGTCGAAAATCATGGCCGCCTGGGCACCGGCTTCGATCTGGGTGTTCAGGTACAGGGCCACCGCATCGGCGTTGATTTCCAAAATGCGGTGCATCAGGTCAGGGCGGCTGTACATCAGGCTCTTGACCTGGCGGTAGTCATCAGACCCCTTGCCCTCGACCATGTAGCAAGCCAGCGTCCAGGGGCTTCCCGAAAAGCCGATCAGCGGCACGCGGCCGTTCAGCGCCTTGCGGATGGAGGTGACGGCGTCGAACACGTAACGCAGCTTGTTCATGTCGGGCACGGCCAGCTCGGCCACGGCCGCTTCGTCGCGCACGTTTTTGGCAAAGCGCGGGCCTTCGCCTTGGGCAAATGACAGGCCCAGGCCCATGGCGTCGGGCACGGTGAGGATGTCGCTGAACAAAATGGCCGCGTCAAAAGCGTAGCGCTCCAGCGGCTGCAAGGTCACTTCGGTGGCGTAATCCACGTTGGTGGCCAAGCCCATGAAGCTGCCGGCCTTGGCGCGGGTAGCGCAGTACTCGGGCAAGTAGCGACCCGCCTGGCGCATCAACCAGATAGGGGTGTGGTCGGTGGCTTGGCGCAGGCAGGCGCGCAAGAACGTGTCGTTGACCAGGGGGGCGAATGAAGAGGAGGAAAGGCTTGTGCTCATCCCTTGATTGTCGCAGGACTGACTGCGCCCTCCCCTGGCAGTGCCGGGCAGGTGCTCACAACCCCCGCAGGGCCTGCTGAACCTCGGCCACGGAGGGCAACTCGGACAGCAACACGGGTGCACGGCCGGGTGCATACAAGGCATACACCGGCACGCCACTCCTGCCCAAAGCCGACAGCGCTTGCGTGATGGCCGCGTCGCGACGCGTCCAGTCGGCGCGCAGCAGCACGACTTGGCGTGTGTCAAAGTCGGCCAGCAAGGCGGCATCGGACAAGGTGGTTTTCTTGTTGTATTGGCAGGTCACGCACCAGGCGGCCGTGAAGTCCACAAACACCGGACGCCCTGCGGCCAGTTCGGACTGCACACGGGCTTCGGACCAGGCTTGCCAGCGGGGCCCGGCTTCGCTGTTGACGGCCTGGCTGGACGGCGCTTCACGCAAGGCGGCGGGCAGCACGCTGAGCGTCAGCCATGCGAGGGCGAGCAAAGCCAAGGCGCTCAAGCCCCAGCGGGCACGGCCCTGCAAACCCAAGGACCACGCGCCAAACGCCACACACAGCAGCAGCGCCAGCAGGCCGCTGGCCCCGTCGATGCCCGCTTGTTGACCGAGCACCCACAACAACCAGATCACGGTGGCGAACATCGGGAAGGCCATGGCCTGACGGAACACCACCATCCACGCGCCGGGCCGTGGCAATGCCCGCGCCACGGCAGGCCAGAAACTGGCCGCCAAATAGGGCAAAGCCATGCCCAGGCCCATGGCCACAAAGACGGCCAAGGCTTGCCATGCGGGCAAAGTGATGGCCAGTCCCAGCGATGTGCCCATGAAGGGGGCGGTGCAAGGTGAGGCTACCGCGACTGCCAAAACACCTGACAGACCGGCGTTGACGGTGGCGTGGCGGCTTTGCCAGCTGGCCAGCCGGCTGGGCACCATTTGGCCGAATTCAAAAACACCCGCCAGGTTCAGACCGAGCAAGGTGAAGAGCAGGGCCAGACCTGCGACCACAGCCGGTGATTGCAGTTGAAAACCCCAGCCCAGTTGCTCGCCCGCTGCGCGTAAGCCCAAAAGCAGCCCGCCCAGCAACAAGAACGAGAGCACCACACCAGCGGTGTAGGCCAGGCCCGCAGCGCGGTGGTCCGCGCGGCCTTGGCCAGGTTGGGCAAAGCCCAGCACCTTGATGGCCAGCACCGGAAAGACGCAAGGCATGAGGTTCAGCAGCAAACCGCCCACGAAGGCGCCCAGAATGGCCAAGGCCAGGCTGCCCCAGCTGCCGCTGTGCGGGGGCGGGGCTTTGGCGTTGTCTTTCAGGGCTTGGGCCAAGGCGGGCGACACGCTGGCGCTGGCTTGCGCCAAGGCGGGCCAGACGCCCTTGACAGGGGTGTCCACTTTAAAAGCCGGGGCGCGAGGCGCCGTTTCGGGGCCGGCGGCGATTACCCAGCGCATGAGGGCGGGGCTTTCGCTGCGCTCATCGGACACCGGCATTTGCGCCGTCCAGCGGTCGCCTTGCCAGCTTTGGGTCCAGGTTTTGCCCTGCACGGCGGCGTTGTTCACCACATTGGCCGTGATGGGGAACAGGCTCAGGGTTTGACCGCGCCACGCAGGCGGCAGGGCTTCGATGCTGAGCGTCACAGTGCGGCCATCGGCAGAAACGTTGGCTGGGTGCGAGCCTTTGAGGCTTTGTGGGCTTTGCTTTTGAGCCGCGTCAAACAGATCGCCATGCAAGGCGGTGGCGCCTTGGGCAGGCAAGCTCAGCTCAAACTGTCCCTCTTGAGGAATGCACGCTTCGCGGCAGACCAGCCATTCGGCCTGCAGCTGGATTTTCACCGGGCCCACCACGGGCGCTTTGAAGTCGGGGCCAACGTTCACGGACACCGGCAGCAGCACCGTGTTTTCATAGCCATAGTTGGCCAGGGTGCCGATCGGGATTTTCTTGGGCAAGGGCCAAGCGATCTCGCCCACTTGCAGTCCCGCAGGCAACTTCCATTGCAGCCGGGTGGGCAGGCCAGAGTCGCCGGGGTTTTGCCAATAGGTGTGCCAATGCGCTTGGTGCACGATTTGCAGGCCCAGCCAGAAGGGCTGTCCCGCCTGAATGCCCTGCGGCGCGTGGGCGAGCAATTCCGCGCGGACCTGCTCGGTTTTGAAGGTGGCGCCGGGCACTTGGGCGTGAACGGGGGCGGCCAGTCCACACCAGAGCGCAGCGATGCACCAGGCCGAGGAAAGGCGCGAGGCGCGCAAAGCCGACAGAAAAAGCGTGAGGGGGTTCAGCATGTAGGAGCACAGCGCTGCCGTGGCCAGCGCGCTTCATGGAAAGTGGCACTGTACACCGAGGGGCCGGGCTCCATTAAGATGCACCCATGCATACCCCTTGCCGTTTTTGGGCCGACCTGACCACCACCGACTTCGCCACGCTGGCGCTGGACCGCACCATTGCGGTCTTGCCCGTAGCCGCGACCGAGCAGCATGGGCCTCACTTGCCGCTGTCGGTGGACACCGATTTGGTGGAGGGGGTGGTGGCCGCCAGCTTGCCGCATTTGCCCGCCGATTTGTCGGTGCTGTTTTTGCCGACCCAATCGGTGGGCTTCAGCCCGGAGCACGCCCGCTTTGCCGGGACCTTGACGCTGAAATCCGAAACCATCGTGCGTTTGTGGACCGACATTGGCGAGTCGGTGGCCGCCAGCGGTGTGCGCAAACTGGTGCTGTTCAATGCCCATGGCGGCCAGATCAGCGTGATGGACTTGGTGGCGCGTGACTTGCGGGCCCGTCTGGACATGTTGGTCTACAGCGTGAGCTGGTTCAACTTGCCCTTGATTGACGCCCAAGGCCAGGATGTCAATGCTTTGTTCAGCGCCGAGGAGCAGCGGTTTGGGGTGCATGCCGGCGATGTTGAAACCTCCATGATGCGTGCTTTGCGCCCAGAGTTGGTGCGCATGGATGCGGCGCAAAACTTTCGATCTGCATCGCAGGACCGCGCTGAGCGTTTTGAGATTTTGGGCAATGGTCGCAGTGCCAAGCTGGGCTGGCAAATGCAGGATTACAACCCCCATGGCGCAGCAGGCAATGCGCGCTTGGCCACGGTTGAAAAGGGTCAAGCCTTGCGCGAGGCCGCGGGCCGCGCCTTGGCGCAGTTGCTGGTCGAAATGGACCAGTTGCCACCGGATACTTTGACCGATCGGATCGGCGCTTAAAAAACGGGCAAAACCAGCTCGCAGTGTTGACTGCTCACGCCGCGTGGGTATTCCCGGGTGGAGTCGATGCAGCCGCCGCTGGCGTAAACCCCTTGCGGATCGCGCATGCGCAACATCCGGGACAGCACGTCTTGTGTCGCTTGCGGGCTGGCGCAGGTTTGGGCCACATGCTGCGCCACCACGTGTTCGTTCATCTGCAATTGACCTTGGGCATCGGTGTGAACGCCGTCGCGCCAGTGGTAGATCTCAATGGCCTTGGATTCCAGTGTGAAGGGTTTGTCACGTTCCCAGAAGTTGCTGAATAAACCACCACCCATGTAGATGACCCAGGAGCCTTCGTAACCCATCACGTCCGATGAGCGCTCGTCCGGGTTGCGAAACCACAGGCGATCGCCGGGTACGTAATAGCGCGTGGGCAGCGGCTTGTCCATGCTGCCATATTCGATGAGAAAAACGTCATGGAACTGGCCCGATCGGATGGCGTGGCGTTCGTTGGTTTTTTGCAGTTCTAGCAAGAGATGGGGGTGGTGCTCTTTGAGCTCTTGTGCAATGCCCAACAAAATCACGTATTCGCTGGCCCGGTAGCACGAAAAGTCATACAGCCTGCCTGTGACTTCGGGTTGCGTGGCGCTGATCAGTGCATCGATCAGGCACACGCCAGGTTGAAGGATGAAGCCATGCTCTTCGTCGTAGTGCCAGTAACGTTCGGGCCGTTCGGCCGCTTCGGTTTTGAAGGCCAATGCGGTTTTGCGGGCGGCCAGCGTCATGTGTCGCCTCACCCGGACATGAGAGGCCAGCGCGCCGAGGTCCGCAAATTTGAATCGACAAGGCGATCCCAGCAGCGCCACCAGTATTTCACGGTCCAGACTGACCGGATCTTGGGCAAGGCCAAGGTGCGCCAAGCCTTGGTGTAATGACAGGGTGTCGTGCTCTGGCATCCAGGCTTGCTGGATCTCGGGGCGCAAGGTGCAGACCAGTGTGGTCTCGGTGTCATTGGGTATCAACAGCGTTTGAACGGCATCTTCAAGCTGAAGTTTGGACAGCCACGCAGCCAATTCCTGCGCGGCTTGTTGTGCGCTGGATTCTTCTTGGAGAGAGAGCTGGATGCCGCCTTCAAGTGTCTTGAGGGCCGCCCAAGCGGTCGAACAATTCATGCAGACCATTGTGCACGTCTGCAGTAGGGGTATTGCCTAGGGATTACACCTGTTCGTGGTCCTGGTCATCAGGCGAAAGTGACCCAATTGGTGTAAGCCTCGGCATCCAGATGCGGCAGAGTGTTGTAAGTCAGCAGCATGTGCCGTTTTGGATTGAACACAAACTCGGTCAGCGCCGTGTTGCGGATGCGCAGGTTCAACTCGATGGTGGTCTCCGGCGGGGTGCCCAACACGCGGCCCACCGCGGTCGAGATGGGGCCGCCACTGGACACGATCATCACGTCGCCTGAGTGGTTTTGCCGCACATGGTCAAGCGCGGCTTCGATGCCACCCACAAAGTCTGCATAACTGGGCATGCCGCGTGGCTGGGTGCGGCCGGCCATCCAGGCCTGCAGTGCATCGCGCAGCAGGCGAAAGTGGTGGCGATACAGCTCGGGGGTGTCGGGTTTGGCCAGCGGCTCAGGGTGGATGGCTTCGATCAACGCGTGGCTGTCGTATTCGTTCAGGCCCGGCCAGACCGAGGGCGTGTGGGGCAAGCCTGCGCCTTCGGCAATGCCTTCCCAGGTTTGGCGGTGGCGCTTCAAGCTGCCCATCATCACGGCCTCGATGGGTTGGCCCTGCAATTTGGGCCGCAGGTATTCGCCCAAGCGCACGGCTTGCTGGCGACCCAGTGGGCTGAGTTGATCGTAGTCATCGGCCCCGAAAGAGGCTTGTCCATGGCGGACCAAATAGAGTGTTCCCATGGGCTGCGATTGTGCGCAGACCGGACTCTGGCGCCTGTCGCTGGGGTGATCAGCGGCTGAGCTTTAGGGCCTGGTTCCGGCACCAACGGGCCGCTGTGCAGCGGCATACGCCGGACTCACAAGTTCACTGTGCCTTGAATGCAGCCGACCACATCGCCGCCGACCCAGACCTGGGCTTGCGTGTCTTGCGACAAAAACACCTGTCCGGCACGCCCCAGCACCGTGCCCTGGCGTGCGCTGTAAGTGCCGGGCATGTGGCCATCGGCCATCAGCCATTGGGCCAGCGATGCGTTCAGGCTGCCCGTCACCGGGTCTTCGGCCACGCCCACGGGGGCGGCGAAGGCGCGCACTTCCAGATCGGTCGGGTCGTTGGCGATGCGGGTGTTGGAAGCCGTGAAGGCCCGCGCTTCGCGGTTGGCGCGGCGTATCAGGCCTCCCGCTGGCGCTGGCCTGCGGGCCGCCACGCCGACTTTGGTGCCCAGCTTTTTCAGGGCGGCGTGGTCGGGTTCCAGGGCCAGCACTGTGTCCACACTGTCTACCAGCAGACCCAGCCAGTGCGGGCCGTTGTTCAGGCTTTGGGCGGCTATCACTTCCGAGGCGTCCAGTCCCAACGCGGCCAGCACCGGGCCGAGATCTTCGGCCGAGATGTCCGAGCGGGTCAGCGGTGGCGCTGCAAAAGCCCAGCGCTCGCCAAGCTGCTTCAAAGTCACCAGGCCAACGCCGCATTCCTGCACCAGCTGCCCGCTTTGCCGGGGCTGGCCGCCTACGCTCAGCCAAGCATGCGCCGTGCCCAAGGTCGGGTGGCCCGCAAACGGCAACTCCATGCCGGGCGTGAAGATGCGCACCCGGTAGTCGGCCCCGCCTGCAGCGCCCTCGGGCGTTGGCGGCAGCACAAAGGTGGTTTCGCTCAGCTGTGTCCAGCGGGCGAAGCTTTGCATTTGCGCGTCGCTCAGGCCCGTGCCGTCGAGCACCACGGCCAGCGGGTTGCCCAAGAAGGCGGTGTCGGTGAAGACATCCACTTGCTGGAAAGTGCGGGCTTGCATCGTGCGGTTCAGTTCAGGCGGTCAAAGCGATTCGCGGATCGCAGCTGCCAGCGCGGCCATGCCGGTGTTGATCTGGTCGACGGTGGCGGTCACAAACGACAGGCGCAGGGTGTTTTCGTTGGCGGCCCCAGCGTAAAACGCCGAGCCTGGCACAAAGGCCACGCCTTTTTCGACGGCTTTGTCCAGCAGGGGAATGGCTTTGAGGCCCTGGGGCAGTTGCACCCACAGGAACATGCCACCCACCGGACGGTTCCAGGAAAGGCCCAAGCCCGCCATTTCGCGCTCGAGCGCGGCGAGCATGGCTTCGCATTGCTGCTTGTAGAGTGCGCGGATGGTGGGCACATGGCGGTCGATGAAGCCGTCCTTGAGCACTTCGGCCACCACGCGCTGGTTGAAGCTGGGCGTGTGCAGGTCGGCCGCTTGTTTGGCTTGCAGCAGTTTGGGGTACAGGGCCTTGGGCGCAACCAAATAGCCCAGACGCAGGCCAGGGGCCAAAATTTTGGAGAAGGAGCCCAGATAAACGCTGCCCTCGGGGTGGCGTGAACTCAGCGATGGGGCAGGTTGCTCGTCAAACCACAGGTCGCCGTAGGGGTTGTCTTCGATGATCGGCAGACCAGACTCGACAGCCACCTGCGCCACGGCGGCGCGGCGTTCTTCGGTCATGGTGCGGCCGGTGGGGTTCTGGAAGTTGGGTAGCAGGTACACAAAGCGTGCTTTGTCTGCCCCGGTGCCGACTTTGGCGCGCAGGTCGGTCGGGTCCACCCCGTGGTCATCGCTGTTGACCGACACGGCCACAGGCTCCATGGGGGTGAAGGCTTGCAGTGCGCCCAAGTAGGTGGGCGTTTCCACCAGGATGCGGCTGCCCGCGTCGATCAGAATTTTGGCCACCAGGTCCAGGCCTTGCTGGCTGCCGGTGGTGATCAGCACTTGGTCGGGGTCAACGCGCATGCCTTGTTTGAGCAGGTCTTGCGCGACCCATTCGCGCAAGGGGGCGTAGCCTTCGCTGGCCGCGTATTGCAAGGCGGCTTTGCCATCGTCCCGCAGCACGCGCTCGCTGGCTTCGCGCATGGCGTCGATCGGGAAAGTCAGGGGCGAGGGCAGACCACCCGCAAAACTGATGATGCCGGGTTTTTCGGTGACTTTCAGGATCTCGCGGATCACCGAGGGGTTCATCTTGTCGGCGCGTCGGGCCAGGTTCCAGTTCATTTGTTTGCTCCGTGATGTGTGTTTATCGGGTGGCTGGGGCCTTGGCCATGCGCCGCCCCATGAAGACGGTGAGCACGACCAGCAGGGCAAAGCCCAGGGTCATCGCATCCAGTGATTCTCCCAGCAAAGGGACGGCGGCCAGAATGCTGATGAAGGGCTGCAGCAATTGCAGTTGGCTCACACGCAGCGGACCGCCCATGGACAGGCCCCGAAACCAAGCGAAAAACCCGGCCCACATCGAGAACACCCCGACGTACAGCAAGGCCAGCCATGAGGTGGTGGCGATCGGCTGTGTGGGCCAGGTGAGCCAAGTACCGGGCAATGTGATGGGCAGCGCCATCACGCAGACCCAGCTGATGACTTTTTCAGCACCCAGACTGGCGGTGACTTTGGCCCCGGCCACATAACCCAGCGAGGCGGCAACCACCGCGCCCAGGAGCAGGGTGTCGGCCCAGGTCAGGCCAAAGCCGTGCCCCATTTGAATAGCGCGCAGCACGCTGTAGACCGCGACCAGCGCACTGCCCAAACCGGCAAACACCCAAAACCCCAGGCGTGCCCGCTGGTGCATGAGCCAGGCGGCAGCCGCTGCGGTGGCCAGTGGGAGCAAGGCGGTGATGACGGCTGCGTGGCTGGCCGTGACGTGCCGCAGGGCCCAGCCCAGCAGCAGCGGGTAGCCGATCACGTTGCCCGCCAGTGATAAATACAAGGGCCCGCGTTGTGCAGCGATTGGCCAAGGGGCATGCACGGCCAACAGGTAGATGCCCGACAGCACCCCGGCCAGCGCGGCCCGCCCCCAGGTTACAAACCAGGGCGACAGTTGTGGAGCATCGACCGTGCCGGTGGCCAGCCGTGTCATGGGCAAAGTGAGGGCAAAGATCACCACGCCCAGCAGGCCCAACCACAGGCCTTGGGTTTGTGCTTTCACGTCGTGCATGGGGACGCCTTCATGCACCGGTGGCACGCAAACCATTCAGCAGCCAGACCACAGTGGCCAGCAGCGCCACGGCCATGCAGCGGTTGAACACCAGCAAGCGGCGGCCATGTGCCAGCCAGTGGCGCAGCATGGAGCCCGCGATTGCGTAGGTCAGGTTGCTGAAAAAACCATAGGCCACCATGATGGGCAGCAGCACCAGTGTGCGGGCGGTGGCGTCTTCCCGCCCGGCCACCCAGCCGGCCACGATGGCCAAGGCCAGCATCCAGGCTTTGATGTTGAGAAACTGCAAGCCCACGCCTTGCACAAAGCCCACTTGCAACTTGGTGCTGTCGGCTTGCTGCAAGCTGCCACTGCCCCACAGCCGTGAGGCGAGCCAGAGCAAATACCCATTGCCCAATACCACGATGCCCCAGCGCAAGGGCGGAAAAGCGACGACCAAGCCACCCAAGCCGGTGGCACACAGCACGAACAAAATGCCCCAGCCCACTGGCACTGCGCACACAAAGCGCATGGCCCGGCGCAGGCCGTGGTTGGCGGCCATGGCGGTGGACAATGCGGTGTTGGGCCCCGGGGTGAAGCTGCTCACGGTGGCCAACACCAACAGTGCGCTGAGTTCAGAAGAGTTCATGCCTGTGAATGTAGTGCCAACAGGCTTCCATGAGGGTCGCCGTTTGGACTGCCCTTGACAGCGTCAGCGTGCGGACAGGATTTCCCAGCGCTCCATGGCGGCCAGCAACACGTCGTCGATCTCGGCATCGCGCTTGAACAGTTGCTGTGCCAATCCCGCGTCGCGCTGGTAGATGCTGCCGTCCGCCAGTTGCGCACGGGCTTCAGCCTGTTCTTTTTCCAGCGCCTCGATCTTGGCGGGCAATTCGGCCAGCTCCCGTTGCTCTTTGTAGCTGAGCTTGCTGCGAGCGGGTGCGGCAGCTGGCGTCGCGACAACGGGTGCTGCAGGTGCAGTGGTTGCAGCGGCGTTGCCACTGCGTTGCGCGGCTTGGGCGCGGATCGCTTGGCTGCGTTGTGACTGGATCAGCCAGTCTTGCACCGAGCCTTCATATTCGCGCCAGAAACCGGGCTGGTCCGGGGCGCTTTCGCAGGCGATGATGCCGGTGACCACGTTGTCCATGAAGGCGCGGTCGTGGCTGACCAGGAACACGGTGCCTTCGTAGGTTTGCAGCAGCTCTTCGAGCAGTTCCAGGGTTTCAATGTCCAGGTCGTTGGTCGGTTCGTCCAGCACCAGCACGTTGGCTGGGCGGGCGAACAAGCGGGCCAGCAACAGGCGGTTGCGTTCACCACCCGACAGCGAGCGCACGGGTGAGGTGGCCCGTGCTGGCGAGAACAAAAAGTCTCCCAGATAACTCTTGACGTGTTGGCGCTTGTTGCCAATCTCGATCCATTCGCTGCCGGGGCTGATGAAGTCTTCCAGCGTGGCGTTCAGGTCCAAGGCGTCGCGCATCTGGTCAAAGTACGCCACTTCGAGTTTGCTGCCGCGTCGCACTTCACCGCTGTCGGCTTCGAGTTCGCCCAAAATCAGTTTGAGCAAGGTGGTTTTGCCTGCGCCGTTGGGGCCCAGCAGGCCGATCTTGTCGCCGCGCAGCAAGGTTCCTGTGAATTTCTGGATCACGGTGCGCACAGAGCCGTCGGGTTGGGTGAAGCTCTTGCTCACATCGGTCAGCTCGGCCACCAGCTTGCCGCTCGGCACGCCCGAGGCCACTTCCATCTTCACGTTGCCCACTTTTTCACGGCGTGCCGCACGTTCGCCGCGCAGGTTTTGCAGACGTGTGATGCGGCTTTGGCTGCGGGTGCGGCGCGCTTCCACGCCTTTGCGAATCCAGATCTCTTCCTGGGCCAACAACTTGTCGGCTTTGGCCTGAATCACGGCTTCCTGTGCGAGTTGCTCTTCTTTTTGCACTTGGTAGGCGGCGTAGTTGCCCGGGTAAGGGCGCAGCTTGCCGCGGTCCAGTTCGACAATCCGGGTCGCGATGCGGTCCAGAAACGCGCGGTCGTGGGTGATGGCGATCACGCTGCCCTTGAAGTCGATCAGCAGGTCTTCCAGCCAGGTGATGGCGTTCAGGTCCAGGTGGTTGGTCGGCTCATCTAATAAGAGCACATCAGGACGGGTCACCAAGGCTTGCGCCAGGGCCACACGCTTGCGCATGCCGCCAGACAGGGATTGCACGATTGCATTGGGGTCCAATTGCAGGCGCTGCAGGGTTTCGTCCAGTCGTTGCTCCCAGCCCCAACCATCGCGAGATTCGATTTGGCCTTGCAATGTGTCCAGGTCGCCACGGCTGTGCGTGTAATCGTCAATCCATTGCACAACTTCTGCCAGACCCTCGCGGACAGATTCAAAGATGGTGTGCTCAGGCATCAACAAGGGTTCTTGCGCCACATAAGCAATGCGAACGCCCTGCTGAACATGCAGATTGCCGTCGTCAGGGCGCTCCATGCCCGCCAGGATTTTGAGCAGGGACGATTTGCCCGTGCCGTTGCGACCAATCAAGCCGATGCGCTCGGACGTCTCCAAAGAGAAGTCAGCGTGATCGAGGAGTGCGACATGGCCAAAAGCCAGTGATGCGTTCAAGAGTGTGAGTAAAGCCATGGGCCCATTATCCGGGGCGTAGGACAAAAAAATGGCGGAAAATTCAAAAAGCTGGTTTGAGGCTAAAAAACTGTGTCATAATCGAGGGCTTCGCTGCACACAACGCAGTTCTTTTCAGGAAGAGCAAGCAGGGCAATGAAGAGGTTTTTGAAAAATCGATGTGATCGAAAAAATTTTCAAAAACTTGACGCGGCGATAAAAACTGTGTCATAATTCAAGGCTTCGCTGATCGCAGCGGAGCAAGCAAAGTGGCACTAAGCTGCTTGGGTTCTTTAAAAATATACAGCCGATAAGCGTGGGCGTTTGATGGTAATTGCCAAGTTCTTTGGAACTTAGCTTTAATTAGCTAACAAACGCTCATGAAGTAAAAAAGATGTGGATA
>NZ_JAOASQ010000006.1:1920-85385 GCF_030158565.1 Limnohabitans sp. | reverse complement strand
TGCTGTGCTTTTGCACCAGATCGATGAAATCCTGCGGCGTGTAGCGCGACAGGGCTGAGCGGCAAAAATGCGGGTTTTGGCTGATGAAGTGTTTTTGCGGCGCCGATGCGTCGAGCAGCTGGTTGGTGAAGTTGCAGCGCCCGCCGCCCGAGATGCGGATTTTTTCGGCCAGCTTGTCACTGTGGTCGATGACCAGCACTTTCAGCCCGCGCTGGCCCGCCACGCCGGCACAAAACAAACCGGCAGCCCCGGCACCCACGATCACCACGTCCCAAGTATTCATGGACAAGGAGTGTAGGGCCAAGGGCCTCACGCCGCATGGGCGTGCTGTGCTGATTTAGCCGTTCGACTTCATGAAGCCTTGCAGCATGCCCAGCCCCTGAGACATCAGATCACCTTCGGGCAGTTTGCCGTTGGGGGTGAACTGGTCCACCAGACCGGGCAGGTGCTCAGACAAAGTCGATGCCATTTGGTCGGAGGACAGACCGGCTTTTTCGGCCATGGCTTGCAAGGGGCCGTGGCCCAGGGCGGACTGGATTTGTTCCATGGAAATCGGCAGGTTGCTGCCCGTGCCGATCCAGGAGGCCACGATGTCACCGAGCCCTTTGCTTTGGAAGGCCCCCATCAGACCCGACAGGCCTCCGAGCTGAGGGTTGTTGAGCAACTGGCTCACCACACCCATCAAATTCACGCCCCCGGCGGATGGTTGTGTGTTGGACAAAGCCCCGGCCACCTGGCCTGCGATCGCATCAAAAATTCCCATGGTTCTCTCCCTGTTGAGCCAGCCCGGCGGGCCGTGCAGGCAGGAGTCTAGGGGCGAAGGCCCCAGTGCAGGTGCAAGGCCGTGAGCAATGTGTTTTGTTTTGTAAAGCCCCGGCCAGAGACCTCAGGCGGTGCGTTGGTCCAGATGCGCGGACTCTTGTGACCGATGCCGCGCCCGCGCTCCTTGCACCACATCGCCCACCACGATGATGCTGGGGCTTTGCAAGCCTTCGTGTTGAACGGTGGCCACCAGTTCGCCCAGGGTGGTCAGTGCCTGGCGCTGTGTGGGCAAGCTGGCGTGCTGCACCACAGCCACAGCGGTCTGTGCTGGCAGGCCTTGCAGCAAGCCACGGCTGATGTGGTCCAGGCTGCTCACGCCCATGTAGATCACGAGCGTCAGCTTGGCCTGGTGGGCCGTGGTGGCCAGTTGCGCCCAATCGGTGCCGCTGTCGCCGGGTTTGGCGTGGCCGGTCACAAACACCACGCCGTGTGCATGTTCGCGGTGGGTGAGCGGCGCGCCCAGGCTGCTCATGCCGGCCAGACCCGAGGTGATGCCGTTGACCACCTCGACCTCGATGCCCGCTGCGCGCAAGTGTTCGACTTCTTCGCCGCCCCGGCCAAAGATGAAGGGGTCGCCGCCTTTGAGGCGCACCACATGTTCGCCTTCTTGCACGGCGGTGATCATCAGCTTGTCGATGAAAGCCTGCGGCGTGCTCTTGCAGCCGCCGCGCTTGCCCACATGCACGATGCGGGCGCTGGGCGAGGCGTGTTCGAGCACGGCGTCGTTGACCAGATCGTCCACCAGCAGCACCGTGGCGCTGGCAATGGCTTTCACGGCTTTGAGGGTCAGCAGTTCGGGGTCGCCGGGGCCTGCGCCGACCAGGGTGCAACGGCCTTGGATGGGTGTGTTCATGGGCTCACCTCGCTCAGGATGTGTTGGACTTGCCGTGCAATCGCCTCGGGCACCGGCAGCAAGCCCTGCAGCACATGCTCGGTGTAAAGGGCGGTGGCGGCAGCGTCGGTCGTGGGCAGTTCGGGCACTTGCACGAGAGAGCCTTCCTTTTGGTCTTGCACGCGCACCGTCTGGCCATTTTTGAAAACGTCCATCGCCGGGGTGCGGCGGGCATCGGCCACGGGTTCGCCTTCGGTGCCGCGCAGCAGCAATGCGTGTTGGCCGGTCAGGGCAAAGGTGGCCGACATCGACAGCAAATATTCGGGATGGGTGTAACTGCTGACCACCAGCGCCGGTCCATCGCAGGGGTTCATCAGTTTCACCAGGCTGTGCCCGGGGTTGCGCAGACCGACCACGCGGCGCACGGCCAGCAGGCGGTCCAGCCCGGCGTTCAAAACGCCGGTGGGGATGAACTGCACTTGTCCGGCCTCAGCAGGACCCACACGATCGACAGGGTTCACACCCAAGTGTGCGAACACCGCCTGGCTGCTCACGCGTTTGTCTTCGGTGGCCGCGCCATGCACGACCACGGCCACGCCTTCGCGGGCCAGCAGCAGGGCCAAGAGAGGCGTGAGCACCGGCAGCTTGCGTGCCCCGTTGTAGCTGGGCAGCACCACGGTGGGCATGTGGCCGCTGTGGACCTTGTTCAGCCGGGCGTGGGTGGCGTCAAGAAAGCCCGCCATCTCTTCGGGCGTTTCGCCCTTGATGCGCATGGCGATGCAAAACGCGCCCAGTTCCAGGTCACTCACTTGTTGGTCGAGGATCTGGCCCATCAGGTCGGTGGCGCGTGCGCGGTCGAGCGCCCGCGCGCCGTCCTTGCCGCGTCCGATGTCCTTGATGTAGTGGCTGATTCCCATATGGATGATTGTGAAGTAATTCAGATAACTGTTCGTTATATGGGTATGCCTGCCAAGGCTCAGGCGGGCACCGCCACCCGCCGGATGATCTGGCGCAACTCGGGCACGCACGAGCCGCATTGGGTGCCGCAGCGCAGCTGGCTTTGCAGCCCGGCCAGGCGTTGGTCTTCGCTGCCGATTTGAGTTTGCAAGCAGGCAGCGATGGCGTCTTCGCGCACGTTCAGGCAACTGCACACCTGGCGGCTGACGGGTGCGGCCCCTTCGGGCGGTGCGTCGGATGCCATCAGCCACTGGCGAGCCGGCCAGTGGAGTGGCGTGGCCTCTTGCAACAATGTCTTGAGCCAGCGGGCCGAGCGGCTGTCACCGGCGGTCACAAAGCCTTGCAGGCTGCGCAGACCGTTGATGTCTGGCGAGGTCAGCCGCACCGAGCGGCGCTGCATTCGCACCGCATCCTGGTAGTGCAGGGTGTCTGCCTGATTCAAATCCAGGGCATCGGCCACGGCTTGCAGCAAGCGGGCATCGGCCGGTGCGCGGCAGGCGGAACGCAGCAGCAAACCGGTGCGCGGCGCCTGATCGGTCAGTGCAGCCGACGCGTCTGTGAACGGCACCAGGTGCGCAAAGTCAAATTGCGGCAGCAGCTTTTGCAAACGCTGGCGCACCGCCCACACTTGGTCGGCTGGCAGCCAGGCCATGCCTGTGAGCTGCCAGGCGGCCTCGGCCGACAGGTCGGCCCGGGTGATCTGCACCGCCGCGTGCTTGAGCTCGGGTTGTTTGGATGTGGGGCAGTAGCTGGAGGTGGTCAGCACATTGACGCCCAGCCCCGCCTCGCCTTGGGCATCGCGGCCGCTGAGCACTTCGGGGCCCCAGTGCATGGCGATGAAGGCCTGCATGGGCGCGACCTGTGTGCTGGCCTGCACCGGCAGCACCAGCGTGCCGCGCTTGCTGCGCACCTGGACCAGCTCGCCGTCTGACCAGCCCAGGCGCTTGGCGTCTTGCGGGTTCACCTGCACGCAGGGCTCTGGGCTGTGGGCATACAGTCGGCCTGCGGTGCCGGTGCGGGTCATGCCGTGCCACTGGTCGCGCAAGCGGCCGGTGGTGAGTGAAAACGGAAATTGCGACACGCGTTCTTCGGCCACCGGTTGCCAGGCCACGGCGGCAAAACGGGCGCGGCGATCGGGGGTGGGGAACTGGCCGTCGGCATACAGGCGCGCTTGCCCGGTGCTGGCCCCTTCGGGCAGGGGCCATTGGGCGGGGCCTGCGGTTTCCAGCCGGGCGTAGCTCAGACCGGTGATGTCCAGATCGCGGCCCCGGGTGCTTTCGCGGTGTTCGTTCCAGACCGACTCGGGGGTGATGAAGTCCAGCAGGCGGGCGTCTTGCGGGCGGTCCAGCGCCACGGCCAGGCGGCGGCCCAGATCGGCGGCGATGGCCCAGTCGGCGCAGGCCTCGCCCGGTGCCGCCACGGCGGCGCGCACCCGGCTGATGCGGCGTTCGCTGTTGGTCACGGTGCCTTCTTTTTCGCCCCAGGTGGTGGCGGGCAAAAGCAGGTCGGCCCAGTCGCAGGTGGCGGCGGTGGCAAAGGCCTCTTGCACCACCACGAACTCGGCGCGTTGCAGGGCGCGGCGCACGGTTTTCTGGTCGGGCATGGACTGCGCCGGGTTGGTGCAAGCGATCCACAAGGCCTTGATCTGGCCATCGGCAGCAGCTTGGAACATCTCGACGGCCGTCAGGCCCGGCTTGGCGGGCACATCGGCCACGCCCCACAGGGCGGCCACTTCGGCGCGGTGCTGCGGGTTGGCCAGATCGCGGTGGGCCGACATCAGGTTGGCCATGCCGCCGACTTCGCGCCCGCCCATGGCGTTGGGCTGCCCTGTCAGCGAGAGGGGGCCTGCCCCGGTGCGGCCAATTTGTTGGGTGGCCAGGTGCAGGTTGATGAGCGCGGCGTTTTTGGCCGTGCCGTTGCTCGACTGGTTCAGGCCCTGGCAATACAGGCTGAGGGTCGGGCTGCGCTCAGTGCCGTCTTCTTGCACGCCCGCAAACCAGCGGGCCGCTGTGAACAGGTCAGCTTCGGGCACGCCGCAAATCTGGGCCACATGGGCGGGCGTGTGGTCGGCCACCAGCGCTTGTAAAGCTTCAAAGCCCGAGGTGTGGGCGGCGATGTAGGCCGGTTGGGTCCAGCGCTCGGCCAGCATGATGTGCAGCAGGCCATGGAACAGCATGACGTCGGTGCCGGGCTGGATGGCCAGGTGCAGGTCAGCCATGTCGGCTGTGTCGGTGCGGCGCGGGTCGACCACGACCATCTTGAGCGCAGGGTTGGCGCGTTTGGCGTCTTCGATGCGGCGAAACAAAATCGGGTGTGCAAATGCCGCGTTGCTGCCCGCGATGAACAGGCACTGCGCATGCGCAATGTCGTCGTAACAGGCAGGCGGGGCGTCGGCGCCCAGCGTCATCTTGTAGCCCGCGACCGCGCTGCTCATGCACAGGCGCGAATTGCTGTCGATGTTGTTGGTGCCCAGCAGGCCCTTGGCCAGTTTGTTGAAAACGTAATAGTCCTCGGTGAGGAGCTGGCCCGAGATGTAAAAGCCCAGCGCGTCAGGTCCGTGGTTTTGCACGATGGCGGCCAGCCGCTGGCTGGCCAGGTCCATGGCACTGTCCCAGTCCAGCGCTTGCGGTGCCAGGCCCCGCTCGGAGCGCCACTGGGGTGTGAGCAACCGGGTTTGCGCGGTCACCTGCGGTGCCGCCGTCAGGTGCAACGACTGGCCCTTGGTGCACAAGCGCCCGAAGTTGGCCGGATGCTGAGGGTCGCCGCGCACGCCGGTGATCTGCGCGCCGCGTGACGCGATCACCACGCCGCAGCCCACGCCGCAATAGGGGCAGGTCGATTTGGTTTCTTGCAGGATGGGGGTCATGGGCAATGGGGAAATGGGTGAAGGTTGGCTATTCGTAGGTCGGCGGCTTCAGCCCCGACGTTGCCGTTTCTGCAAAGGTGAATGTCGGGGCGAATCTTTGATTTCAGTCATCCCGGACTTGATCCGGGATCCAGTGCACGCTGGTGTCGATGGCCAAGTGCAGCGGTGCTCACTGGATCCCGGGTCTTCGCCCGGGATGACAAAACAGGGGATGTGTTGTCATTTCAAAATCATCGGGCTGGATCAGCCGACTCTGGCTGTAGCCTTGCGTGAAACAGGCCCGGCGATGGGTCGAGTCAAGTCTGTGGCATGCCCGACCAGTTCATCGGCATTCAAAAAAACCACACCCGCCTCGACTTTGACTTCAAAGCGTGGCGTGCAGCCCTCGTCGGGCGCTTGCGCCTGGCCGTCGCACAGGCCAATCGTCCAGTTGTGGAGCGGGCAGGCTACGCTGGTGCCAAACACAATGCCTTGCGACAAGGGGCCGCCCTTGTGCGGGCAGCGGTCGAGCAGGGCGAACACTTCGTCGGCATCGTTGCGGAACACGGCCACGTCCAGGCCTTGGTCACGCGCCACGCGGCGCGAGCCCAGCACCGGAATGTCTTCCACCCGGCAGATTTTTGTCCATGCGGTCATGGGGATTCCTTGTCTTGATTCAGGCGGTGGTGAGGGGCTCGAACTGGCGGGTGTCCACCTTGGCTTCTTGCAGCTCAAACCACGGATCGGGCTCGCCTTCGAGCGCTGCTTGCAGCTTGGCCCACAAGGCCTGGCGCAGCGGGGCGTCGTCCAGGATCTTTTTCTTCACGTAGTCCAGACCTACCCGGTTGATGTAATGCACCGTGCGCTCCAGGTACCAGCCTTCTTCGCGGTACAACTGCATGAACGCGCCGGTGTACTCCAGCACTTCTTCGGCGGTTTTGAGCTTGGTGAAGAAGTGCGCCACTTCGGTCTTGATGCCGCCGTTGCCGCCCACATACATTTCCCAGCCGCTGTCCACGCCGATGATGCCCACGTCCTTGATGCCGGCTTCGGCGCAGTTGCGCGGGCAGCCCGACACGGCGAACTTGACCTTGTGCGGCGCGTACATGCGCCACATGGCTTTTTCCAGGTCCTTGCCCATTTGCGTGCTGTCTTGCGTGCCCATGCGGCACCACTCGCTGCCCACGCAGGTCTTCACCGTGCGCAGGGCCTTGGCGTAGGCGTGGCCGCAAGGCATGCCGATGTCTTTCCACACACCGACCAGGTCTTCTTTTTTGACGCCCAGCAAGTCGATGCGCTGGCCACCCGTGACCTTGACGGTGGGAATCTGGTACTTGTCGACCACATCGGCGATGCGGCGCAGTTCGGCTGCGGTGGTTTCGCCCGCCCACATGCGCGGGATCACGCTGTAGGTGCCGTCTTTCTGGATGTTGGCGTGGCTGCGTTCGTTGATGAAGCGGCTTTGCGGGTCGTCCTGCGCCTCTTTGGGCCAGGTGCTGATCAGGTAATAGTTGACGGCCGGGCGGCAGCTGGCGCAGCCGTTGGGCGTGCGCCAGTCCATGAACTTGAACACGCCGCCCACCGTGAGCAGTTTGTGCTGGCGAATGGCATCACGCACCGCCTGGTGGCCGTGCTCGGTGCAGCCGCACATGGGCTTGAGTTTGGGTGTGGCCGAATAGTCGCCACCGGCGGTGAACATGAGGATTTGTTCAACCAGCCCGGTGCAGGAGCCGCAGCTGGCGCTGGCCTTGGTCTGTTTGCGCACTTCGTCGAGCGTGAACAGGCCCTTGTCCTTGATGGCCTTGCAGATCGCGCCCTTGGTCACGCCGTTGCAGCCACACACTTCGTCGGTGTCGGCCATGGCGGCGGCTTTGCTCTGGCCCTGGTGGCCCACGTCGCCGATGTTGGATTCGCCAAACATCAGCTTGTCGCGGATGTCGGCCACGCTGCGGCCATCGCGCAGCAGCTTGAAGTACCAGCTGCCGTCCACCGTGTCGCCATACAGGCAGGCCCCCACCAGCTGATCGCCCTTGAGTACCAGCTTTTTGTAGACGCCACCTGCGGGGTCGCTCATCACGATTTCTTCGCACTCGGGGCTGCCCATGAAGTCGCCCGCGCTGAACAGGTCGATGCCGGTGACCTTGAGCTTGGTCGAGGTCTGTGAGCCCGGATAGCGGCCAATGCCGAACTCGGCCAGGTGGTTGGCCAGCACTTTGCCTTGTTCAAACAGCGGGGCCACCAGGCCGTAGGCAATGCCCCGGTGCGCCGCGCATTCGCCCACCGCCCAGATGCGCGGGTCGGTCACGGTTTGCAGGGTGTCGCTGACCACGATGCCGCGGTTCACATGCAGGCCCATGCTCTCGGCCAGCGCCGTGTTGGGGCGGATGCCCACGGCCATGACCACCAGGTCGGCGGGCACATGGGTGCCGTCCTTGAATTCGACCTTGTTCACCCGGCCTGTGTCGTCGCCCACCAGCGCGGCGGTTTGTGCGCTCATGCGGAATTGCATGCCGCGTGCTTCGAGTGAGGCTTGCAGCATCTGCGCCGCCACCTTGTCGAGCTGGCGCTCCATCAGCCAATCGCTCACATGCACCACCGTCACTTGCATGCCGCGCTTCATCAGGCCATTGGCCGCCTCCAGTCCCAGCAGGCCGCCACCGATGACGACCGCATGCTTGTACTGCGCAGCCGCGTCGATCATGGCCTGCGTGTCGGCAATGTCGCGGTAGGCCAGCACGCCTTGCAGGTCTTTGCCCGGCAGGGGCAGGATGAAGGGGTTGGAGCCGGTGGCGATCACCAGGCGGTCATAAGGCGTGGTCAGCGTCTCGCCAGCCGCGTTTTGCGCGGTGACCACGCGCTTGACGCGGTCCACCTGTGTGACCTTGAAGCCCGCGTGCAGCGTGATGCCGTTGTCGGTGTACCAGGCCCAGTCGTTGAGCACGATCTCTTCCAGTGTCTGCTCACCGGCCAGCACGGGCGACAGCAGGATGCGGTTGTAGTTGGGGTGCGGCTCTGCGCCGAACACGGTGATGTCGTACAGGTCCGGTGCGAGCTTGAGCAGCTCCTCGATGGCCCGGACCCCAGCCATGCCGTTGCCGACCATGACCAGTTTCATTTTCTCTTTGGTGTTGACGCGCATGTCCATGGTCTTCTCCTTAAGCGGTTTTTTCCACATGCGCCTGGCGTGTGTAGAGGAAGTCGATCACCGCTTTGCGGTAACGCTGGTAGTCGGCGCTTTCGGCCAGCGCCACGCGCTGGCGCGGGCGGGGCAGATCCACGCTCAGCACCTCGCCAATCGTGGCGGCGGGGCCATTGGTCATCATCACGATCTTGTCGGACAGCAGCACCGCCTCGTCCACGTCGTGCGTGACCATGACCACGGTGCTTTGGGTGCGGGCCACGATCTCCAGCAGTTCGTCTTGCAGCTTGGCGCGGGTCAGCGCGTCCAGCGCACCAAAGGGCTCGTCCATCAAAAGCACCTTGGGCTCCATGGCCAGGGCGCGGGCAATGCCCACGCGCTGCTTCATACCACCTGAGATTTCGCCGGGGCGCTTTTGCGCGGCGTGGCTCAGGCCCACCATGGCCAGCGCTGCGTCGGTGCGTGAACGCAATTGGGCTTTGGTTTCTGTCGCGCCAAACACGCGCTCGATGCCCAGGTGCACGTTGTCAAAGCAGGTGAGCCACGGCAGCAGCGAATGGTTCTGGAACACCACCGCACGCTCGGGGCCGGGGCCTGCGATCTCGCGGTTGGCGCACAGCAGCACGCCAGCCGTGGGTGTGGTCAGCCCGGCGATCAGGTTGAGCAAGGTGGACTTGCCGCAACCCGAGTGGCCGATCAAGGCCACGAACTCGCCCTTGGCGATGTCCAGGTGGATGTCTCGCAGCGCCGGGAACAAACCCTTGTTGGTTTTGAAGGTCTGCTCGACGCTTTGAATCTGGATGTACTTGTGGTCCTTGCTCATGATTTGACATCCTCAAAGGTGAAGGCGGTGGCGATGCGGATCAGGGCGTATTCGAGGATCAGGCCCACGCCGCCGATCACAAAAATCGCGATGATGATGTTCTTGACGTTGAGGTTGTTCCACTCGTCCCAGACCCAAAAACCAATGCCCACGCCGCCGGTCAGCATTTCGGCCGCCACGATCACCAGCCACGCTGTGCCCACGGCCAGGCGCACACCGGTCAGCATGTAAGGCAGCACTGCGGGGAAGAGGATGGTGGTGGCGATCTTCCACTCCGACAGGTTGAGCACGCGGGCCACGTTCAGGTAGTCCTGCGGCACGCGCTGCACACCCACAGCGGTGTTGATGACCATGGGCCAGATCGAGCAGATGAAAATCGTCCAGATGGCGGCCGGGTTGGCCCCTTTGAACACCAGCAAACCGATCGGCAACCACGCCAGTGGCGACACCGGGCGCAGCAAGCTGATGAGCGGGTTGAACATGCGCGAGAGGAAGGTGAAGCGCCCGATCACAAAGCCCGCCGGGATGCCCACCAGTGCCGCCAGGCCAAAGCCCACGGCCACGCGTTCGAGCGACATCAGCACGTTCCAGCCCACGCCCTGGTCATTGGGGCCTTTGCGGTAGAACGGGTCGCTGAAGATGTCGATGGCTTGCAAGCCGGTGTCGTAGGGGCTGGGGATGCTGCCCTTGGTGGTGATGGACACCAGCGCCCACAGACCGATCAAAAGGCCCAGACCCATGAGCGGCGGCAAGACCGCCATCCAGAAGTTGTGCCACTGGCGGGCGCGTTGCATTTGCGCAGCGGCTGCAGCTGTGGCGGTGGCTACCTCGGCAGGGGTCGGCGGCACCAGCTTCACAGGGGCCGTTTTGCCCCCGGTGGGTGAATGGAAAACAGCACTGACCATGGGGTTCTCCTTCACGCCTTGACTTTGAAGCCGTCGGCGTATTTCTGGGGATCTTTGCCGTCCCAGACCACGCCATCAATGCCTTTGTGGCTGCGCATGTCGCTCTTCGGCACTGGCGCCTTCACGGAGGTGGCCGCATCTTTGTAGAGCGCGATCTGGTTGATCTGCTTGGCCACGCCCAGGTAGTCGGGGTGGTCCTTGAGCAAGCCCCAGCGTTTGTGCTGGGTCATGAACCACATGCCGTCCGACAGGTAGGGGAAGTTCACCGCGCCGTCGTTGTAGAACTTCATGTGGTTGGGGTCGTCCCAGGTCTTGCCCATGCCGTTTTGGTAGCGACCCAGGATGCGCTGGTTGATCGCGTCCACGCTGGTGTTCACGTAGGAGCGTTGGGCGATCGTTTCGGCCATCTTGTTCTTGTTCTGCAGGCCGGCGTCGATCCACTTGCCGGCTTCCAGGATGGCGGCGGTCACGGCGCGCGCTGTGTTGGGGTTCTTCTGCACGAACTCGGCCGTGGTGCCCAGCACCTTCTCGGGATGGTCCTTCCAGATGTCCTGCGTGGTGTTGGCCGTGATGCCGATGCCGTCCATGATGGCGCGGTGGTTCCAGGGCTCGCCCACGCAGAAGCCGTCCATGTTGCCCACGCGCATGTTGGCCACCATCTGCGGCGGCGGCACCACGATGGCGCGTGCGTCCTTCATCGGATCGATGCCGGCGGCGGCCAGCCAGTAGTAGAGCCACATGGCGTGGGTGCCGGTGGGGAAGGTCTGCGCGAAGGTGTATTCGCGCTTGTCGCTGGACATGAGTTTGGCCAGGCCTGCCCCATCGATTGCACCTTTGTCGGCCAGCTTTTTGGACAGGGTGATCGCCTGACCGTTGTGGTTGAGCGTCATCAGCACGGCCATGTCTTTTTTGGGGCCTGACAGGCCCAGGTGCACGCCATAGACCAGGCCGTACAGCACATGGGCAAAGTCGAGTTCGCCGTTGACCAGCTTGTCGCGCACACCGGCCCAGCTCGCTTCTTTGCTCAGCACGAACTTCACGCCGTGCTTCACATCCAGGCCCAGCACCGAGGCCATGACGACGCTTGCGCAATCGGTCAGCGGGATGAAGCCGATCTTGACTTCCTTTTTCTCGGGGGCGTCAGAGCCTGCGGCATAGACCATGGAGCGCAGCGCGGGCGACACGCCTGCTGCGCCCACGGCGGCGGCCTGCAACACAGTGCGGCGGTTGAAGCTGGTTTTCAGAATGTCGGTCATGGCGAAACTCCTGGTGCGGTTTTGGAAAACAAAAAAGGCGTCCTCATGTCAACCGCGCCTGCAGTGCAGGGCGCGAACGCATGGGGACGCCTTTGTCCGGTGTGGGTTCACCCGCCATTGGGTGATCTCACGTTTGACCTTCGTTGGTCTTGGTTCATGTATTGCAAGCCGCGTGCCAGGGTTTTCCTGGGGTTTGGCTGCGGATGTGTGCACTGGATTTGTGCGGATGCACGGCTGTGGTGCGCTGATGCCTCTCTTTGTGGGAGCGACGCCCTCGTCGCGAATGGATCTGTGGAGGTAAGGTGCTTTCGCGGCGGGGGCGCCGCTCCTACAGGGCGCAGCTCAGCCCAACAACTCGGCCATGTCCAGCATCTGCTGCGCGATGTCGGCCAGCTTCACGCCCTTGTTCATGGCCGCCTTGCGCAAGCGGGCATAGGCCTCTGGCTCGCTCAGACCCTGGCGCTGCATCAGCAGGCCCTTGGCCCGGTCGATCAGCTTGCGGTCCTGCAACTCGCCCCGGGCGTTGTCCAGCTCGGCCAGCAAGGCCTGTTCGTGCTTGAAGCGGGCCATCGCCACCGTCAGGATCGGGTGGATGCGCTCAGGCGCCAGCCCGGCCACGATGTAGGCCGTCACGCCTGCGGCCACGGCCTCGTTCATGGGCCGGGTGTCGCTGTCGTTGGTGAACATCACGATGGGGCGGCGCTCATCGCGCGTGGCCATGACCACGTGTTCGAGCGCATCGCGGGCATCGCTCTCGGCATCCACGATCACCATGTCGGCCTGCAGCTGGGCCAGGCGCTCGGTCAAAAACACATCGGCGGGCAGGGTGGCCACCAGGTTGTAGCCCGCTTCGAGCAGGCCAATGCGCAAGAGGCGCGAGCGCTCTTCGATGGCTTGCGCTTGTTCATCCCCCTCGGCCACCAAGGCGGGGTCTGAAATGATGACGACGATTCTCAAAGCTTCTGGCATGGGGCACAACACGCAAGAAACGCGCCGACTTTCTGGAAAAGCAGCGTCCGGCTCTGCAGTGCCCGGGGCAAATGCTCAAGCCGCCTGCATGCCGTGCCGCACTTTGGTGTCGGCGCAAGCGGCCGATGCCCAGAACGCCAGCATGGTGCGCACAGCGTCTGCTTGGTCGCTTGTGGCGGCCACGCTGCCCGAGAAGGTGGTGTTGATCTGCACCGCTTCGGGCAGGGGGCCCAGTACGGTGATGCCCGGCACGCCCATCATCTCGCTCAGTTGCTGAAAGCCCAGTGCCACTTCGCCCTGGGCGATCAGGGCGGCCACTGGCACGCCGGGTTTGGCCTGCACCATGCGGTCCTTGATTTGCTCGGAAATGCCCCAGCGGTCGAATTGCGCCGCCAGCTGCACGCCGCTGGGCCCGGTAGAAATGCCCAGTGTGGGCGCATGCAAGACGGCTTGTTTGAGTGCTTCTTCTGTAGAAATGTCGACAAGCGCAGCCCCTTGGGGAATGGCCACCGCCACGCTGGAGTGCACCAAGTCTGTTCGGTTGCCTGGCAGCAGTTGGCCACCTTGCAGCAGTTTGTCGATGGCGTTGCTGGCCAGCACCACGCAGTCAAAGGCTTCACCGGCTTGCACGCGCTTGGCGGCATCGACACCGCCGACCGATTCCACCTGCACCTCGTATTGGGGTGCGTGGGTTTTGAACAGCGCAACGAGGTCGGTCAACAAAGCTTTGGTGGCCATGGAAGAGATGACGCGCAGGGTGGTGGTGGACATGGTGTGCTCGGGTCAAAGTGCAGATGAAGAATTAAACCAAATGCCAAGGCGGGGGGCGCATCCGCATCTAAACTACCTGTTATGCGAATTTTGGGTATCGAATCTTCTTGCGATGAAACCGGCGTGGCCTTGGTCGAGACCACCGGCGAGGCTTTGCCGCGTCTGTTGTCGCACGCGCTCTACAGCCAAATCGAGATGCACCAGGCCTATGGCGGCGTGGTGCCCGAGCTGGCCAGCCGCGACCACATCCGCCGCGTGCTGCCGCTCACGCGCCAGGTCATGGCGGAGGCGGGCGCGACTTTGGCCGATGTCGATGTGGTGGCCTACACCCGTGGGCCAGGGTTGGCGGGTGCTTTGCTGGTGGGCTCGGGCGTGGCCTGTGCGCTGGCCGCGGCCTTGGGCAAGCCGGTGCTGGGCGTGCACCACCTGGAAGGCCATTTGCTCTCGCCATTTTTGAGCGCCGACCCGCCCGAGTTTCCCTTCATTGCGCTGTTGGTGTCAGGCGGGCACACCCAGCTGATGCGGGTGGACGGCGTGGGCCGCTACGAATTGCTGGGCGAAACCATTGACGACGCCGCAGGCGAAGCCTTTGACAAATCGGCCAAGCTCATGGGCTTGCCTTACCCCGGTGGCCCGGGCCTGTCGCGCCTGGCCGAGCAGGGCAACCCTGCGGCTTACAAGTTGCCGCGCCCCTTGCTGCACAGCGGTGACTTTGATTTTTCTTTTGCGGGCCTCAAGACGGCCGTGCTGACCCAAAGCCAGAAGATTGGCCCTGCTGCCCACACCGAAGGCGCGCCCGAGCGGGCCGACTTGGCGGCCTCCACCCAGGCCGCGATTGTGGAAGTGCTGGTTAAAAAATCCATGAATGCACTCAAGGCCACCGGCATGAAGCGCCTGGTGGTGGCCGGTGGCGTGGGGGCCAACCGCGAGTTGCGTGCGCAGCTCAATGCCGCCTGCGCCAAAGCTGGGGTGCGCGTGCATTACCCCGAATTGCACCTGTGCACCGACAACGGCGCCATGATCGCCATGGCCGCCGCGATGCGCTTGCAGTCGGGCGCGCAGACAGCCGAGGCGCGTTACAGCTTCGATGTGAAACCGCGCTGGCCTTTGCACGAGCTGGTCTGATCTGGCGCGCATGGCCGTGAAGATGGATCCCGCATCGGGTGCGGGATGACAGATGGCGGCAAGTCCACCCCTTGTCGCCTGGGCGAAGATCCAAGGTCCATGAAAGTGCGCATGGCGGTGAAGATGGATCCTGCATCGGGTGCGGGATGACAGATGGCGGCAAGCCCATCCCTTGTCACCCCGGGCGAAGACCCGGGGTCCATGTCTCAGAGTCCTGGATCAAGACCCGTTACACTGCGCCCCTTTCTTGCTGCAAACCCCCCATGGGCGGGTTCTATTTTTCATATGCGTTTGTCTTTTGTTTCTTCCCGTCGTGCGCTGGTGTCTATGGCTGCAGCCGTTTGCATGGCCCCCGTTTTTGCGCAGTCACCAGCCCCCATCAAGCTGGCCCTGATCGAAGGTCTGAGCGGCCCCTTTGGCAACACCGGCGAGGCGGTGGTGCGCAACATTGCCTGGGCGGTTGAACGGGTCAACGCACGCGGCGGCGTCAAGACCGCGCAGGGCCTGCGCCCCATGGCGCTGGAGCGCTATGACAGCAAGGGCCAAAGCGAAGAGGCTTTGTCGGCGCTCAAATCGGCCATCGACGACGGCGCACAAGTGGTCTTGCAAGGCAACTCGTCGGCCAACGCGGCAGCCCTGATCGATGCCATCAACAAACACAACGAGCGCGAACCGGCCAAGCGTGTGTTGTTCTTGAACTATTCGGCGGTGGACCCGGCGCTGACCAACGAGAAGTGCAGTTTCTGGCATTTCCGTTTTGATGCGCACGCCGACATGCGCATGACGGCCTTGATGCAGGTTTTGCAGGAGGATAAAAAGATCAAATCGGCCTACCTGATCGGTCAGGACTACAGCTTTGGCCAGGCCGTGCTGCGCGAAGCCAAACGCCAGCTGGCCGACAAGCGCCCGGATGTGCAGATCGTGGGTGACGAGTTGCACCCTATGGGCCGGGTGAAAGACTTCTTGCCCTATGCCGCCAAGATCAAGGCCAGTGGCGCGCAAGCGGTCATCACCGGCAATTGGGGCAATGACCTGACGCTTTTGGTCAAAGCTGCACGCGAAGCCGGTTTCGAGGGCAAGTTCTACACCTTCTATGGCAACGCCCTGGGCGCGCCTGCGGCGCTGGGCGATGCCGGCGTGGGCCGCGTGATCGCAGTCGCCGACTGGCTGCCCAATGTGCCGGGCAAGGCCAGCGAAGCCTTTTACAGGTCTTTCCGCCAGCGCTTTCCCAAGCCCTCGGAAGACTATGTGCATGTGCGCATGCAGCTGATGGTCGAGGCCCTGGCGCAAGCGGTCGAAAAAGCGGGCAGCACCGATCCGGTGGCGGTGGCCCTGGCACTCGAAAAAGCTCGCGTCAGCATGGCCGGTCAGACCGGCACCATGCGCGCGCAAGACCACCAGTTCCAGCAGCCCTTGGTGGTGGGCGTCATGGAGCGCCAGGGTGCAGCGGGCGTACCCTTTGATGTGGAAGGTTCAGGCTACGGCTTCAAGGTGATCCGCCAGATCAAGCCTGAGCAAGCCAGCATGCCCAGCAGCTGCAGCATGGTGCGGCCCAGCTGATGCCCGGCCACGCAAGTGGCGGCGGATGCGGATTGAAAAGGCGGTGACACCGCCTTTTTTCGTCTGGCTTTGTCATCCGTTCAACTTGGGTGTGGGGCCGTGCCATTCCCCGCAAGGTCCTGCGCCATGTTTCGGGACATTGAAACAAGTTGTAAAACACCCCTAGGTTTTGTTTACTTGTTAAAAATGAATATTAAGATAAACAAAAATTAAAAAAACATCAATCTTGATGGGTCAGTGATCAAGATTGAGAAAGTTGGGTGCTGAAACTTGGTTTCGGTACCCGTCAGGGAGTTTGATAGATAGACCTCTTCCAAACGGATCTCGATCCTGAAAGGCAGCCCCGATGACATTCAAGCGTTACTTCAGCAAGGACTTTCCAAAAGACCTGGCCACATTGCAGCTTGGCCCTGTGCCACAGGTGTTGAGAGACATTTTTCACGACCCAGACCTGCTCTGTTTTGGCGGCAAGGACTGGAAACATGTGGCGCAGGACTTGGAGTCGATCGCCGTCCACCACCGCCCCCGCTTTGTGCTCAGCTTGCTGGCCATGGTGCTGACAGACCAGTGCATGCAGACTTATTTCAAGTCGTCTTATGCCACGTGGCGTGCCCAGACCAACTATCCCAAATTTGCGTGGATGCGTTTTGGGCTTTACAACGAAAACCCCCTGAAGTTATTGGCTGTGCCCGAGCGTGCGGGTCTGTTGCCGGTCGCTCAGACCTTGGCCTTGATGCCTGAATTTGTCAGTTTCTATTTGGAACTGGTCGCGGACTACCTGGAAAAGAACATGCCGCAGGTCACGCCAGAGGTTTTCTTCCAATCGGTGTTCAAGGACGGCATCATGCAGCTCGACGATGGCGTGGTGCTGGCGGCTTTCAAGCGTGCTTTAAAGCAAGCGCTGCACCCCGCAGCGGCAGAACGCCCGCACATGGCCGATTGGGCCATGGCCTGAGCGATTCGACCGCCAGTAAAAGCCACAAAGTAGTTGGAGCTTTATTTTTCTGCTTCCACGTCCTGCGCGAAATTGGCCTGACTCAGCGGTTTCTGGTCCGCCATCCAGCTGCCATACACCGTCTGAAAATCCGCCACGATCTGCGCCAGCGGCATGTCGTCAAAAGTGCCGCGCTGATTCACATACTCCATATGTCGGTTCCCCGATTTGTCGAGCGGGTGGTAGATCGAATCGTTTCGCCCGTCAAATTCCAGCGGCAACAGGCCGAACTTGTCGCACAGCTCGATGTTGAAGGCCGGTGTGGCCTTGACCCATTGGCCGTCCAGCCAGATGTCGGCATAGCCATGCCAGATGAACACATCGGTCTGCATGGTCTGGCGCAAACGCTCGGTGCTCAGGTGGTTGCGCACATCGGCGTAACCCAGTCGAGCATGCAGGCCTGCGGCCCGGCAAGCCGCCGCCATCAAGGCCGCTTTGGGCACACACCAGCCCGAGCCCTGTGCGATGACCGCGCTGGCCCGCATGCCCTGGGGCGACAAGTCGATGCGGTAAGGGTCGTAGCGGAACTGGTCGCGCACCGCCAGGTACAGCGACACCGCGCGTTCGCGGTCGGTGGCGCCTTGCGCGTGCTGGCGCGCCAGGGCGATCACGTCCGGGTGGTCGCTGTCGATCAAGGCCGTGGCGGCCAGCGTGGCGGGGGAGGGCAGGTCGGTCATGCGATTCACTGTAGCGCGTGTGCCAGTGCAAGGCTGTCACGCTGGCTATAGTCCTTGGATGGTGCTTTGCAGCGCAACACAAGGAGACACGGGCATGGCCTCGGTTTTGAATTTCGGTGCGGTCCGGGTGCACCTGGGTGATAAGTCTGGCAAATACCCCGACGGCAACCAGCTGATCGTGCAGGGCGCTGACATGCGCGTGGCCTTTGACACGCCCGAGGTGGCCAACCGCATCGGCCCCGAGCTGGACACGGTGGACCTGGTCATCCTGGGCCATGTGCACGAAGACCACATGGCGGGGCTGCACCGCCTGCCCCAAGCCCGTGTGCAGGTGCACGAGGCCGACTTGGCGGCTGCCCAATCGTGGGACGGCCTGTGCCAACACTACGGTTATCCCACCGAGGTGCTGGACGCCATGCACGCCATTGTGCAAAAGGACTTCCATTACCAACCCCGGCCCGACGCCACCGGCTACACCGACGGCGCGGTCTGGGACTTGGGCGGCGGCGTGCGCGTGCGGGCGCACCACCTGCCGGGCCACACCGCAGGCCACTGCGCCCTGGTGGTCGAAAGCGAAGGCCTGGCCTTCATTGGCGACATCGACCTGAGCGGCTTTGGCCCGTATTACGGCGACGCCACCTCCAGCCTGAGCGACTTTCGGCAGACCCTGAAAAAAGTCGCCGAGCTGGACGCCCGCATCTGGGCCACCTCGCACCACAAGGCGGTGATCACTGATCGCGCGCAATTTCTGGCCGACCTGGCCCGTTTTGCCAGCAAGATCGACGAGCGCAGCACGCAACTGCTGGGCTATTTGCAGGCCCCGCAAAGCCTGGATGAACTGGTCGATCGCCGCCTGCTCTACCCCGCAGGCTACGACGTGCCTTTTGTGCCGTGCGCCGAGCGCAACACCATCGCCATGCACTTGGATGAACTGCTGGCCATGGGGCAAATCCAGACCCTGGAAGACGGCCGTTTTGTCGCGGTTTGATGTCTTCACCCTTATCAACAGGAGCCTCCGCATGACCCCCGAACAACTTTTGCAGCACCACGACCAAGCCCGTTTGTGGGGCCAGCCGCCCGGCGTGGTGGGCGGCCCCGACACCGCAGCGGCCTATCAACAAGCCCTGGCCGTGCGCCGCTTGCGCCAGCAGCGCGGCGAAGTGCCCAAGGGCTACAAGATCGGCTTCACCAACCGCACGCTGTGGCAGCGCTACGAGGTGTTTGGCCCCATGTGGGGCACGGTCTGGGACACGGGCCTGAGCCTTGCCGAGCCCGCCGCATCAGGGTCTGCCGAAGGCAGCATCGACCTGACCGCGACTTGCCAACCCCGGCTGGAGCCCGAAATCGTCTTCGGCATGAAGGCCACGCCGCCAGCCAACGCCAGCCTGCAGCAACTGTTTGAAGCCATCGACTGGCTGGCCCCCGGTTTTGAAGTCGTGCAGTCGCACTGCCTGGACTGGAAGTTCACCGCCACCGACACCATGGCCGACAGCGGCTTGCACGCCCGCCTGCTGGTGGGGCAGCGCTTGCCTGTTCAGCAACTGGCCGCCGATGCGCAGACCCTGCACACCCTGCTGGCGCAGGCTCAGGTCACCTTGTTCAAAAACGGCCAGGCAGTGGAGCAGGGCACCGGCACCAACGTGCTCGACAGCCCGCTCAATGCCTTGCACCACTTTTTGAAAGAACTGCGCCAATGCCCCGGCGCGGTGGACCTGCAAGCGGGCGACGTGATCACCACCGGCACCTGGACCGACGCCTGGCCGCTGCAAGTGGGCGAAAACTGGCACGCCGAGTTTTCTGCGCCGCTGGGCAGCCTGAGCGCCCGCATGTGCTGAACCCTGGGCTCAACGCAAGGCATAAAAAAAGCGCCCCGAGCCGCAAGGCAGGGGGCGCAAATCAAGCATGTCAGGCAACTGCGCAAAGCATGACCTGTTCAGTATACTGTAAATATAACCAGTGTTTTGGGGCCAAGTTCTGACCCCCTCTGGGGCTCTTCGCATCCTGCCCTGTTTGGCCCATCCACCACCATGCCTTTGCCCCGCCGCCGCCGAGACGACTTTGAAGAAAGCCGGATCTACGAATACCCCCAGCACCTGCGCGAAGCGATCGAAGACGCGCCCACGGGTGCAGGCGTCTACACCTTCCACGGCCAAGAGGGCGACTTGCCGCTGTACATCGGCAAAAGCATCAACATCCGCGCCCGCCTGCTGTCGCACCTGCGCACGCCCGATGAGGCCCGCATGCTGCGCCAGACCCAGCGCATCAGCCACATCCGCACGGCGGGCGAGATCGGCGCGCTCTTGCTCGAAGCGCAAATGATCAAGGCCCAGCACCCGCTGTTCAACCAGAAGCTGCGCCGCAACAAACAACTGTGCAGCCTGCGCATGAGCGACGGGGTGCCCGAGGTGGTGTATTCCAAAGACATCGACTTTGCCGCGCAGCCCGATTTGTATGGCCTGTTTGCCAGCCGCCATGCCGCACTCGACGCGCTGCGCGCCATCGCTGACCAAAACAAGCTGTGCTACGGCCCGCTGGGCCTGGAAAAACTGCCCCCTGGCAAAGCCTGCTTCAGGGCCGCCATTCGCCAATGCGCCGGTGTGTGCCGAGGCGATGAAAGCCCACAGGCGCACCGCGAACGGCTGTTCACGAGCCTGCTGGCGCTGCGCGTGGAATGCTGGCCCTACCCGGGCGCGGTGGGCTTGGTCGAGCGCGATGAAGAACTCACGCAAATCCACGTCGTCAACCACTGGTGCTACCTGGGCAGCGCGCCCAACCCCGAAGCCGCCCGCCAGCTCAGCCAAGTGGCAAGTCAGGTGGCTGAAGGCTTTGACGCCGACGGCTACAAGATCCTGTGCCGACCGCTGCTCACGCAGAGTGTGGAGATTTTGGCGTTGTAGGGCGCACGCTTGCAGCGAGCCACGGCTTCTGACCCGTGATCCCGGACGTGATCAACACCTGCTGTTTCGTCATTCCTGACTCGAGCCACGACCTATTTATCGTCATCCCGGACTCGATCCGGGATCCATGACCGACTTGTGTTCATCGTGAAGACCCAGAAGATGGACCCCGGGTCAAGCCCGGGGTGACAAATGAACAGCGTGGTTCGCAGCCTCCACTTCGTTTCCCGGCTGTGATTCACGCCCTCTGCTTCGTCATCCCGAAAGCGACCCTCGACCTCTGTTTCGTCATCCCGGACTTGATCCGGGATCCATCTCCGCTTGTGTCCGACAACCATATCCACAGCCCAGGCCTTGGCGAGTGCCTGGCAGTGAGATGAGCCCAAATACCTTGCAGGGCGGACCAGCCCAGTCATGTGCAGGGTTATTGCCAACTGCCATGGCCCCGCTGATAGACTCTGCGCGTGCCGCAAAACCAAGACTACCAAGCCCCAGATTCGCCCATCGACATCGTTTATCTGTGGGTCGACGGCAACGATTCGAATTGGCGTGCCAAGCGTCAGGCGGCTTTGCAGCAGCTGGCCGATGACTCCAGTGCCGCCATGGCGCGCTACAGCAATGTGGAGGGCCGTTTTCGCGACAACCACGAGCTGCGTTACAGCCTGCGCGCACTGGAGAAGTTTTTCCCTGACCACGGCCATGTGTACATCGTCACCGATGCCCAGGCCCCCGATTGGCTGCGCCCCTCGGACCGGTTGACGCTGGTGGACCACCGTGACCTGATGCCCGAGGCGTCCTTGCCCACCTTTGATTCGGGGCACATCGAGTCCTGGATTCACCACATCCCCGGTTTGTCTGAGCGCTATTTCTATTTCAACGATGACGTGTTTTTTGGCGCGCCGGTGCACCTCGATGACTGGTTCCATCCCGGCGGCTTTCATGTCACGTGGTCGGACGACCCGGAAGTCACCGACGAAGCCATGCGCATGGACGCCACCTCGCTGGAAAACGCTTGCCGCCTGTCCATCCAGTGGCTGAGCGACGCCGCCCGATCGGGCCAAGCCGCCTGGCGCGAACAAGACCCGCTGTACCAAAACACCTTCCGCACCTTTGCGCATTCGCCCCGGCCCATGCTCAAGTCGCTGCTGCTGGAGTTGGAAGAAACAGCCCCCGAGTTGTTTGCCGCTGTGCGGTCGACGGTGTTTCGCAGCTGGGACAAGCCCACCATCGTGTCGGACTTTGTGTTGCGCTGGGCCTTGGCGCACGGCATGGCCAGCATCCGGCCCTATCGCCACCGGTATGTCTCGACGGGTGAGGGGGATCAAAGCACCCAGTTGCAGGCATTGGCCGCTGAGTTTGGTGCGCTTGAATTTTTCTGCATCAACGACACCACCGACGATGCGCAGGCCAACGACCCGCGTTTGCAGAACGTGCTGACGGTTTTGGAGTCGATCTTGCCCAGCCCTTCAGCGTTTGAACATCCTGCCGCCTTGCCGTCCAGTGTGCCGCGTTCAGAAGGCATCAGCGCAGAGATTCACGCGTCAGAGCCGATGGTGGCAAAGGAAACGCCTCCTGCGCTTCGCTCAAAGCTTGCTTGAGCAGGGCGCCTGAACCCGGCTTGTGCTGATCGCGCTGTGCGCTGATTTGCCGGGTTTGGTGTTTGGCCGTGCGGCCGCGAACCCGGATGCGCCAGACCCTGAAGGAGCGCGTTTTGAGGGCGCCGCGCATCAAGTCAATCACCGCGCGCTCGTCCAGACCAAACTGCGCGGCAATGGCCTCAAACGGCGTGTCGTCTTGCCAAGCCATCGCGATGATGGTGGACACGTCGGCTGGTGCCAAGCCGTCGGCTGGCGTTTGTTCTGGGGTCATAGGTGTGCGTGGCTGCAAAGCATGGGTTCTGCGCTCAAGGGATGGGCTGCACGACTTCAAGGCAACAAAGCCGTGGTCTCTTGCCGCAGCATGCGCACCATCTCTTGCGCGGCCGGTGACAAGCTGCGGTGGCGGCGGGTGACCACGCCCAGGGGGCGCTGGATGTCCGGGCCCGTCAGGCGGCGGCTCACCACGCCGTCTTGCTGCACAAAGGCGGCGGCCAGCTCGGGCAGGGCGGCCACACCCAGGCCGGCTTTGACCATGGCGTGGATGGTGGCGATGTGCTCGACCTCGTAGCGCGGTTGGAAGGCGATGCGGTGTTCAATGAAGGCCGCATTGGCGTATTGGCGCACGCTGGCGGGCAGCGGCATCGAGATGTGGGTCAGCTCGGCCACCTGCAGCCAGTTCAAAGGGGTCTTGCCTTTGGCCAGGCGGTGGTTCAGAGGGATCAGCAAGACAAAGCCATCGGCCGACAACGGTGTGTAGTCCAGGTCCGCGTAGTCGGGGTTGGCCGCGGTGAGCGCGAAGTCCACCGTGCCTGCGCGCACCAGGTCAAAGGCAGGGCCAGACAGGGTGTCGTGCAATTGCAGCGCAATGTCCGGGTGTTGCTCGGCATAGCGGGCCATCACGCGCGGCACCACCGTGGCCGCCAGCGAGGGCAGGGCCGCCAGGCTCACTTTGCCCGACTGGATCTGCGTGATGTGCAGCACGCGTTGCACGGCCTCGTGGGTTTGGGCGTTGAGCAGTTTGGCTTGTTCCACGAACACCTGGCCTGCGGCCGTCAGGTGCACGCTGCGCGTGGTGCGGTCAAACAGGCGGGTGCCCAAGGATTCTTCAAGCCGGGCGACCACGCCCGAGACCGCCGATTGCGACAAATGCACTTGCGCTGCCGTGCGCCTGAAACTGCCGGTTTCGGCCAGCACCAGAAAGATGTCCAGATCGCGGGGTGTCCAATTGATATGCATAACAGATCAGTTTATAGAAAAAAACGGCTGGACGAAGCAATCGCGCCTTCCTAGACTCGGCTCATTCTTTTGAATATCGGCTGGATTCATGATTTCTTCACACCCTTCTCAAGCGCGCAGCGTGGTCGTCGGCGGCGGCACCATGGGCATGGACGTGGCCATCGTGTTGGCCCGTGGCGGCAGCCAGGTCACCGTGGTCGAGCCCGATGTCGCCAAGCGCCAGGCGCTGGCCACCCATGTGCGCCACAACCTGGAGGCTTTGGGCATGGCCCACCGCAGCGAGCGCGTGCAGGCCGTGGCCGATTTGGCCGACGTGGCCTGGCCCGGCGTGAGCGTGCTGATCGAGTGCATCCCTGAAAAACTGCCCCTCAAGCAGGCCCTCTTTGCACGACTGGCGCAGATGGCCGCACCCGAAACGCTGCTGTGCAGCAACAGCTCCAGCTTCCCGATCAGCGCCATCGCCGAGGGCTTGCCCACGGCCGAGCGCATGCTGGGCCTGCACTTTTTTATGCCTGCGCATTTGGTGCCGCTGGTCGAGGTGGTGTTGGGGCCAGAGTCCAAGGTGCCAGAAGCCGAGCAGCTGTGCGACTTCATGCGCGGCTGTGGCAGCGTGCCGGTGCTGGTGCGCAAGGACAAGCCGGGCTTTTTGGCCAACCGCATGCAGCACGCCCTGGCGCGCGAGGCCTTTGCCCTGATCGATGAAGGCGTGGCCACGCCCGAAGACGTGGACGCGGCCGTGCGCTTTGGTTTTGGCTTTCGTTTCTTGGCCGCTGGCCCGGTCATGCAGCGCGACCATGCGGGCCTGGAGGTGCACACGGCTGCTGCTGCCAGCATGTACCCCAGCCTGGCCGTGAACGCCGAGCCCGCCCGCGTGCTGCAAGAGCGCGTGGCCCGGGGTGACCTGGGCATGAAGACCGGGCAGGGCTTTTTCAAATGGACACCCGAGACCCAAAAGGCCGAGCGCGAACGCTATGACCGCTTGCTGCGCCAAGGGCTGGATTTGCTGGCGTCTGAGTTGCCGCCCCTTAACCCTCTCGATTGATTCCCCCACGATTGATTTTTAAAAGGCACCCCATGGCTGTTTTTTCGCATCCCCTGTTGATCACCGTGGCGCCGAACGGCGCCTACAAGCAGCGGCCTGACCATCCGGCCTTGCCCATCACCACCGCAGAGCTGGGCCAAACCGCCAAGCTGTGCCTCGATGCGGGTGCGGCCATGATCCACATGCACATCCGCGATGCTGAGGGGCGTCATAGCCTGGACGTGCAGGGCTACCGTGATGCCCAGCAGGCGGTCAAGGCGGCGGTGGGCGATGAACTCATCATCCAGGTCACCAGCGAAGCCGCGCGCGTGTACAAAGCGCCCGAGCAAATCGCCATGGTCACGGCGCTCAAGCCCGAAGCCGTGTCGGTGGGCCTGCGCGAAGTGGACCAGCCCGAGATCGGCGAAGCCGGTCTGGCCCAGTTCTTTGGCTGGCTGGCCAAAGAGCGCGTCATGACCCAGGTCATCGTGTACGACGTGGCCGACCTGCAGCGCTGGCAAGCTCTGCGTGCGCAAGGCGTGATCCCCGATGCGCCTTGGTCGCTCTTGTTTGTGCTGGGCCGTTATTCGATAGGCCAGACCTCGGAGGCCAAAGACCTCTTGCCTTTTGTGATGGCCCACACCGGCTCCGAGCCCTGGTCCATGTGCGCCTTTGGCGCAGGCGAGCACGCTTGCGCCACCACCGCTGTGGCTTTGGGTGGCCATGCGCGGGTGGGTTTTGAAAACAACCTCTTGCTCAACAACGGGCAAGTGGCCCCCGACAACGCCGCCTTGGTGCGCCAGATCGCCGACTCGGCCCGTGTGCTGGGCCGCCCCCTCTACACCGCAGCCCAAGCGCGTGAAGCTTTTTTTGCCGCTTGAGCTTTCCCATTTCTACAGGAGACAACACCATGAAACGCAGCACTTTCGTCGCAGCACTCTCAGCGGCCCTTTTGGGTGCCACCGCATTGCCCGCGCTGGCCCAGGACAACTACCCCAGCAAAACGATCCGCTTTGTGGTGCCTTACCCACCGGGTGGCCCGACCGACCTGATGGCGCGCATGCTGCAAAGTGAATTGAGCACGCGCCTGGGCGTCACCGTGATCGTGGACAACAAAGGCGGTGCAGGCGGTAACCTAGGCAGCGCCGAAGTGGCCAAGCAAGCGCCAGCGGATGGCTACACCATGCTGCTGGCCGCCAGCGGCCCCATGGCCGTGAACCCCACGCTGTACCGCAGCATGCCCTTTGTGCCCATGACCGACCTGGCCCCGGTGATCCAGATTTCCTCATTCCCCTTGGTGCTCGAGGTGCACCCGAGCGTGCCGGTCAACAACGTCAAGGAGCTGGTGGCCTTGGCGCAAAAGCCTGACAGCAAATTGGCCTTTGCATCGGCAGGCAACGGTACGCCTCAGCATTTGGCGGGTGAGATTTTCAACACCCAGGTCAACACCAACATCTCGCACATCCCCTACCGTGGTGCGGGCCCTGCGCTCAACGATTTGATCGGTGGTCAGGTGCAGGTGATGTTCGACATCCTGGGCAGCTCTTTGCCGCACATCCAGGGTGGCAAATTGAAAGCCCTGGCCGTGACGTCGGCCAAGCGCCACCCCTCATTGCCCAATGTGCCGACCATGATGGAAGCGGGCATTGCCGGTTATGAAATCACCGGCTGGCACGGCATCGCGGTGCGTGCGGGAACGCCTGCGCCCATCATCAACAAGCTCAACACCACCTTGAACGCCATCTTCAGCGAGCCGGAGTTCAAGAAAAAATGGGAAGCCATCGGCACGCCGGTGGTGGGCGGCACGGCCGCTCAGTTTGGCGAGTTGATCCGCAAAGAGTCCATCCGTCTGGGCCAGGTCGTCAAGAAAGCGGGCGTGACGCTGGATTGACCCTCGGCTGAGAAGCACACCCGGTCGCCCTGGCCGGGTGTTGGGGTCAAACGCCGCCTTGCGGGTGCGTGGGGTCAATCCAGAGCACCGTCTCGGGTTTTTCCGCGGGCTCGATGTCCATGTTGACCGCCACCGCCTGGCCGTCGCTGCGGCACAGCACGCATTCGAGCGTTTCGTCTGCGCTGGCATTGATTTCCTGGTGCGGCACATAGGGCGGCACGTAAATGAAATCACCTGGCCCGGCCTCGGCGGTGAACTCCAGTGCATTGCCCCAGCGCATGTGGGCCCGGCCCTTGACCACATAGATCACGCTCTCCAAAGGCCCATGGTGGTGTGCACCTGTTTTGGCATTGGGGTGGATGTGCACCGTGCCGGCCCAGAGTTTTTGCGCCCCCACACGGGCAAAGTTGATGGCCGCTTTGCGGTCCATGCCGGGGGTGGAGGGCACGTTGCCGTCCAACTGATCGCCTGGCACCACGCGCACGCCATCGTGCTTCCAGTCGGTTTCGGTGTGCTCGTGTGTGGGGCTGGGGTCGTGAGAGTGGGTCATGGTTGAAACCTGCGCAAGTGACGTTGAATTCACTTTAGCACGCAGGGGCAATGGGGCCTGTCGCGTGGCCTACTACACTGGCGTGCCGTGGCCAAGCTGCAGTTGCAGTGGGGTGTTGCGGTGAACCTCATTTGAGCTGACCATGAAATTGAAAATGTCTGAAAAGTCGCTGTTCGCGACCTTGTTGCGCGCCCCTTGGTGGGTGAGCTTTGTGGTGATGCTGGCGGTGGCCTTGGCGGCCGGTGCCTTGTTGCCCGATGCCTACAAAACAGCGGGCATGCTGGGCGGCTTTCCGTTTTTGGTCATCGGCGTCATGGCTGCCTGGCGGCAAAGAAACGCATTGTCAAACGATCGCATCGAAGCGCTCACAGGGCAGGCCCGTGCCATGGCCTGGCGCGAGTTTGCGGCCGTGGTCGAAACCGCTTTGCGCAAGCAAGGTTTTGAGGTTCGCCCTCTGAGCAACGGCCCCGCCGACTTTGAGATTGAGAAAAATGGCCGCATCACCTTGGTCAGCGCCAAACGCTGGAAAGCCGCCAGCGTGGGGGCCGAGCCCTTGCGTGAACTGTTGGCCGCTGTTGAGAGCCAAGAGGCCTTCTCGTGCAGCTGTATGAGCTTGGGGGTCTTTAGCCCAGCCGCTGTGGCCTTGGCCCGACAGCATCCCATTCAGTTGCTCGGTTCGGTCGAGATCGCGCAACTGGTGCACGACGCTGGCCAAGCCAACAAGGCCTGAGCAGCGGGTGTTTTACTTTTTGGGCAGCGTGCCCTGCCAGCTTTCGGGCCGGTAGAGCTTGAACAACTGCTCAGGCCCGATGGTGAAATAGTCCGCCGGCCCACCAGCGCGCAAAACGTGCTGGGCGTTGGCGGTGTCGTAAATGCCGTCTTTGAGCAATCGCTCATCGATGTGCACGCCCACCACTTGGCCAAAGATCATCCAGGTGTTGACCTTTTGGCCATCGATGCCTTCCATCTGCAGGATCTGGGTGCATTTGCACTCGAAGCTGACCGGGCTTTCGGCCACGCGGGGCACGCTGACGATGCGTGACGCTTGTGGGGTGAGGCCAGCCACATCGAACTCGCTGACCTCGGGCGGCACCGCATCGCAGGTCTTGTTCATCGCCTCGGTCAAGGGCCGCGTGACCAGGTTCCAGACAAACTCGCCGGTGGCCTCGATGTTGTTCAGCGTGTCCTTGCGACCAATGCTGGAAAAGCCAATCAGCGGCGGCACGTAGTTGAAAGCGCTGAAAAAACTGTAGGGCGCCAGATTGAGCCCCCCGCTGGCATTGCGGCTTGACACCCAGCCAATCGGGCGCGGCCCGACGATCGAGTTGAAAGGGTCGTGCTTCAGGCCGTGGCCCAGGTGGGGTTCGTAAAAATGCGTCATGCCTGCACTGTAGTGCGGGTTTCGGGCATGACCAGTCATGACGATGACAGCTGTTTCAGACCAAAGCCATCTAAGCCCGTGTCAGGCGATGCATTGGGGATTTGTCATCCCACACTGGATGCGTGATGCATTTGGTGTTTGTCATCCCGCACTGGATGCGGGATCCATTCTTCAGCCTCTATGGACCCCGGATCGCGTCCCGGGTGACCGTGGTGCAGGCGGCGCAGGCTTGGGCTGTTGCGTGGATGTGGTCCAACTTTCCCCACAGACCGTGCCCAAAGCTGTGGATAAGTCCATGAACAACTGCGCCAAGCCGCATCCTGCCTGGTGTGGCGCGTTGTGCTTAAAATATGGGCAAAAAACGGGGCGCCCGTGGCTCATGTCTTGAGCCCGGCGCGGGGCAAGATTGCGGCTATTCTTGTCGTATTCCCAGCCTGATCGCCTGACCCCGCCGCATGTCCGTTTCTGCCATTCCTTCGGGCTTCATTGCCCTGCACAGCCACCGCTCCGAGGTGTTGGCCGAAACCCTGTCGGGCTGGCTGTCGCGTCAGCCTTTGGGGCCGCTGGAGCCCGAGGTGGTGCTGGTGCAAAGCAACGGCATGGCCGAGTGGATCAAGATGGCGTTGGCCCAGCAGGGCGGCGTGTGCGCGGCCACGCGGGTTGAGCTGCCTTCGCGCTTTTTGTGGCGCACCTACCGGCAGGTGCTGGGCGCGCAGAATGTGCCGCCCGACTCGCCGCTCGACAAACTGCCCATGACCTGGCGCTTGATCGCTTTGCTGCCCGAATGCGTGGGCGATGCGGTGTTCCAGCCGGTGGCGGGGTTTTTGCGGGGCGATGAGCCCGACCGCTTACTGCAACTGGCCAGCCGCCTGGCCGACCTGTTTGACCAGTACCAAATTTACCGGCCTGACTGGCTTGACGACTGGGCCGCTGGCCGCGATGTGTTGCGCCAGGCCGCAGGGCAGGCGGACTTGCCCGCCGACCAGCTGTGGCAAGCCGCGCTGTGGCGCCGCGTGCTGGCCACCCTGAACGAGGCCGAACGCCAGGCCACGCGCCCGGCCTTGCATGTGCGGGCGCTGGCCCGCTTGCGCTCGGGCGAGGCGCTGGCCAGCCCGGTGGCGCGGCGCGTATCGGTGTTTGGCATGAGCCACATGCCTGGCCAGCTGCTGGACATGTTGGCGGCGCTGGCCGCGCACAGCCAGGTGCTGCTGGCCGTGCCCAACCCCTGCCAGTACCACTGGGGCGACATCATGGACGGGCGCGAATGGCTGCGGGCTGAGCGCAAGCGTCATGGCTACAAAAAAGAATCGCTGTCCGAGACGCCCTTGGCGCAAATGCATTGGCATGCGCCCGCCTTGCTGGCCGCCTGGGGCCGGCAGGGGCGCGACTTCATCCGCCAGCTCGATGCGTTCGACGATGTGCAGGCCGCGCAAGAAGCCGTGCCCGGCGTCAAGCTCGATCTGTTCGACGATGTGCCAGGGGCCGATGCCACGCGCTTGCTCACGCAGTTGCAACACCGCATCCGCGACCTGAAGTCGTCACAAGACGCGGTGGATGCCCCGCTGCAAGCCGATGACCGCTCGGTGGTGTTTCAAGTGGCGCACAGCCCGGTGCGCGAGCTGGAAGTGCTGCACGACCAGTTGCTGCAATGGTTCCACCAGATGCCTGAGGCCTCGCCGCGCGACGTGGTGGTCATGGTGCCCGACATCGAGGTGATGGCCCCGGCGATCCGCGCCGTGTTTGGCCAATACAAGCGGGGCGACGCCCGTTTCATTCCTTTTGACATCGCTGACCTGGGGGCGCAAGCCAACAGTCCCTTGATCCACGCGGTGGAGTGGCTGCTGGCCTTGCCGCAGCAGCGTGGCCGCATGAGCGAGTTGGTGGAGCTGCTCGAAGTGCCCGCGTTGGCGGCCCGTTTTGGCGTCAAGCCCGAACAATTGCCCACTCTCACCCGCTGGATGGCGGGCTCGGGCATCCGCTGGGGCTTGTCCGCCCAGCACCGCCAAGGCCTGGGCCTGGCCGCTTGCGGCGAAGACAACTCGGCCCTGTTTGGCGTGCAACGCATGCTGATGGGTTATGCCTGCGGTGCGGACCCGATGCCGCCAGCTGCTTCGGGCCCTGACCCGTACCCGGAAGTCGGCGGGCTCGACGCCGAGCTGGCCGGTGCGCTGGCGCATTTGCTGCAGGCCCTGATGGACTGGTGGGAAACCTGCGCCACGGCGGCCAGCCCCGCGCAGTGGGCCGAGCGGTGCCGGGCTTTGCTGGCGGCGCTGTTCAAGCCGCAAGACGACACCGACCGCAATGCCTTGTCGGCGCTGGACCAGGCCCTGAACGATTGGGGCAAGGCGGCTGACCAAGCCGATTTTGCAGAGGCTGTGCCGCTGGCCGTGGCCCGCTCGGCCTGGCTGGAAGCGCTCAAGGTGCCCAAGCTGGAGCAACGCTTTCGCGCCGGTGGCGTGACCTTTTGCACGCTCATGCCGATGCGGGCGATCCCTTTCCAGATGGTGTGCCTGCTGGGCATGAATGACGGGGACTATCCGCGCCGCAGCCCGCGTGCCGACTTCGATTTGCTGGGCCTGCCCGGCATGGCCCGGCCGGGTGACCGCTCGCGCCGCGACGACGATCGCCAGCTCATGCTCGAAGCCCTGCTGTCGGCGCGGCGCGTGCTGTACGTCAGCTGGAGCGGCCGCAGCGTGCGCGACAACAGTGAACAACCGCCCTCGGTGCTGGTGTCGCAATTGCGCGACGAGATCGATGCGCTCTGGGGCACTGGCAGCGCCAAGCGCCTGACCACGGTGCACCCGCTGCAGCCGTTCAGCCGCACGTATTTTGAAGAGGGCAGTGCGCTGCACACCTATGCCAGGGAATGGCGGGCAGCGCAGACTGGATCGCCACGCTTCGCTCGCGATGACGAGAAAAAAGGCGCCCGCGACGACGAAGCCTCCAGGCCGTCATCGCCAGGAGCAGCCGTCAGCCGCGAGGAGCGAAGCGACGTGGCGGGACCCGGCGATCCAGTCTTGTTGCCACCGCTGCAGTCCGCCACCGGCACCCCGGTCATCACGCTGACCCAGCTGGCGCACTTTCTGCGCAAGCCGGTGGGCGCGTTTTTCCGCGAGCGTTTGCAAGTCCATCTGGACGACGAGCGCAGCGCGCTGTACGACGAAGAACTGTTTGGTCTGGGCGGGCTGGACCTGTACCAGCTGCTGGACCACGAGCTGGCGCATGTGCCCACCGATCTGAGCTTGGATGCGTTGCCCGCGCACGCACAGCGCGTGGTGCAGCGCTTGCGCCAGGCCGGTGCCTTGCCGCTGGCCGGTGTGGGCGTGCTCGAAGCCCAGAAGCTCAGCCATCAGCTGCAAACCCTGCTGGGTGCGGCCCTGCAAGAGCGCCAGGCCTACCCCGAAGTGGCCGAGCGCTTGTTGGTCGATCTGCCGCAAGCGCAGGCCACACCGAACGATCCACTGAACGTGCATTTGCAAGACGCACTCAGCGGCCTCTTGTGGGGCGAGAGCGGGGCGCTGTCGCTCACCTTGCGCGCCAGCAAGCTGGCCAACCTGGTGCCCAAAACACCGCAGGCCTACTCCGACAAACTGATCGACATCTGGCTGCTCTCTTTGGCGGCTGCCGCCATGCACCAGCCCTTGCCTTGTGTGGTGGTGGGGCGCAACGCCGTGCTGCGCGTGCCCCCGCAAGACCCCGAGCAGGCCCGTGCCCAGCTGCAGGTTTTGCTGGACACCTGGGTCGAGGGCATGCGCTGGCCCTTGCCTTTGCCGCCCGGCTTGGCGCTGCAATGGCTCAAAGACAAGGACAACCGCAACGCGCTGGCCGATGCCTACGAGGGCAGCGACTTCAAACGCGGTGCGCTGGGCGAAGACCCGGCGCTGGCGCGCACCTACCCCACGCTGCAGTCCTTGCTGGACACGGGCGCGTTCGAGCGCCTGGCCGACGCGGTTTATGCGCCCTTGCAAGCATGGGCTGCAGACATCGCGATCGAGCCCTTGCCCGATGCCGACAGTGGCGATGACTCCGAGGAGCAGGCATGAGCACCGCACACGCCCTGAATGCCAGCACCTTTCCGCTGCGCGGCAGCCACCTGATCGAGGCGAGTGCTGGTACCGGCAAGACCTGGACGATTGCCGCGCTGTATGTGCGCTTGGTGCTGGGCCACGGCACACAGGACACAGAAGGTGGCACCGCGCCCATGCGCCCTATGCTGCCGCAAGACGTGCTGGTGATGACCTTCACCCGCGCCGCCACGCGTGAGCTGTCGGACCGCATCCGTGCCCGCCTGACTGAGGCGGCGCAGGTGTTCCGGGGCCTGTTGACCGTCGAAGATGATTTCTTGAACAGGCTGATGGCCGAATACCCCGAAGGCCCGCAGCGCGAACAAGCGGCTTACCGCCTGGCGCTGGCCGCGCAGGCCATGGACGATGCGGCCGTGTACACCATCGACGCCTGGTGCCAGCGCATGCTGCGCGAGCACGCTTTTGACAGCGGCAACCTGTTCGAAGAAAACCTGGTCGGCGACGAAGCCGCGCTGCGCCTGGAAGCCGTGCAGGACTACTGGCGTCAACAGCTTTATCCCATGTCCACCACCGGGGTGGCACAGGTGCAAGGCATCTGGCGCGATGTGGCCGCCCTCGACAAGGACATGCGCGCCCTGATGGCCGTGCCCTTGGCCGATGCCGAAGCCGGCACGCTGGCGCAGGTGTTCGGCGCGGCACAGGCCGAACGCGCTGCGCAACTGCAGGCGCTCAAGCCGGGCTGGGATGTCAAGGCCGACAACTTGCTGGGTTGGATCGAGGCGCAGCTGGCGCAACACAAGTCCAGCTGGGATGGCCGCAAGCTGAGCACCAAGAACTGCGCCGCCTGGCTGGGCGTGCTCAAGGCCTGGGCACAAAGCCCGGCCGATGCCCAAACCCTGCAAGCCGACATGAAAACCGGCTGGGAGCGCTTCACGCCCGATGGCTTGCTCGCTTGCCGCAAACCCGGTGAAGACACGGTGCAGCTGCCGCCCGAAAGCCAGGCCTATGCCGATTTGCAGGCCGCTTTGCTGGCCTTGCCAGACCCGACGCAGATCGCCCGTTTGCACGCCCGCCAGCATGTGCAGCAACGCATGGCCGAGCTCAAACGCCGCAGCGGCCTGTTTGGCTTTGCCGACATGCTGCAGCGCCTGGATGTGGCGCTGGCCGACCCTGAGGCCGGTGAGCGCCTGGCCCAGCGCCTGCGCGAGCAGTTCCCGGTGGCGATGATCGACGAGTTCCAGGACACCTCGCCCTTGCAGTTCCGTTTGTTTGACCGCATCTACCGCACGGCCGAGAACCGGCCAGACACGGCGCTGCTGCTGATCGGTGACCCCAAGCAATCGATTTATGGTTTCCGAGGCGCAGACATCCAGAGCTACCTGGCTGCGCGCCGCGCCACGCAAGGCCGCCACCACGTGCTGGGCACCAACTTCCGGTCCACCCAAGCGGTGGTCGATGTGGTCAACCGCTGGTTCGAGATCCCGACCGATGCCTTTGGTTACCGCCATGGCGATGAGGACCCCTTGCCTTTCCAGAGCGTGGGCGCCAAGGGCCGCGCCGAAGTACTGACCAGCAGCACCGGCGCCATCCCGGCCATGACGGTGGTGCACGACGACACGCTGCGCAGCCAGCGCGATGCGCGCGCGCATTTGTCGGCCTTGTGCGCTGAGCAGATCGTGGCCTGGCTGAGCGACCCGCAGGCGCGCTTTGTCGATGCACAAAAAGGCGACACCCCGCTCAAGCCCAAAGACATCGCGGTGCTGGTGCGCACCGGTGTGGAGGCCGCTGCTGTGCGCGACGCGCTGCGTGTGCGCGGCGTGGCCTCGGTGTACCTGTCGGACCGAGACTCGGTCTTTGCCAGCGACGAAGCGCAAGACCTGTGCCTGTGGCTGCGTGGCGTGGCCGAGCCGCAAGACATGCGCCGCGTCCGTGCCGCCTTGGGCACGCGCACCGTGGGCCTGAGCCTGGACGAGTTGCACGACTTGGCCACGCAAGACGAATTGCTGGACACCCGCGCCGAGCAGATGCGCGAGCTGCACCAGACCTGGCAAAGCCAGGGCGTTTTGGCCATGCTGCGCCAGTCGCTGCATGTGCTGCAGCTGGCCGGGCGTTGGCGTGGCCAGCCCGATGGCGAGCGCCGCCTGACCAATGTGCTGCACCTGGCCGAGTTGCTGCAAGCGGCCAGCCAGCAGCTGGACGGTGAACAGGCTTTGATCCGCTGGTTGGCCCAGCAGATCGACGAGGCGCTGGACGGCAGCGCCAGCGAGAACGAAGAACAGACCGTGCGGCTGGAGAGCGATGAAGACCTGGTCAAGGTCATCACCATCCACAAGAGCAAGGGTCTGGAGTACCCGGTGGTCTGCTTGCCTTTTGCGCACAGCCACCGCGTGGTGACGGCCGACAAGGCCGCTGTGCTGCAAGTGAGCGATGCCCAAGGCGATCGCCGCTGGACGCTGGCTTTTGACAAGCAGGATGCCAAAGGCGCCGATTTGGACCGCCTGCGCGAAGACCTTCGCCTGTGGTACGTGGCCCTGACCCGTGCGCGGCACGCCTTGTGGCTGGGTTGGAGCGCGGTCAAACGCGGCAATGGCAAAACCTGTGTGAACCACGACAGCGCAGCGGGCCATTTGCTCAGCGGCGGCCAAGCGCTGGAGGCTATCGACTGGGCCCCCCGTTGGCAGGCGCTGCAAACCGATGCGCAAGGGCAGCCCCTGTCGGTGCAGTTCACGCGGGCCCCGCAAGAGTTGCCCTTGAGCTGCTGGCAACGCACCGAACAAGAGGCCGCGCTGCGCGATGCGCTGCACAGCACCGCCATCATCGACAAGCGCTGGACCATTGCCAGCTTTTCGCGCTTGACGCGGGACTTGTCTTCGCAGCCACTGGCCCACACGGGATTGGACATGGCCACGCCGCGCCCAGCCGACGACGAGCCTGTCGTGGACGAAGTGCCGTGGCCCACCACCGCTGTTGCGCAGGCCTGGCATGGTTTTGCACGGGGCCCCGGCGCGGGCAACTTCTTGCACGACCAGCTCGAATGGCTGGCCGCTGAAAACTTTGCCTTGCAGCCCGGCACACCCTTGGCCGATCGCTTGCTCAAACGCTGCGAACGCGCAGGCTATGCATCGCAGGCCCCCGAGGTGCTGCACTGGCTCAGCCGCGTGGTGGCCCAGCCGCTGCGCGGGCCCGAGGCTGCATTGAATGCGCTGGGCACCTTGTTGCCCGAGATGGAATTTTGGTTGCCTGCCGAGCGCTTGCACGCGCAGGAAATCGACGCGCTGTGCCAGCAGCATTTGCTGCCCGGTGTGAGCCGTCCGCAGCTGCCCGATGCGCAATTGCACGGCATGTTGATGGGCTTTGCCGATCTGGTGTTCGAGCACGAGGGGCGCTACTGGGTGCTGGACTACAAATCCAACCACCTGGGCACTCATGATGCGGCCTACAGCGCGCAAGCGCTGGACGAGGCCATGGCGCAGCACCGCTACGAGGTGCAGGCGGCGCTTTACATGTTGGCGCTGCACCGCTTGCTGCGTGCACGCTTGGGCGAGGCCTACGACCCGGCCCAGCAACTGGGCGGCGCGGTGTACTTGTTTTTGCGTGGCATCGACGGGCCGGCTGGGGGCTGTTGCACCTTGCCCGCGCCGGTGGCTTTGCTCGATGCGCTGGACGCCATGTTGACCCCCAAGGAGGCCGCATGAACGTGCGCAAAAACCCCCGCGCCTTGGTGGTGCCTGCGGCCCAGATGGATTGGCTGCAGGACCTGCCCGCACAAACCCTGAGTGCTGCGCAGGCTTTGCAGTGGCTGCACCACTGGGCTGACCAAGGCCTGCTGCGCAGCCTGGACAGTGCCTTGGCCGAGCAATTGCACCGGCTCGACCCGCAAGCTCCGGCGACTGTGCTGGTGGCTGCTGCCGTGCTGGCGCAGATGGAAGGGCGAGGCCACACCTGTTTGTCGGTCGCCGCCTTGAGCGATGCGCCGCTGGACCTGTTGGGTTGGCCTGCGCTGTGGGCCGATGGCTCCATAGGGCTCAAGGCCTTGTGGGCGCAATTGCCCGCCGATGTGAGCGCCTGGCGTGCGCAGTTGCAGGCCGCTTGCCTGCGCGCACCCGGTGCCCCCGATGAAGGTCAGCCCCTGGTGTTGGGTGGCACGGCCGATGCACCGCTTTTGTACCTGCGCCGCTATGCCGCTTACGAGCAGCGGGTGGGGCAGGGCCTGCTGCACCGCGCCTGCGAACCCCTGCCGGTGGCCGAGGCCCCTGCGCGGGCCTGGCTGGACCGCTTTTTTGCACCACGCGATGTTGCACCGGGCGATGCGGCAGCGGTCGAGATCGATTGGCAAAAAATGGCCTGCGCCGTGGCCTTGCGTGCCCGCTTGTCGGTGATTACTGGCGGGCCGGGCACGGGCAAGACCTACACCGCGGCCCGTTTGCTGGCCTTGTTGCTGGCGCTGCACGACACGGGCAGCCCCTTGCGCGTGGCGCTGGCCGCACCCACCGGCAAAGCCGCCGCGCGTTTGAAACAATCCATCGACAAAGCGTTGCAGGACATGACGGTGCCCGCAGATGCGGGGCTGGACCTCAAAGCGCTGGTCGAGCGCATGGGGCCTGCGCGTACCTTGCATTCGCTGTTGGGCGCGCGGCCCGATTCGCGCCAGTTCCGCCACCATGCGGCCCAACCGCTCGATGTGGATGTGCTCATCGTGGACGAAGCCTCGATGGTGCACCTGGAAATGATGGACGCTTTGCTGCAAGCCTTGCCGCCGCATGCGCGGCTGGTGCTGCTGGGCGACAAGGACCAGCTGGCCTCGGTCGAGGCCGGTGCGGTGCTGGGCGATTTGTGCCGTGACGCGGCGCAAGGCCACTACAGCGCCGACACGGCCCAGTTTGTGCAGGCCGTGGCCGGGCAGGCGCTGGGTACGGCGTATCTTGCCGCTGACGCGTCAGCGCCGCCTTTGGCCCAGCAAACCGTGATGCTGCGCGAAAGCCGCCGCTTTGGTGGCCCGATTGGCCAGCTCGCTTTGGCCGTCAACCGGGGTGATGCGGCCGCTGCAAGCCAGGTCTTGCAAGGCGCTGATGCTGGCGCAGGCACGCAGCCTTTGTGTGCGCAGCAGGCGTTGAGTCCTTTGGCCGTGAGCGATCTGGCGCGGGGCTTGAGCGGCAAGCCCTCTTATGCCGATTACCTGGCCTGCATGGCCCGTGGCCCTGGCGAGGGCGCGCACGAAGTCTGGGTGCAAGCGGTCTTGCAGGCCTTTGACCGCTTTCGCCTGCTGTGCGCCGTGCGTCAAGGCGAGTGGGGCACCGAGGGCTTGAACGCATCGGTGCAAAAAGCGCTGGCCGATCAAGGATGGCTCAAGCCCCAAGGCGAATGGTTTGCCGGTCGCCCGGTCATGGTCACGCGCAACGACACGCAGCTGGGTGTGTTCAACGGCGATGTGGGCGTGGTCCTGCCCAACCCCCAAGGACAGCTCAAGGCCTGGTTCCTCGATGGCGATCAGCTGCGCTCGGTCAGCGTGACGCGGCTGGCGCATGTGGAAACCGCGTTTGCCATGACGGTGCACAAAAGCCAGGGCTCGGAGTTTTTGCACACCGCACTGGTCTTGCCACCGGGCGGCGCAGAAGTGCTCTCGCGCGAGCTGGTCTACACCGGCATCACCCGCGCCCGTGAACAGTTCACCTTGATCGAAGCCCAGGCCAGCCTGCTCGAAGCGGCCATTGCACGGCCCAGCGTGCGGGTCAGCGGCTTGCGGCAGTGGTGGACCTGATCACCCGCAGGCCAGCTCAGTTGGCGTAGCCTTCGCAGGCACCCGCATTGGGCCGCCCCCGACATTCGCGCAACAAGCGTTTATCGCGTTGGGCGCTGTTCTCTGAACCGCTTCTGTCGTGGGGCATTTTGGGTGCTTTGACTTTTTTGGGCTTGGTGATTTTTTTCGTCCCACTGGTGGCTGTGAAGTCCTTGGCGGCCAGTGGCATCACACTCAGGCACAGGCTCAATCCGAGGCTGCCCACACATGCCGATACCCAACGTTTGCGCATGTTTTTCTCCCTGTTTTATTGTGCTGTCCATGATAGTCAAGCGGTTCAATTTCGCAAGCGCTTGGTGATGCACAGGGCGCAAGACGTTAGGATCACTGCATGAGTCATTCAACATCTTTCATGCGCCAGACCGTGCTCGATCTGGAAGAGTCTCGCATCCGCGAAGTGGCCAACGCGGGCATGGGCCGCCCCGATGTGCTGGCCTTCTGGTTTGGCGAGTCCGACGAAGTCACGCCCGATGTGGTGCGCCAAGCCGCCATCGATTCCATGCAAAAGGGCGAGACGTTTTATTCGCACAACCTGGGCCTGCCCGAGCTGCGCCAGGCCGTGTCGGATTACATGTCGGCCTTGCATGGCCCCATAAGCACCGACCGCATCGCCATCACTTCAGGCGGGGTGAATGCATTGATGCTGGCCGCGCAAGCCCTGATCGACGCAGGTGACGAGGTGGTTGCTGTCACCCCCGTGTGGCCCAATCTGACCGCCCAGGCGCTGGTGATGGGCGCCAATTTGAAATGCGTGGCCCTGCGCCCGGTGAATGGCCAATGGCAGCTCGACATGGCCGCGCTCAAAGCCGCCATCACGTCCGCCACCCGCATGCTCATCGTCAACTCGCCCAACAACCCCACGGGCTGGACGCTCAGCCGCGCCGAACAAGCCGAGATCCTGGCGCACTGCCGCGCCACCGGCACCTGGGTGCTGGCCGATGAGGTGTACGAGCGCCTGTATCACGAAGCCGACACCGCCAACGGCTGCGCGCCTTCATTTTTGGATGTGGCCGAGCCCGACGAACGCTTGGTCGTGGTGCACAGCTTTTCCAAGAGCTTCTTGATGACCGGCTGGCGCCTGGGCTGGCTGGTCATGCCCGAGGCCATGACGCCGCACATGGGCAAGCTGATCGAGTTCAACACCTCGTGTGCCTCGGTCTTCACCCAGCGCGCCGGCGTGGTGGCCTTGCAAAACACCGCAAACATCACGCCCCGTGTGGTGGCGCATCTCAAAGCCTGCCGCGACACCCTGGTGCCCCTGCTGCAAGCCGTGCCAGGCGTGCAAGTGGCGCCTGCCCAAGGCGGCATGTACGCATTTTTCAGGCTCGAAGGTCACCCCGATGCGGTGCTGACGGCCAAACGACTGGTGGCTGAAGCTGGCTTGGGCCTGGCCCCGGGCGAAGCTTTTGCGCCCGAGGCCGCAGGCTGGCTGCGTTGGTGCTTTGCGTCCAAAGACCTGAGCCGCTTGGCCCAGGGGGGGGAGCGGCTCAAGGGCTGGCTGGCTGCCGCTTGAGCCTCAGAGCCAGGGTCACTCCGCCTTGGCCCCGGACTCCTTGACCACCTTGGCCCATTTGGCGATTTCAACCGCTTGGTATTTGGCCAATTCTTCGGGCGTGGACAGAACCGGGTCCAGGCCCAGGGTTTTCAGGCGGTCCTGAACCTCGGGCAGGCGGAAGACGCGCACGACTTCGGCGTTGAGTTTGTCGATGACCGGCTTGGGCACGTTGGCCGGTGCAAACAGGGCAAACCAGGTGGTGGCCTCGAAGCCGGGCACAAATTCGGCCATGGTGGGCACATCGGGCGCGGCGGGGGAGCGTTTGGCGGTGGTTTGGGCCAGTGCGCGGATCTTGCCTTCGCGGGCCATGGGCAGGGCCGAGGGCATGTTGTCGAACATGAGCTGGATGCTGCCGCCCACCAGGTCAGGGATGGCAAACTGGCGGCCTTTGTAGGGCACGTGCGTCATGCTGGTGCCGGTCATGGACTTGAATAACTCACCCGAGACGTGCACCGAGGTGCCGGTGCCCGGCGAGCCAAACGACAGTTTGTTGGGGTTGGCCTTCATGTAGGCGATCAGCTCGGGCACGCTTTTGACGGGCAGGTCGTTGTTGACCACCAGCAGGTTGGGCGCCGAGGCGACCAGCGAGATGGGGGAGAAGTTCTTCACCATGTCGTAGGGCATCTTGTCGTAGAGCGCCCCGTTGATGGAGTGGGTGCCGACCGTGCCCATGACCATGGTGTAGCCGTCGCCTGGGGACTTGGCCACGATGTCGGCTCCGATGTTGCCGCCCGCGCCGGGTTTGTTGTCGATGATGACGGGTTGGCCCAGTTGGGCTTTTTCGCTGAAGAGCCGGGCCAAAATGTCGGGCGCGCCGCCTGCAGGGAAGGTGACCACCAGCCGAATGGGTTTGGCGGGGTAGGTCTGGGCCATGGCGCTGGGGCCGTGCAAGACTGATAAACCAATCAGCAGGGCGCTGGACAAAGTTTGAGTGAAAGACAGTTTCATGCAAATGGCTCCTTTGCCTTCACTTTAGGGATTTGTCTTGTGAACTTGCAGGGTGAAAACCCTTTGAATGCCATTTTCGGGTGCAGCTTGTCATGCCGGGCTTGACCCGGCATCCAGTGCAGCTGCATGGACCCCGGATCAAGTCCGGGGTGACAAGGGGAGGTGGTCGGATGTGACAAGGGGAGGTGGTCGGGTGTGACAAGGGGGCGGGCGTGATAAGGGGGCGGGCGTGATAAGGGGGCGGTGACAAGGGGGCGGTGACAAGGGGTGACAAATGGCTGTGGTTGGGGGTGGCAAGGGGGGGCGGTCCGGGGAGACTGGGGGAGGATCAAGTCCAGGGTGAGCGATTACGGGCTATAATTCTCCTGTTTTGCGATTTGCAAAGCGCACGCCAATAGCTTTTCCGGCCGTTGGCGCAAGTCATTAACCCGCTGAAATTCCTCAAGAATCCGGCGAAAAACAAGGAAATACCATGATTGCATCTTCAATCAAGGCCGAGGTCGTCAAGGCCAACGCACGTGCTGCCAACGACACTGGCTCCCCAGAAGTCCAAGTGGCTTTGCTGACAGCCCGCATCAACGAGCTGACACCTCACTTCAAAACACACGCCAAAGACCATCACGGTCGCCGCGGTCTGCTGCGCATGGTGAGCCGTCGCCGCAAACTGCTGGACTACCTCAAGTCCCGTGATGCTGACCGTTACGTTGCGCTGATCGCCAAGCTTGGCCTGCGTAAGTAATCGTCTCTCCAGATGAAAAGCGCCTGAGTTAGTTCACTAGCTCAGGCGCTTTATTCTTTTTTTCAGTCGGAATTTGTCACAAAGAACCCGCGCTGTGTCATTCCACAAGGCTTTTGAGTCAAGGTTTTGTGGAATGGCATCGAGTTCAGAGCGTCAACTTCCGGGCTCACAGTGCAGCCTCATGCGCTTTTGTTTTCAGGAGTTCTGAACATGTCCATTTTCAATAAAGTCACCAAAACCTTCCAGTGGGGCCAGCACACGGTCAAGATGGAAACCGGCGAAGTCGCTCGCCAAGCCGGCGGCGCCGTGCTGCTCGACATGGAAGGCACCGTGGTGCTGGCCACCGTCGTGGGTTCCAAGATCGCCAAAGCCGGTCAAGACTTTTTCCCGCTGACTGTCGATTACATCGAGAAGACCTACGCTGCAGGCAAGATACCCGGCAGCTTCTTCAAGCGTGAAGCCAAGCCCAGCGAGCACGAGACCCTGACCAGCCGTCTGATCGACCGCCCGATCCGTCCTCTGTTCCCCGAAGGTTTCTACAACGACGTGCACGTGGTCATCCACACCGTGTCCTTGAACCCTGAAGTTGACGCCGACATCGCTGCGATGATCGCTGTGTCTGCCGCTTTGTCCATCTCGGGCATCCCGTTCAACGGCCCCATCGGCGCCGCGCGCGTGGGCTACATCAATGGCGAATACGTCCTGAACCCCGGCCAGACCCAGCGCAAAGACAGCGTGATGGATTTGGTGGTGGCCGGTACCGAAGCCGCTGTGCTGATGGTCGAATCCGAAGCCCTGCAACTGTCCGAAGAAATCATGTTGGGCGCCGTGGTCTATGGTCACGAGCAAAGCCAGACCGCCATCAACGCCATCCACGAGCTGGTGCGCGAAGCTGGCAAGCCTGTGTGGGACTGGCAAGCGCCTGCCCGCGACACCGCTTTTGAAGCCAAGCTGGCAACACTCGCCGAAGAAAAACTGCGTGCTGCCTACCAGATCCGCAACAAGCAAGCCCGCACACACGCTTGCCGCGAAGCCTACGCTTCGGTCAAAGTCGCTTTGGCCGAAGAGGGCGTCGCCTTCGACAGCGTCAAGCTCGACGGCCTGATGTTCGAAATCGAAGCACGCATCGTGCGCAGCCAGATTTTGGCGGGTGAGCCCCGCATCGACGGCCGCGACACACGCACTGTGCGCCCCATCGAAATCCGCAACAGCGTGCTGCCTCGCACACACGGCTCGGCCTTGTTCACACGTGGTGAAACCCAGGCTTTGGTGATCACCACCCTGGGCACCGAGCGCGACGCACAGCGCATCGACGCGTTGGCTGGCGAGTTCGAAGACCGCTTCATGTTCCACTACAACATGCCTCCCTTTGCCACCGGCGAAGTGGGCCGCATGGGCTCGACCAAGCGCCGCGAAATCGGCCACGGCCGTCTGGCCAAGCGTGCTTTGGCCGCTGTGCTGCCGAGCAAAGAAGAGTTCCCCTACACCGTGCGGGTGGTGTCCGAGATCACCGAATCGAACGGCTCGTCGTCCATGGCTTCGGTCTGCGGCGGCTGCCTGTCGATGATGGACGCGGGTGTGCCGATGAAAGCCCACGTGGCCGGTATCGCCATGGGCCTGATCAAGGAAGACAACCGCTTTGCGGTGTTGACCGACATCTTGGGTGACGAAGACCACCTGGGTGACATGGACTTCAAGGTGGCTGGTACCACCAACGGCATCACTGCTTTGCAGATGGACATCAAGATCCAGGGCATCACCAAGGAAATCATGCAAGTCGCTTTGGCCCAAGCCAAAGAAGCCCGCATGCACATTCTGGGCAAGATGCAAGAAGCGATGAGCGAAGCCAACACCGAAGTGTCTGATTTCGCACCCAAGCTCTTCACCATGAAGATCAACCCCGAGAAAATCCGTGACGTGATCGGCAAGGGCGGCGCCACCATCCGCGCCCTGACCGAAGAGACCGGTTGCCAGATCAACATCGCTGAAGACGGCACGATCACCATCGCTGCCACCGACGGCGAGAAGGCTGATATCGCCAAGAAGCGCATCGAGCAGATCACCGCCGAAGTCGAAATCGGCAAGGTCTACGAAGGCCCAGTGACCAAGATCCTGGACTTCGGTGCCCTGATCAACCTGTTGCCCGGCAAAGACGGTCTGCTGCACATCAGCCAGATCGCTCACGAGCGCGTTGAGAAGGTCACCGACTACCTGAGCGAAGGCCAGATCGTCAAGGTCAAGGTCATGGAAACCGACGAAAAAGGCCGCATCAAGTTGTCGATGAAGGCTTTGTTGGACCGTCCTGCTCAGGGCTGATCAAGGGCTGCGGGTGGCCCGGAGGTCACCCGTTCTGGATTCCAACCGAGCATTGCTTCATGAACGTCATTGAAATTCAAAGTCCTGGCGCCCCCGAGGTGCTGGTGCCTGCACAACGCCCTGACCCGGTTGCCGGGGCAGGGGAGTTGCTCATCCGCGTGTCAGCCAGCGGGGTCAATCGTCCCGATGTCTTGCAACGCAAAGGCCTGTACCCTGTGCCGCCCGGTGCTTCGGACATTCCGGGCCTGGAAGTGGCTGGTGTGGTGGTGGCGGGCGATGCCCTGGCCATGGCCGCATCCGGTTTTTCTGTGGGCGATCGGGTGTGTGCTTTGGTGGCTGGTGGCGGTTACGCCGAGCTTTGTGTGGCACCGGTGGCCCAGTGCCTGCCTGTGCCCAAGGGCTTGACCGACATCGAAGCCGCTTCGCTGCCCGAGACTTTCTTCACCGTCTGGAGCAATGTGTTTGACCGCGGGCATCTGCAAGCGGGCGAGACCTTGCTCATTCAGGGCGGCTCCAGCGGTATTGGCGTCACGGCCATCCAGATGGCCAAGGCCGCAGGGGCCACCGTGATCGTGACGGCGGGATCGGACGACAAATGCCAAGCCTGCTTGGCTTTGGGTGCGGACCACGCCATCAATTACAAAACCACCGACTTCGTCGCCGAGGCCAAGCGCCTGACCGACGGGGCAGGCGTGGATGTGATTTTGGACATGGTCGCTGGCGACTATGTGGCGCGTGAGGTTGAGGCTTTGGCCGAAGACGGTCGCTTGGTCATCATCGCGGTACAAGGCGGTCTGGACAGTGGCTTCAACGCGGGCCTGGTGTTGCGTCGTCGCTTGACCATCACAGGCTCCACCTTGCGTCCACGTCCGATCGAGTTCAAGGGGGCCATCGCTCGCGCTTTGCGCGAAAACGTGTGGCCTGCTCTGGCATCGGGACGCATCAAACCGGTGATTCACAGCGTGTTCGCTGCGACACAAGCCGGTGGTGGTTTGTCCTCTGGTGCAGCCCAGGCGCACGCCCTGATGGAATCCAACCAACACGTGGGCAAGATTGTTCTGACTTGGATGCCGGCATGAAAAGCAAACTGATTGTTGGCAACTGGAAGATGAATGGTGGCCTGCGCACCAATTCAGCCTTGCTGGAAGCCATTCAATCGGGGTTGTCCGGTGTGACATGCCGTGCTGCGGTGTGTGTGCCTGCGCCTTATTTGGCGCAGATGCAAACGCTTTTGGCCGACTCGCCTGTGGCCTGGGGTGCGCAAGATGTGTCGGCCCATGAAGCAGGGGCCTACACCGGCGAAGTGTCAGCCACCATGTTGCAGGACTTTGGGGTGCGTTACTGCATCGTTGGTCATTCAGAACGTCGCCAATACCATTCGGAAACCGATGCGTTGGTGGCCGTCAAGGCGCAGCGTGCCCTGTCAGCTGGGATCACTCCCATTGTGTGTGTGGGTGAAACGCAGGCCGAGCGCGAAGCAGGCCAAACTGAAGCCGTGGTCAAGCGCCAATTGGCTGCTGTGATCCACGCCAATGGGCATTGCATCAGTGAGATCGTGGTGGCTTATGAGCCTGTCTGGGCGATTGGTACGGGCTTGACCGCTGCGCCCGAGCAGGCACAGGCTGTTCACGCCTTGCTGCGCAAGCAGCTGCAGGCGGCCAGTTCGCAAGCTGATCGGATTGCCATCCTGTATGGCGGCAGCATGAATGCGGTGAATGCGGCGACCTTGCTGGCTCAGCCTGATATTGATGGTGGCTTGGTGGGGGGCGCGGCCTTGCAGGCGGATGATTTTTTGACTATTTTGAATTCAGCGTCCCGCTGAGATTTTGAAGATTGATTTTGGAGAGAAAAAGATGAGCTTTTTGATGACCGTGATTTTGGTGGTGCAAATGATGTCTGCTTTGGCCATGATCGGCTTGATCCTGGTGCAGCACGGCAAAGGCGCAGACATGGGTGCGGCTTTCGGCAGCGGTGGTTCGGGCAGCTTGTTTGGCGCTACCGGTGGCGCCAACTTCCTGTCGCGCACAACGGCTGTGCTGGCTGGTGTTTTCTTTGTTTGCACATTGCTCCTGGCATATCTGGGCAACAACCGTCCGGCAGCTGCATCCGGCAGTGTGCTCGAAGGCGCGGCTGTGAGTGCGCCTGCAGCGCCCGCGGCGGACAACAGCACCGCCTCGCAGATTCCTGGCAACGCACCGGCAGCACCTGCCAAGTAAGCTTCAGCTCAGCTTTGTTGCTGTGCACAAATTTCCGAGATTTGACAGGGAAATGACCCTGTTTTCAGAGTAGAATTCGGGATTGTCCGGAGAGCAAAAAGTGTGGTGACATGCTTTCCTCAAGCCATCTGGACAATGCATCCCGCCGTCGTGGTGAAATTGGTAGACACGCTATCTTGAGGGGGTAGTGGCGAAAGCTGTGCGAGTTCGAGTCTCGCCGACGGCACCAGACAATCAGAAAAGCCCGGGCTCAAGGCCCGGGCTGTTCATTCGGTAATACCGGCAGTCTCAAGATGAACCTCGACCAATACCTCCCCATTCTCTTGTTCATTTTGGTCGGCATCGCTGTCGGCATCATTCCCCAGGTTTTGGGTTACATCCTCGGCCCCAACCGACCTGATGCGGAAAAAAACTCCCCTTATGAATGCGGCTTCGAGGCCTTCGAAGACGCCCGCATGAAGTTCGATGTGCGCTACTACCTGGTGGCCATTTTGTTCATCTTGTTCGATCTGGAAATCGCCTTCCTGTTTCCCTGGGCGGTGGCGCTCAAGGAAGTCGGTGTCGCTGGCTTTGTGGCCGTCGTAATTTTCTTGGCCATTCTGGTCGTGGGCTTTGTCTACGAATGGAAAAAAGGCGCCCTGGACTGGGAATGATGGTCCGCATTGACAACAGCATTCAGCCTGCTTGAGGATAAAAAATGATTGAAGGCGTGATGAAAGAAGGCTTCATCACCACGAGTTACGACTCGGTGGTGAATTGGGCCAAGACCGGCTCGCTCTGGCCCATGACGTTTGGTCTGGCCTGCTGCGCGGTCGAAATGATGCATGCGGCGGCAGCCCGTTATGACCTCGGTCGCTTTGGCGCCGAGGTTTTTCGCGCCAGTCCCCGCCAGTCCGATCTGATGATCGTGGCCGGCACGCTGTGCAACAAGATGGCGCCTGCCCTGCGCAAGGTCTACGACCAGATGTCCGAGCCGCGCTGGGTCATCTCGATGGGTTCGTGCGCCAACGGCGGTGGTTACTACCACTACAGCTATTCGGTGGTGCGGGGTTGCGACCGGGTGGTGCCGGTGGACGTGTATGTGCCAGGTTGCCCGCCCACGGCCGAAGCCTTGATCTACGGCATCATCCAATTGCAGCAGAAGATCCGCCGCACACACACCATTGCGCGTGTTTGAGGGGAAGACGACGATGACCGATTTCGCCATTCGCCCCGAAGACCTGCAAGACACCCTGGCCGCTGCGCTGGGTGAGCGCGTTGCGCGCATCACCATCGCTCTGGGCGAAGTGACGGTGCATGTCAACGCAGCCCATTACCTGAGCGTCATGCAAACCCTGCGCGATGCAGCAGGGTGCAAATTTGAACAACTCATCGACTTGGCGGGTGTGGACTATTCCGCTTACCGCGAAGTCGGCACCGACGGCCCGCGTTTCGGCGTGACCGTGCACTTGCTGTCGGTCAGCCTGAACCAGCGCGTGCGCGTCAAGGTGCTGTGCCCTGATGACGATCTGCCTTTGGTAGCTTCGGTCAACGATTTGTGGAACTCTGCCAACTGGTACGAGCGCGAAGCCTTTGACTTGTTTGGCATCGTGTTCGAAGGTCACAACGACCTGCGCCGCATCCTGACCGACTATGGCTTCATCGGTCACCCGTTCCGCAAAGACTTCCCGCTGTCGGGTCACGTCGAAATGCGTTACGACGCCGAACGCAAGCGTGTGGTGTACGAGCCCGTGAGCATCGAGCCCCGTGAAATCACACCCCGCATCATCCGTGAAGAGAACTACGGAGGCCTGAACTGATATGGCCGAAATCAAAAATTACACCCTGAACTTCGGTCCCCAGCACCCTGCAGCACACGGCGTGCTGCGCTTGGTGCTGGAGCTCGATGGCGAGGTCGTGCAACGCGCTGACCCCCACATCGGCTTGTTGCACCGCGCCACCGAAAAGCTGGCCGAGCACAAGACCTACATCCAGTCGCTGCCCTATATGGACCGCCTGGACTACGTGTCGATGATGTGCAACGAGCACGCCTACTGCCTGGCCATCGAGAAGATGTTGGGTCTGGAAGTGCCCATGCGCGCCCAGTACATCCGCGTGATGTTCTCCGAGATCACCCGTGTTCTGAACCACCTCATGTGGCTCGGCTCCCATGGCAACGACTGCGGCAGCTCCACCATCCTGATTTACACCTTCCGCGAACGCGAAGATCTGTTTGACATGTACGAGGCCGTGTCCGGCGCGCGCATGCACGCAGCCTATTTCCGTCCCGGTGGCGTGTACCGCGATCTGCCTGACAGCATGCCGCAGTACCAGGTCAGCAAGATCAAGAACGCCAAGGCCATCGAGCAGCTCAACAAGAACCGCAGCGGTTCCTTGCTGGACTTCATCGACGACTTCACGCAGCGTTTCCCCAAGTGCGTGGACGAATACGAAACCCTGCTGACCGATAACCGCATCTGGAAGCAGCGCACGGTCGGTATCGGCGTGGTGCCGCCCGAGCGCGCCCTGAACCTGGGCATGACCGGCCCCATGTTGCGCGGCTCCGGCTTTGCCTGGGACTTGCGCAAGACCCAGCCATACGATGCCTACGACCAAGTCGAGTTCGACGTGCCTGTGGGCAAGACCGGCGACAGCTACGACCGCTATCTGGTGCGTGTGCAGGAGATGCGCGAATCGAACCGCATCATCCAGCAGTGCGTCAAGTGGCTGCGTGCCAACCCCGGCCCGGTCATCACCGACAACCACAAGATTGCACCGCCTTCACGTGAAGGCATGAAATCCAACATGGAAGACTTGATCCACCATTTCAAGCTCTTCACCGAAGGTTTCCATGTGCCCGAAGGCGAGGCCTATGCCGCCGTCGAACACCCCAAGGGTGAGTTCGGTATTTACATGGTGAGCGATGGGGCCAACAAGCCTTACCGCCTCAAAATTCGTGCCCCGGGCTTTGCCCATTTGGCCACTCTCGATGAAATGGCCCGTGGCCACATGCTGGCCGATGCGGTCGCGATCATCGGGACCATGGACATCGTTTTTGGAGAGATTGACCGATGATCTCTGAGTCAACCAAAGCACGCTTTGCGCGTGAAGTTGCCAAGTTCCCTGCGGATCAAAAGCAGTCGGCCGTCATGGCCTGCCTGTCGATCGTTCAGCAGGAACTCGGCTGGGTCAGCCCCGACAGCGAACAAGTCGTGGCCGAGGTGTTGGGCATGCCCGTGATGGCGGTGCACGAAGTGACCACCTTCTACAACATGTACAACCAAAAGCCGGTGGGCAAGTTCAAGCTGAACGTCTGCACCAACCTGCCTTGCCAGTTGCGCGGCGGTGCCCAGGCACTGGCCCATCTGGAACACAAATTGGGCGTGCACGCTGGTGAAACCACGGCCGATGGCCTGTTCACCTTGCAACCCAGCGAGTGCCAAGGCGCTTGCGCTGACGCGCCGGTGCTGCTGGTCAATGACCGCCACATGTGCAGCTTCATGAGCCACGACAAACTGGATCAGTTGGTCGACAGCCTCAAGAAAGCGGAGGCCGTCTGATGAACGTCCAACAAGTTCTGAACCAATTCCAGGCCACGGGCGTGGAAACCTGTTTCCACGATCGCCACATCAACCCGCAAATTTATGCGGGCTTGAATGGCAGCAATTGGCGCATCCAAGATTACGAAGCACGTGGTGGCTATGCCGCATTGCGCAAGATCCTGGGCAAAGACGGGGCGGAGCCGCAAGGCGACACGGGTGTCGCGGGCCTCACGCAAGACCAGGTGATCGCCACCGTCAAGGAATCCGGTCTGCGCGGCCGTGGCGGCGCGGGTTTCCCAACGGGCCTGAAGTGGAGCTTCATGCCCCGCCAGTTCCCCGGCCAAAAGTATTTGGTCTGCAACTCCGACGAAGGCGAGCCGGGCACGTGCAAAGACCGCGACATCATGGAGTACAACCCTCATACGGTGATCGAAGGCATGATCATCGCCGCTTATGCCATGGGCATCAGCGTGGGTTACAACTACATCCACGGCGAAATTTTCCACACCTACGAGCGCTTTGAAGCGGCCCTGGAAGAAGCCCGCGCTGCAGGCTATCTGGGTGACAACATCCTGGGCTCTGCGTTCAGCTTCCAGCTGCACGCTTCGCACGGTTTTGGCGCTTACATCTGCGGCGAAGAAACCGCTTTGCTCGAATCGCTGGAAGGCAAAAAAGGCCAGCCACGTTTCAAGCCACCGTTCCCGGCCAGCTTTGGCTTGTACGGCAAGCCCACCACCATCAACAACACCGAAACTTTCGCGGCGGTGCCCTGGATCATCCGCAACGGTGGTCAGGCTTACCTCGAATGCGGCAAGCCCAACAACGGCGGCACCAAAATCTTCTCGGTCAGCGGTGATGTGGAGCGTCCCGGTAACTACGAAGTGCCCATGGGCACGCCGTTCGCCAAGCTGCTCGAATTGGCAGGTGGTGTGCGCGGTGGTCGCCAACTCAAGGCCGTGATCCCTGGCGGTTCGTCGTCGCCCGTGATCCCCGGCGACCTGATGATGACGCTCACCATGGACTACGACAGCATCGCCAAAGAGGGCGGTTCGATGTTGGGTTCGGGCGCGGTGATCGTCATGGACGACACGCGTTGCATGGTCAAGGCCTTGGCCCGACTGTCTTACTTCTACTCGCACGAATCATGCGGCCAGTGCACCCCTTGCCGTGAAGGCACAGGCTGGCTGTGGCGCATGGTCGACCGCATTGAAAACGGCCAGGGCCGTGCCAGCGACATCGACATGCTCGACAGCGTGGCCGGCAACATCATGGGCCGCACGATTTGCGCCTTGGGCGACGCAGCGGCCATGCCGGTGCGCGGCATGCTCAAGCATTTCCGTCACGAATTTGTACACCACATCGAGCACAAGACCTGCATGGTCGGTGCCCCTGTGTAAACGGTGAAGACCCATGGTTGAAATAGAACTCGACGGTCAGAAGGTGGAAGTTGCCGAAGGCAGCATGGTGATGCATGCCGCTGAAAAAGCCGGCACCTACATCCCGCACTTCTGCTACCACAAGAAGCTTTCCATCGCCGCCAGCTGCCGCATGTGCCTGGTCGATGTGGAAAAAGCCCCCAAGCCCATGCCGGCCTGCGCCACGCCCGTGACGCAAGGCATGATCGTGCGCACCCGCAGCGACAAAGCCGTGACCGCCCAGAAGTCGGTCATGGAGTTTTTGTTGATCAACCACCCGCTGGATTGCCCCATCTGCGACCAGGGCGGTGAGTGCCAGTTGCAAGATCTGGCCGTGGGTTACGGCGGTTCCACATCGCGCTACGAAGAAGAAAAGCGTGTGGTCTTCCACAAGGAAGTCGGTCCGCTGATCTCGATGGAAGAGATGAGCCGCTGCATCCACTGCACACGTTGCGTGCGCTTTGGTCAGGAAGTGGCCGGTCAAATGGAATTGGGCATGTCCAACCGCGGCGAACACGCCGAGATTGAGACCTTCCTGGGCAAGACCATCGACTCCGAACTCTCGGGCAACATGATCGACATCTGCCCAGTGGGGGCCTTGACCAGTAAGCCTTTCCGTTACAGCGCCCGCACTTGGGAACTGTCGCGCCGCAAGTCGGTGGCCGCACACGATTCGTCGGGTGCCAACCTGATCGTGCAGGTCAAGAACAACCAGGTCATGCGCGTCGTGCCCCTGGAAAACGAAGACGTCAACGAGTGCTGGATCGCCGACCGCGACCGTTTCTCGTACGAAGCCTTGAACGGTGCTGAGCGCCTGACCCAGCCCATGCTCAAGCAAGGTGGCGTCTGGAAAGAAGTCGACTGGCAGACCGCCCTGGAATACGTGGCCAATGGCCTGAAAAACATCCAGCGCGACCACGGTGCCAACAGCATCGGCGCACTGGTGAGCCCTCAGAGCACCGTTGAAGAGTTGTACCTGGCCGGCGCTTTGGTGCGTGGCTTGGGTTCGGACAACATCGACTACCGCCTGCGCAACGCCGAGTTTGGCGCTGCCGAAGGCGTGCGCACATTGGGCACATCGATTGCGTCGCTGTCCACATTGCAGCGCGTGCTGGTCGTGGGTTCTAACCTGCGCAAGGACCACCCCCTGTTTGCTTTGCGCGTGCGCCACGCCGTGCGCCATGGCGCGCAGCTGAACGTGATCACCTCGCCTGCAGCTTTCAGCCACGCCGACGCCTGGGCCATGCCCGTGGCGCAAGCGGTGCTGGCAGACGCTTCGGGCTGGGCTCAGGCCCTGGCCGATGTGGCAGCAGCGATTGCAGCAGAGAAGGGCGTTGCAGCGCCTGTGGCGGGCAACGCCACAGCGCAGGCCCAAGCCATCGCCAAGTCTTTGCTGGGCGGCGAGCGCAAGGCCGTGTTGCTGGGCAATGCCGCAGCGCACCATGCCAACTCATCGAGCCTGCTGGCCCTGGCCAACTGGATCGCCGAGCAAACCGGCGCGACCGTCGGCTACTTGACCGAATCTGCCAACACCGTGGGTGCGCAGTGGGTCGGTGCTCAGCCGCAAACCGGTGGCAAGAACGCTGGCCAAATGTTGGCTGGTGGTTTGAAAGCAGCGATCTTGCTCAACACCGAACCTGAGTTCGACAGCGCTGCAGGCAGTGCCGCTGCACAGGCTCTGGGTCAGGCCGAGATGGTCGTCACACTCAGCCCATTCAAGGCCAACATGGCTTTCAGCGACGTGCTGCTGCCGATCGCACCGTTCACCGAGACTTCTGGCTCCTTCGTCAACGCCGAAGGTCGCCTGCAAAGCTTCCATGCCGTGGTCAAGCCTTTGGCTGAAACGCGTCCTGCCTGGAAAGTGCTGCGCGTGCTGGCCAACTTGCTGGACGTGCCCGGCGTGTCCTTCGAGACATCGCAAGATGTGCTGGCCCGTGCCACCGCCAAGCCGCTGGCTGCATCCAACGCCACACGCGCTGTGATCAACTTGGCAGCTGCAGCGGGTACGCCTGCGGTGGCCGCCATTTACCAACTGGATGGCATTGTGCGCCGCGCACCGTCGCTGCAGTTGACTGCCGACGCTCGCCAGGAGGTGACAGCATGATTGACGCTTTGTACAACGGCGGCCTGAACCTGGTCGCTGCCACTTGGTGGGCCACCATGGTCTGGCCAGTGCTCTGGATCCTGCTCAAGATCGTGGCCATCCTGGCCCCGCTGATGGGTGCTGTGGCTTACCTGACGCTGTGGGAGCGCAAGCTGCTGGGCTTCATGCAAGTGCGTCATGGTCCCAACCGCGTGGGCCCCATGGGCTTGCTGCAGCCGATCGCCGATGCGCTCAAGCTGCTGACCAAGGAATTGATCAACCCCACCGCGGCCAGCCAAGGCTTGTTCCGCTTGGGCCCGATCATGGCCATCATGCCCGCGCTGGCTGCCTGGGTGGCGATCCCCTTTGGCCCTGAAGTGGCGCTGACCAACATCAACACCGGTTTGATGCTGGTGATGGCCATCACTTCGATCGAGGTGTACGGCGTGATCATTGCCGGTTGGGCATCGAACTCCAAGTACGCCTTCCTGGGCGCTTTGCGTGCCTCGGCCCAGATGGTGAGCTACGAAATCGCGATGGGTTTCTGTTTCCTGGTCGTCCTGATGGTCTCGGGCAGCATGAACCTGACCGACATCGTGCTGGCACAAGACAAAGGCAGCATGGCCCGCATGGGTCTGAACTTCCTGTCCTGGAACTGGCTGCCCCTGTTGCCGATTTTCTTGGTGTACCTGATCTCTGGCGTGGCCGAAACCAACCGTCACCCCTTTGACGTGGTCGAAGGCGAAGCCGAAATCGTGGCCGGTCACATGGTCGAGTACTCGGGCATGGGCTTTGCGATCTTCTTCCTGGCCGAATACGCCAGCATGTGGCTCGTGTCCATCCTGGCCGTGATCATGTTCCTGGGCGGCTGGTTGTCGCCCATCGACAGCGCCTTGTTCAACTGGATCCCCGGTTGGATCTGGCTGGGCCTGAAAACTTTCCTGGTCGTGTCCATGTTCATCTGGATCCGCGCCACCTTCCCGCGCTTCCGTTACGACCAGATCATGCGTCTGGGCTGGAAGATTTTCATTCCGGTCACCTTGGTGTGGCTGCTGGTGGTGGGCGCTTGGCTGTTCTCACCCTGGAACATCTGGAAATGAGCGGTGTACAGAACATGACCACCATGACATCTTCTTTCTCCATCAAGGACTTCCTCAAGAGCTTCATGCTCGTGGAGTTGTTCAAGGGCATGGCCCTGACCGGACGCTACGCTTTCGCCCGCAAGGTGACGGTGCAGTTCCCGGAAGAAAAAACACCGCTGTCGCCCCGTTTCCGTGGCCTGCATGCGCTGCGCCGTTATGACAACGGTGAAGAGCGCTGCATCGCCTGCAAACTTTGCGAAGCCGTTTGCCCCGCGATGGCCATCACCATCGAGGCGGGTCAGCGCGAAGACGGTTCACGCCGTACCACGCGCTACGACATCGACCTGACCAAGTGCATCTTCTGTGGCTTCTGTGAAGAAAGCTGCCCGGTGGACTCCATCGTCGAGACGCAAATCTTCGAATACCACGGCGAAAAACGTGGCGACCTGTACTTCACCAAGGACATGTTGCTGGCCGTGGGCGACCGTTACGAAAAAGAGATCGCAGCAGCCAAAGCGGCCGATGCGCCTTACCGTTGAACGTGGCCCAGTCCTGAACATTTAAAAAAGACAGACCTATGGACGTCAAGACCGGTTTCTTCTACCTCTTCTCGGTGGTGCTGATGTTTTCAGCCTTCCGGGTGGTGACGGCGCGCAACCCTGTGCACGCTGTGCTGTACCTCATGTTGGCCTTTTCCCAGGCCTCAGCCATCTGGCTGCTGCTCAACGCCGAATTCCTGGCCATCACTTTGGTGCTGGTTTACCTGGGGGCGGTGATGGTGCTTTTCCTGTTCGTGGTGATGATGCTGGACATCAACATCGACACGCTGCGTCAGGGCTTTTGGAAAAACTTTCCTTTGGCTGCAACTTTGGGGGCCATCGTGGCCCTTGAAATGGGCGCAGTCCTGATGAGCGGTTTCCGTTTGTCCGAAGTACCCAAGGCGGTGGCGTTGGTTGCCGGTGCAGCACCGGTGTCCAACAGCAAAGCCCTGGGCATCTTGCTGTACACCGAATACCTGATGCCCATCCAGATCGCTGCGTCGATCTTGCTGGTGGCCATGGTGGCGGCGATTGCCCTGACTTTGCGTGAGCGCAAGGACAGCAAGGCGATCAACCCCTCGATTCAGGTCCGAGTGCGCGCGGCTGACCGCATGAAGGTCGTCAAAGTGGCGGCCACCCAGGCAGCCCCAGCCCCCGTGGCACCCGAAGCTGCACAGGAGAACAAATGATGGCCTTGACCCTCGGACATTTCTTGTCGCTCGGCGCCATGCTGTTTGCATTGGCCGTGATCGGCATTTTCTTGAACCGCAAGAACCTGATCGTCTTGCTCATGGCCATTGAATTGATGTTGCTGGCCGTGAACATGAACTTTGTGGCCTTCTCGCACTACCTGGGTGACATGCACGGCCAAGTGTTCGTGTTCTTCATCCTCACGGTGGCGGCTGCTGAATCGGCCATCGGCTTGGCCATCCTCGTGCTGTTGTTCCGCAACAAGAACAGCATCAACGTGGACGAACTCAATTCGCTCAAGGGTTAATAAGAATATGAGTCAAACCCTCAACGCAAGCACGCTGCTGGCTGTGCCGCTCGCGCCCCTGGTGGGCTCGGCACTGGCCGGTATTTTTGGTACGCAATTCGGTGGCAACTGGATTGGCCGTCGCCTGTCGCACACCCTGACCATTCTGGGCGTGTTGGTGGCTTTCATCCTGTCGGCCATGACGCTCAAGAGCGTGATCGACGGTGCCCGATTCAACGAGACCCTCTACACCTGGATGGTGGTCGGTGGCCTCAAGATGGAAGTGGGCTTCCTGATCGACAGCCTCACGGCCATGATGATGTGCGTGGTGACCTTCGTGTCGCTGATGGTGCACATCTACACCATCGGCTACATGGCCGAGGAAGACGGCTACCAGCGCTTCTTCAGCTACATCTCGCTGTTCACCTTCTCGATGTTGATGCTCGTGATGAGCAACAACATGCTGCAGCTGTTCTTCGGCTGGGAGGCGGTGGGCCTGGTGTCGTACCTGCTGATCGGTTTCTATTACAAGAAGCCGACAGCGATCGCCGCCAACATGAAGGCCTTCCTGGTCAACCGCGTCGGCGACTTCGGCTTCATCCTCGGCATCGGCCTGATCGTCGCCTACGCCGGCACGCTGAACTACACCGAGGCCTTCGCCAAGGCCGACGAACTCGCCAAGCTGAACCTGCCGGGCACCGACTGGATGCTGATCACCGTGATCTGCATCTGCCTGTTCATCGGCGCGATGGGCAAGAGCGCGCAGTTCCCGCTGCATGTGTGGCTGCCCGACTCGATGGAAGGCCCGACGCCGATCTCGGCGCTGATCCACGCGGCGACGATGGTGACCGCCGGCATCTTCATGGTCGCGCGCATGTCGCCGCTGTTCGAGCTGTCCGACACGGCGCTGTCCTTCATGATGGTGATCGGCGCGATCACCGCGCTGTTCATGGGTTTCCTGGGCATCATCCAGAACGACATCAAGCGCGTGGTGGCTTACTCCACCTTGTCGCAGCTCGGTTACATGACCGTGGCCCTGGGCGCATCGGCTTACTCGGTCGCCGTGTTCCACCTGATGACGCACGCTTTCTTCAAGGCCTTGCTGTTCTTGGGTGCCGGCTCCGTCATCATGGGCATGCACCACAACCAGGACATCCGCTGGATGGGCGGCGTGCGCAAGTACATGCCCATCACCTGGATCACTTCCTTGCTCGGTTCGCTGGCATTGATCGGCACGCCGTTCTTCTCGGGTTTTTACTCGAAGGACAGCATCATCGAAGCGGTGCATGAAAGCCATCTGGCTGCCGCTGGCTTTGCCAACTTCGCCGTGCTGGCCGGTGTCTTTGTGACCGCTTTCTATTCGTTCCGCATGTACTTCCTGGTCTTCCACGGCAAGGAACGCTACGACCAGAACCCGGACGCCCACCATGGTCACGACGACCACGGTCATGGCCACGACGATCACCACGAACCCCACGAGTCCCCATGGGTCGTGACCGTGCCCTTGGTCTTGTTGGCGATTCCTTCGGTGGTGATCGGCTTCATGGCGATCGAGCCCATGCTCTACGGCGAGTTCTTCAAAGACGTGATCTTCGTGAACGCCGAGAAGCACCCCGTGATGGAAGAAATGGCCGAGATGTTCCACGGCCCCGTGGCCATGGCAGTGCACGCCCTGAGCACGGCACCTTTCTGGCTGGCTTTGGCAGGTGTGGTGGTGTCCTGGTACATGTACCTCGTCAACCCCAAAGTGCCTGCATTCTTCGCACGTGTTTTGCGTCCCGTGATCGTCATCCTCGAGAACAAGTATTTCCTGGACTGGATCAACGAAAACATCCTGGCCCGCGGTGCGCGTTTGCTCGGCTCCGGTTTGTGGAAAGTGGGCGACCGCGCCTTGATCGATGGCCTGGTGGTCAACGGTTCCTGGAAAGTGGTGGGTCTGATCTCTGGAGCCGTGCGCCGCTTCCAGTCGGGCTACCTGTACCACTATGCCCTGGTCATGATCCTGGGTGTGTTCGCGCTGATGACGTATTTCGTCTGGCTCGCTTAACGGTTTAGAGGACAATAAAAATGGGATTGTTAAGCCTTGCCATCTGGACACCGATTGTTTTCGGCGTCATCTTGCTGGCCATCGGTCGTGACAGCCAAGCCCGCGCCGTGCGCTGGGTGGCGTTGATCGGCTCTGTGCTCAGTTTCCTGATCACCTTGCCGTTGTACAAGGGCTTTGAGCTCGGTACTTCGGCCATGCAGTTTGTCGAAAAGTACACCTGGATCGAGCGCTTCAACGTGCACTACCACCTGGGTGTGGACGGCATCTCGCTGTGGTTCGTGTTGCTGACCGCTTTCATCAATGTGATCGTGGTCATTGCGGGCTGGGAAGTCATCACCCGCAAAGTCAACCAGTACATGGCCGCCTTCCTGATCCTCTCGGGTCTGATGATCGGTGTGTTCAGTGCCCTCGACGGCATGTTGTTCTACGTCTTCTTTGAAGCCACGCTGATCCCGATGTACCTGATCATCGGGATCTGGGGTGGCCCGAACAAGATCTACGCTGCATTCAAGTTCTTCTTGTACACCCTGATGGGTTCGCTGCTGACGCTGATTGCGCTCATCTACCTGTACACCGCATCGAACGGCAGTTTTGACATCCTGGCCTGGCACAAGCTGCCTTTGGCCGGTCACGTGCAGACCTTGTTGTTCTTTGCCTTCTTTGCCGCTTTTGCCGTGAAAGTCCCCATGTGGCCTTTCCACACCTGGTTGCCAGACGTTCACGTCGAAGCTCCCACCGGCGGCTCGGCTGTGCTGGCCGCCATCATGCTCAAGCTCGGTGCTTATGGCTTCCTGCGTTTCTCGATGCCCATCGCACCGGACGCTGCGCACGAGTGGGGCACTTTCATGATCGTGCTGTCCCTGGTGGCCGTGGTCTATGTGGGCTTGGTTGCGATGGTGCAACAAGACATGAAAAAGCTGGTGGCTTATTCATCGGTCGCACACATGGGCTTTGTGACCTTGGGCTTTTTCATCTTCAACCCGCTGGGCGTGTCGGGTGGCATCGTTCAGATGATCGCTCACGGTTTCGTGTCGGCGGCCATGTTCCTGTCGATCGGTGTTTTGTATGACCGCGTTCACTCGCGTGAGATCGCCAGCTACGGCGGTGTGGTCAACACCATGCCCAAGTTCGCCGCTTTTGCCTTGCTGTTCTCGATGGCCAACTGCGGCCTGCCAGGCACAGCCGGTTTCGTGGGCGAGTGGATGGTGATCCTGGGTGCCGTGAAGTTCAACTTCTGGATCGGCGCACTGGCGGCTTCGGCACTGATCTTTGGCGCCGCCTACACCCTGTGGATGTTCAAGCGCGTGTACCTTGGTCCTGTGGTCAACGACGACGTCAAGGAACTGACAGACATCAACAGCCGTGAATTCCTGGTCATGGCTTTGCTGGCCATTGCCGTGCTCTACATGGGCCTGTACCCCAAGCCATTCACCGACGTGATGGATACCTCGGTGGCCGACTTGCTCAAGCACGTGGCCCTGTCCAAATTGCCCCAATGACCATTCAGTACTGAACTGAAGAAAAGAAAGAATGATGATGGACACCACCAGCTGGATGACGATCTATCCTGAAATCGTGTTGCTGGTCATGGCTTGCGTGATCGCGCTGGCCGACCTGTTCGTGAAGAGCCCCAAGCGCACCGCCACCTATGCCTTGACATTGTTGTCTTTGGGTGGCGTGGCCTGGCTCAACGCCATGTACGCCGACGCCGGTCAGACCCTGTATGGCTTTGGCCACCTGGTGGTCAGCGACCCGATGGGCCATTGGCTCAAGTGCTTTGCCTCGATCGCCGTGATGGTGACCTTGGTGTACTCGCGTCCCTACGCGGCTGATCGCGACATGCTGCGCGGCGGTGAGTTGTTCAGCCTGAGCATGTTTGCCTTGCTGGGCATGAGCGTGATGATTTCTGGTCAAAACTTCCTGGTCATCTACTTGGGCCTTGAATTGCTGACCTTGTCGAGCTACGCGCTGGTGGCCTTGCGTCGTGACAATGCTCAAGCCACTGAAGCGGCCATGAAGTACTTCGTGCTCGGCGCGATGGCTTCGGGCTTCCTGCTGTACGGCATGTCCATGATGTACGGCGCGACCGGCAGCCTGGAGCTGGCCGCTGTGCTCAAAGCCATCGCTTCGGGTCAAGTCAACCACCAAGTGCTGGTGTTCGGTCTGGTCTTCATCGTGGCTGGTTTGGCATTCAAGATCGGTGCCGTGCCTTTCCACATGTGGATCCCTGACGTTTACCAAGGTGCCCCCACAGCCGCCACGCTGCTGATCGGTGGCGCGCCCAAGCTCGCGGCATTCGGCATCATGATCCGCTTGCTGGTCGAAGGCCTGCTGCCTTTGGCCATCGACTGGCAACAGATGTTGTCCTTCCTGGCGATTGGCTCCTTGCTGATCGGTAACCTGGCTGCGATCGCTCAGACCAACCTCAAGCGCATGCTGGCTTTCTCGACCATCGCGCAAATGGGCTTTGTTTTGCTGGGCTTCGTGGCAGGGGTCATCAACGGCCAGACCACTCTGGCGGCCAACGCCTACAGCTCGGCCATGTTCTACATCGTCGGTTATGTGCTGACCACTTTGGCCAGCTTCGGCATCATCATGCTGCTGGCCCGTCAAGGGTTCGAGAGCGAAGAGATTTCTGACTTGGCTGGCCTGAACCAGCGCAGCCCGCTGTACGCAGGTGTGATGGCCGTTTGTCTGTTTTCTCTGGCCGGTATCCCGCCCATGGTCGGCTTCTACGCCAAGCTGGCCGTGTTGCAATCCCTGGTGGCTTCGGGTCAAGGTTTCTACATCGGCCTGGCGATCTTTGCCGTGATCATGTCCTTGATTGGCGCCTTCTACTACCTGCGCGTTGTCAAGGTCATGTACTTTGATGAGCCTGTGACGGCCACCACCGTCTCGGCCGATGCCGATGTGCGTGTGGTGCTGTCCATGAACGGTTTGCTGGTCCTGGTGCTGGGCATGGCGCCTGGTGCGCTGATGGCTTTGTGCGCCGACGCTGTCGCCCGCATGCTGGCGGTCTGATCTTTCAAGCATGTCCACGTCCTGGCAAATCGGCATCTTGATCGCGCTGGCATTGCTGGCCGCCAACCTGCCGTTTGCCAACCAGAGCATCCTGCTGGTCGGTCCCTCTCGCAGCACCAAATCACTGGCCATCCGGCTGGCTGAGTTGGTGCTGCTGTACTTTGTGGTCGGCGCTGTGGGCTTGGCGCTGGAAAACCACGGTGGCCAAATCGCTCCCCAAGGCTGGGAGTTTTATGCCATCACCGGCACCATGTTTGTGACCTTGGCCTTTCCAGGTTTCGTCTACCGTTACCTGATGCACCGCCAGCATTGAGCGCTGTCGGTTTGCACTGAGTTCCCTCATGTCTGACGATCATCTGATCGAGCACCGCGTCTCGCAAGAGGAGTTGCTGCGCGGTCATTTCTTGCACGCTTTCCGGGACACGGTCCGTCTGCCCAACCAAGGCTTGGCCACCCGTGAATACGTGATTCACCCCGGTGCAGTGATGGTGATCCCCATGCTGCAAATGCCCGATGGCAGCCTGCGCTTGGTGCTGGAGCGTCAGTTCCGCTACCCGGTGGGGCAGGTCATGATCGAGTTCCCGGCAGGCAAGCTGGACGCGGGCGAAGACCCTTGGCTCTGCGCGCAGCGCGAGCTGATGGAAGAGACCGGTTACCGTGCCCGCGAATGGGCCAAAGCGGGTGTGCTTCACCCGGTGATCGCTTATTCAACCGAAGTGATCGAGATCTGGTTTGCGCGAGACCTCAGATTGGGCGAGCGCCAGCTGGACGCAGAGGAGTTTCTGGACGTGTTCACCGCCAGCCCCGACGAACTGATGGCCTGGTGCCAGCAAGGTCTGGTGACCGACGCCAAAACCCTCACGGGAGCGCTTTGGTTGCAAAATGTCTTGTCAGGCGCATGGCCGCTGACTTGGCAAAGCGCCACCTGAACATTCCGCATGAAAGTCCTTGACCTCCAGTGCCGTCAGGGCCACAGCTTTGAAGGCTGGTTCGGCTCGCAGGACGATTACGACGCGCAACGTGCGCGGGGACTGGTCACGTGCCCCATGTGCAACGACAGCGAGATCACCAAAATGCTGTCGGCACCGCGCCTGAACCTGGGGCACGGCACAGAGCCTGTCCAAACGCCTGCAGCGCCAGAGGCCGCTGCCCCAAGCGCCGCGCCCGCCATGCCTGCCGCAACGGACGCCCATCCCCTGGCGCAAATGCAAGCGGCCTTGCTGCACATGGTGCGCCACGTCATGGCCAACACCGAAGATGTGGGCACCCAATTTGCCGAAGAAGCCCGCAAGATCCACTATGGTGAACGCGAAGAGTGCAACATCCGTGGCCAGGCCACGCGCGAAGAAACCGAAGCCTTGCTGGACGAAGGCATCGACGTCTTGCCGCTGCCTGTACCCGATGCCTTGAAAGAGCCGCTCCAATAAAGCTGTGTGGTCTTCATGACCACCCAGTCGCAGCCTCTGCGGCATACTCGCTGCAGTCCATGAACACCCTGCACATTCCCGAGGCCGAAGTTGAATTGACCGCCATCCGCGCCCAAGGCCCGGGCGGGCAAAACGTCAACAAAGTTTCCACCGCCATCCAGCTGCGTTTCGATGTGGCAAGCTCATCCTTGCCCGAAGCCGTCAAGGCGCGCTGGCTGCAGTCGGGCGACAGCCGCCTGTCGCTAGAAGGCGTGCTCATCATCAAGGCCCAGCGTTACCGCACGCAAGAAGCCAACCGCCAGGATGCTTGGACTCGGCTGTACGAACTGCTCGACCAATTTGCCAAAGCGCCCAAAGCCCGCAAGGCCACCAAACCCAGCTATGGCGCGGTGCAGCGGCGTTTGCAGGGCAAGGCCATCCAGTCCAAGTTGAAAGCCTCACGCCGTGCGTCAGATTAACGTGAACCCCGTAGGTCGGAGCTTCAGCTCCGACAGTGGTGGCGTGGGCACAGGCCCATGTCGGGGCTGAAGCCGCCGACCTACAAAATGTGGTTATCGGGTGTGCGAGAGGGCGTTCAGTGCGGTTTGCAGCACTTGCGCCAAAGCATCGGGTGCGTCGGCGGTGATCACATGGCGGCTGTCCATGCTGCGCAGCCAGGTGATCTGGCGTTTGGCCAGTTGGCGTGTGGCAAAGATGCCGCGATCCGCGATTTCTTTTTCGCTCCAGCCTTCGTCCAGCCCTTGCCAGGCCTGGCGGTAGCCCACACAGCGCATCGAGGGCAGGTCGGGGGTCAAGTCACCCCGGGCGCGCAGCTGGCGCACCTCATGAATGAAGCCTTGCGCCATCATCAGCTCAAAACGCTGGGCAATGCGCTGGTGCAGCCAAGTCCGGTCCATCGGCTCCAGGCTCAACACCGGGATGTGCCAATCGGGCGCTGTGGCTTTGGCGCTTTGGTGAAAGGAAGACAAGGTCCGGCCAGTCGCAGTCCATACTTCCAGAGCGCGGCCCACACGCTGGCTGTCGCCGGGGGCCAGGCGGGCGGCGGTCACCGGGTCCACCTGCTGCAGCTCGGCGTGCAGGGCGGGCCAGCCCACTTGTTCGGCGCGGGCCTGAATGGCTTCGCGCACCTGCGGGTCGGCGGCGGGGATGTCGTTCAGGCCTTCGAGCAGGGCTTTGAGGTAGAGCATGGTGCCGCCCACCAGCAGCGGCATGCGGCCCCGGGCGTGGATCTCACCGATGAGCCGAGTCGCATCGCGCGCAAATTCAGCGGCGCTGTAGCTTTGCAAGGGGTCGATCGTGTCGATCAGGTGGTGCGGCACGGCAGCCAGCTCTTCTCGGCTGGGTTTGGCTGTGCCAATGTCCATGCCCCGGTACACCAGGGCCGAGTCCACGCTGATGATCTCGGCGCCGCCTTGCGCCTGCAGGACTTGCGCCAGGGTCAGGGCCGCAGCGGTTTTGCCGCTGGCCGTGGGCCCGACGATGGCGATGGCGTCCAGCGACGGGTTCATGCGGCTTTCAATTCCACAGGTCGGCCATGGCGTTGCACCGCAGTCCAGGCCACGGCAGCGATCACCGCACTCCACAACAACAGGCCGTGGGCCAGGGCCAACAGCGGCACATCCATGTTGCGCCCCAGCCAGCCGCCCATGAAGAAGGCGCCGAGCATCATCAAGAATCCGTTGAGCGCCGAAGCCGTGCCTGCCTTGAGCGGGAAGGGCGCCACGGCAGCGCTCTGGCCGCAGGGCTGATGCACGCCGTGACCGAACATGAACAGGTACACCGGCAGCATCACGGCCCAGGCACCGTACCAGGCTTGTCCAGCGCCGGCATGCGCCAGCACGGTGAGCAACACACCGCCACTGATCGACAAGAAACCGGCCACGCCTACGGTGCGGTGGATGCTGGTGCGGCGCAGCATCCAGCGGCCCCAGAAAGTGCCCACGATGTAGGCCAAGGACATGGTGAACATCAGCAAGCCGTAGATGGTCTTGCTGTAGCCCAGCTGTTGTGTGAAGACGAAGGACGATGTGGCCAGGAAAGTGAACAGACCCAGGTAGGACGCCGAGGACAAGGCGCACCAGGTGAGGAAGACCGGGTGGCGGATGATGTCCAGATTGGAGCGCCACAGTGAATCCCAGCGCAGCGCATCCATGCGGCGCTCGGGTAGTGTTTCGCGGTAGCCCCACAGCAGCAAGCCCAGTGTGAGCACGCCAAACAGGGTGACCGACAAGAGCGCATAGCGCCAGCCAATCCAGTCGCTGAGCAAGCCACCCACTGGGGCGCAGGTGCAGGCGATCAGGCCCAGGCCCGACAGGGCTTGCGACATGACCTGTGCGCCTTCGTGGGGCTGGTACAGGTCGCGCACGATGGCGCGTGCGGCCATGACCGCCGCGCCCATGGCGATGCCCTGCACGGCACGGGCGGCGATCAACCAACCGATGCCCGGTGCCGCCACGCAGGCCACCGAGGCGATCACATAAGCGCCCATGCCCCAGAGCAAGATGGGCCGACGGCCAAAGCGGTCCGACAGCGGCCCCCAGACCAGTTGAGAAATGCCAAAGGCCAGCAAAAGCGCGGTCAAGGTCAGCTGGATTTCGCCCATGCTCGCGTTCAGGCTGGCGCGGATGGCGGGCAGGGCAGGCAAGTACAGGTCGGTGGTGACGGCCTGCAGTCCAAGCAGCAAGGCCAGCAGCACAACCACAAGGTGCTTGGGCATCAACGGCCCCGCAAGAACAAGGCGTCCAGATCGCGCATGCTCATTTGCCGCCAGGTGGGGCGGCCGTGGTTGCATTGGTCGGAGCGTTCGGTCTCTTCCATCTGGCGCAAAAGAGCGTTCATCTCGTCGAGCGTGAGGCGGCGGTTGGCGCGCACCGCACCATGGCAGGCCATGGTGGCCAGGATCTCGTTTTGGGCGCGCTGGACCACGGTGCTCGCGTCGTGTTGCGCCAGCTCGGCCAGCACGCTGCGGGCCAGCTCGACCGCATCGCCTTGCGCCAAGCTGGTGGGCACGGCGCGCACGGCCAGGGTCTTGGCCGACAGGGGCGAGATTTCCAGGCCAAGTTGTTCAAGGGCTTCCGCGCACGCTTCGGCGGTGGCCACCTCGGTCGGGTTGGCGGCAAAGGTGGCCGGAATCAGCAGCGGCTGGCTGGCGATGCGCGGGCCGTCTTCGCCTTGGGTATTGAGTTGGTTTTTCAGGCACTCGTACACGATGCGCTCGTGCGCGGCGTGCATGTCCACGACCACCAGGCCTTGCTTGTTTTCAGCCAGGATGTAGACGCCGTGCAACTGCGCCACGGCGCGGCCCAGGGGCCAATCGCCCTCAGGCAGGGCTTGCGCCGCCTCGGTGTTCGGTGCGGGCAGGGCAGATGCTGCGGTGTTGGGGTTCAACGATGGCGCAGGTGCGGACCAGCGCGGTGCGTCCGTGTCGTGTGCTTCTTGTCGGGGCTCGGGCGGGTTCCACAGTGCTTTGAGGTCGGCCATGGCCTGCTCGCCGTCCACGCGGGGCCGCACAAAGTCTGCGGGCTTGTAGCTGGGCGCAGAAAAGGTCGATGGGCCAGGGCGCTCGAAAGCCATGCCGCCTTGCTGCCAGCTGGCCGACTCGGGCAGGGCTTTGGGGGCAGGGGCTTGCAGGTCGAAATCGCCCTTGGCCTCTGTGGCTGAATCGCCCAGGTTTTGCGAACGCGGCGCGGCCAGGGCGTTTTCGATGGCATGACGCACCGCCTGATGCACGGCGCGGCTGTCCCTGAATCGCACCTCGATCTTGGTGGGGTGCACGTTCACATCGACCAGCGTGGGGTCGATCTGCATGAACAGGGCATAGGCCGGTTGTTTCTGGCCGTGCAGCACATCTTCGTAGGCGCTGCGCGCACCGTGCATGACCACCTTGTCGCGCACAAAACGGCCATTCACATAGGCAAACTGGTGGTCGGGGCGCGAGCGGGCCGCATCGGGCAGACCGGCGCGGCCGATCACCTTGAGCGGCCCGGCGTGGTATTCCACGGCGATGGACTGCGCCACGAACTCTTCGCCCAGCACATCGGCCAGGCGCTGTTCCAGGCCCGCAGTACCGGGGTGCACGCGCCACTGCTCAACCAGCTTGCCCTCGTGCCAGATGGCAAAGCCCACATCGGGGCGGGCCAGGGCGTGGCGGCGCACGGCCTCGATGCAATGCGCCAGCTCGGTGCTGTCGCTTTTCAAAAACTTGCGGCGGGCGGGGGTCGAGAAAAACAGCTCCTTGACTTCGACCGTGGTGCCCACGGCGCGGGCGGCGGGGCGGATCTCGCCGGTGCGACCGTCCAGCGCAAAGGCCGTGGGCTGGCCGTCCATGCGCGAGAGCAGGGTGAGTTCGGACACCGAGTTGATGGCCGCCAGCGCCTCGCCCCGAAAGCCCATGGTCATCACCGATTCGAGTTCGTCGAGGTTGCCGATCTTGCTGGTGGCGTGGCGCTTCAAGGCCGTGGCCAGCTCGTCCGGGGCAATGCCGCCACCGTCGTCTTCGACCGAGATCAGCCGGGTGCCGCCGCCCATCAGGCGCAGCGTGATGCTTTGTGCACCTGCGTCCATGGCGTTGTCCACCAGCTCGCGCACGACCGAGGCAGGGCGCTCGACCACCTCGCCTGCGGCGATCTGGCTGATCAGTTCATCGGGGAGTTCGCGGATGGGGCGGCGCGCGGTCGCCGGGCTTTGTTGGGAGGTCACCGCCTGATTTTAGGGCTTGGGCAGGGATAATCGCGGCATGGACATCCTTTTGCAACTCCTCGATTTCATCCTCCACGTTGACCGCTACCTGGAGGCCTTTGTGGGCCAACATGGCGCCTGGGTTTACGCGCTCTTGTTCGTGATCATTTTTGTGGAGACCGGCCTGGTGATCATGCCGTTCTTGCCGGGCGATTCGTTGCTGTTCATTGTCGGCGCGCTGTGCGGTGCCGACTTGCTGAACCTGCCCTTGACCATGGCGCTGTTGTTGGCCGCAGCCATTTTGGGCGACCAGACGAACTACAGCATTGGCCGCTACTTTGGCCCCAAAGTTTTCAAATGGGAGAATTCCCGCTTTTTCAACCGCCAGGCCTTCATGCAGGCCAACGCTTTTTACGAAAAGTACGGTGGCATCACCATCATCCTGGCGCGCTTCATGCCTTTCATCCGCACCTTTGTGCCTTTTGTGGCGGGCGTGGCCGAGATGACCCGCCACAAGTTCACGATGTTCAATGTGGTGGGCGGTGCCATCTGGGTGGTGGGTCTGACCCTGGCCGGTTATCTGTTCGGCAATTTGCCCTTTGTGCAAACGCACCTGAGCAAGATCATCTGGGCTTTGATTTTGGTGCCGGGTTTGATCGCGGTCATTGGCGCGTGGCGGGCTCGCAAAGCGGGTTGATCAAAACGCCAGCAATCCCCTCTGCTTTCGCTTTGTCACCCCGCACTGGATGCGGGATCCAGCTGTTCTTAAAACCTGGACCCCGGGTCTTCGCCCGGGGTGACATGAAGGGGCGGATTTAAAAAGCCAGCACCTGAGCCAGCGTAGGCGGCTGGCACCCCTGTCGGGTGCAATTGATGGCCGCAGCTTTCATGGACAAGGCCAACGTGTCACCCACTCGAGCTGCGGCATCGGCAGGCTGCAAGGCCCAATCGGCCAGGGTGTTGCCCCAGAAGGTGTCGCCTGCGCCCACGGTGTCGGCCACGGTGATGCGGGGCACGGGCAGGCTGTGGGTCTGGCCTTCGATGTCAAGGTAAGCGCCATCGCCGCCAAAAGTCAGGGCCACGCGGCTCAGCGCACCCGGGGCCACGCCCGCACGCAGTTCACTCACCAGACGCGCAGATTTACCGATGGCCACATCCGCAAAGCCCATCGTTTCCAGGTCTTCGTCGCTGGCCTTGAGCCAGTCGGTCAGGGCGATCACTTCGCGCAGCGCTTGCACGTATTGCGCCAGGTCATGGGCCACTTTGGGCCGCAGGTTGATGTCCACACTGATGGTCCAGCCCATTTCGCGTGCCGCCTTCAGAATGGACAGCACTTTGTGGTGTTCCGGCGGGATCAGCAGCAGCGAACCGGTGTGCAAAATGCCTGGCGTTTTTTGCTGTTGCAGCACAGCCGTGATGCCTTCCACCGTGTAGTCCCGGTCGGCAATGCCTTCGCGGTAAAAACCGTAGCTCGGCTGGCCATCCGTCACTTGCACCACGGCCAGCGAGGTGGGCAGGCGGCTCTGGCCACCTCGCAGTGCCACACCGTCACGCAGCAACAGTTGCGCCATGCCTTGGCCGAACAGGTCGTTGGACAAGGGGTTGAGATAAGCCACTGATGCCCCGCGCAGCGCGGCGGCGCGGGCCATGTTGAAGGGGCTGCCGCCCATGAGGGGCAAGAGCCGCCCATCGGCTTGGGCAATGCAGTCCATCAGGGCTTCGCCCAACACAAAAATCGGAGTCGTCATATCAAATCACAGGGCAGGGGATTCACTTCTTGAGCAGGTGCTTGCGGCGCACCACGTCGATCCAGACGGCGACGATCACGACCGCGCCAATGGCCATCATCTGCTTGAATTGCGAGACTTCCATCAGGTTCATGCCGTTGCGGATCATGGTGATCAGCACCGCGCCCAGCAAGCTGCCCCAGATGCTGCCGCGCCCGCCAAAGAGCGATGTGCCGCCCAAGATCACGGCCGCGATCGCGTCCAGCTCAAACATTTGCGCCATCTTGCCGCTCGACGAGTCCATGCGGGCCATCAGCACGATGGCACCCAAAGCGCAGCTCAGGCCAGACACCACATACACGCCCAGCTTGTACCAGCGGATGTTGATGCCCACTTGGCGGGCACCCATTTCGTTGGAGCCCATGGCGTACACATAGCGGCCGATCTTGGTGCTCGACAGAATGAAAGCCATCACCACAAAAAAGATACCGGTGATCAGCGTGGGCATGGGGATGCCGAACACATCGCCATAGCCCAGGAAGGGGAAGGGATCGGGCAAGCCCGCGTTGTCAAAACCGCCGGTCAAATCAAAGGCCAGACCGCGCCAAAGCGTCAAGCCGCCAAGCGTGACGATGAAAGCCGGAATGCCGACAAAGGCCACCAAATAGCCATTGAACAGGCCGACCGCTGCGCCAATCGCCAGCGCCACCACCATGGCTGCATAAGGGTCGATGCCGACCTTGATCATCAGGTGACCGGCCACAGCCCCTGCCAGCGCGGTGAGGGCACCCACGGCCAGATCGACACCGCCGGTCAGGATCACAAAAGTTTGTCCACCCGCCAGCAAGGCGATCACCGAGGCCTGCACCAGGATGTTGGACAGGTTGCCGGTGGTCAGGAAGTAGGGCGAGGCGAAGGTGAGCAAAACGCCCAGCACGATGACCGCCACAAAGGCGCCGTACCACTCTTGTCGGGTGATGGATTTCATATGTTTCTCGATTCATCAAATGACCACCCCGTGGTGGTCAGTCGCCTGCAGGGCAGGTTTTTTTTGTGCGATGGGGCATCGCGAATATCAACAGCCGTCATCGCAAGCGTCAACAGCCGTCATTGCGAGCGCAGCGTGGCAATCCAGTGTCTGGATCGCCACGTCGCTTCGCTCCTCGCGATGACGGTCATGTTGTGGCGCTTTGAACAGGGCCGGCCAAGTTGCCTCGGCCGTCAGGCCATCACTTGGCCTTGACCTTCATGAACTGGCCCACGCCGGAGTCGGCGGCGAACTTGTCCACGTTGGAAGGCAGCACCAGGAAGGAGCCGGTGTCGATGCGGGCATCGACCTTCTTGCCTTGGGCTGCGGCCACAGCGGTTTCCACGCCAACCTGGCCGATCTTGGCCAGCATCTGTGCGGCGTTGGCTTGCTGCCAGCCTTGCTTCATCATGTCCAGGCCGCCGGGGGAGCCGTCAAAGCCAGCGATTTTCACGTCGCCGGGCTTCTTGCCAGCGGCCATCAGCGCGGCCTTGGCACCCAAGGCACCGCCGTCCCAGGCGCAGGCGATCACCTTGGCATTGGGGTTGGCGCGCAGTGCGGCTTCCACACCGTTTTGGGCCATGGTCTGGTCCCAAGTGGTGGCCACTTCGACGATCTTCACATTCTTGCGGCCCGCGTTCAGGGCATCCACGAAGCCCTTCTTGCGCTCTTGACCGGTGGACTGGCCTTGGTCGCCGGTCACATAAATCACGGTGTCGCCGTCCTTGATCTCGCCTGCGGCCCACTTGCCCTGCACATTGGCGGCTTTGATGTTGTCGGTGGCCACATAAGAGGTGATGGCGGCACCGGTGATGCCGGTGTCCACAGCCACCACGGCGATACCGGCCTTCAGCGCCTTGTTGATGGCGGGGGCGATGCCAGCCGAGTCCACAGGTGCGATGGCGATCGCGTTGACCTTGCGGGTGATCATGTCTTCGACGATGGCCAATTGCTTGGACAGCTCGCCTTTTTCGGCGGCCAGTTCGATGAACTTCACACCTTTGGCCTGACCGGCTTTCTTGGCGCCGCCGTTGATCAGCGTCCAGCCTTCGTTGGTGTTGCCGTTGGTGATGTAGGCCACGGTCACGTCAGCCGCCATGGCCGAGGTGAACAGGGTGGCCGCTGCTGCAGCGATGGCCAGGCGGCCGAATGTGCGTTTGGTGATCATGGGTCTTATCTCCGTTGTGGGGGTTCGATTCGTTCAGAAAACCGTTTTTCTGACCGCGGACGGATTAGAAACTGAAAATCTGACTAAGTAAACCTAGTAGTTTTACTAATGCAAAGATCGGATAAATGCGCGATGCTTGCGGTCATTCCCTGTGAAAGAGTTGCCATGTCGTCACCCACACCCGTTCTCGAAATCCAGAAACTCACCAAGCATTACGGCGGCGTCAAAGCCTTGACCGACGCGCAATTTCGCCTGTTGCCCGGCGAGCACGCCGCCATCGTGGGTGACAACGGCGCAGGCAAAAGCACCTTTGTGCGCCTGATCACCGGGGCCGAGCAGCCCAACTCGGGCGACATCCTGCTGGACGGGGGCAAGGTCAACTTCGAGTCGCCGCTGGACGCCCGCGAACAGGGCATTGAGACCGTGTACCAGACGCTGGCGCTGGCCGAAGACCTGGATGTGCCGGCCAACATCTTTCTGGGCCGCGAGATCACGCGCCTGAATCTGGGCCCGCTGTCCATCTTGAACCACAAGGCCATGCGCGAGCAATCGGCCAGCATGCTGGCCACCACCGGCGTGAAGATTCAGGACATGTCCGAGAGCCTGCGCGGCATGTCGGGCGGCCAGCGCCAATGTGTGGCGATTGCCCGCGCCGCCGGTTTTGCCAAAAAACTCATCATCCTGGACGAACCCACAGCCGCCTTGGGCGTACAGGAAACCGCCCGGGTCGAAGAGATCATCAAGGGCCTCAAGAAGCAGGGCATTCCTTTGATCATCATCAGCCACAACCTGCGCCAGGTGTTCGATCTGGTAGACCGCATCTGGGTGTTCCGCCAGGGCCGCATCATTTGCAGCCGCCTGACCCGCGAAACCAACCCCGAGGAAATTGTGGGCCTGATCACAGGGGCCATCGACCCGACCAGCCTGCGTTCCGAAGAGGCCGTCACATGCTGAAAGGGATCGACCCGCTGCTCACCCCCGAGCTGCTGATGCACCTGTGCGCCATGGGCCATGGGGAATGGGTGGCCGTGGTGGACGCCAATTTCACCGCCGACTTTTTGAGCCATGGCAAGCCGGTCGTGCGCCTTCCTGGCAACAGTCTGGAAAGGGTGAGCCAAGCCGTGCTGTCGGTGTTTCCGCTGGCAGTCGATGTGGCGCAACCGGCCGCTTTCATGCGCGTGTGCCACAGCGCAGAAGGCCACCGCACGGCCGCCCAGCAAGCGGTGGTTGATCTGGTGGTGGCCGAAGGCTTCAAGGCCGAACAGGTCGAGCCGGTCGAGCGCTACGCCTTTTACGAGAAAATCAAGGGGGCCAGCCTGATCGTTCAAACCGGCGAGGGCACAGCCTACGGCAACGCCTTGTTCTGCAAGGGCGTGATTCTTGTCTGATTTTTAACGCCTGACCCCCGTTGGCATTTAACGCCCGCATTCGCCATGAACTCTGCGCCCACATCGCCCGCCATGCGTGGTTCCAACCACGTGGGCATGCGCCAGTTCAATGAGCGCATCGTGCTCCAGGCCATCCGCCACCACGGGGCCATCCCCAAGGCCGACCTGGCGCGACTGACCCAGCTGTCCACCCAGACGGTGGCCATCATCGTGGGGCGTTTGCTTGACGATGGGCTGCTGGTCAAACAGGACCGGGTGCGCGGCAAGATCGGCCAGCCCTCGGTGCCGCTGTCGCTCAACCCGCAAGGTGCGTTCAGCGTGGGCATTCAGGTGGGGCGGCGCAATCTGGAGCTGCTGGTGGCCGATTTCACAGGCCAGCCGGTCGAGCGTGTCGAAGTTCATTACGACTACCCCGATCCGGACCAATTGTTCGCCTCCATGGCCAAGGGCCTGCAAACCCTGCAAAGCCGCATGGGCGATCTGTGGGCACGCACCGTGGGCGTGGGTCTGACGGCCCCCCTGTCCCTGCACAAATGGGCCGACCTCATGGGCGGGCAAGCCGCTCAAGCGCTGGCCCGCTGGGAACACATCGACTTGCCCGCCGAAGTGCAGCGCCTGACCGATTTGCCGGTGGTGTTTGCCAAAGACACCACCGCCGCCTGCGTGGCCGAGTTGCTGCAAGGCCATGGCCGCAGCGTGCGCAGCTTTTTGTACGTGTTTGTGGGCACCTTCATTGGGGGCGGTCTGGTGCTGTCGGGCCACATCATGAATGGCGAGCGCGGCAATGCCGGGGCGATTGGCTCGCTGCCGGTGGGTCTGGCGTCCAGCGTGCAAAAAGAAGTCGGCATGCCGCCGCAGTTGCTGCAAAAAGCTTCGGGCTGGCAGCTCGAACAAGCCTTGCTGGCCGCAGGGCACAACCCCTTGTTGATCCACCAGGGCGGCATCATGGATGCGGCTTATGCCGAATTCACCGCCCCGTGGATCGCCCAGGCCAGCCAGGCGCTGGCCATGACGGTGGCCAGCTCGGCCGCTTTGCTCGATCTGGACGCGGTGGTGATGGACGGCTCGCTGGGCGCGCCGCTCATGACCGCTTTGATGTCGGCCACCCAAGATGCGCTGGCGGGCTACCGTTTTGACGGCATGCACCAGCCGCAACTGCTGGCGGGCCAGGTGGGCGCGCATGCCCGCGCTTTGGGCGGGGCCTTGCTGCCGCTGCACAGCCAGTTCTTCCCCGACAAAGACATCTTCCTGAAACAGGACAACCCATGAAGTTTTACCTCGACTCCGCCGACGCCCGCCAATGGGTACTGCCCGCCGGTTGCCCGCCCGTGCAGGGCGTGACCACCAACCCCACACTGGTCATGCAGGCCGGTTTGCCGGTCAGCCTGGCCGGGTATGTGAAGTTGGTGGCGCAAGCCGGTGAAGCCCGCATCCCCGAGCTGATGCTGCAACTGCCCCGCGCCGATGTGGGCGAAGCCGCGCAATGGCTCGAAGTGCTGTTGCCCGCCGCCGTGCAGGCGCGTGTGCGCCTGACCATCAAGCTGCCTTGCCACCCCGACTGGCAGCCGGTGCTGCGCGAGGTACAGGCCTGGGGCGTGCCCACGCTGCTGACCGGCTTGTCCAATCCGGTGCAACTGCTGTGGGCCAGAGCGCAAGGGGCCAACTTTGTCGCGCCCTATGTGGGCCGCCTGCAAGCCGATGGCCGTGATGTCTGGTCACTGATCGAGGCCTGCGTGGCCGTGCAATCTGATGGCCTGCAACTGCTGGCCGCCAGCATCAAGTCGGCCGATGTGCTCTCGCGCCTGATCGCCTGCGGTGCCCACGCCGTGACCGTGCGCCCCGAGTTCGCGGCCGGTCTGGCCACCGACCCTTTGACCCTCACGGCCATGGATCAGTTTGATCGGGACGTGCAGGCGAGCCAGCAGGCTGCTTTGTAAAAGCTTACCCCGGTGTGAGATGGCCACCTGTCTCAGGGCAGGCGTGTGATGGCGGTGGCGTAGACCGCGCTTTTGTCGCGTTTGCCAATGGCGATGACGGTCACGTACACCACGCCGTCATCGACCCGGTACACCAATCGGTAGCCTGCCTGGCGCAATTTGATCTTGTAGCAGTCGGGCATTTGCGACAAAGCGGCTGATGGAACCCGGGGTTCTTGCAGCCTTTCCAGCAGTTTTTTCTTGAGCGGGCTTTTGATGCTGCCGTCGAGCTTTTGCCATTCGGCCCATGCCAGTTCGTGAAAACGCAGCTTATAAGGCATCTGGGCTGATGTCGATGAAGGGGCCGTTGGCGCGTTCTTGCACGAGTTTGGCGTCTTCCAAGTCTTCCAGCTGGTTGAGCAGGCGCTCGAAATAGGCCGCCGGCACCAAGTAGGCTTCGGGGCGGTTGTGGTTGAGCACAGCCACGGGTTCGTCGTCGGCTTGCGCCAGGATGCTGGCGTAGTTGCGCTTGAGCTCTGTGACGCTGATGCTGTTTTTGCTGAGGATGGTGTCCATGACGCGGCCTTGGAGTGGATCAGTCATTCTATTTGATATCTTTTAAAGCATCAATTTGAATGTTTTTTCCTCAAGTGGACCTGTTTCTCGCCAGCGGCGGGTTGCGCGAGAAGTATTGAAAGATGCCGCGCATCAAGGCGTCGGTGAGTTTTTGCTGGTAGCTCTCGCTGCGCAGCTTTTCTTCTTCCTCAGGGTTGCTGATGAAGGCGGTCTCGACCAGCACGCTGGGGATGTCGGGGGCTTTGAGCACGGCAAAACCGGCTTGCTCGACCCGGGGTTTGTGCAGTCTTCCCACACCGCCAATGTGGCGCAGCAAATGGCCGCCCAGTTGCAGGCTGTCCTTGATCTGGGCGGTGGTGCTCATGTCCAGCAGGGCATGCTGGACTTGGGCATCCTGCGCCCCCAGGTTGAGGCCACCGATCAGGTCGGCTTTATTTTCCTTTTGTGCCATCCATCGTGCTGCACTGCTGGAAGCAGCGCCCTGGCTCAATGCAAACACGCTGGCACCGCTGGCCTGGGGTGTGAAAAACGCGTCGGCGTGGATGCTGAGAAACAGGTCAGCCTGCACGCGCCGGGCTTTTTGTACCCGCACCTGCAGCGGCACAAAGAAGTCGGCATCGCGCGTGAGGTAAGCCCGCATGGGGCTACCCGCCACGCTGGCCGCATTGATGCGGTCGCGCAGCATTTTGGCGATCTTGAGCACCACGTCTTTTTCTTGCGTGCCGCCCGGGCCGATGGCGCCGGGGTCTTCACCGCCATGACCAGGGTCGATCGCGATCACGATCAGCCGGTCGGTTGGGGCGGTGGGGCGTGGCGGGTGGTCGGGGCGGTCCATCGAGGCGGTGGGCGCCGGCTCGAAATCCTGCCGTCGTGTAGATGGCGTCGGCAAGGCAGGCTTTTGCCCTTGTTTGGCGATCAACTCACCCAAGGGGTCCGTGCTGGGCATGGCCGGCGTTGGCAATGGGGCTGTTGTGGGGGCTGTGGCGGTGCGCTCCTGAATCAATTGCTCCAGCGGGTCCACGGCTTGCGTCGGGTAGAGGTCCAGCACCAAGCGGTTGGCATAAGACGCCACCGGTGGCAGGGTGAACACTTGCGGCGCGATGGGGCGCTTGAGATCGATCACCAACCGCACCACGTTCGGGCTGAACTGGCCGACCCGGATGCCCGCGATGTTGGGGTCGGACGCCTGCACTTTGCCCACCAGCTCGCGCAAGGCGGGGTTGAGTTCCATGCCTTCGATGTCCACCGCCAGTCGGGGCGGCGACGCGATGAAGGTCTGCCGGGTCTGCAAGGGTTTGTCCGATTCGAGCGTGACCCGGGTGTAATCGGCTGCAGGCCAGATGCGCACGGCCATCATGGTGGCGCCGCGCACCATGTGCGAGGCGCCCAGGCTGAGCGCCAGGAAACCGGCCTTGATCAGGCGTCGTCGGTCAGCGCGCATGCTCACGGGCCATCCAATCGTTCAACCATTGTTGGCCCGCAGCGGTCTGCGCGCCCATGCTGACTTGGCGCTGGTTTTCATCCAGCGCGTGCAGCGCAATCACCAGATCGGCAGGTGGCAGCTGCCCCGCCACTTTGTCAGGCCACTCCATGAGCTTGAGGCCGGGCCCGGCAAAGATGTCGCGAAAGCCTGCGTCTTCCCATTCTTGCGGGTCGCTGAAGCGGTAAAAGTCAAAGTGCCAGATCGGCCAAGTGGTCTCTCCCGAGCCCGCCTGGTGCGGCTCGACCACGGCATAGGTCGGGCTTTTGATGCGGCCTTGCACACCTGCTGCACGCAAGAGGTGACGCACCAGTGTGGTTTTGCCCGCGCCCAGATTGCCGCGCAGCTCGATGCGCGCATCGCGCCCGCCGGGCCAGGTTTGCAGGGCCTGGGCCAGATGGGTGGCAAAGCTTTGGGTGGCCGATTCATTGGCCCACAAACCTGTCCAGACCGGGGGCAAGGACGGGGTGGGGGCGGGGCTTTCTACAATCGGCGTGTGACTGCTCAAAGTACTCAGATCGAACCTCGTGAATGGCTGTCCCAGATCCAAATCTGGGCGCGTGAATTGGGATTGTCCCAAATTGGCGTGACCGGTGTCGATTTGGCCACAGCCGAGCCCGGATTAAAGGCCTGGCTCGATGCCGGATTTCACGGCAGCATGGCCTACATGGCCGGACACGGCATGAAGCGCGCACGGCCTGCCGAGCTGGTGCCGGGCACCGTGAGCGTGATCACCGCACGCATGGATTATCTGCCGCAAGAAACGCCCACTGACTGGGTGGCCCGCGAAACCGCCCGCAGCTTGCAGCCGGGCGAAGCGGTGGTGTCGGTCTACGCCCGAGGGCGCGATTACCACAAGGTCTTGCGCAGCCGCTTGCAAAAGCTGCAAGAGCGGATCGCCCAGGCCATTGGCCCGTTTGGCCACCGCGTGTTCACCGACTCGGCCCCGGTGCTGGAAGCCGAGCTGGCCACGCGCAGTGGCCTTGGCTGGCGTGGCAAGCACACCTTGGTGCTGAACCGGGAAGCGGGCTCGATGTTTTTCCTGGGTGAGCTGTTCGTGGACTTCGCTTTGCCCGAGACTGCAGCCGTGAGCGGCCATTGTGGCCAATGCACCGCCTGCATGGACCTGTGCCCGACCCAGGCCATCGTGGGGCCCTACAAGCTGGATGCCCGGCGCTGCATTTCGTATTTGACGATCGAGCATGCGGGGCCGATCGATGAAGCGCTGCGCCCCTTGATCGGCAACCGCATCTACGGTTGTGACGATTGCCAGTTGGCTTGCCCGTGGAACAAGTTCGCGCAGGTCAGCCCCTTGCCCGACTGGCAGCCGCGTGAAGGCCTGGGCGCTGGGCGCATCGCTCAGCTCATGGCTTGGAGTGAGGCCGAGTTCTTGCGCCGCACCGAAGGCAGCGCGATCCGCCGCATCGGGCATGCCAGATGGCTGCGCAACCTGGCGCTGGCGGCGGGCAATGCATTGGCGTCTGATGCGCTGACGGCCCCAGAGCGAGAAAGCCTGCAACAGGCCTTGCAAGCCCTCACGGCGCATGCTGACCCGGTGGTGCAAGAGCAGGTGGCCTGGTCCCTGCGATCAGCCACTCGGGCTCAGCTCATGTCACCCGGGACCTGATGCACGTCACCTCGGACTTTAAGAATGACACCCCGGACTTGAGGCACGCCACCCGGACTAAAGGCGTGTCACCCCGGACTTGATCCTGGGTCCACGTGGAATCACCACGAAAGTGGATACCGGATCAAGTCCGGTATGACATGGAAAGTGGATACCGGATCAAGTCCGGTATGACATGGAAAGTGGATACCGGATCAAGTCCGGTATGACATGAAAAGCGGGTGCCGGATCAAGTCCTGCATGATATGGATGGTGGATGCCGGATCTCCTCCGGTATGACGTGGTTTGGAATGAGTGTGGGCCCAAGATGCTTGTGGGTCAGCGCAGCACGCCCAGTGCAAAGGGCAAGCTCCACATGCCCGACAAGGTGGACAGTGTGACCAGGCCCGCCACATAGGGCCCGTTGTAGCCCATGCGGGCAGCCAGCACATAGCAAGTCGATGCGGTGGGCAAGGCCGAAAACGCCAGCAAGACGGTGGTCTGGGTCGGGTTCAGTTCAAACAGCCGCGACATGCCCAACGCGATCAGGGGCAAAAAGAAATGCTTGATCGACAGCACGCTCAGGCCCAGCAGTTTGCCCCGCGTCAGGGTGCCCAGTTGCATGCCAGCGCCTGCGGCCATCAAGCCCAGCGCCAAAGACGAGGCGCCGATGCGGCCGATGCTCGGGTCCAGCCATTGGGGCATCAGAAAACCCATCAGGTTGGCGATCAAGCCCGCACCTGTGGCCACGATCAGGGGGTTGCGGACGAGTTCACCCATGAAGCCCTTGTTCGCATGCCGGGCCATGGGCCAGACGGCGCCGATGTTGAACAGGGGCACGCACACGCCTATCAGCATCGAGATCATCAGCAAGCCTTCGGGGCCCGCCAGGCGGTCGGCCAATGCCAGGGCAATGAAGGAGTTGAAGCGAAACCCCACCTGCGCGCTGGCGGCGTGGTCGCGTTTGTCGAGCCGTTTGCCCAGCACGGGCCAATGCGGCAGGCTGTAGGACAAGGCGATCGCGCACAGGCCCAAGCTCAGGCCCGCGCCGATCAGGCTGGAGGCGGTGTTCAGGTCGATCGGGCTTTTGACGATCGAGTGGAACAGCAAGACCGGAAACAGGAAAAAATACACCAGCGTTTCGACCGATTGCCACACGGATCGGTTCAAGGCCGTGTATCGGCAAATCAGGTAGCCGCACAGGATGAGCGAGAAGTCGGGAAAGAGCAGTTGGGCGAAATTCACTGCATGAGCATAACCGTGCTTTGGGCGTGATCGGTTCAGGCCTGTCGCCTCGGTGAAGGCGCTGTGCTGTCATGGGTTTCCCCTTGCCGTCAGGGGCATTGTTTGTGCTTATGATCAAGGCTCATTTGAGGAGTTTTTTGTATGAAGCGTCGCAATTGGATTTCAGTGGCCACCTTGGCTGTCGTGAGTGGTTCGGTTTGGGCCCAGGCTTATCCCAATCGGCCTGTGAAACTGCAAGTGCCTTTTGCCCCCGGGGGCACCACGGACATCGTGGCCCGCGTGATTTCTGAGCCTTTGGGTAAGGCCTTGGGGCAAAGCGTGATCGTTGAAAACAAAGCCGGTGGCGGCGGTGTGGTGGGTGCCAATGAAACCGCCAAAGCCAGTCCAGATGGGTATTCCCTGGGCATGGCGACGGTGTCGACCACCGCAGCCAATCCAGCGATCAATGCCAAGATCCCATACAACCCGCTCACGGATTTCACCCCCATCATCAACATTGCGGCCACGCCCAATGTGATAGCGGTCCATCCAAGTTTTCCGGCCAAGGACTACAAGGGCTTTCTGGCTGAGTTGAAGAAGAATCCTGGCAAATACTCCTACTCCTCTTCGGGCACGGGCGGCATTGGCCACTTGCAAACTGAATTGTGGAAGAGTCTGACGGGTGTGTTCATCACCCACATCCCTTACCGTGGCGCAGGCCCGGCCCTGAACGACACGGTGGCAGGCCAGGTGCCGATCATTTTTGACAACTTGCCTTCTGCATTGCCATTCATTTTGTCAGGCAAATTGGTGCCGATTGTGCTGGCCGCGCCTCAGCGCTTGACTCAGCTGCCCAACGTGCCCACCTTCAAGGAAGTGGGGCTTGAGCCCGTCAACCGCATGGCTTATTACGGCATCCTGGGCCCCAAGGGCTTGCCCAAGGACGTGGTCGACAAAGTCAGCGCTGGCGTGAAGAAAGCCCTGCAAGACCCGGCCGTGGTCAAACGCATCCAGGACACAGGCTCTTTGGTGGTGGCCAACACGCCTGAAGAATTCACGGTCCAGATCAAGGCCGAATTCGAGGTTTACAAAAAGGTTGTGGACCAGCAAAAGCTCAAGCTGGACTGATGCACCCAGACAGCCAGTCGGCCATCGACCGCTTTGCCGATGCCCTCTGGCTGGAGGATGGCCTCGCTGCCAACACCTTGGCGGCCTACCGACGTGATCTGGAGCTTTTTGCGACCTGGTTGTTCCTGAATCAGCGGCTGGCGCTGGATGCCGCGCTGGAACACCACCTTCAGGCCTACTTTGCCGAGCGCCACGCTCAAAGCAAGGCCACCTCGGCCAACCGCAGGCTGACGGTCTTCAAACGCTATTTTCGCTGGGCCCTGCGCGAGCGTTTCATCACCCAAGACCCCACGCTGCGCATGCTGGCGGCCAAGCAGGCTGTGCGCGTGCCCAAGACCTTGGGCGAGGCTCAGGTCGACGCTTTGCTCAGTGCCCCCGATGTGGCCACCGATTTGGGCCTGCGTGATCGGGCCATGCTGGAGCTGATGTACGCCAGCGGTCTGCGCGTGAGCGAGCTGGTGGAGCTCAAGACCCTGCATGTGTCCTTGAACGAAGGCGTGCTGCGCATCATGGGCAAGGGCAGCAAAGAGCGCTTGGTGCCTTTTGGTCAAGAAGCGCAGCAATGGCTGCAGCGCTACATGGGGCAAGCCCGTCCGGTATTGCTCGGGCAGCGGCAGACCGAAGATCTGTTCATCACCTCCAGCGGCCCCAAGCCGGGCACGGCCATGTCGCGCATCATGTTCTGGAACCTGGTCAAGCGCTACGCCATCCAGGCGGGCATCACCTCGCCCTTGTCGCCACACACCTTGCGCCACGCCTTTGCTACGCACTTGCTCAACCACGGGGCCGATTTGCGTGCCGTGCAGATGCTGCTGGGCCATGCCGACATTTCAACCACCACGATCTACACCCATGTGGCTCGGGAGCGGCTCAAAAGCTTGCACGCGCAGCACCATCCGCGCGGCTGAGATGTTGTGCAGGTCGCAACTTCAGCTCAAAGCCGCCAATTCTGCTTCTTCAAACCCCGCCAAACGCCGTGCTGCCATGTTGAAGGGTGGGCGCAGTTTGGGGGCGTCGTATTGCGCGATCAGCTCGGCATAGGTGCGCACCGGGTCCAAGCCCCGTTGCGCGCACAGGTGGCGGTACCAGCGGTTGCCAGCGGCCACATGGCCGATTTCCTCTTCCAGGATGATGTCCAGGATTTTGCCTGCGGCATGGTCGCCTGCGCTGACCAGCTTGTTTTTCACGCCTGGCGATGCGTCCAAGCCGCGTGCTTCCATGGTGCGCGGCACGATGCCGATGCGGGCCAGCAAGTCACCTTGGGTGCGCTCGGCCATGTCCCACAGGGAGTTGTGCGCAGGGAAGTCACCGTAGTCGTAGCCCATGTCCACCAGGTGGTTGCGAAGCAGCATGAAGTGCTTGGCTTCTTCTTGGGCAATACGGACCCAGTCGGTGTAAAAAGCTTCGGGCATGCCTGCAAAGCGCCACACCACGTCCAGCGCCAGATCGATGGCGTTGAGCTCGATGTGGGTGATCGAATGCAGCAAGATCGCCCGACCTTCAGGCGTGGTGAGCGACTTGGCCTTGATGTGCGTGTGCGGCAGCAGCGCGGGTTTGACGGGGCGGCCAGGCAGGGGGCTGGGCGCTTGCAGGTGCTCTTGCGCCCGCACGGGGGCGTGCAAGTCCAGCGCCAAGGTGGCTTGGGCTTTCAAAACGGGGTCGGCTTCAGCCCAAGGCCCCAGGGCGGCGGTACGCAAAGAAGACATGCTTGGCAAAATGAGATCGGCAAAATGGTTCGCCCTTCAGAAAACCCCGCACAGACGGGAAATGAGGGCGCCGTGCTCAAGTGTTCCTTTGAGCCTCCCTACAATTGTAGGTTTCGCCGATCCGATAACCCCTCAGGAGACAGACATGGCCATTTACCAACTCGACGCGCACACCCCCGAAGTGGCCGACTCCGCCTGGGTTGCCGACTCGGCGCAGGTCATGGGCGCGGTCAAGATCGCCAAAGACGCCAGCGTCTGGTTTGGGGTCACTGTGCGAGGTGACACCGAAACCATCGACATCGGCGAGGGCAGCAACATCCAGGATGGCAGCGTGATGCACGCCGACCACGGCAAGCCGATCAAGGTCGGCAAGCACGTCACGGTGGGCCACATGGTCATGCTGCACGGCTGCACGATTGGTGATGAATCGCTGATCGGCATTGGCGCGGTGGTGCTCAACGGTGCCAAGATCGGCAAGAACTGTCTGGTGGGCGCGGGCTCTTTGGTGACCGAGGGCAAAGAGTTTCCAGATGGCTCCATGATCATGGGCACCCCCGCCAAGGTGGTGCGTGAATTGAGTGCAGAACAGATCGAAGGCCTGCGCCAAAGCGCTCGTCACTACGTTCAAAATGCGCAGCGCTTCAAAGCCGGTCTGAAGAAAATCGGCTGATTTTTATATTGTTAACTTTTGAGGATTGGCCAACTGGCCGGTGAATTGACTTTGTCTGAACTCCATAAATTCATTTTTGAAGGCCTGCCGGTGCGTGGCATGCTCGTGCGCTTGACCGATGCTTGGCAAGACATCCTGGCGCGTCGCGCGGCCAATTCCGAGACGGGTGCTTACCCCGCACCTGTGCGCCAATTGCTGGGCGAGATGGCCGCAGCCGGTGTGCTGATGCAGGGCAACATCAAGTTCAATGGCGCTTTGGTTTTGCAGATTTTTGGAGACGGTCCGGTCAAGCTGGGCGTGGTCGAAGTGCAGCCCGATTTCAGTTTGCGTGCCACCTGCACCCAGGTGGGGGATGTGGACGATGACGCGACACTGAGCCAGATGGTCAACGTGAACAACCAGGGGCGCTGCGCCATCACGCTGGACCCGCAAGACCGCTTGCCGGGCCAGCAGCCTTACCAGGGCGTGGTCCCCTTGTTTGGTGACCAAGGTGAAAAGCTGGAGAACATCAGTGAAGTGCTGGAGCATTACATGCTGCAGTCCGAGCAACTGGACACCGTGCTGGTGCTGGCGGCCGATGACAAGGTGGCGGCCGGTTTGCTGATCCAGCGCCTGCCGATCGAAGGCGAAGGCAATCTGGGCGGCAAGGCCGACTCGGTGGAGCGTGAAGCGGCGCTGGGCCAAAGCGAAGATTTCAGCCGCATCGCGATTTTGACCAAGAGCCTCAAGCGCGAAGAGTTGCTCACACTGGATGCCGAAACCATCTTGCACCGCTTGTACTGGGAAGAGCCGTTGGCCCGTTTTGAGCCGCTCATCGGTGAGACAGGTCCCCGTTTTGCTTGCCGTTGCAGCCGTGAGCGCGTGGGCAACATGATCCGCAGCTTGGGCACCGAAGAGGTGGAGAGCATCATCGCCGAGCGTGGACAGGTGGATGTGGGTTGCGATTTTTGCGGGGCCGAATACCGCTTTGATCCCGTGGACGCGGCAGGGCTGTTTACAGGTTTGAGCGCGGACTTGTCAGGCGGTTCGGTCCACTGATGTGTTGGCAGGTCGGAGCTTTAGCTCCGACAATGTTCGCTTCGGCTCAGGTTTCATGTCGGGGCTGAAGCCGTCGACCTGCAGCGTTCAGCTTGACCGCTGCGCCAGCAGGCCCGTGAACAGCTTGTGTTCGCAATCGGGGTCGCTGCACTCGTTGCATTGCCAGACGGTGCGGCCC
>NZ_JAOASQ010000006.1:0-1820 GCF_030158565.1 Limnohabitans sp. | reverse complement strand
CTTGTGTTCGCAATCGGGGTCGCTGCACTCGTTGCATTGCCAGACGGTGCGGCCCTGGTTGATGCTGAACTGAGCCTGCTCCCGCAATTCACGCGCTGTGTCGTCTTCGCCGTGCAGACCCAAAGCCAGCAGGGCGTTGTTCAGCCGTTGATGACCCTGCCCATAGACCACACGGAAGGCGATTCCTCCATGCGCCAGCGCTTGCCTCACCAAGGTGTCCACCGGCCCACGCACATGGGGGCCATCGCGTTGCAGGCCATCGGCCACCCAGGGCAAATCCAGCCCGGTGACCAGCGTGATGTCGTACTGCGCTTGGTGCGCCAAAGCCATGGGGTACAGGCTGTCGTCCTCAAACAGCATGTGGCTGTACACCGCGGTCATGAGCGGGGTGGTGTCGGAGATGACCCAGCCTGGCGCGGCTTGTTCCACGGCTTGCGCCTGCGCTCGAGCAATGCCCAGTTGTTCATGCGCTTGGGGTGTGCGGCCTTCGCGTTCGCACCAGTTGCGCAAGACCTCGTCCACCGTGTGCACGGTGTGCCCACGCAGGCGAATGACTTCGGCCAGTGCTTGCGTCAGCCAGGACTTGCCGGTGCTTTCTGCGCCGATGATGGCGATGCGGCGCACGCTCATGCGCGTGCCTGCATGCGTGTTTGCCAGGCCCGCCAGCCCCACACGCTCATGAGCGTGAAAAGCGCGTACAGCAAGCACGTGAGCCACAGGCCTTTGTAGGCAAACAGAGTCACGCTGATGACGTTGACCACCAGCCAGACCAGCCAGTTCTCGATGTATTTGCGCCCCAGCAGGGCTTGGCCCACCAGACTCAAGGCGGTGGGCAGCGCGTCCCACCAGGCCACATCGCTGTCGGTGAAGTTTTGCAGCAGCAAGGCCAAAGCGGGCCACAACAGCACCGAGGTCAGCACGACCAGGCTCCAGCCCTTGCGTGACAAGCGCTGAATGACCAAAGCCGGTTGGGCATCGTCACCCGTGCGCAGCCATTGCCACCAGCCCCACAGGGCCAGCGCAGCAAACACCAGCTGCAAAGCGGCTTCGCCATACAAGAGGCTGTCTTTGAACACAAAAAAGTAGAGGAGGGCGCTGACGATGGCCAGCGGCCAGCTCCAGTGCAGCTCGCGGATGCTGCAGACCACCATCACCAAGCCCAGCACAAAGCCGGCGATCTCGGTGGGGGTCATCATTTGGCGATCTGAACGAAGATTTCGTTGGCCTTGACCATGCCCAGTTCTTGACGGGCTCGCTCTTCGACCATGCTCAAACCTTCTTTGAGGTCATTGACCTCGGCGTTGAGCTGCTCGTTGGTGCGCCGAGCTTCTTCGTTGGACGATTTTTGCTGCTGGAGCTCATGCTCCATCTTGGCCACATTGGGCAAACCGCCGCGCCCGAACCACAACTGAGCATTCACGATCACCAGCAAGGTGATCAGCACGATGGGGACGAGGCGGTTGCCCATGTTTCAGCTCAGCGCAGGTTGTAGAAGGCCGAGCGGCCTGGGTACACGGCCACGTCGCCCAGGTCTTCTTCGATGCGCAGCAGCTGGTTGTACTTGGCCATGCGGTCCGAGCGGCTCATGGAGCCGGTCTTGATCTGACCGGCGTTCAGGCCCACGGCGATGTCGGCGATGGTGCTGTCTTCGGTCTCGCCCGAGCGGTGGCTGATGACGGCGGTGTAACCGGCGCGCTTGGCCATTTCGATGGCTTCGAAGGTCTCGGTCAGGGTGCCGATCTGGTTGATCTTGATCAGGATCGAGTTGGCGATGCCTTTGTCGATGCCTTCTTTGAAGATCTTGGTGTTGGTCACGAACA
>NZ_JAOASQ010000005.1 GCF_030158565.1 Limnohabitans sp. | reverse complement strand
CTGGTCGAGCTGAACATGGCCGCTGGCAAAGCCGCTGTGGGTGAGTCTTTCGCCAACGCACAAGCCCTGTTCGCTGCCAAGAACCCCCAAGACATGTTGGCCGCTCAAGCCGCTTTGGTGCAGCCTGCTTTCGAAAAGGCCGTGTCTTATGGCCGTCACCTGACCGACATCGCCAACAGCACCGGCGCCGAGTTCACCAAGGCTGTCGAAGGCAAGTTCGCCGAGACCGAGCAAGCGGTCAAAAGCCTGGTCGAGAACAGCCTGAAGAACGCACCTGCTGGCTCTGACGCCGCTGTGGCCGCCATCAAAACCGCCATCGAAGCCGGTCAAAACGCCACTGAAACCCTGAAAAAAGTGGTCAAGCAAGCCGCTGACACCGCTGAGACCAACCTCAAGACCGCCACCGCCCAAGCAGAAGCTTCGGTCAAAGCCGCTCTGAGCAAAGCCAAAGCCAAGGCTTAAACCCCAAAGCACTCTCGCAGTGCTTTCTACAATCAAGGCGTCTTCGGACGCCTTTTTTGTTTCTGGATGCCCCTCATGCCCGCTGCGTTTGCCCACCCCTCTGCCCCTGTTTTACACATCGAAGGCGGTGTGGCCACGATCACCCTGAACCGCCCAGCCCAGCGCAACCGCCTGGAAAATGCCGACCTCAAGACCTTGCTGGTGCAGTTTGAGCAGATCAACCAGAACGCCGAGGTGCGCGTGCTGGTGCTGACGGCCAACACCGAAGGCCAGCCCAAGCCGGTGTTTTGCGCGGGCTATGACATCAGTGGTTTCAACGAGCCTGGCCATGGCTCGACGTTCTTTGAAGAAATCCCCGACGCATTGGCCAAGCTGCGGCCAGTGACGATTTGCGCCTTGAATGGCAGCGTGTACGGCGGTGCCACCGATGTGGTGCTGGCCTGCGACCTGCGCATTGGCCTGCAAGGCATCGAGTGGCGCATGCCCGCCACCGCGCTGGGCTTGCATTACTACCCCAGCGGTCTGCAGCGCTACGTCAGCCGTTTTGGCGTGGCGGGTGCCAAGCGTGCGTTTTTGACGGCACGGCCTTTCTCGGCCGAGCAGCTCAACGCCATGGGCCTGTTCGAGGCCTTGGTGACGGACGCCGATTGGATTGCGACACTGCAAGTGCTGGTCAGCGACATCTTGGCCCTCGCCCCTTTGGCGGTGCAGGAGACCAAAAAGTCGATCAACGAAATCGCTGCGGGCCAGATGGACACCGATCGCCTGCGCGCACGCGAGCACATGACCAGCGACAGCGTGGACTTTGCCGAAGGCCGTGCGGCCTTTGCCGAGCGCCGCAAGCCGACATTTGTGGGCCGTTGACCGACCCATGGCCCACCCCATTGGCAGGCTTTTGCTGGCCGCCACCGCGTGTGGCGCGTGCCTGTGCGCCAGCGTGCAAGCGCAGACGCTGGACACGGTGGTGATCCGCGCCGAGCTGGAAAACATGGAGGGCCTGGCCCGTTCGGCCAGCGAGGGCATTGTGTCGGGGGAGCGCTTGCGTGCCCTGCCCCTGCTGCGCCCCGGCGAGATCATGGAGATGGTGCCCGGCCTGATGGTTACCCAGCACGCGGGCGATGGCAAAGCCAACCAATATTTCTTGCGCGGCTTCAACCTGGACCACGGCACCGACTTCGCCACTTTTGTCGGCGGCATGCCGGTCAACATGCCCAGCCATGCGCACGGGCAGGGTTACACCGATCTGAATTTTCTGATCCCGGAGCTGGTCCAGAAGGTGCAGTACCGCAAGGGGCCCTACGACGCGCAAGACGGAGATTTCGCCTCGGCGGGCACGGCCCACATCGACTACCTGCGCAAGCTCGACAGCCCTTTGGCGCAAATCACGCTGGGGCAAGGCGGATTTCAGCGCACGCTGCTGGCGGGCTCACCCACGCAGGGCAGCGGCAAGCTCTTGTATGCCTTGGAGGTCTTTCGCAACGATGGCCCTTGGCAAACGCCCGAGGACTACCGCAAGCTCAATGGGGTCTTGCGCTACAGCGAGGGCAGCACCGTCAATGGTTATGCCCTCACCGCCATGGCCTACAAGGGGCAATGGACCTCGACCGATCAGGTGCCGCAACGCGCCATCGACCAAGGCTTGATTTCGCGCTTTGGCAGCTTGGACAGCACGAGCGGTGGCCAAACGCAGCGCTACAGCCTGTCGGGCGAATGGGCATGGTTGCAGGGCGACACGCGGACCCGCGCCAACGCCTGGTGGCTGCAGTCCTCGCTCGATTTGTGGTCCAACTTTCAGTACTGCCTCAATGACCAGGTGACCAGTTGCCCCACCGGCGACCAGTTCATGCAGCGCGAGCAGCGCCAGGCCCTGGGTTTGTCGCTGTCCCAATCGGTGCCCGCGCAATGGGGCGACAAGGCGGTGGAGAACAGTTACGGCCTGCAGGCGCGGCAGGACAACATCGCGCCAATTGGCCTGTACGCCACCCGCGAACGCGTGGTGCAGGGCACCGTGCGGCAAGACCAGGTCTGGCAGCGCAGCACGGCGCTGTGGTTTCAGAACGAAGTGCGTTGGCGGCCTTGGCTCAGAAGCATTGCGGGCCTGCGCGGTGATGCGTACCAGTTCGATGTGCAGTCGAGCTTGCCCGCCCATTCGGGGCAGACCAGCGCTCAGATGGTCTCACCCAAGCTGGGCCTGGTGCTGGGGCCATGGGACAAGACCGAGGTCTACCTCAACCACGGTTATGGCTTCCATTCCAACGATGCGCGGGGCACCACCCAGCCGGTGGACGCGGTCAGCCCTTTGGTGCGCACCCGGGCCTCGGAAGTGGGTGTGCGCTGGACCGTGATGCCCGGCTGGAAATCGACCCTGTCGCTGTGGCAGCTCAAGACCGCGTCGGAGCTGCTGTTTGTGGGCGATGCGGGCACCACCGAGCCCTCGCGGCCATCGCGTCGCACCGGGCTGGAGTGGGGGCACTTTGCGCGGGTGGGTGAGCATGTGGCGCTGGATGCGGACTTGTCGTGGTCGCATGCGCGCTTCACCGATGGTGATGCGGCAGGCCCCTTCGTGCCGGGCGCGGTCACGACCACGGCCAATTTGGGCGTCACGCTGGATGCCTGGGGGCCATGGTCGGCTTCTTTCAGGCTGCGCTACTTTGGGCCGCGCCCTTTGCTGGAAGACAATTCGGTCCAGTCGGCCTCGTCCCTGATCGGCAACTTGCGTGTGGGCTACCGCTTGGATGCGCGCAACCAGCTGAGTCTGGACGTGTTCAATGTGTTCAACACCCAGCGCAATGACATCGACTATTTCTACGAGTCTCGGCTCAAAGGCGAGCTGACCCCGGCGTGGGACCACCATGTACACCCGGTCGAGCCCCGCATGCTGCGCCTGAGCTGGCGCCACCGGTTTGATTGACTTTCATGCGCTGCTGCGCCCGGCTGACCAGGCGCTGCCCATCGAGGCGCAGATGATGAAGCCCATGGCTGCCCATTGGCCGGGGCTCAAGCTTTCACCCAGCACGATCCAGCCTGCGACCGCACCCACGGCAGGCTCCAGACTCAGCAAGATGCTGAAGGTGTGTTGGGGCAAGTGGTTCAGGGCGTACATCTCCAGCGTGTAGGGCACCGCGCTCGACAGCAGGGCCACGGCCAGACCGGCGGCCAGCCATTGCGTGTCCAGCAGGGCGCTGCCCGCTTCGTACAGGCCAAAGGGCGTGACCACCAAGGCCGCAGCCAGCATGCCCATGGGCGTGGCCATGGCGCCATAACGCTTGGCCACGCGCTGGCCGAAGACGATGTACATCGCCCAGCAAGCCCCCGCTGCCAGCGCAAAGCCGATGCCCAGCGGGTCCAGCGCGTCGTGTGCGCCGGGCCAGGGCAAGATCAGGCCCAAGCCCAGCACGGCCAGGGCCACCCAGAGCCAGTCGCTGGCTTTGCGCGAGTGCCACAGCGCCACGGCCAGCGGCCCGGTGAACTCGATGGCGATCGCCAAACCAAAGGGGATGGTCTTGATGGCGCTGTAAAACAGCAGGTTCATCACCCCCAGGGTGACGCCGTACAGGCCCAGCGGCAGGGCGTCTGCCCAAGTCCAGCGGCGCCGCCAGGGGCGCCAAAACGCCATCAACATCAGCGTGGCAAACACCAGCCGGTACAGCGTGGTGCCCCCGGCGCCCACCGCCGGGAACAGGCTTTTGGCAAACGAGGTGCCGATCGACAGCGAAATGAGGGAGCCGAGCAAGGCGCCCACGGGCCAGATGGGGAAGGACAAATTCGGACTTTCGGGGTGGCTGGTGGCTTGGGGTGGACAAAACCCGCCGGGGCCAGGTGCATTCGGGGTCATCATAGCCCCGCATACAATCCCCCGTTGGTCTGCCCAGCTGTCCGCGTGACAGCCGGGCAGAAGACAGACAGCCCGTTTTTGTGGAGTTACCCCATGTTCATTTCTTCCGCTTTTGCCCAAACCGCTCCTGCCGCCGCTGCCGGTGGCGACATGCAGTCCACCCTGATGAGCATGCTGCCCTTGCTGCTGATGTTCGCGGTGCTGTATTTCGTCATGATCCGCCCCCAGATGAAAAAGCAAAAAGAGCACCGCGCCATGATCGACGCACTGGCCAAGGGCGACGAAGTCGTGACCGCTGGCGGTTTGCTGGGCAAGGTCAGCAAAATCGGTGACGGCAACATCGGCGTGGAAATCGCTTCGGGCGTGGAAGTGCAAATGCAGCGCAGCGCTGTCGTGCAAGTGCTGCCCAAAGGCAGCCTGAAGTAATTCAGCCCGTTTTCGGCTTTTTCAGCGGGGCGCATGACGCCCCGGTTTTTCATCCTGTACGCGAGTCCTTATGAACCGTTACCCGGTCTGGAAATACGCGATCATCGTGATCGCATTGTTGCTGGGGGTGGTCTACACCCTGCCCAACTTCTTTGGTGAGGCCCCTGCTGTGCAGGTGTCTTCGGGCAAGGCCACCATCAAGGTGGACACCGGCACGCTGCAAAAAGTCGAAGACGCCCTCAAGGCCGCAGGTGTCAGCCCGCAGAGCGTGGCTCTCGAAGGTGGCTCCATCCGGGCCCGTTTTGACAGCACCGACAACCAGCTCAAGGCCAAGGACGCGGTTCAAAAAGCCCTGATCCCCGATGCGGCCGACCCGCAGTTTGTGGTGGCTTTGAACCTGGTGTCGCGCTCGCCCGAATGGCTCGGTGCCCTGCACGCCGCGCCCATGTACCTGGGCCTGGACTTGCGCGGGGGGGTGCACTTCATGCTGCAGGTGGACATGCAGGCGGCCCTGACGCAGCGCGTGGAATCGCTCACCGGTGACCTGCGCAGCTTGCTGCGCGAAAAAGACATTCGCCACGGCGGCATCAGCCGCAATGGCCAGACGGTGGAAATCCGCTTGCGCGATGCGCAGCAGCTCGAAGCGACCAAGCGTGTCTTGTCGGCCCAGTTCCCTGACTTGCAGACCCAAGACGCGGCCGATGGCGCCGAGTTCCGCCTCACGGTCAGCAACAAGCCGGAAGCGGCCCGCAAGGTGCAAGAGCAGGCTCTGAAGCAAAACATCACCACCTTGCACAACCGGATCAACGAACTGGGCGTGGCCGAGCCCGTGATCCAGCAGCAAGGCCTGGACCGCATCGTGGTGCAGCTGCCCGGCGTGCAGGACACGGCCAAGGCCAAGGACATCCTGGGCCGCACCGCCACGCTGGAAGTGCGCATGGTGGACGAAAGCACCGAAGCGCGTGCGGCCGAGCAAGGCGGCATCGTGCCTTTTGGCGCCGAGCGTTATCTGGAGCGCGAAGGTCGTCCGCTGATCGTGAAAAAGCAGGTGGTGCTCACGGGTGACAACTTGACCGACGCGCAACCTGGTTTTGACAACCAGACGCAAGAACCCGTGGTCAACCTGACGCTGGACGCCAAGGGCGCCCGCATCTTCAAGGACGTGACCCGCGAGAACGTGGGCAAACGCATGGCCATTTTGCTGTTTGAAAAAGGCAAGGGCGAGGTGGTGACCGCGCCGGTGATCCGGTCTGAGATCGGTGGTGGTCGCGTGCAGATTTCGGGCCGCATGACCACGGCCGAAGCCAACGACACCGCGCTGCTGCTGCGTGCAGGCTCTTTGGCCGCGCCGATGGAGATCATCGAAGAGCGTACCATTGGCCCGAGCCTGGGTGCCGAAAACATCGCCAAGGGCTTCAACAGCGTGACCTGGGGTTTCCTGGTGATCGTGGCCTTCATGTGCCTGTATTACGCCATGTTCGGCCTGGTGTCGGGCATTGCGCTGGCGGTGAACCTCTTGTTCCTGGTGGCCATTTTGTCGATGCTGCAAGCGACCTTGACGCTGCCCGGCATGGCTGCGATGGCGCTGGCTCTGGGCATGGCCATTGACTCGAACGTGCTGATCAACGAGCGTGTCCGTGAAGAGCTGCGCAACGGCGCCAGCCCGCAAGCGGCCATCCATGCCGGTTACGACCGCGCCTGGGCCACGATTTTTGACTCCAACATCACCACGCTGATTGCCGGTGTGGCCTTGCTGGCCTTTGGCTCCGGCCCGGTGCGTGGCTTTGCGGTGGTGCACTGCATCGGCATCTTGACCAGCATGTTCTCGGCCGTGTTCTTCTCGCGCGGTCTGGTGAACCTCTGGTACGGCAGCAAGAAAAAACTCAAATCGGTGTCGATCGGTACCGTGTGGCGGCCCGAGGCTGGCACCGCGGTGAAAGCCGACTAAGGGGAAAAGACCATGGAATTGTTCAAAATCAAAAAAGACATCCCGTTCATGAAGAACGCGTTGGTCTTCAACGCGATTTCCTTTGTGACCTTCGCGCTGGCCGTGTTCTTTTTGTTCACCAAGGGCTTGCACTTGTCGGTGGAATTCACGGGCGGCACGCTGATGGAAGTCAGCTACAGCCAGCCCGCTGACCTGAACAAGGTGCGCGCCACGGTGGGCACTTTGGGGTTCAGTGAAGTGCAGGTGCAGAACTTCGGCACGGCCCGTGATGTGATGATCCGTTTGCCTGCGCAAAAAGGCGTGAGCTCGGCGCAGCAGAGCGAAAAAGTGTTGAGCGCTCTGAAAGCCGAAAACGCTGACGTGACTTTGCGTCGCACCGAGTTTGTCGGCCCGCAAGTGGGTGACGAGCTGGCCGAAGACGGCTTGAAGGCGCTGGCCTTTGTGGTGGTCGGCATCATGATCTATTTGGCGATCCGCTTCGAGTGGAAGTTCGCGGTCTCGGCCATCATCGCCAACTTGCACGACGTGATCATCATCTTGGGCTTTTTCGCTTACTTCCAGTGGGAATTTTCACTGGCGGTGTTGGCGGCGGTGCTGGCGGTGTTGGGTTATTCGGTCAACGAGTCGGTCGTGATTTTTGACCGGATTCGCGAGAACTTCCGCCGTTACCGCAAGATGAACACGGTCGAGATCATTGACAACGCGATCACCTCCACCATCAGCCGCACCATCATCACCCACGGCTCGACCCAGATCATGGTCTTGTCCATGCTGCTGTTCGGCGGCGAGACGCTGCACTACTTCGCCATGGCGCTGACCATCGGCATTTGCTTTGGCATTTACTCGTCGGTGTTTGTGGCCGCTGCGATTGCCATGTGGCTGGGCTTGCAGCGCGAAGACTTGATCAAGCCGATCAAGAAAGACAACGACCCGAGCGACGAAAACTCGGGCGCGGTGGTCTGAGGCTTCCACATCCAAGCAAGGGCACCTTCGGGTGCTCTTTGTTTTTGGGGCCTAGCCCACGCCAATGCGCTGAAACAGCCCGCCGGGCAAGCGGCCGACTTGCCCCATCAACTCCAGCTCCAGCAGTTGCGCCTGCAGCTGGGCCGTGGGCCAGCCGCAGCGCGCTTGCAAGGCGTCCAGCCCCACCGGGTCATGGCCCAGCAGGCTGAGCAGTTCATCTTCGGTTTCCGTGTGTGCTGTCGCTGCATCCAAGGCCAGCGGCACGTGTGCAAACGGATCGGGCATGCGCAGCTCTTCGAGCACGTCTTGCGCCGACTCCACCAGTTTGGCGCCTTGCTTGATCAAGGCATGGCAGCCCTTGGCCTGCGCCGAATGGATGGAGCCCGGAATGGCCAGTACATCGCGGCCTTGCTCCAGCGCTTGCTTGGCGGTGATGAGCGAGCCCGATTGCAGGGCCGCTTCCACCACCAAGGTGGCTTGCGACAGCCCCGCGATCAGGCGGTTGCGTTTGGGGAAGTTGGCATTCAGCGGCGGCGTGCCCAGGGGGTATTCACTGAGGATCAGGCCGCGCTGCGCAATGCGGTGGGCCAGTTCGCGGTGCTGGCGCGGATAGACCCTGTCCAGGCCAGTGCCGACCACGGCGATGGTGGCCAACGCTTGAGGTCCGGCCCCCAGCATGGCGCCGTCGTGCGCCGCCCCATCGACGCCCAGCGCCATGCCTGAGACGATGGTCAGGCCGCTGCTTGCCAGGCTACGGGCAAATTCACGCGCATTGGCCTGGCCCTGAGGGGTGGGGTTGCGGCTGCCGACCATGGCCAGGCATTGTTCTGCGTTCAGGCTTGGCAGTGCGGCGGTTTGGCCCAGGGCATACAGCATCAAGGGGGGATCGGGAATGAGCAAGAGCGGGGCGGGGTAGTCGGTATCGCTGAGCGTGAGCACGGCACATGACACATTGACGTTGTCATGGCTTTGGAGCCAAGCCCAAGTGTCTTGTGTCAACTCGGCCCAGCCCTCGGGTGGGCTCATCAGGTGCCGCGCTTGCGTGGCCGAGACCACTTGGCGCAAGGTGGATTCGCTTTGCGCAAAGATCTGCGCGGGCTCGCCGAAAGCAGCGAGCAGCTTGCGTGCGCTTTCGTTGCCCACGCCGCGCGTGAGCGACAGCCGCAGCCACGAGCCCAATTCTTCGGGTGTGTTCACCATCCATGTCTCCCTGTGCAGCCTGGTCGGCTGTCTGTGGGGTCATTGTGGTGGCCGCATTGGGCGGGCGTCAAGCGGCCCTTGGGCGGCTGTTTCAGGGTTGGGCGAGCGCTTGTCGGCGGCGCGAGAACGTGTCAAAGACCCAGTGGTTCAGCACCGACACCGCCCAGCAAATCAGTCCGGTCCAAAAGGTGTGGCTGGGGTAATGCGCGCCGCGCACGGTTTGGGTCATGCCCAAAATGAAGCCCAGCACCAGCACGCCGATCAACAGCGCGCGGCCGCGGCGTCGGTCAGCCACGGTGGCGTTCGTCAGCCAAGGCAGGCACAGTGCCAAAAAGGCCAGGGCCGACGAGGCGTGGCCGCCAGGGAAACAATGACCTGCGCCGCCATCGGCCACCCCCCAGCGCCAATGCGAGACATAAACGGCAGGCCCGCCAAAGTCCTGCAGGTCCCAGGGGCAGCTGGTCAGGCTGATGCGTTTGAGGCTGCTGATGCACAGCAGGCACCACAAAACGCCCATGACAATTTCGATGCGCTGCAGCCGGCTCAAATGGCGAAACCAGCCGCGCGGCCACCAGACCATGAGCACCAGGCCCAGCAGGACCACCCCGGCGAGTTGGCGTGCTTTGGTGTGGAGCACGGCTTCGAGCCACCAGTTGTCCTTCCAGCTGAAGCCTTGGGCATCGCCCATCGCCTGCATGACCGGATAGTCCAGGCCCGAGAAATCCCAGGCCATCACGCACAGCAAGGCCAGCAGGCTGTAGAGCGTCAGGTCGCGCAAGGGGGTGTGTTCACGCGCAGCGGTAGAGGGATTCATGGCCATGGGGTCAGGGATAGGCGAAAGCTGAGGCCGGATTAGACCATGGGCGACTAAAATCAGCCCGCTATCACCCACCAAAGTACCGCATGAAAAGCCTCTCTCAAAAACAGCCTTGGCACCCCACCGCTTTGTTGATGGTGTTGGCCGTCTGGCTGACCACAGCGGGCAATTTGCCTTTGTGGCTGAAGGTGTGGCAGTTGCCCGAAACCCAGGGCTTCAAGGCGCTGACCACGGTGGGCAGCTTGATGTTGATTTTGCTGAGCATGGTCAGCTGGCTGTTGTTGTTTTTGGTTTGGCCCAAGTGGCTCAAGCCGGCGGGCCTGGTGTTCATGGCGGTGGTGACTTCGAGCAGCTATTTCATGCTGACCTACAACGTGGTGATTGACCCCAGCATGATCGCCAACGTGGTGCATACCGACGTGCGCGAGGTGCGCGATTTGTTGTCCTGGCGCATGCTGGCCGCTTTGCTTTTGGGCGTGGTCTTGCCGGGCATTTGGTGGTGGCGCCAGCCCGTGCGGCAGGTCAAGGCCAAGCCTTTGTTGTTGCGCCAGTTGGGGCTGTTTGTGCTGGCTTGGCTCATGATGTTTGTTTTTGTGTGGGCATCGTTCCAAGACCTGGCCTCGCTGATGCGCAACCACACCACCTTGCGTTACATGGCCAACCCTTTCAACAGCCTGTACGCGGTGGTGCGTTTGTCGGTGGGCCAGGCGTCGCAAGCGGCCAAGCCGCTGCTGCCGATCGGTGAAGACGCCAAGCTCCTGTCAGCGCCCGCTTCAGAGAAAGAAGCCCCCTTGATCGTGCTGGTGGTGGGTGAGACCGTGCGCGCCGCCAATTTCGGTTTGTCCGGGTATGCACGCCAGACCACGCCGCAGTTGAACCAGCTCAAGGCGCAGGGCGATCTGGTGTATTTCTCGGACGTCAGCTCTTGCGGCACCAGCACCCAAACTTCGCTGCCCTGCATGTTTTCGCACTTGGGCAAGACCGCGTATGAAAACAGCGACCAGCCTTACGAGGGTTTGCTCGATGTCTTGCAGCGGGCTGGCCTGGCGGTGTTGTGGATCGACAACCAGTCCGGTTGCAAGGGGGTCTGCAGCCGCATTGCCCGGTTCGAGACGCAGGCCCTGAAGGTGCCCGAGCTGTGCCAGGACGGCGAATGCTTTGATGAAGTCATGTTGCAAGAACTGCCCAAGCAGCTGGCCTTGCTCGACCCGGTCAAGCGCGCCAAGGGCACGGTGGTGGTCTTGCACCAGATGGGCAGCCATGGCCCGGCTTATTACAAGCGCTCGCCCGAAGCCATCAAGCAGTTCAAGCCCGAATGCAAGAGCAGTGCGCTGCAAAACTGCCCGGTCGATCAGATCGTCAATGGCTACGACAACTCGGTGCTGTATGCCGACCATTTCGTTTCGCAAACGGTCAAATGGCTGCAGGCCCAGCCCCGCCCTACGGCCTTGATGTATGTGTCGGACCATGGCGAGTCGCTGGGCGAGAAGGGCCTGTACCTGCACGGCATGCCTTACCGCATGGCCCCGCGCGAGCAGACCCATGTGCCCATGCTGGCCTGGGTGTCCAAACCCATGCAGCAGCAGCGCGGCTGGCGCATGGCCTGTTTGCAGGCCCAGGCGGACAAGCCGTGGTCGCACGACAACCTGTTTCACTCGATGCTGGACCTGAGCCAGGTGGGCACCAACCTGGCCAAACCCGAGCTGAACATCTTCGCCGCCTGCGCGGCTGCCCGTTGAGCGGCAAGCCCATCCGAAATTAGGGACAATAGGGGATTGGTTTACCCCTTGCCCTATTTGACCCATGGCCCTGCTCCCCATCCTTTGCTATCCCGACCCACGCCTGCACAAGGTGGCCCAGCCTGTGGCTGCGGTGGACGACCGTCTGCGCACCCTGATCGATGACATGCTGGAAACCATGTACGACGCCAATGGCATCGGTCTGGCCGCCACGCAAATCGATGTGCACCAGCGCCTGGTGGTGATCGACACCTCGGAAGAGCGTAACCAGCCTCTGGTGCTGATCAACCCCGAGATCACCTGGATGAGCGACGAGCGCGTCAAGGGCGACGAAGGCTGCCTGTCGGTGCCTGGCATTTACGACGGCGTGGAACGCGCCACCGCCGTCAAGGTCACCGCCCTGGACCGCGATGGCCAAACGCAAAACATCGAAGCCGAGGGCCTCTTGGCCATCTGCATCCAGCACGAGCTGGACCACCTCAAGGGCAAGGTGTTTGTGGAATACCTCTCGCCCCTCAAGCAAGGCCGCATCAAGACCAAGATGGTCAAAGCCCAAAAAGCCGAGCGCTGATCGGTATGCGTCTGATTTTTGCGGGCACGCCCGAATTTGCCCAGGTGGCCATGGCCGCCTTGCACGCGGCAGGCCATGAGATCCTTCTGGTGCTGACCCAGCCCGACCGCCCGGCCGGGCGCGGCATGAAGCTGCAGCCCTCGCCCGTCAAGCAATGGGCCCTTCAGCAGAACGTGCCCGTGGCCCAGCCTCGCAGCCTGCGCTTGGACGGCAAATACCCCGAAGACGCGGCTGCCGCCCGTGAGGCCCTGCTGGACGCGCAAGCCGACGCCATGATCGTGGCCGCTTATGGCTTGATCCTGCCGCAGTGGACGCTGGACCTGCCGCCGCGCGGTTGCCTGAACATCCATGCCTCGCTCTTGCCCCGTTGGCGTGGCGCGGCCCCCATCCACCGCGCGATCGAAGCGGGCGACGCCCAAACCGGCATCACCATCATGCAGATGGACGCGGGCCTGGACACCGGCGACATGCTGCTGGTGCGCACTGAAGCCATCTTGCCCACCGACACCACCGCCGTGCTGCACGACCGCCTGGCGGCTTTGGGCGGTGAGGCCATCGTCCAGGCGCTGGCAGGCATCGACCACCTCAAGCGCGTGCCGCAACCGGCCGAGGGTGTGAACTACGCGCACAAGATCGAGAAAGCCGAAGCCGCACTTGATTGGGCCTTGCCCGCAGAAGTGCTGGCCCGCCGCATCCGGGCGTTCGACCCTTTCCCCGGCATGACCGTGCCTTTGACCACCGCCAACGGCAGCGAAACCCTCAAGCTTTGGCAAGCGCTGGCTGAGCCGCTGGCGCAGGCTGCCGAGCCCGGCACCGTGGTGCAGGCCGATGCCAGCGGCGTGCGCGTGGCTTGCGGCGAGGGCCAGCTGTGCCTCACGCAATTGCAGCGCCCCGGTGGCAAGCGCCTGAGCGCGGCCGACTTCCTGCACGGCTGCCCGCTGCAAGTGGGTCAGCGTCTGGTGGCGGCCTGATGTTTTTCCTCTCGCGCCTGAACCGGCATCCGGCTTTTGTGCAGGGCATGCGCGAGGTCTCGCCGCAGTCGCCCGGCATTGCCGCCTGGGGGCTGATGACGGGCGTGGCCATGGTCAAGTCGGGCATGAGCGTGTTCGAGGCCAGTGCCATGACGCTGCTGGTGTTTGCCGGCAGCTCGCAGCTGGCGGCCATTCCACTCATCGTGGCGGGTGCGCCGGCCTGGGTGATTTTGGCCACCGGCTTTTGCGTGAACCTGCGTTTTGTGGTGTTCAGCCTGCACCTGCGCTCGTTCTTGATCCATTTGCCGCGCTGGCAGCGCATGCTGCACGGTTACCTCACGGCCGACATCAGCTATGTGCTGTTTGCCCGCAAATACGCCCATCCGGCCGACACCGCCGCAGGGCGGCTTGAGCAAGAGGCGTATCTGGCGGGCAATGACTTCCTCAACTGGCTGTCCTGGATCATGGCGAGTTTTGCCGGTGTGGCCTTGGCTAACCTGATCCCGACGACTTGGGGTCTGGGCTTTGCAGGCATCTTGTGTTTGTTGGGCATCCAGTGCTCGCTGGCCAGCTCGCGCATGCGCATGCTGTCGGCGGTCGTGGCCGGGGCGGCGGCGGTGGTGGCCTACAGCCTGCCGCTCAAGCTCAACATCGTGGTGGCGATCGCCGTGGCGGTGATTTTGTGCCTGACGGTCGAGAAAGTCCGGCCCGTGCGAGGAGTCAAAGCATGAACGGCACCGATCTGTGGACCCTGGCGGTCATCGTGGGGCTGGCGCTGGTGACGGTACTCACGCGCAGTTTCTTTTTCATCTCCAACAAAAGCTGGCAGTTGCCGCATTGGGCGCAGCGCGGCCTGCAATACGCGCCGATTGCGGCCTTGTCGGCGGTGGTGGTGCCCGAAATCATCACCGTTCAGGGCACGCTCATCAGCACCTGGCAAGACGCTCGCCTGTTTGCCGCGGCCATGGGCGCTGGCGTGTATTTTTGGCGGCGCGATGTGCTGCTGACCATTGTGGCGGGCATGGTCGTGTACCTGCCCTTGCATCTGGGGCTGGGCTGGTAAGCCGGATTTGTTCCGGTTTCGTTTTGCCGTTTTGTCAGCCCGCGTCAGATGCGGCTTTTAAAATGAGAACAGTTTTCTCGATACAGGACCTGCCCCACCATGAACGTCATCCGCTTTTCTGATCTGTGCGCCAACGGCCAAGCCGCAGGCCAACGTGTTTTCATCCGCGCCGACCTGAACGTGCCCCAAGCCGATGACGGCAGCATCACCGAAGACACCCGCGTGCGCGCCAGTGTGCCCTGCATCCAGATGGCCCTGGCCGCCGGTGCCGCTGTCATGGTGACCAGCCACCTGGGCCGTCCCACCGAAGGCGAATTCAAGGCCGAAGATTCGCTGGCCCCGGTGGCCAAGCGCCTGGGCGAACTGCTGGGCCGTGAAGTGCCGCTGGTCGCCAATTGGGTGGACGGCGTGACCGTGGCCCCCGGTCAGGTGGTCTTGCTGGAGAACTGCCGCGTCAACAAGGGCGAGAAAAAGAACAACGAAGAACTGGCCCGCAAGATGGCCCAGCTGTGCGACATCTACGTGAACGACGCCTTTGGCACCGCCCACCGCGCCGAGGGCACGACGTATGGCATCGCCCAGTTCGCGCCCATCGCCTGCGCTGGCCCCTTGCTGGCCGCCGAGATCGACGCGATCAGCAAGGCCTTGGCCGCGCCGAAGCGCCCATTGGCGGCCATCGTGGCGGGCTCCAAGGTGTCCACCAAGCTGACCATCTTGAAGAGCCTGGCCCAGAACGTGGACCAGCTGATCGTGGGCGGCGGCATTGCCAACACCTTCATGCTGGCCGCAGGCCTGAAGATCGGCAAGAGCCTGGCCGAAGCCGATCTGGTGGACGAGGCCAAGGCCGTGATCGAGGCCATGAAAGCCCGTGGCGCCGAGGTGCCGATCCCGACCGATGTGGTGACCGCCAAGACCTTTGCGGCTGACGCCGTGGCCACCGTGAAAAAAGCCACCGAAGTGGCCGACGACGACATGATTTTGGACATCGGCCCAGAGACGGCTGCCAAATTGGCCGCCCAGCTCAAGGCCGCTGGCACCATCGTCTGGAACGGCCCGGTCGGTGTGTTCGAGTTTGATGCCTTCGCCAATGGCACGAAAGTCATTGCCCAGGCGATCGCCGAGTCCAGCGCCTTCAGCATCGCAGGCGGTGGCGACACCCTGGCGGCCATTGCCAAATACGGCATCGAAAAACAGGTCGGCTACATCTCGACCGGCGGCGGCGCTTTCCTCGAAATCCTGGAAGGCAAGACCTTGCCCGCATTCGAGATCCTGATGAAGCGCGCAGCCGGTTGATGAAGCGCCGGTGGCTTCAGCCCCGGCATGGATGCCTCATTGGCCAACAAAAAACCCCGCAATGCGGGGTTTTTTTATTGTTAGGGCCAAAGGGCCTGATCAGGCTTGAGGGGCGGGTGGCAGGTTGCCGCGAACGGGGCTGGTCATGTTGCCCTTGAAGTCGGTCCAGCACTCGCGGGTGAAGTCGTACATCTTGCAGTTCTTGGCGGTCTCGAAGTACCACTTCCACGAGAAGGGCTGCACGATGATGCGGCCAGGCAGCATCTCTTCGAGCTTGGCCTGGGCTTTCTTCAGGCGGTACAGGGGCACGCTCATGTCCACGTGGTGGGCGGTGTGCTCCATGATGTGGTGCATCAGCGCGCCAATGTTGAACGGGAAGGTCAGGTGCACAGTGGTCGAGACGAAGGGCGCGGCCTTGGTCCAGGCGGCCTTGTTGTCGTGCCAAGACACCTTGACGTGGGTGTGGTGCACATAGACCACAAAGCCGATCATGCTGTTCCAGAAGAAAAACGGCACGGCAAAGCCCAGCAGCAGAGACAGCCCGACCGACTGGCCTGTGCCGATGGCTGCGCCGGCGATCACGGCCATCCAGATGACGGCGAAGACGCTCACCAGCATGCTGTCTTTGAAGAAGATCGGGCGGCGTGTGGGCATGTGGGTCTTGTTGGGGAAGAACTCGCGCTTCCACCAGATCTCGATCATGTAGTACAGACCAGGTGCCCAGCCGCTGCGGTAAGCGCGCTCCAACAGTTTTTGCAGGGGGTTCAGTGCCTCAAATTCGGCAGCCGTCAGGGGCGTCCAGACGAAGTCCACGCCCTTGAGGTTGGTGTAGCCGTGGTGCACCACGTTGTGGCCGGTGTCCCACAGGCTGTAGGGGGTCAGCGAGGGCAAAAACGCGATGCGGCCCAGCACCTTGTTGAGTTCGCGGTGGGGCGTCAGGCTCTGGTGGCAGGCATCGTGGCCAATGATGAACAGGCGACCGATCACGAATCCGGCGGCCAGCCCGCACAGCAGTTTGGCCCAGACGGCATCAAAGGCGATGGTGCCTGCGATCAAGGCGAAGAACAGGGCGTAGTCCACGATCAGCAGCACAAAAGCCAGAAATGTGGTGCGCTCGGACAGGGGAATGAGCCACTCGCGGATGATTTTGCGGTGCGGCAGGGGTTGATCCAATGGGATCGGTTCGTTGGAATGCGGTGTGTTGCTTGCGGTCATGACGCTCGATCGTGGTATTTCGCTACCCCCGAGTTTAGTCGCTGGGGCTTTTCCGGTGCCTGACAAGGATCAAAGCCAGCGCAGCAAAAAGAGGTTGAAGGTGTTCATTCGGACCTGCTTGGGGCATTTCGACGGTGCTTTTCAGTGGGCAGGCGGGTGCGGAACTCGCCGAGCATCCGAAAGAACCGGGGATGTAACCGATTCCATGTGAAAATTGAAACCAAGTTACAAGGAGACCCCTGCATGTCGCGTCGCGCCACCAAAATCGTTGCCACCTTAGGCCCTGCTTCCAGTGATCCCGCTTTGCTTGAAGCCATGATCCGCGCGGGGGTGAATGTGGTGCGACTGAACTTCAGCCACGGCAAGGCCCAGGACCACGTGGACCGCGCCCGCCTGGTGCGCGAAGCTTCGCAACGCGCGGGCCGCGAAGTGGCCATCATGGCCGACCTGCAAGGCCCCAAGATCCGCGTGGGCAAATTCGCCGAGGGCAAAGTCATGCTCGAGCCCGGCGCCGCCTTTGTGCTGGACGCCTCGCGCACCGAGCCGGGCGACATCCAGGGCGTGGGCCTGGATTACAAGGAACTGCCCCGCGATGTGAAAGCGGGCGATGTGCTCTTGCTCAACGATGGCCTGATCGTGCTGAACGTGGTGGCCGTCAAAGGCGAGCAGGTCCACACCACTGTCAAACTCGGCGGCGAGTTGTCCAACAACAAGGGCATCAACAAGCAAGGCGGCGGCCTGACCGCACCCGCCCTGACCGCCAAGGACATGGACGACATCAAGACCGCCATGAGCCTGCAGGCCGACTATGTGGCCGTGAGCTTTCCGAAAAACGCCACCGACATGGAAATGGCCCGCCAGCTGTGCAATGTGGCCGGTGCCGAATACGGCCACAAGCCTGGTCTGATCGCCAAGATCGAGCGCGCCGAAGCCATCCCTCACCTGGAAGCCATTTTGCTGGCCAGCGACGGCATCATGGTCGCCCGGGGTGACTTGGCCGTGGAAGTGGGCAACGCCGCTGTGCCCGCCTTGCAAAAACGCATGATCAAGTTGGCCAAGGTGCACGACAAGGTCGTCATCACCGCCACCCAGATGATGGAAAGCATGATCACCAACCCCGTGCCCACCCGTGCCGAGGTGTCGGACGTGGCCAACGCCGTGCTGGATGGCACCGATGCCGTGATGCTGAGCGCCGAAACCGCTGCCGGCAAATACCCGCTGGAAACCGTGGAAGAAATGGCCAAGATCTGCCTGGCCGCCGAAGGCGCTGAAGACGTGGAGATCGACGCCGACTTCAAGGGCCAGACCTTCAGCCGCATCGACCAGTCGATCGCCATGGGCGCGCTGTTCACCGCCAGCCACTTGGGCGCCAAAGCCATTGTGGCCCTGACCGAGTCGGGCTCTACCGCTTTGTGGATGAGCCGCCGCCGCGTGCACATCCCGATCTATGCGGTCACCACCAAGCTGTCCTCGCAGCGCAAGATGGCTTTGTTCCGCAACGTGCGCCCCTTGTTGATGGACACCAGCGCCGACCGCGATACGGCCTTGATGCAAACCGAGGGCTACCTCAAAAAGCGCAACATCGTGAGCACCGGCGATGTGTATGCCATCACCTGTGGCGAGCCCATGGGCTCGCCCGGCGGCACCAACATGCTCAAGATCTGCCGGGTGGGTTGAGCCCGATCCAGCTGCGGCCCACACAGGCCGCAGCCAGGCAGTCCGGGGTATTCAGTCCGCTGTCAGACCAGAACCTATAAAATTCAGCCCAGTTACAAGCCGGGTACACGCCCGGCTTTGCCCGATTTTTAAACTCTCTGGGAAATCACCACCATGGCACTCGTTTCAATGCGCGAGCTGCTGGACCATGCGGCCGTCAACGGCTACGGCATTCCAGCTTTCAACGTCAACAACCTGGAGCAGGTCCAGGCCGTCATGATGGCCGCCGACGAAGTCGGTGCGCCGGTCATCCTGCAAGCGAGCGCCGGTGCCCGCAAATACGCCGGTGAGCCGTTCATCAAGCACCTGATTCAGGCCGCCACCGAGATGTGGCCCCACATCCCGCTGGTCATGCACCAGGACCACGGCCAAAGCCCGGCGGTTTGCCAAGGCGCGATCAACCTGGGTTTTTCGTCCGTGATGATGGACGGCTCTTTGCTCGAAGACGGCAAGACCCCGGCCGACTTTGCCTACAACGTGGATGTGACCCGCCGCGTGGTGGACATGGCCCACCAGGTGGGTGTGTCGGTCGAGGGCGAATTGGGCTGTCTGGGCAACCTGGAAACCGGCGAAGCCGGTGAAGAAGATGGCATTGGCGCGGTGGGCAAGCTGGACCACAGCCAGATGCTGACCGACCCCGAAGAAGCCGCCCAGTTCGTCAAAGCCACGGGCCTGGACGCTTTGGCCATTGCGATTGGCACCAGCCACGGCGCCTACAAGTTCAGCCGCAAGCCCACGGGCGACATCCTGGCGATCAGCCGCGTCAAGGAAATCCACCAGCGCATTCCCAACACCCACCTGGTGATGCACGGCTCGTCCAGCGTGCCGCAAGAGCTGTTGGCCCTGATCAACCAGTACGGCGGCAAGATGAAGGAAACCTACGGCGTGCCCGTCGAGGAAATCCAGGAAGCCATCAAGCACGGCGTGCGCAAGATCAACATCGACACCGACATCCGCCTGGCCATGACGGCCGCTTGCCGCAAGTTTTTGTTTGAAAACCCCGACAAGTTTGACGCCCGCGAATGGCTCAAGCCCGCCCGCGAAGCGGCCAAGCAGCTGTGCAAGCAGCGCTACCTGGAGTTCGGCTGCGAAGGCCAGGCCCCCAAGATCAAGGGCGAAACCCTGCAAGTGGTCGCTGCCCGTTATGCCAAGGGCGAACTGGCGCAAGTGGTCAACTGAGATCTGGATGGCCACGCTGCGCTTGCCATGACGCTGGCCGTCACTGCGAGGAGCTTGCGACGCGGCAGTCCAGCTGCGGCTCTGGCCCCGGGACCCTGCGATAATTGACCCGAATGGCCCGTTGACTGTTCAACGGGCCTTTTTCTTTTTTGCTGTTGCTTTGACTGTATTGCCATGACCTCTGCGCTCCACACCTCGGCCCTGACTTCCCTGCCTTTGCTTGCGCGTGGCAAGGTGCGTGACAACTACGCCGTGGGCGACGACCGCATCCTGATGGTGGCCTCGGACCGCATCAGCGCCTTTGACGTCATCATGGGTGAGCCCATCCCCGGCAAAGGCGAGTTGCTCACGCAAATGGCGCTGTTCTGGTTCGACAAGCTCGGCCCCAAAGGCCTGAACATTTGCCCGATCCACCTGACGGGCGATGCGCCCGAGAGCGTGGTCCCCGCAGCCGAAGTGCCTCAAGTCAAGGGCCGCTCCATGCTGGTCAAGCGTTTGAAGCCCATCCCGGTCGAGGCGGTGGTGCGAGGCTACCTGGCGGGCAGCGGCTGGAAGGAATACCAGGAGTCCCGCGCCGTCTGCGGCGTGCCCTTGCCCGAAGGCCTGAAAAACGCCAGCAAGCTGCCCGAACCCATCTACACCCCGGCAGCCAAAGCCGCCGTGGGTGAGCACGACGAAAACATCACCTTTGAGCAAACCGTGGCCATGATCGGTGCCGATCTGGCGGGCCGTATCCGCGACATCAGCATCGCGCTGTACAAGGCAGCCCGTGACATCGCGGCCACCAAAGGCATCATCATTGCCGACACCAAGTTCGAGTTTGGCCTGGACACCGATGGCACCCTGGTGCTGATGGACGAGGTGCTGACACCCGATTCGTCGCGCTACTGGCCTGCCGACAGCTATGTGGAAGGCGCCAACCCGCCCAGCTACGACAAGCAGTTCTTGCGCGACTGGCTGGAGACCGCCCAGGTCAACGGGCAGCTCTGGGACAAAACGGCGCCTGCGCCGCGCTTGCCCCGCGAGGTGATCGAGAAAACGGCCGCCAAATACCAGGAAGCCTTGCAGCGCCTGATGGCTTGACCGTGCGGTCCTTGGTCGTTTAAATGGGCATGCCCGTGGCCGACACGGGCTGTTGGGCAACCAGAAAGAGAAACGCGATGAGTTTTTTTCGACCCGCCTCCGCACTGATGGTTCAGTACGCCCATTACCACCGCGACCGCCGCAACATCGCCACCCAT
>NZ_JAOASQ010000004.1 GCF_030158565.1 Limnohabitans sp. | reverse complement strand
CGCAGGACTACCAGAACTACGAAACCGGCCACTCGGTGGGCCACCGCAGCCAGTTTGTGGGCGAGGTGCGCGCTGTCCAAGACGGCTGGGTTGAAGTCGAGACGAAAAACAAGTTTTCGGTGGGCGACACGATCGAGATCATCCACCCCAGTGGCAACCGCAAAGTGCAGCTCGGCGCCATGAAAAACGGCAAAGGCGAGGCCATCGACGTGGCCCCCGGCAGCCCACTCAAAGTGTGGATTCCGATGGACGGCCCGGCAGACGGCGCCTTGATCGCGCGGATGTTCTGAACACCACGAACCAACGACTCCCCATGAAAATTCGCACCTTCTTGTGTTTGCTCTTGAGTGCCAGTGCGTGGGTGGCCGTCGCCAGCTGGGCTCAGGCGCCAGCCTACCCGATCAAACCGATCCGTCTGGTGGTGCCTTTCACACCCGGGGGCAGCACCGACATCTTGGCGCGCACCATGGGCCAAAAGCTCACCGAAGCTTGGGGCCAACCGGTCGTGATCGACAACGTTCCCGGCGCAGGCGGCTCCATTGGCGCAGACAAAGTGGCCAAAGCACCCGCCGACGGCTATACCTTGCTCATGGGCCACATTGGCACGCTGGCCATCACGCCATCGATTTATCCCCAACTGCCTTATCACCCGATCAAATCATTCGAACCCATCGCCTGGGTGGCGCGTGTGCCCAACGTGCTGGTGGTTCATCCTTCACTGCCGGTCAAATCGGTGAAGAAGCTGGTGGCTTATGCCAAGGCCCATCCGGGGCAGATCAACTTCGGCTCGGGCGGCAATGGCAGCGCCGCACACGTAGCGATGGAGTCCTTCAAATTGCGCAGCCAAACCTTCATGGTGCATGTGCCTTATCGGGGCGCGGCGCCCGCCGTGGCAGACACGGTCGCAGGCCAAACGCAGTTGATCTTCACTGGGGCGCCAGCCTTGATGCCCATGATCAAGAGCGGGCGATTGCGGGCACTGGCCGTGTCCAGCCCCAAGCGGATCGGCATGTTGCCCGACGTGCCCACTGTGGCCGAAAGTGGCATTCCGGAATTGGCGGGCTTTGAAGCCGATCAGTGGTACGGCATCGTGGCCCCTGCCGGTACGCCTGCTGCGCTGGTGCAAAAACTGAACGCACAAATCAACGCCAGCTTGCGCTCGACCGAGATCTTGCAAAGGCTGCACAGCGAAGGCGCAGAACCCACGCCCAGCACGCCTGAAGTGTTTGGCAAACTGATTGCCCATGAAATCAATCGCTGGAAGCCGGTGGTGCAACGCGCTCAGCTCAAACCCGATTAAATCGTCCCAAAAAACGGCACCCGGAGGTGCCGTTTTCTCTGTCCTTCAAAGGCTCAAACCACGGGATTGAACTGGTAGCCATCACCCGAAGGCGCGATGGTGCCAAACGCCGGAAACGGGAAGTGAAAGCCCCCGGCCATCATCTTTTCCTTGACCAGCATGTCAAAGATGCGGCGACGCGACTGGCGCGCCATCTCGGGGTTCATGTCAAACAACACGGCCCAGTCGGGCGCGCGTGCAAACAAGGAAGGCACGTTGGTGATGTCGGCCACATAGGCGAACGACTGCCCCTGCGATTGCATTTTGAACAGGCAATGACCCGGCGTGTGCCCAAAGGCTGCAATCGAAGTCAGGCCGGGGGCCACTTCAGCACCGGGCTCGAACTTGACCAATTGATCACCCGACAAATTGCCCAGTGCCCGCCGCACTGCAGCAAAAGCCCCTTGCATGGCCGGCGGTGCCGCTGCAATGCGCGCCTCGTCTGTCCAGAAGGCATGCTCCACCGTGGGCACATGCACACGGGCGTTCGGATACACCAGGGCACCATTCTTGTAGCGCAGACCGTTGATGTGGTCGCCGTGGAAATGGCTGAGCACCACGTTGTTGATGTCTTCGGGTTTGAAGCCTGCCGCCGCCAGATTGCCCAGCAGCTTGCCCGTGGTCGGTGGACCGTTGTCGGCAAAGCCGGTGTCAAACAGATAGCGCTGGTTGCCATTGACCAGCAAGAACGGGGTGTAGGGCACATCGATGTAATCGGTGGGCAGGTTTTGAGATGCCAGCAAGGCCTTGACGTTGTCCAGCGGCACCTTGGGCACAAACTCCTCACCCAAGGGACGGCGCACCGCACCATCGTTGAGCGCGATGATTTCCATGCTGCCCAGCTTCATGCGCCGAAAGCCAATGGTTGGCAACGTGGGCGGACCAAAATTCGGCGCCGACTGCGACCAAACGGAAGAAAAAGCCAAAGCCGAGGCCCCAGCGAAACCGGCCCCCATGAATGAACGGCGATCGAGCATGTGTTTGTCTCCATAACGGGAAAGGTTTCAGCATAACGAGCCAGGCAATTCCAGCACATATGCATGCAATAACCACCGACATCTCAGGGTTAAATACCACCTCACTCAGTCCACTGAGCTGACTCATCTTGTGATCATTCGCGGTTCAGACCATCCCTAGATGCGGCAAGCTTCAGCGACCATTCAAGGGGTAAGACGGGTCGTTGTACCCGGGCGTCGAGGGGTGGCCCGGCGCCACCAGACTGTTGACCAGCGCCTCGTCTTCCGGCGTGATCTGGACCTCCAGTGCGCCGGCGTAGTCTTGCCACTGCGCCAGCGTGCGCGGCCCTGCGATGACCGCGCTCACGTGGCGGTTGGCCAGCACCCAGGCGGTGGCAAAGTGTGCCAATGACACGCCTTTGCGCTCGCAATGCTGGCGCAGGGTTTGTGCAATCTGCAAGGACTCTTCGCGGAACTCGGTCTCCAGAATGCGCTTGTCGGCCCGGGCTGCGCGGCTGCCCTCTTGTGGCGCTTGGCCGGGGGCGTATTTGCCCGTCAACACGCCCCGGGCGATGGGGCTGTAGGGCACCACGCCCAAACCGTAATGCCCGCAGGCTTCCAGAATTTCCACCTCGGGCATGCGGTTGAGCAAGTTGTAATACGGCTGGCACACCACGGGGCCGGGCATGTTCATTTGCCGGGCCATGTTGACCATCTCGGCAATGCGCCAGCCCCGGAAATTGGAGACACCCCAATAGCGGATCTTGCCCTCGCGCAGCAGAGCCTCGATGGCCCGCAAGGGCTCTTCCAGGTTCATGCCGTTGTAGTCGCGGTGCAGGTAATAAATGTCGAGGTGGTCGGTGCCCAGACGGCTCAAACTGCCCTCGCAGGCGCGCATGACCCAGCTGCGCGAGTAATGGCTTTCGTTGGGCAAGGAGGACATGGCATTGCCCAGCTTGCTGGCCAGGACCCAGCGCTGCCGTTGACCCGGCAACAACTGCCCCAGCATCGCCTCGGACTGGCCCAGGCTGTACACGTCGGCGGTGTCGATGAAGTTGCAGCCCAAGTCCAGCGCATGGTCCACGATGCTGCGCGCCTCAGCCAGTGGCGTTTGATCGGCAAACATCATGGTGCCCAGGCACAGGCGTGAGACTTTCAGCGGGCTCTTGCCCAGATTGGCGTATTGCATGGCGCGTCTTGAAGCAAAGTGGTGATGCAAGAGCCTAAGTCTGTCGTCACGCCTGCGCTGTCGCCTGCGTGCAGATGCAAAAAAAGCCCTGCCAGCTTTGACCGGCAGGGCTTGGTGTCAACGCGGGGTTGATCAGGCGGTCACGCCTTTGGCGGTTTCCACGTACTCTTCAATTTGGTTGAAGTTCAGGTACTTGTAGATGGCCACGCCGTCTTTGTTCACCACACCCATGGCTTCATGGTATTCGGCCACGGTGGGGAACTTGCCCATCTTGGAGGTGATGGCCGCCAACTCGGCAGAAGCCAGGAACACATTGGTGTTCTTGCCCAGACGGTTGGGGAAGTTACGGGTCGAGGTGGACACGACAGTCGCGCCTTCGCGCACTTGCGCCTGGTTGCCCATGCACAGGGAGCAGCCAGGCATTTCGGTGCGGGCACCGGCGGTGCCGAAGGCAGCGTAGTGGCCTTCCTTGATCAGCTCGCTCTCGTCCATCTTCGTTGGAGGTGCCACCCACAACTTGACGGGGATGTCGCGTTGGCCGCCGAGCAGCTTGGCTGCAGCGCGGAAGTGACCGATGTTGGTCATGCAAGAGCCGATGAAGGCTTCGTCGATCTTGGTGCCCGCCACTTGCGACAAGAACTTCGCGTCATCGGGGTCGTTCGGGCAGCAGACGATGGGCTCTTTGATGTCGGCCAAATCGATTTCGATGATGTGTGCGTACTCGGCGTCTTTGTCGGCTTCGAGCAGATTGGGCGCTGCCAACCAGGCTTCAACCTTCTCGATGCGGCGGGCCAAGGTACGTGCGTCTGCGTAGCCGTCGGCGATCATGTTCTTCATCAGAACCACGTTCGACTTGAGGTACTCCTGCACAGGCTCTTTGTTGAGCTTAATGGTGCAACCGGCGGCAGAGCGCTCAGCAGACGCGTCAGACAATTCAAACGCTTGTTCCACTTTGAGGTTGGGCAGGCCTTCGATTTCCAGGATGCGGCCCGAGAACTCGTTGATCTTGCCGGCCTTGGCCACAGTGAGCAGACCTTGCTTGATGGCGTACAGCGGAATCGCGTGCACCAAGTCGCGCAGGGTCACGCCAGGCTGCATTTCGCCTTTGAAACGCACCAGGATGGACTCGGGCATGTCCAAAGGCATCACGCCAGTGGCTGCACCGAAGGCCACCAGACCGGAGCCAGCGGGGAAGGAAATGCCGATTGGGAAACGGGTGTGAGAGTCACCGCCGGTGCCGACGGTGTCGGGCAACAGCAGGCGGTTGAGCCAGCTGTGGATCACGCCGTCACCAGGACGCAGGGCCACGCCACCGCGGTTGCTGATGAAAGCAGGCAGTTCGCGGTGGGTCTTGACGTCCACGGGCTTGGGGTAAGCGGCCGTGTGGCAGAACGATTGCATGACCATGTCGGCCGAGAAGCCCAGGCAAGCCAGGTCTTTCAGTTCGTCGCGCGTCATCGGGCCGGTGGTGTCTTGCGAGCCCACGGTGGTCATCTTGGGTTCGCAGTAAGTGCCGGGGCGCACGCCCTGGCCTTCTGGCAAACCGACGGCACGACCGACCATCTTCTGGGCCAGTGTGAAGCCGGCTTTTGTGGCGGCAGGCGCAGTGGGCAAACGGAACAAGGTGGACGCTGGCAAACCCAGGAATTCACGGGCCTTGGCGGTCAGGCTACGACCAATGATCAGGTTGATACGGCCACCGGCGCGCACTTCGTCAAACAGCACATCGCTCTTGAGCTTGAATTCGGCCACAGTGGCGCCGTCTTTCACGATCTTGCCGTCGTAGGGCAGGATGTCGATCACGTCGCCCATTTCGAGCTTGGACACATCGACTTCGATCGGCAGGGAGCCGGAGTCTTCCTGGGTGTTGAAGAAGATGGGGGCGATCTTGCCGCCCAAAGTCACGCCACCGAAACGCTTGTTGGGCACAAACGGGATGTCCTGGCCGGTGGCCCAGATCACGCTGTTGGTGGCCGACTTGCGGCTGGAACCGGTACCGACCACGTCACCAACGTAAGCCACCAGGTTGCCTTTTTTCTTCAGGTCGTCGATGAACTGCATGGGGCCGCGCTTGCCGTCTTCTTCGGGCTTGAACGCTGCGCCTTCGCGGGTGTTTTTCAACATCGCCAGGTAGTGCAAAGGGATGTCGGGACGGCTCCAGGCGTCAGGGGCTGGCGACAGGTCGTCGGTGTTGGTCTCGCCGGGCACCTTGAACACGGTGACGGTGATTTTTTTCTCAACTTCAGGACGGGTGGTGAACCACTCGCCATCGGCCCAGCTTTGCATCACGTCTTTGGCTTTGGCATTGCCAGCCTTGGCTTTTTCAGCGACGTCGTTGAAGAAGTCGAACATCAGCAAGGTCTTCTTGAGGGCTTCAGCGGCCACGCCAGCGACTTCGGCGTCGTCCAGCAACTCAATCAGGGGGTGCACGTTGTAGCCGCCCACCATGGTGCCCAGCAGCTCGGTGGCTTTGGACTTGGAGATCAAACCGACCTTGACATCACCGTGCGCCACAGCAGCCAGGAAAGAAGCCTTGACCTTGGCCGCATCGTCCACGCCGGGTGGCACGCGGTGGGTCAACAAATCCATCAAAAACGCATCTTCGCCAGCAGGCGGGTTCTTGATCAGCTCGATCAAGTCAGCGACTTGCTTGGCGTCCAGCGGCAGCGGTGGGATGCCGAGGGCAGCGCGTTCGGCTGCGTGTTCACGGTAGGCTTTCAACATGGTTTTTTTCTCCGGTCAAACAAAATCTATGGGGGCTATCGGCCCATGCCGGTCGTATCGAACAGCTTGGGAGGGGGGTTGTTTTTCATGTCCTGAGCAAACGCCATTTGCTCGGGGTGCGCGCACTCGTCGGCAATGCGGCGCCCTTTGTTCTGGTCCATCAACATGGACTTGTTGGCCAACTGCAGCCACACGGCGCCCGCTTTTTTATCCTCCAGGCGGATGGCGCCGGTCGAGGTGCTCACGGGGTGCATGTGGTAGCGAAATCCTTTGCCATGCAGATTGAAATAACCGGGTCGACTTGCATCGGCTTCAACACGCACGCTGGCACCAAGCTCACAAGCCAAGTGCCCCTGGTGCACCCGCTCAGCGATGGCCATTTCATTGTTGCCCAAATGGGCATCACCCATCGGCATGGCCGCCAAAGCTGCAGGAAGCACCGGCGCAGCCCGGACTGGCACCTTGGCTTGCTGACCTGATGGGGCTGGGGCCTTGGCCTTCAAAACCGGTTTCGAGTGTGCCGTTTTGGCCTGAACCTTGGCGTTTTTTTTGTCAGACTGAGGCTGAGCATGAGCCAAAACTGGCAACACCGCACAAGCCAGCACAGTCAATAGCGTTTTTGTTTGCATCGCGATCCCTTTCAAAGAAATGGACATCATGCTGAAAGCCGGGCCGTTGTGGCTGACTCTGCAAAAAATAACTGTATCTCTTTTGGCAAGCGGCGTCCGGTCTGGTACGCACGTTCAAGCAATTGCCAAAAGAAACGGTAACTGGCCCGGTCGTGCAACTGACCGGCGTGGCTGATGGGTGCCCATTGGGCGGCGTGTGCCGCCAAGATGATGGCGCTGGCCTGATCGATCTGTGCTTCGCTGGGCGCCATGGCCTCCAGAATCGGGCGGATCTGATCGGGGTGGATGCTCCACATGCGGGTGTAACCCAGCTCGCGCGCAGCTTTGTGGGCGGCCATGCGGATGGCATCGGTGTTCTTGAATTCGGTGACCACGCAATGCGAGGGCACTTTGCCATAGGCATGGCAAGCACTGGCAATGTCCATCTTGGCGCGCAGCACCAGCGGATGGGTGAATTGCCCTTCAATGCCCATGCCATCGGCGGGAATCGCGCCCCCATGGGCAGAGACGAAATCCATCAAACCAAAACTGATCGACTGCACACGAGGATGGGCAGCAATGTCAAAAGCGCGGTGCACCGCACCGGGCGACTCGATCAGAACATGCAAAGGCAAATCGGACGCACCCGCCTGCAGCAATGCGGCTTGGGCGTGTTCGACATCGGCCACGGTCTCTACCTTGGGCACCATGATGTGCGACAAGCATGAACCAGCCTGGCCGGCGATGAGCGCCATATCGGCCTCAAAGCTGGGGTGATCAACGGGGTGGACGCGAACAGCCACGCGGGCGTCAGGTCGGGCTGCAGTCGTGGTCAATGCCAATTCGGTGACCAATGCAGCGTGTTCGGCTTCGCCACCCACCGGCGCGCCATCTTCGCAGTCCAGGGTGACATCAAAGACGCAAGTGCCGAACTCTTGCACCATCTCGGCCTGCAGTTGCAGGCTTTTGCGCATCCTCGCTTCGACACCGCTGTAATGGTCACAAACCGGCAGCTGAACGCTACCGGCTTGCGCACCCAACAGAACGTTGCGAGGATGGCTCACTGAGTTTCTCGACTCGAGAATCAGATCAAGTGGGCGACGCCCGCTTGCTCGTCGGTCAGCTCTTTCAAGGTCTTGTCGATGCAAGCCTGGCTGAACGCGTCGATTTCCAGACCTTCAACGACTTTGTATTCGCCGTTTTCGCAGGTGACTGGGAAGCCGAACATGACATCTTTGGGGATGCCGTACCAGCCTTGCGATGGGATGCCCATGGTGACCCACTTGCCGTTGGTGCCCAAGGCCCAGTCGCGCATGTGGTCGATGGCGGCGTTGGCAGCCGATGCAGCCGAGGACAGGCCGCGGGCTTCGATGATGGCTGCGCCACGCTTGCCCACGGTGGGCAAGAACACGTTGGCGTTCCATTCCTGGTCGTTGATCATGGCCTTGACGGATTCGCCCTTGATGGTGGCGAAACGGTAGTCGGCGTACATGGTGGGCGAGTGGTTGCCCCAAACGCACAGTTTTTCGATGTCGGCCACGGCCTTGCCGGTCTTGGCAGCGATTTGCGAGGCAGCGCGGTTGTGGTCCAGACGCAGCATGGCGGTGAAGTTGCCTGGCTTGAGATCAGGCGCGGCCTTCATGGCGATGTAAGCGTTGGTGTTGGCAGGATTGCCCACGACCAGCACTTTCACGTCGCGCGAAGCCACAGCGTTCAGGGCCTTGCCTTGAGCTGTGAAGATGGCGCCGTTGATGGCGAGCAATTCAGCGCGCTCCATGCCGGGGCCACGTGGGCGCGAACCGACCAACAAGGCGTAGTCAACGTCCTTGAATGCGGTCATCGGGTCGCCATGGGCTTCCATACCCACCAACAAGGGGAACGCGCAATCTTCGAGTTCCATCATCACGCCGCGCAGGGCTTTTTGTGGGCCTTCGACAGGCACTTCCAGCAATTGCAGGATGACGGGCTGGTCTTTGCCCAGCATTTCGCCGGAGGCGATGCGGAACAACAATGCGTAACCGATTTGACCTGCTGCGCCGGTGACGGCAACGCGGACGGGCTTTTTGCTCATGGTGGAAAACTCCAGAAGGTTGAAAACAAGGGCTGCAGTGCTGTACTGACCACTTTTGTCAGCAAGACTGTCCGGCTGGCCGGACCTGCGCCCACAAGACCCGCAAAACAGGCATGAACGCAAGCAAACAGCGCAGAAGTGTACCCGCGAAAACCCTGATTCGTCAATTTGTCTTATGTCTTATATAAGATATGATTGCGCGTCTGACACGATCCTGACCACGTGCCGGACGGACCCACATGAACAACCACTCGCCTCTGGCCGATACACCCCCATCCGATGCGCCGGCGCTGACGCCCGCGTTCAGCCCGCTGTATCAGCAAATCAAGGGCCTGATCCTGCAAAGTCTGCAATCGGGCGAATGGAAACCTGGCGAATCGATCCCCAGCGAAATGGAACTGGCCGCCCGCTACCGCGTGAGCCAGGGCACTGTGCGCAAAGCCATCGATGAGTTGGCCAGCGACAACCTGCTGGTGCGGCGCCAGGGCAAAGGCACGTTTGTGGCCACCCATGCCGAGCAGCACGTTCAGTACCGCTTCCTCAAACTCGTGCCCGACCAGGGCGACCTGAACACCGAAGGCCCTGCACAGCGCGAAATCGTGGACTGCAAGCGCCTGCGGGCCAGCGCCGAGATCGCCCGCGCCCTGGCCTTGCGCACCGGTGATGCTGTTTTGCAGGTGCGCCGGGTGCTGTCCTTTGGGGGCGTGCCCACGATTTTGGAAGACCTCTGGCTGCCAGGCGGCCCCTTCAAGGGCCTGACGGCCGAACGCCTGGCCGACTACCACGGCCCCATGTACGCCTTGTTTGAAACCGAGTTTGGCGTGCGCATGGTGCGTGCCGACGAGAAAATCCGGGCCGTGCTGCCGGACGAGAGCCAAAGCGAGCTGCTGCAAGTGCCACGCAGCACCCCCTTGCTGAGCGTCGAGCGCGTGGCCTACACCTACAACGACACCCCGATGGAGCTGCGCCGCGGTTTTTACCGCACCGACAGCCACCATTATCACAACGCTTTGAGTTGAAAAAGCATGGTCCAACTTTTTTTGAAACAAAGACCCTGCAATGATCATGTCAGTTTGCTGCGTTGCAATAGAATCCTTCGGTTTGTCATTCAAAATTACAACCGAGTTACCTCCCAGAAAGTGCCAACATGACTGAACTCGCCAGAAAGCGGCCTGAATTCCGCAACATCAACGCCCTGAAAGACCTGCCCTCCTACCGCTTGCCGGTCGCTGGCATCGTCTCCATCTTGCACCGCATCAGCGGTTTCCTGATGTTTTTGTTGATGCCCCTGATCATCTGGATGTTTGACAACTCCATCACATCCGAAATCTCGTTCGCCAAATTCTCGGCCGCTTTCAACATCGGCATCGGCTTTGTGCCTGGCTGGTTCATGAAGCTGGTGGCCCTGGCCTTGATCTGGGCTTACCTGCACCACTTCATCGCTGGCCTGCGTCACCTGTACATGGACGTGTGCCATGCTGTGACCAAAGAGTTCGGCAAGTCCTCCGCCATCGTCACGCTGACCCTGAGCATCGCTTTGACCGCCGCGCTCGGCGCCAAGATGTTCGGTCTGTACTGATCAGCCCACCATTACTCCAAAGGAAACTGACCTATGTCCGTGAATTACGGCTCCAAACGCATCGTCACCGGTGCTGGTTATGGCTTTCGCGACTGGCTGGCCCAGCGCGTGACAGGCGCCCTGATGGCCCTCTTCACCGTGATCTTGCTGGCCCAAGTGATCTTCACCTCCGGCCCCATCGGCTACGAACAGTGGGCTGGCATTTTTGCCGGTCAACTCATGAAATTCCTGACCTTCGCGGTCATCGTGGCCCTGCTCTACCACGTGTGGGTGGGCATGCGCGACATCTGGATGGACTACGTCAAACCCGTGGCCGTGCGCCTGGTGTTGCACGTCTTCACCCTGGTTTGGCTGATTGGCTGCGCAGGCTGGGCTGTTCAAGCCCTCTGGCGTCTGTGATTGCGTTGACCTCACACAAAGATAGATAAACATGAGCTACACCAAAGATCAAATCTCCAACCGCAAGTTCGACGTCGTGATCGTCGGCGCCGGTGGTTCGGGCATGCGTGCCTCGCTGCAACTGGCCCGCGCTGGCCTGAACGTGGCCGTCCTGTCCAAAGTGTTCCCCACCCGCTCGCACACCGTGGCAGCGCAAGGCGGCGTGTCCGCATCGCTGGGCAACATGAGCGAAGACAGCTGGGAATACCACTTTTACGACACGGTCAAGGGCTCCGACTGGCTCGGCGACCAGGACGCCATCGAATTCATGTGCCGTGAAGCGCCCAAGGTCGTGTACGACCTGGAGCACATGGGCATGCCTTTCGACCGCAACCCCGACGGCACCATTTACCAGCGCCCGTTTGGCGGACACACCGCCAACTTCGGTGAAAAGCCGGTGCAACGCGCTTGCGCTGCCGCTGACCGCACCGGTCACGCCATGCTGCACACCCTGTACCAGGCCAACGTCGCAGCCCGCACCACCTTCTTTGTGGAATGGATGGCACTGGACCTGATCCGCAACGAAGCCGGTGACTGCGTGGGCGTGACCGCCCTCGAAATGGAAACCGGTGAGGTCTACACCTTGCAAGCCAAGACCGTTTTGCTCGCCACTGGCGGCGCAGGTCGCATTTACCAATCGTCCACCAACGCCTTCATCAACACCGGTGACGGCTTGGGCATGGCGGCCCGCGCAGGCATCGCGTTGCAAGACATGGAGTTCTGGCAGTTCCACCCCACCGGTGTGGCCGGTGCTGGCGTGTTGCTGACCGAAGGCTGCCGCGGCGAAGGCGCGATCTTGCTCAACAGCAATGGCGAGCGCTTCATGGAGCGCTATGCACCCACCTTGAAGGATTTGGCTCCGCGTGACTTCGTGTCCCGCTGCATGGGCCAAGAAATCCTTGAAGGTCGCGGCTGCGGCCCGAACAAGGACTACATCCACATGAAGCTGGACCACCTGGGTGCCGACACCATCCACAAGCGTCTGCCTTCCGTGTACGAAATCGGCGTGAACTTCGCCAACGTGGACGTGACCCGCGAGCCCATCCCTGTTGTGCCCACCATCCACTACCAGATGGGCGGCATCCCCACCAACATCAACGGCCAAGTGGTGCACACCGTGAACGGTGAAGACCGTCCTGTGAATGGTTTGTACGCTGTGGGCGAATGCTCTTGCGTGTCGGTGCACGGCGCCAACCGCCTGGGCACCAACTCCCTGCTGGACCTGCTGGTCTTCGGCAAGGCCGCTGGCGACCACATCATCGCCAACAACAAGCCCGGCACCGCCGTGCCTGACCTGCCTGCCAACGCCACCGATCTGACACTGGCCCGCCTGAACCGCCTCGAAAGCGCTCAAAGCGGCGAATACGCCCAGGACGTGGCCAACGACATGCGCGCCATCATGCAAGCCCACGCTGGCGTGTTCCGCAGCCAGGAAGTCATGGACGAAGGCGTACGCAAGATCGCTGAGCTGCGCGCTCGCGTGGCCAACATCGGTCTGCAAGACAACTCCAAGGTGTTCAACACCGCCCGCATCGAAGCGCTGGAAGTGGAAAACCTGATGGAAGCCGCACAAGCGACCATCGAAAGTGCCGCTGCCCGCAAGGAATGCCGTGGCGCCCACCTGGTGCGCGACTACGAACACGATGTGACCCACGCGACTTGCCCACTGGGCCGCAACGACGCCGAGTGGATGAAGCACACCCTGTGGCACAGCGCCGACAACAGCCTGAGCTACAAGCCCGTGCGCATGAAGCCCCTGACAGCCGAAACCGTGCCTCCCAAGCCACGTACTTTCTGAGCGGCCTGCACGAACACAAGGAATCTGAAAAATGGCAAAACGTACCTTCAAGATCTACCGCTACGACCCGGACACCGACGCCAAGCCGTACATGCAGTCCATCGACGTGGAGCTCGATGGCTCCGAGCGCATGCTGCTGGACGCTCTGGTCAAACTCAAGGCCGTGGACCCCACCTTGTCTTTCCGTCGCTCCTGCCGTGAAGGTGTTTGCGGCTCTGACGCCATGAACATCAACGGCAAGAACGGTCTGGCCTGCCTGACCAACCTGAACACGCTCAAAGGCGACATCGTCTTGAAGCCCCTGCCAGGTTTGCCGGTTGTGCGCGATCTGATCGTGGACATGACCCAGTTTTTCAAGCAATACCACTCGATCAAGCCGTACCTGATCAACGACACCCCCCCTCCCCAGACCGAGCGTTTGCAAAGTCCAGAAGAGCGCGACGAGTTAAACGGTCTGTACGAGTGCATCTTGTGCGCCAGCTGCTCGACCAGCTGCCCCAGCTTCTGGTGGAACCCCGACAAGTTCGTGGGCCCAGCCGGTCTGCTGCAAGCCTACCGCTTCATCGCCGACAGCCGCGACCAAGCCACTTCGGAGCGTCTGGACAATCTGGAAGATCCCTACCGCTTGTTCCGCTGCCACACCATCATGAACTGCGTCGATGTTTGCCCCAAGGGTCTGAACCCCACCAAGGCCATCGGCAAGATCAAAGAAATGATGGTCCGTCGCGCCGTCTGATGAGCGCCACAGCACTCCTCGAAGATGCGTCCTTGTTCGGCGCCGACCGCCACGCCCCCTTGAGCGAGCGGTCACTGAGCAAACTGCGCTGGCGCAGCCGCCGTGGTTTGCTCGAGAACGATTTGTTCATCGAACGCTTCTTCGCCCGGCATGATTCTCGCTTGACCGTGGGTCAAGCCAGGGGCATGTATGTGCTGATGGACCTGTCTGACAACGATCTCATGGACTTGCTGTTGCGCCGCAAGGAACTGCAGCCCGAGATCAGCACCGAAGAGGTGCGTGAAGTCCTGGACATGTTGAGAGCGTGATCCAGTCTGGATCACACCTGGAATTTTTGAGGAAACCCGCCATGAAACTCGCCGATAACAAAGCCACCCTGTCGTTCTCCAACGGCAGCCCCAGCGTCGATATGCCCGTGTACTCGGGCAACATCGGCCCCGACGTGATCGACATCCGCAAACTGTACGCACAGACCGGCATGTTCACTTACGACCCTGGCTTCTTGTCCACGGCTTCCTGCCAATCCGCCATCACCTACATCGATGGCGACAAGGGCGAGTTGCTGTACCGCGGTTACCCCATCGAACAACTGGCCAACAAAGCCGACTACCTCGACACCTGCTACCTGCTCTTGAACGGCGAGTTGCCCGTGGGCCAGCAAAGCAAGGACTTCCACAAGCTGGTGAACCAGCACACCATGGTCAACGAGCAGATGCAGTTTTTCCTGCGCGGCTTTCGCCGTGACGCTCACCCCATGGCCGTGTTGACCGGCTTGATCGGCGCCCTGTCGGCCTTCTACCACGACAGCACCGACATCAACAACCCAGAGCACCGCCACATTGCCGCGATCCGCCTGATCGCCAAAATGCCTACCCTGGTGGCCATGGCTTACAAATACGGCGTGGGTCAGCCTTACATGTACCCCCGCAACGAACTGTCCTACGCGGGCAACTTCCTGCGCATGATGTTCGGCACCCCCTGCGAAGAGTACAAGGTCAACCCCGTGCTCGAGCGCGCCATGGACCGCATCTTCACACTGCACGCAGACCACGAGCAAAACGCATCGACCTCCACGGTGCGTTTGTGCGGTTCGTCCGGCACCAACCCCTTCGCAGCCATCGCTGCGGGCGTGGCCTGCCTCTGGGGCCCCGCCCACGGTGGCGCCAACGAAGCTTGCCTGAACATGCTGGAAGACATCCAGAAAATGGGTGGCATCTCCAAAGTGGGCGAGTTCATGGAAAAAGTCAAAGACAAGAACTCCGGCGTCAAGCTGATGGGCTTCGGTCACCGCGTGTACAAAAACTACGACCCCCGCGCCAAGCTCATGCAGGAAACCTGCAACGAAGTGCTGACCGAACTGGGCCTGGAAAACGACCCGCTGTTCAAACTGGCCAAAGAGCTGGAAAAGATCGCGCTGGAAGACGAATACTTCGTCAGCCGCAAGCTCTACCCCAACGTGGACTTCTACTCCGGCATCGTGCAACGCGCCATCGGCATTCCAGTGAACTTGTTCACCGGCGTGTTCGCCTTGGCCCGCACCGTCGGCTGGATCGCCCAACTGAACGAAATGATCAGCGACCCCGAGTACAAAATCGGCCGTCCACGTCAGCTGTTCACCGGCTCCCCACGCCGTGATGTGATGCGTTGATCGGTTTTCAACCGAAACCGAAAGCCCGCCTTGTGCGGGCTTTTTTCATGCTCACGCTTAAGTGACAAACTGGGCCTGCGAACCGCATAAAATGGCAGGTTGCACAGCAAGGAAGCTCCATGGCACGCACGCTTTACGACAAGATTTGGGACGAACACGTCGTCCACACCGAAGAAGACGGCACCTCCGTCCTCTACATTGACCGCCACCTGGTGCACGAGGTGACCAGCCCCCAGGCCTTCGAGGGCATTCGCCAAGCGGGCCGCAAGGTCTGGCGCGTCAGTTCCATCGTGGCCACGGCTGACCACAACACCCCCACCACCGGCTGGGAACTGGGCTACGACGGCATCACCGACCCCATCAGCAAAGAACAAATCACCACACTCGACGCGAACATGAAGGAATACGGCTCGGCCGCTTTCTTCCCCTTCCTGTCCAAGCGCCAGGGCATCGTGCACGTGATTGGCCCTGAAAACGGTGCCACCCTGCCCGGCATGACCGTGGTCTGCGGCGACTCGCACACCTCCACCCACGGCGCGTTTGGCGCACTGGCCCACGGTATCGGCACCTCCGAGGTCGAACACGTCATGGCCACGCAAACCCTGTTGGCCAAAAAAGCCAAGAACATGCTCGTCAAGGTCGAGGGCACCTTGGCCAAAGGCCTCACAGGCAAAGACATCGTGCTGGCCATCATCGGCAAGATCGGCACCGCAGGCGGCACCGGCTACACCATCGAATTCGCAGGCTCGGCCATCCGCGCCTTGAGCATGGAAGGCCGCATGACGGTCTGCAACATGGCCATCGAAGGCGGCGCACGTGCCGGTCTGGTGGCTGTGGACGACAAAACCATTGAATACGTCAAAGGCCGTTTGCTCTCGCCCACGGGTGTGGAGTGGGATCAGGCCGTGGTCTACTGGAAAACCTTGCAGTCCGACCCCGGTGCACACTTTGACACCGTGGTCGAGCTGGACGCCAGCGCCATCGTGCCGCAAGTCACCTGGGGCACCTCCCCCGAAATGGTGCTGGGCATCGACGGTCACACGCCCGACCCGGACAAGGAAAAAGACGACGTCAAGCGCGACGCCATCGAGCGCGCCCTGACCTACATGGGCCTGCAGCCTGGCAAAGCGATGTCCGACATCACCATCGACAAGGTCTTCATCGGCTCGTGCACCAACAGCCGCATCGAAGACATGCGCGAAGCCGCTGCTGTGGTCAAGAAGCTCGGCCAGAAAGTCGCCAAGAACGTCAAGCTGGCCATGGTTGTGCCAGGCTCTGGCTTGGTCAAAGAACAAGCCGAGCGCGAAGGCCTGCACGAGATCTTCAAGGCCGCAGGCTTTGAGTGGCGCGAACCCGGCTGCTCCATGTGCCTGGCCATGAACGCCGACCGCCTGGAGCCCGGCGAGCGCTGCGCATCGACTTCCAACCGCAACTTCGAAGGCCGTCAGGGTGCGGGTGGCCGCACCCACTTGGTGAGCCCCGCCATGGCCGCCGCCGCTGCCGTGCATGGCCACTTTGTTGACGTCCGCAAATTCGCTTGAAGCACTGGAGACCTCTCATGAAAACCATCGCCTCTCTTTTCATTGCCTTGAGTCTGCTGGCCTTGACGGCTTGCAATACTGTTCGCGGCATTGGTCAGGACATCGGAAAAGCCGGTTCGGCCATCGAAAAATCGGCCAAGTAAGCGACGAGACCCAGCACCATGCAAAAATTCACACTCCTCAAAGGCCTGGTGGCCCCGATGGACCGCGCCAACGTGGACACCGACGCCATCATCCCCAAGCAATTCCTCAAGTCGATCCGCAAAACCGGCTTTGGCCCCAACCTGTTCGACGAATGGCGGTACCTGGACGTGGGCTTCCCCGGACAGGACCCGGCCAGCCGCAAGCCCAACCCGGACTTCGTGCTCAACCAGCCGCGCTACCAAGGCGCCAGCATCTTGCTGGCCCGCAAAAACTTCGGCTGCGGCTCCTCGCGTGAGCACGCGCCTTGGGCCATCGACCAATACGGCTTTCGCTGCGTGATCGCGCCCAGCTTTGCCGACATCTTCTTCAACAACTGCTTCAAAAACGGCCTGCTGCCCATCGTGCTGCCCGAAGCCGTGGTCGCTCAGCTGTTCGATGAAGTCGCCGCCTTCCCCGGCTACCAGCTCACCGTCGACCTGGAGCGCCAGGTGATCGTCAAGCCCCAAGGCGAAGAGATCCCGTTCGAGGTGCAAGCCTTCCGCAAATACTGCCTGCTCAACGGCCTGGACGACATCGGCCTGACCTTGCGCCACGCCGACAAAATCAAAGCATTTGAAGCCGAACGCCTGGCCACCAAGCCTTGGCTGGCGCACACCGCCGTCAACGCATAAAACAACACTGGAATCCCCATGAAAATCGCAGTCCTCCCCGGTGATGGCATCGGTACCGAAATCGTCGCTGAAGCCGTCAAAGTTCTGAACACGCTCGACCTGAAGTTCGAGATGGAAACCGCCCTGGTCGGCGGCGCGGCTTATGACGCATTTGGCCACCCCCTGCCAGAAGCCACGCTCAAGCTGGCCATGCAGTCTGACGCCGTGCTGTTTGGCGCGGTGGGCGACTGGAAATACGACAAGCTCGACCGCCCCCTGCGCCCCGAGCAAGCCATTTTGGGCCTGCGCAAAAACATGGGCCTGTTCGCCAACTTCCGTCCGGCCATCTGCTACGAACAACTGGTGGGCGCGTCCAGCCTCAAGCCCGAGCTGATCGCGGGCTTGGACATTTTGATCATCCGTGAGCTCACGGGCGACATTTACTTCGGCCAGCCACGCGGTCGCCGCATCGCGACCGACGGTCACTTCCCGGGCGCCGAAGAAGCCTTCGACACCATGCGCTACTCCAAGCCCGAGATCGAGCGCATCGCCCACGTGGCCTTCCAAGCCGCCCGCAAGCGCAACAAGCGACTGACCAGCGTGGACAAGGCCAACGTGCTCGAAACCTTCCAGCTCTGGAAAGACGTGGTGACCGAAGTCGGCCAGCAATACCCCGACGTGGCGCTGGACCACATGTACGTGGACAACGCCGCCATGCAGCTGGTCAAAGAGCCCAAGCGTTTTGACGTGGTGGTGACAGGCAATATGTTCGGCGACATCCTGTCCGACGAAGCCTCGATGCTCACAGGCTCCATCGGCATGCTGCCCTCGGCCAGTCTGAACACCAAGAACCAGGGCCTGTACGAGCCCAGCCACGGCAGCGCGCCCGACATCGCGGGCAAAGGCATCGCCAACCCGCTGGCCACCATCTTGTCGGCAGCCATGATGCTGCGCTTTTCCCTGAACCAGGAAGAAGCCGCCCAGCGCATCGAAGCCGCGGTACAAAAGGTGCTGGCTCAAGGCCTGCGCACCGGCGACATTTACAGCGAAGGCACCACCAAGGTCAGCACCCGTGAAATGGGTGACGCGGTGGTCAAAGCGTTGGCTTGAAAGCCGCATGGATGCTGTCAGGCCAAGCTCAGACAGCATCCATTACAATACTTCGCATGTTTAACGCCCGCCTGTTCTCCCTGAACTTTGCGACCACCGCTCAGGTGGCCGTTGGCGCGCGTGCAACCACCACAAAAACCACGACCATTAAGGGCTGATCCGGCCTGGTTCGTCGTGCGCCCTCCCGGCCAGACGAGCCGGGCAAACAGTCTGGTCTGACACTGTTTTAAAAACTGAAAGGGCGTTGAAATGAGCAAGTTAGTAGGTTTGGTCGGCTGGCGCGGCATGGTCGGCTCGGTTCTGATGGACCGCATGATTCAGGAAAAAGACTTTGACCTGATCGAGCCATTGTTCTTCTCCACATCGAACGCGGGCGGCAAAGCCCCCTCGATGGCCAAGAACGAAACCACGCTGCAAGACGCTTTCAACATCGAACAGCTCAAGCGCTGCGAGATCATCATCACGGCCCAAGGCGGCGACTACACCTCGGAAGTCTTCCCTAAGCTGCGCGCTGCCGGCTGGAACGGCCACTGGATCGACGCCGCATCGACCCTGCGCATGGAAAAAGACGCGGTGATCATCTTGGATCCGGTCAACATGCCCGTGATCAAGAACGCCCTGGCCCACGGTGGCAACAACTGGGTGGGCGGCAACTGCACCGTCTCGTGCATGCTGATGGGCGTGGGCGCCCTGTACAAAGCCGGTCTGGTCGAGTGGATGAGCACCCAGACTTACCAGGCGGCATCCGGCGGCGGAGCACAACACATGCGCGAGCTGCTGACCCAATACGGCACCTTGAACGCCGAAGTCAAAGCCCTGCTGGACGACCCCAAGAGTGCCATTCTGGAAATCGACCGCAAGGTGATTGCCAAGCAGCGCGCCCTGACCGGTGCCGAGACCGCCAACTTTGGCGTGCCGCTGGGCGGCTCGCTGATCCCCTGGATCGACAAGGACCTGGGCAACGGCATGTCCAAGGAAGAGTGGAAAGGCATGGCCGAAACCAACAAGATCCTGGGCATGGGCGAGGGCTTTGGCTCTTCCGCCATCCCCGTCGACGGTTTCTGCGTGCGCGTGGGCGCCATGCGCTGCCACAGCCAGGCCCTGACCTTCAAGCTCAAAAAAGACGTGCCCGTGGCCGACATCGAAGCCATGATCGCGGCCGACAACGAGTGGGTCAAAGTGGTGCCCAACACCCGCGAAGCCACCATCAAGGACCTGACCCCCGTGGCCGTGACCGGCACCATGACCATCCCGGTGGGCCGTGTGCGCAAGCTGGCCATGGGCCCCGAGTACGTTGGCGCCTTCACAATCGGCGACCAATTGCTCTGGGGCGCGGCCGAGCCACTGCGCCGCATGCTGCGCATCTTGCTTGATGCTTAAGTTGTGATATCTTCGATATACAACTAAATAGGTCTGAGATCATGGGTGAAATGACACTTAACGAAGCACGAATCTTGAAACTGAAAGCCGTCAGTGCTGGGGTATTGCTCGCTTGTAGTCTGCCGTCCCATGCTCTGACCTTGGGTAAATTCCAGTCCTTGTCGGGTATGGGTGAGCCTTTGCGGGCCGAGGTGGAAGTCACACAATTCACACCCGACGAGTTACGTGGACTCCAGGCCCAATTGGCAACACCCTCAAGTTTTCGGCAAGCGGGCATGGAATACAACGCCGCCTTGAACGATGTGGTTGCGCGCGTCGAAAACCGCAGCGACGGTCGTCCGTTCATCGTCTTGAATGGCCGCACCCCCGTGCAGGACTCATTCATTGACCTGATTCTGGAAGCACAATGGTCCACTGGCCGTGCCGTGAAAAACTACGCTTTGCTGTTGAACTCGGCCAAATCTATTGCAGACAACCGACCAAGCAGCTGGGCTGCACCCCAGCGCATTCAGCCTGACGTCATTGCCTCCCCCATCACACTGGCCCGAGCTGCATCGCCTGCCGTGTCACCCGTGTCCGGTGACGGCAGCCTGACCCCCTCCAGCGTGGAAGTCAACGCCAATCAGGTGCCTGTCTACCGTTTCGACGGCACAGGTGCCGCGCCTGCCGCTGCCCCTTCCGCCATTGCAGTGAACGCCACACCGCCTGCAGCTTACGCACCTGCGCCTCGCCACACCACCTTCATGGCGGGTGATGATACTTTGACCGTGAATCCTGGCGATACCGCATCGAACTTGATCATGGGTCGACTGCCTGCCAACGTCTCAACAGACCAAATGCTTCTGGCCTTGGTCAGGGCCAACCCCAATGCGTTCATTGAGGGGAACGTCAACTTGGTGCGTGCGGGTACTGTCTTGCGAATGCCCAAAGCTGGCGAGGCCACTCAAATTTCTCGTGCCGAGGCCCGCCAAACTGTCATCGCTCAAAACCGTGACTTTGCGGCTTACGCTCGCCGTGTGGCCGAATCGCCTTTGCTGGTCGGCTCGGCACAAAGCCGCGAAATGTCAGGCAGCGTGGCCAAAGAATCGCCCAGTGCGCCATCCGCCAGCGCCAAACAAGACAAACTGACTCTGTCTAAAGCCCAAGTAGGCAACGACAGTGCAGAAGCCAAATTGGCTGCCGAACGCGAAGCCAAAGATGCAGCAGACCAACTTGGTGCATTGAACAAGAACATGCAAGACTTGGAAGCGTTGGCCAAAGGCAGCAAAACCGAGTCGGCTGTAACAGTCTCCTCCAACTTGCCTGACACCAGCTCTTCGCCATCCTTGGTGGACCAACTGAGCCAAAACCAGTCTGTTTGGGCATGGGTGATGGGCGCATTGCTTGCACTGTTGGGCTTGGTACTTTGGAGTCGCAGAAAGTCTGCGAAATCCAACGAGGTATTTGCCCCTTCCTACGATGACGTTCCCAGCCAACACGTGGCACCATCAACCAGCATTCCCCCTCAAATGGCAGGCATTGACCTGAATTTGAACAACAGCCCCGCGCCAGCCGTTCACGATGCCACCGAGCAAAACAAACTGGCCTTGGCCAGTCAATTGCTGGCCTCTGGCGACAAGGACCTGGCCCGCACGCTGATCATGTCGGTGGCCTCTACCGCCAGCGGCGATCTCAAGGCACGCGCATTGCAGATGCTCGGTCAGATCGCGTGAGGCTGGCGCTCGGTGTCAGCTACTCCGGCACAGCCTACCAAGGCTGGCAAAGCCAGTCTTCCGGCCTGACGATTCAGGACAAACTCGAAAAGGCCCTTGCGGCCTTTTGCGATGTACCCCGCGTGAGCACCTTGTGCGCCGGTCGTACCGATGCGGGGGTCCACGGTCTGATGCAGGTCGTGCACTTCGACACCGACCTGAACCGCACCCCCTACTCCTGGGTGCGTGGCACCAACCGTTTCTTGCCCGACGACATCGCCGTCCAATGGGCGCAATACGTGCCCGACAGCTTTCACTGCCGCGCCAGCGCCACGGGCCGGCGTTATGTTTATGTGCTGCTCGACTCGCCAGTGCGCCCCAGCCTGGATGCCGGCCGCGTGGGCTGGTCCTACCGCCCCCTGGCGCAAGAGGCCATGCAGCAAGCCAGCCTGCATTTGCTGGGTGAGCACGACTTTTCCTCGTTCCGCGCCAGCAGCTGCCAGGCGCTTTCACCCGTCAAAACGCTGCGCAAAATCGACATCTCCCGCAAAGGCCATTACTGGCGCTTTGAGTTTGAAGGCAATGCCTTCTTGCACCACATGATCCGCAACATCATGGGTTGCATGGTCCAGGTGGGCCAAGGCCAACAAAGTCCCGACTGGATGCTGCAAGTGCTGCACGCCAAGCGCCGTGACGCCGCAGCGCCCACCTTCTCGCCAGATGGCCTGTACTTTGCGGGCCCGATCTACGATGCACAATGGGGCCTGCCCGACACCACCCCACCCTTTGACTGGTTGCCATGACCGTGCAGCGCACCCGCATCAAAATGTGCGGCTTCACCCGCGAAGCCGATGTTCAAGCCGCTGTGCAAGCGGGGGCCGACGCCATCGGCTTCGTGCTCTACCCGCCCAGCCCCCGAAACGTCAGCATCGCGCGTGCCGCCGAGTTGGCACGCCTGCTGCCCGCCTTTGTGACCCCGGTCTTGCTGTTTGTGAACGACACGCCCGAGCGCATCGGCCAGGCTTGCGCGGCTGTGCCTGGCGCGCTGCTGCAATTCCACGGCGACGAATCGGCCGAATTTTGCGAGGCCATGAGCCTGGCCACCGGCCGCCCGCACCTGAAGGCGGCGCGAATCCCCCTGACCGAAGCAGCAAGCTTTGACTTGGTAAAATTTGCCGAAATTCACCAAAAAGCCCAAGCCATCTTGCTCGACGCCCACGTCGACGGGTTCGGCGGCGGCGGAAAAACATTCAATTGGTCACTGCTTCCTCCAAGCGTCAATGCTCACCTCGTTTTGTCTGGTGGACTCACACCTGCAAACGTGGCCGATGGCATTCGCACCTTGCGCCCACGGGCACGGTCTTTGGCCGTTGACGTGAGCTCGGGCATCGAAGCGGGCAAGGGCCTGAAAGATGCCGACCAAATCCGGCAGTTTGTCTTGGCCGTTCGCGCCGCAGACAACGAATCCTGAATCCTTTTCCCAAGGTCACCATGTACGACTACCAACAGCCCGACACCAAAGGGCATTTCGGCATTTACGGCGGCAGCTTTGTGTCAGAGACGCTGACCCACGCCATCAACGAACTCAAAGCCGCCTACGCCAAGTACCAGCACGACCCTGAATTCATCGCCGAATTCAAGTCCGAGCTGGCGCACTTTGTGGGCCGCCCCTCGCCCGTTTACCACGCGGCGCGCATGAGCCGCGAGATGGGCGGCGCGCAGATCTTTTTGAAGCGCGAAGACCTCAACCACACCGGCGCGCACAAGATCAACAACACCATCGGCCAGGCCATGCTCGCCAAGCGCATGGGCAAGACCCGCATCATTGCGGAGACCGGCGCGGGCCAGCACGGCGTGGCCACCGCCACCATCTGCGCCCGATACGGCCTGGAGTGCGTGGTTTACATGGGCAGCGAAGACGTCAAGCGCCAAAGCCCCAACGTCTACCGCATGAAGCTGCTGGGCGCGACCGTGATCCCGGTCGAGTCGGGCAGCAAGACGCTCAAGGACGCCCTGAACGAAGCCATGCGCGACTGGGTGGCCAATGTGGACAACACCTTCTACATCATCGGCACTGTGGCAGGCCCGCACCCTTACCCCATGATGGTGCGCGACTTCCAAAGCGTGATCGGCGAAGAGTGCCTCACGCAAATGCCCGAGATGTTCAAGAGCCTGCAAATGGCAGAACAACAGCCCGATGCGGTCATCGCCTGCGTGGGCGGCGGCAGCAACGCCATGGGCATCTTCTACCCCTACATTGCCCATGACAAAACCCGCTTGATCGGCGTCGAAGCCGCAGGCGAAGGCATGGATTCGGGCAAGCACTCGTGCTCGCTGCAGCTGGGCAGCCCCGGCGTGCTGCACGGCAACCGCACTTACATCCTGCAAGACGACAACGGCCAAATCACCGAAACGCACAGCGTGAGCGCGGGCCTGGACTACCCAGGCGTCGGCCCCGAGCATGCATTCTTGAAGGACATCGGCCGCGCCGAGTATGTGGGCATCACCGACAAGGAAGCGCTCGAAGCCTTCCACTACCTGTGCCGCACCGAGGGCATCATCCCGGCGCTGGAGTCGAGCCACGCCGTGGCCTACGCCATGAAACTGGCCAAGACCATGCGCGCTGACCAGTCGATCTTGGTCAACCTGTCGGGCCGTGGCGACAAGGACATTGGTACCGTGGCCGACCTTTCCAGCGCCGACTTCTATTGCCGCCCCAGCTGCCAAGGCCAGTCGGTCAAAGGCGCAGAGCAGCCCGTGAACTTTGTGAAGTGAGGGCTGACATGAGCCGCATCGATTCCACCCTCTCCCAGCTCAAGGCACAAGGCCGCAAGGCGCTGATCCCTTTTGTGACGGCAGGCTTCCCCTTTGCCGACAGCACCCCTTCGCTGATGCACGCCATGGCGGGTGCCGGTGCCGACATCATCGAGCTGGGCGTCCCGTTTTCTGACCCCTCCGCCGACGGCCCGGTCATCCAAAAGGCCGGCGACCGCGCCTTGGCCTATGGCATTGGCCTGGTGCAGGTGCTGGCCATGGTGCGCGAGTTCCGCCAGACCAACACGACCACGCCCGTGGTGCTGATGGGCTACGCCAACCCGGTCGAGCGCTATGACCAAAAATTTGGTGTCGACAGCTTCATCCGCGACGCATCCGCTGCGGGTGTGGACGGCGTGCTGATCGTGGACTACCCGCCCGAAGAATGTGTGGAGTTTGCCGCCAAGCTGCGCGCCCACAGCATGGACCTGATCTTTTTGCTGGCCCCCACCAGCACCGACGAGCGCATGCAGCAAGTCGCCCAAGTGGCCAGCGGCTATGTGTACTACGTCTCGCTCAAGGGCGTGACGGGCTCGGGGGCCTTGGACATCGACGCAGTGGAGTCCATGCTGCCGCGCATCCGCCAGCACGTGAGCGTACCGGTAGGTGTGGGTTTCGGCATCCGCGACGCCGCCACAGCCACAGCCATCAGCCGCGTGGCCGATGCGGTGGTGATTGGCAGCCGCCTGATCCAGTTGATCGATGCCGAACCGGCCGATCGCGTCAACACCGTGGCCTCCGAGTTCTTGAGCGGTATCCGCCAAGCGCTGGACGCCTGACCCCGTCTGAAGTCGCTGACCGCGTTTCAACGATAATCCGCCCCTGAAGGAGAACCCTCATGAGTTGGCTAGAAAAACTGCTGCCCCCCAAAATTCAGCACACCGACCCGGCAGATCGCCGCTCTGTGCCCGAAGGCTTGTGGATCAAATGCCCCAGCTGCGAGACCGTGCTCTACAAGACCGACCTCGAAGAAAACCAGAACGTTTGCCCCAGCTGCTCGCACCACCTGCGCATTGGCGCACGTGCCCGTCTGAACGCCTTTTTGGATGGCGAAGGCCGCTACGAAATCGGCCAAGAAGTCGTGCCCGTGGACGCCTTGAAGTTCAAGGACAGCCGCAAGTACCCCGAGCGCCTCAAAGAAGCCATGGACAACACCGGCGAGACCGATGCCCTGGTGGTCATGGGCGGCTCGGTGCACAACATCGAACTGGTGGTGGCGTGCTTTGAATTCGACTTCATGGGCGGCTCCATGGGCTCGGTCGTGGGCGAGCGTTTTGTGCGCGGGGTGGAAACCGCCATCGCACAAAAAGTGCCTTTTGTCTGCTTCACGGCCACCGGCGGCGCCCGCATGCAAGAAGGTCTGTTGTCCCTGATGCAAATGGCCAAAACCAACGCCGCTTTGACCCGTTTGGCCAAAAAAGGCCTGCCTTACATCAGTGTGCTGACTGACCCCACCATGGGCGGCGTGTCGGCCGGTTTTGCTTTCGTCGGTGACGTGGTGATTGCCGAGCCCAAGGCCCTGATCGGCTTTGCCGGCCCCCGCGTGATCGAAACCACCGTGCGCGTGACCTTGCCCGAAGGCTTCCAGCGTGCCGAGTTCCTGCAGACCAAGGGCGCGGTGGACTTCATCTGCGATCGCCGCGAACTGCGCAAGACCGTGGCCAGCACCTTGGCCATGCTGCAACGCCAACCGGCCGATGCGGTGAGCTGATCGCCCTGCGCTCCAAACAAAAGGCCCTCTCGCGAGGGCCTTTGTTTTGGTGCCGGCATAAAGCGCTTCAGTACATCCAGCTCATTTGCAATTGGGCCAGGACAATGCCCAGCATCTGCAACAGCAGCAGCAGGGCCAGTGGCGACAAATCCACACCGCCGACAAGCGGTATCCAGCGGCGAAACGGCTGCAAAAACGGAGCGCACAAACGCTCACTCAACACATGCATGGGCGAGCCGGGATTGACCCAAGACATGACGGCCAACACCAACACCAAAGCCCCCAACGCAGACACCACCAACTGCACCAAGCCCACCAGACTCACCAGCGGCAACAAACCCAATGCACCGCGCCCACCCGCCAAAAACCAGAGCAGGCCAAACTGCGCCAGCTTGACCAACCAAGCCCCCAGCAGACTCGACAGATCCCAGCCCGACCCCGCGGGGATGAGCTTGCGCAAAGGCAAGACCAGCCAATCGGTCACGGCAAACACAAAGCGCCCAATGGGCTGTTGAAACGAGATGCGCTGCCATTGCATGACAAAGCGCAACAAACAGGTGCCCGCCACAAGGCCCGCCAGCACCTCCAAAACCATGTTCACCAAATGCATCCACATCGCTTTTGTCCTCCTCGTGCGATGATACCCAGATGCCTGAAAGCCAAGCCCCATCCCCCGAAACGCTGATGGAATTGCCCCTGTTCCCTTTGGGAACGGTGCTGTTTCCAGGCGCCCTGCTGCCCTTGCAATTGTTCGAGCTGCGTTATTTGCAAATGATTGGCGAATGTGAGCGCCAAGGCACCGGCTTTGGGGTGGTCACCCTGACCCAGGGGCGTGAGGTACACCGCCCCGGTTCAGCGGCCGAGCAGTTCGAGGCCATGGGCACCCGGGTGCAGATCGAGCGCATCGAGCGGCCCCAGCCCGGCTTGGTGATGGTCTGGTGCCGGGGTGTGGAGAAGTTCCGCATTGAAGCCACGCAGCAGCGCAGCGACGGCCTGTGGTTGGGTCGGGTGCAATCCGTACCGCCCGAGCCCGCCGTACAAGTGCCTGAAGACCTGCAACACCTGTCCACCCAAATGCACGAGGCCCTGACCCAGTTGAGCACCCAGTCCAGCGTGGTGCCGCCATGGAACGAGGCCTGGCGACTGCAGGACTGCAGCTGGCTGTCCCACCGTTGGGGTGAGTTGCTGCCCTTGCCCCTGCAGATGAAATACCGGCTGTTTGCCCTGCAAGAACCCCTGATGCGACTGGAGTTGGTGGGCGATCTGGTGGCCCCGGCGGAACCATCCACCAAGAACCCGAGCGGTCCCGGCGAAAAGCCCCCGGCAAACTCTTAAAATAGACAGCTTTGCGCCTTGGCGTAATCACAGTTCCCCGCAACCCCGGTTCAGGTGCACAGCGCACCCAGCCTAACCACCGCCCGCCATGTCCGACACGAATGCCAACGCCGCTGCGCCAGCCCCACAAGATGAAAACCAGCTGATCGCTGAGCGCCGCGAAAAACTCAAGGCCATGCGCCAGGCGCAGGCCGACGGCAAAGGCGTGGCCTTCCCCAACGACTTCAAGCCGGAGCACCACGCCGCCAACCTGCACCAGGCCCACGGTGAAAAAGACGCTGAAGCGCTGAACGGCGAAGGCGTGGCCAAGACCACCGCCAAAGTGGCGGGCCGCATGATGCTCAAGCGCGTCATGGGCAAGGCCAGCTTTGCCACGCTGCAAGACGCCACAGGCCGCATCCAGGTGTATGTGACCCGCGACGACGTGGGTGAAGACCTGTACGCCCTGTTCAAGCACTGGGACCTGGGCGACATCGTGGGCGTTGAAGGCCACCTGTTCAAGACCCGCACAGGCGAGCTGTCGATCCACGCCACCAGCATCCGCATGCTCACCAAGAGCCTGCGCCCCATGCCCGACAAGTTCCACGGCGTGGCCGACCAGGAAGTCAAATACCGCCAGCGCTATGTCGACCTGATGACCGACGAAGCCGCCCGCAAGCGCTTTGTGGCCCGCAGCAAGGCCGTGAGCGGCATCCGCGAGTTCATGGTCAAGCACGGCTTTTTGGAAGTCGAAACGCCCATGCTGCACCCCATTCCAGGTGGTGCCAACGCTCGCCCGTTTGTGACGCACCACAACGCGCTGGAGCAGGACATGTTCTTGCGCATCGCGCCCGAGCTGTACCTCAAGCGCTTGCTGGTCGGCGGTTTTGAGCGCGTGTTCGAGATCAACCGCAACTTCCGCAACGAAGGCATCTCGGTGCGCCACAACCCCGAGTTCACCATGATGGAGTTCTACGCGGCCTACTGGAACTACCAGGACCTGATGGGCTTCACGGAAGCCCTGATCCGCGACGCGGCCATGACCGCTGCAGGCACGCTCAACCTGAGCTACAACGGCAAGCCGGTGGATCTGAACAAGCCCTTTGCCCGCATGACCATCCGCGAAGCCATCGTGAAACACACCGAAGCGGGTGACAACGTGGACAACGCCGAGTGGCTGATCAACGCCTTGAAAAAGCTGGGCATGAGCGAAGCCAAAGACAAGCTGTCCACACGCAGCTTGGCCAGCCTGCAGGTGTTCTACTTCGAGGAAACCGTGGAAGACAAGCTCTGGGAGCCGACCTTCATCATGGAGCACCCGACCGAGATCAGCCCGCTGGCCCGCGCCAACGACACCCGCCCCGAAGTGACCGAGCGCTTTGAGCTTTACATCACCGGCCGCGAGTTCGGCAATGGTTTCAGTGAATTGAACGACGCCGAAGACCAGGCCGCACGCTTCCACGCCCAAGTGGCCGCCAAGGACGACGGCGACAACGAAGCCATGTACTACGACCACGACTTCGTGCGTGCGCTCGAATACGGCATGCCGCCTGCAGGTGGCTGCGGCATCGGCATCGACCGCCTGATGATGCTGCTGACCGACAGCGCCAGCATCCGCGATGTGATCTTGTTCCCGGCGCTGCGGCACGTGCAGGAATAAGGGCACCAAGCTCCAAAAACAAACCCGGCCAAGGCCGGGTTTTTTTAATGTTCACACCACGATTCCAATTGCGTATCTCTCGCTGAGATACGCATGAACAGCTGCTTCCGACCCAAAGCAGTCATTCAGCTATTTTTTCAGAGTTGTCATTTCATCGATGGCGAATGGTCACGTGAACATGGCAGTACGGCCTGTTAGAGGAAACACCGTTCGATTCGATTGATCTATGAGGTCCAATTAAACGCCACCGTAAATCCTCAGACTGCTCAAACACGACAGTCTTACCCATGCCCTTGCCACCAAACTGAAGTCACAGCAAAAGCTGTACTTCAGCAAGGTTCGCAGCATGATTGAAAACACCCCCGATAACAAAGAATCAGATAAGGACGTAGAGCCATACGATGTGGTCATTGTCGGTGCCGGTATATCTGGCATTTGCAGTGCTCATGCTTTACGCCAGGCATTTCCCGAGAAGCGATTTCTGATTTTGGAGTCACTGGAAACATTCGGTGGCACCTGGCAAATTCACAAGTATCCAGGTACCCGCTCAGACAGTGACCTCTTCACATTCGGCTATGGGTTCAAACCGTGGATCGGCAATCCGATTGCGACCCGGCAGCAGATTCTGGATTACTTGGGCTCCGTGATCGCGGACGCCAATCTGGCACCCCACATCCGTTACAAGCACCGCGTTCGTTCTGCCAATTGGTCAAGCACATCGAACACTTGGTCTTTGGAGGTCGAGACCGCTGAAGGCCAGAGACGGATGAACATCCAGACGAATTTTCTCTGGATGTGCCAAGGCTACTACCGCCACAGCCACGGCTATACGCCCGCATGGCCGGGCATGGACCAGTTCAAGGGACAGGTGATTCACCCGCAAAACTGGCCAGAGGACTTGGATCTCACCGGCAAACGCGTCACCGTCATTGGCTCTGGCGCGACAGCGGCCACACTGATCCCGGCCATGGCCGGGCAATGCGCGCATGTCACCATGCTCCAAAGAACGCCGACTTACTTTGCAACGGGCCGCAACAGCGATGCACTGGCCGAAGAGTTGCGCAGTCTGGGCATTGATGAAACGTGGATTCACGAAATCATGCGCCGAAAAGTGGTTCGCGAACGGGCCGACATCATTGAGAAAGCCAAAAACCATCCCGATGTGATGAAGAAACACCTGATCGCGGGTGTCAAGGCTAGCCTGCCTGAAGGCTTTGATGTCGATAAACATTTCACCCCGCCCTACAGACCATTTCAGCAAAGGGTGGCTTTTGTGCCTGACGGTGACTTGTTCAAGGCCTTCAGCTCAGGCCAGGCCTCGGTGGTCACCGACCATATCGAGTGTTTCGATGACAAGGGCATCCAGCTGAAAAGTGGTGAGCGCGTCGATTGCGATGTCGTCGTTACCGCCACAGGTTTTGAGTTGTCCGTGATGGGAGAAATTCCGTTTTCCGTTGACGGTCAATCTGTCAACTTTGCTGAGACGGTGAGCTACCGAGGGATCATGTTCACCGGCGTTCCAAACATGGCATGGGTGTATGGCTATGGGCGCTACAGCTGGACCTTGCGCGCAGAACTCATTGCCCAATTTGTCTGCAACTTGTTGCAACACATGCAAGAGCACCATTTGGCCAGCGTCAAGCCGGCCATCCGTGCGGAGGACACCGACATGCAATTGCTGCCGTGGACCGATCTGCAGGACATGAACGCCGGTTATGTCTTGCGCGGCGTGGACCGCATGCCCAAACGCGGCAGCAAGCCGGAATGGCAGCACAGCCAGGACTACCTTTATGAGAGCGAAGTCTTGCCGAACGTGGACTTCTCGGATGAGATTTTTGTCTACGCGACCTCAGGCCAACACGCACAGCACGCTTGATCAACCTCACCTCGGAAATCAATCATGAAAAACTTCACCGGAAAAGTGGTCGTCATCACGGGCGGTGGCTCGGGCATTGGCAAAGCATTGGCCATGGCCGCCGCCAAGCGCAGAATGAAATTGGCTTTGCTCGACATCCAAAGCGATGCCTTGGCCCAATCTGTGGATGAATTGCGCCAGATGGGCGCCGAAGCGGTAGGCATCACCGCCGACGTCTCGGATGCTGCAGCGATGCAAACCGTTGCCGACCAAATTGAAATCCATTACGGCGCCATCCACTTGGTCTTCAACAACGCAGGGGTGACATCGTCAGGCCCGGTTTGGGAAAGCACTGAAAAAGACTGGGATTGGCTGCTGGGCATCAACCTCAAAGGCGTGGTCAATGGGGTGCGCAGCTTCACACCCAAAATGCTGGCAGCAGCAGCCTCAGACAAAGCCTACGAGGGCTGTGTGGTCAACACGGCTTCTTTGGCGGGCATCCTGGCAGGCCCGGGCATGGGCATCTACAGTGTCTCCAAGCATGCGGTCGTTGCGCTGTCGGAGTGCCTGCACTATGACTTGCAGCTGGTATCTCCTCAAGTCAGGGCAGCTGTGCTTTGTCCCTCCTATGTGCCTACAGCGATTGGCAACTCCGATCGCAACAGGCCGACTCACCTTGTGAATGAAAAGCCACCCACCAAGGCGCAAATGGCATCTTTGGCGGCCGCGCAGCAGGCCGTGGCTCAGGGAAACATCACTGCGACAGAAGTGGCAGAGATCACCTTCAAGTCCATAGAGCAAGGATGTTTTTACATCTTCCCGAGTCCCGAAGGCCTTGCTTTGTTCAAGCTACGCTCGGACAACATCCTGAATCAAGTCACACCAGAGTTCCCGTACGAGCTGTTTCCTGCGATGAAAGATCGACGTGATCGCATGCTGGCGGCGCAAGCCAAAAACTGAATTTCCCTGACCTTTTCCAACATACTCAACCAAGGAGACATAACCATGATTCGCTTTTCTCGCCGCTCTATACATTTTGCAACACTTGCACTCGTTGTCTCGGGATATTGCGCATCCGGCTCAACATTCGCGCAAGCAACTTATCCCAACAAGCCCGTCAAAATCGTGTTGCCTTACCCCGCTGGCGGTGGTTCAGACGCCGTGGCTCGGATGATCGCAGACAAGCTGCAACAGACTTGGGGCCAGCCCGTGGTGGTGGACAACAAACCCGGTGCGTCAGGCATCATCGGCACACAGCAAGTGGTCAGAACGGCGGCCGATGGCTACACCTTGCTGTACCACAACACGGTGCTGATTCAACAGCCATCGATGATGGAGAAGCTGCCCTACGATCCATTGAAGGACCTGCAGCCTGTGACTGTGACCTTGAAGACCAACAACCTCTTCGTTGTCCCAGCCAGCTCGCCTGCCAAGACGCTCAAGGAGTTCATCGATCTGGCCCGTTCCCAGACTGCGCAAGGCAGCTATGGCAGTTACGGCATCGGCAGCGCAGCGCATTTGAATGGCGAACTGTTCAAGCAACAAACCGGGCTGGATTTGACGCATGTGGCTTTCCAGGGTTCGGCTCCGATGATCACCAACCTGATTGGCAATCAGCTGCCCAGCGCATTCATCGATATTCCTTCGGCACTGCCGCACATGAAAAACCTGCGAGCGCTGGCCATTGCGGGCACCCAACGCCCCCCAGAGTTGTCGGGTGTCCCCACTTTCACGGAGCTGGGTTACAAATCGTTTGAGCCCATGGGCTGGCACGGGCTGTTCTTACCAGCCGGCACGCCCAGCGCCATTGCACAGAAGATCAGCAAAGACGTGAATGCCGTCCTGCAAATGCCTGACGTGCTGGCACGCCTGAAAGCCATGGGGGTGGCACCTGGTGGTGGTACGCCTGAAGAGTTTGCACAGGTGATCAAGGCCGACGCAGTCATTTACGCAGACATCACAAAAGCCGCCAATATTCGTATCACGCAGTGATCAATCCGCTCATGCAATGATGCATCACTGCATCGTTGCATGAAAAGTGGCAGATCAAGGCAGGAACTCGTTTTGGGAGGGTGTAAGCATCTGGTTCGGCAGCGCGCTTCCAGCACCCCGATGTTTACGCTTTAAGACTCTGCCACGATCCGGCGCAATGCCGACAGATTGCGCAAACGGATGCGACCGTAGGTCAATGTGAGGATGTTTTCCGACTCCCACTGCTTGAGCAAGCGGTTGACCGTCTGCCTAGAGGCTCCCAACATGCGGCCGAGCTGTTCTTGTGACAAATTGAGTTCGGTCGGATGGCTGGCTGATGTGTGCTTGGCCATGTCAAGTTCCGCCAGCAAACGGTCAGCCAAGCGAACAGGAACGGGCCGAAGAATGGTGGCTTCGATCCGTTCGATGGCCCATTTGTAGCGTCGGCACACCAAGTGCAGCAGTTCGCTCAAAAATTCTTTGTTGTCGTTGACCACATTAAAGAAGTGCGTTTTAGACACCACCATCAACTCCGTCGGGACCAGTGCTTTGGCGTCATGTACACGTTCTTGTTGAATGATCAGAGTCAATTCACCGAACCACATGCCAGCCTCAGCGATACCCAAAACCGCTTCCCGGCCAGCCGATGAGGCGTTGCTCAACTGCACTGCGCCCGACTTCACGAAATAAACCGCGTCGGGCGCAGAGCCTTGGTGAAAAAGACTTTCGCCCTTGGCAAATCGTTTCAATCGAGCTTTAGCCAAAAGTTGTTGAGTCAGTTCACGTGAAAGGTCGTATTCATCTGGTGCAATTGCTGCGAGATTTTGAGAAGCCATCTCTGTATGTCCTTGAAATCCATCTCTGCATCAAGATGATTTTTGTGAATGATTGAAGGCGCATCAACATGCACAAGCAAGAGATATCAGGGTCTCGGTCATTAGATCAAATTATTTGGCATGCAGATGGCAATGCAGAGACACGAACACGTGTTGACTCACTTATCAATCAATTATTTTCGTATTTTCAAGGCGCCCATGCTGCTGACTGCTATTGGCCGAACTGAGGCGGTCGTTCTTGACCGTCTCTACCCGACCCAAAGCGGAAGTGGGAACAGGTTGAGTGGTCACTCAAGCAGTCATACCTCACTGCAATATTTTCAAATAGAGCACCCATTCGCTCACGTAACTGGCCGCACTCAACCCAAAGCATGGAGTGCTGAGGTGTAGGGATGGGTTCTTCGCTCAGCAAATCCGTCAACCAGCAAACCTACTCCGGCAAATAAGACCAGAGCAATGCCGATCCCTTGCAATAAATCGGCAGAGGTTAAAAAGCGGAGTGCTAAACCGGCAACGCCCAACAGGCCCCAAATGGCCAAGTAGACGGGCCATGCTTTATTGACCTTGCTCATCCGTGTCAATTCTTCTGTGACAGCCGCATGGGGATTAGTTTTCAGTGACTGCTCAAGAGCTTGCACTTGTGCTGGCGAGCGGTAGCCCACAACAGCGCCCACCGTAGTCATAAGCAATCCCATCAGAAGGAAAGGTATTGCAACACCTCGTGCAAAACTGGTGGGGCTGTCAGTCATCAACCAGGCTCCGACCACAAGGCTGATCAGACCGGCCGGGAGGATGAAGACCAACGCTTCCAATTTCTCGCCTTGGAAGTAAATTTGCATGGCTTCAAGTAGCCCTGAATCAGATGGTGTGCCGGTCATAAAAATTCCTTTCAATTACTGTCTGAGCGCCTAATCGGAATAAGCGTGAAAGATGATTCATCAAGGTGCGGCGCGTAGCAGTTGGCGCAGACCGTCGGGGGTCTGTCCAGTCCAACCCCTGAACGCTCGAAAGAATGAGTTTGGCTCATCAAACCCGAGAAGAAATGAGATCTCAGCTGTTGGCAAATCAGTCTTCAGGAGGTAATGCTGTGCCAGCGATTGCCGAGTGGCTTGCAGCAATCCCGTATAGGTCAGGCCCTCCTGCTCAAGATGTCTTTGAAGCGATCGCTGGCTCATCCCGAGCCTCCGTGCCACCGCCTCCATACCCACCCCTCCCCCCGGCAATGCTTCTAGCAAGACCGATCGGACCCGTTGACCTACTTGTACGGAAGCATCAAGCTGTGCCAATCGTGTTCGTAATTCCGGTTCGAATGCTGCCCAAATTTCTTCGTTCGAGGTAAGAAAAGGACGCAAAGCATCAGCCTTGGAGAACGTGATGCAGTGAGCACTGCCTTTTTTCAAATTCACGCCCAAAAAGTCTGCATACGGAGTAGTTTCCAGCGGCAATGCGGTGGTGGTGACCATCAGCGGATTGACCACCTCACGCGTACCCATGCGCGCCAATGTCACAACGAAGAGCAGTTCCGTCACCACCAGCGAGGTAGGAGGCTTGTTACCCGCGCTCAGCCACACAAACTCGAACGCTACCTCTTGCTCGTCTTCGCGCACCTCCAGCCGCACAGGGGCAACCAGGGCCTTGTAACGCGCTATGCGCTGTGCAGCCACGAGCAAGTTGGGGCTGCACAATGCAGCAAAAAGAGGCGGGGAGAACGATTCGCTGCGCACATCGCGGCAGAGTCTTAGGGGAAGCAACGGATCAGCAATCTCCGCCTCGATGCCTTGCCAAAACCTGTGGAAATCCTCGGCCTCTAGGCGGACCGATGGACGGAGTAGCAAATCTTCAGGCAATCCCGCTCGCCGCAATATATTCGCACCAGACACCCCCAAATCTTTGAGTAGGGGGCGCCAGGTGGAGTCCAGAGCGTAGGTAGTGGAGTGCATTTAGCCAATCATGCACTCAATCCAAACTGTGATCGCATACCACCAATAAAAGTGGCATCGTCTGATTGGCGACGAGCGTTCAATAGGTGAACAGCGTCAGCACCCGCTTCATAGCGAAGTCGATCGGCACTGTCGCTTGCAGCGCCGAAGATGGTGTCGGCAATCAATTCCGCTGGAGAGGCATTTTCTGCCATGGGCCCGAGTGCCGATATGAAGGCCTGCACTAACGGCTGGTAATCGGGCAGTGCAGGTTCGTTGTTGAAATCGAACGAACGTCCAGAAAAGTCTGTTTTCACCATGCCAGGCTCCACGAGCTTCACCCGAATCCCCAGAGGCAGCAACTCAAAGTGCAGTGATTCGGAAAGGCCCTCCACCGCGAACTTGGTGCCGTGGTACAACGTACCGAGGGGGAAAGTTATTCTCCCTCCAATCGACGAGATGTTGATGATCGTGCCGCTTCGCTGGGCACGAAAGTACGGTAATACAGCCTGAGTTGTGGCCAACAGACCCGTTACATTGACGTCAAACTGCCGACGAATCTTCTCCATGGGTGTGACCTCCAGCGGCCCATACGCACCGTATCCGGCATTGTTCAGCAGTACATCAAGTTTGCCGAACCGAGCTAATCCCTCTTGCACGGCTAACTGGATGGAGGGCAAGTCCAGTACGTCCAGCCGTGTGACGAGGACGCGATCCAGGTTATTCAACTCCCGTTCGTCTTCGGGAGAGCGCATGGTTGCGACAACGTTCCAGCCGGCTGATTGGAAACGTTTTGCGGTGGCTTTGCCGATCCCGCTGGATGCCCCGGTGATCAATACAGTCTTGTTCATGGTCTTGAACCTCCTGCAATAAATGTAGACGGGAGGCAAGGAACTGACACTGTCCAAGCGCGCCAATCAGCAATCAAAATACGCCAAAATGTGCAGATTCAAATGGCTCGTCTAGTTTTGTGCCAATTTGATGTCACGCCTGCACACACAAAAGCAGTCACTCATGACCGATAGCAATTGGCCGAAGGCGTGAGTTGACTCATGCACCCATTTGCAGTCACTCGTATCGATAGAGTATTCCCGCTGACTTGACACAGCGCAATGTGGTGCCGCCTGATCGGCTCATGCTCTGTACTCCCTCAACTAGATGGGAGACCATCATGGAAACCTCAGGTACTTCTGTTCACCATGAACCGTGGAATAAGGGCAAGATCGTAGGCCAGAAGGCCCCCTTTAAGGTGAAGGACATTTGGGCCCTACGCGTACGTCTTCAAATGGAGGGGCGGACCCGTGAACTAGCGCTCTTTAATCTTGGCATTGACAGCAAGCTGCGAGGATGTGACTTGGTTGCACTCAAGGTACGTGATGTATCCCACGGAGACCAACTAGCTACACGCGCCATAGTCATGCAGCACAAGACCAAGCGTCCAGTTCAGTTCGAAATCACCTCAGTCACAAGGGATGCGTTACAGGCCTGGATCAAACAGGCTGCCTTGAAGTCAGAGGACTTTCTTTTCCCCAGTCGGCTTCACGATTCGCCGCACCTGGGTACCCGGCAGTACGCCCGCATTCTTGGGCATTGGGTAGACGAGCTTGGTCTAGATCGTTCCGAGTATGGGACCCATTCGATGCGAAGGACCAAGGCGACGCTGATCTATCGACGGACCAAGAACCTCCGAGCTGTTCAACTTTTACTGGGCCACGCAAAGCTGGAGTCCACCGTTAGATACCTGGGTATTGAGGTCGACGATGCTCTTGAGATCTCGGAACAGACCGAAATTTAAGATGGTCAACCTTGGCAATTTTTCGCAACGGTGCGGCAGCCCCAAATGACGGCTCTGCGGAATCCGTCGGAAACGGTGCTTCCGGCCAGAAGCAGTCTCAAAAAGCTGAGTTCTTTGGAGTCTGAGAATCACATCGGTGTGGGCGAATCCAAGCTTTTCACGCCCCGGTCCAAGCAAATGGGTCGGTATAAACTCCGATCATGAAGCTACCCTCTCGATTACCCGTCTGGTCGATCACCTGCCCGATAGCTGCTTGGGTTTTGCTCGTCCTGAATTTCACAGGGCACGGAGTCGGGCTGGGTGGACTGTTTGAGGTCCTTCTTGTCTCTGGCCTTGTTGCGGGCGTCCTCGCGGCCGTCTTTCACGCGGAAGTTGTTGCTCACCGAGTGGGTGAGCCCTATGGCACGCTGGTGCTGGCACTTGCGGTCACAGGCATTGAGGTCGCGCTCATCGTGTCGCTCATGATCGCGGGAGGCGAGGCCGCCAGCGGGTTGGCTCGAGATACGGTGTTTGCCTCGGTGATGATTATCCTCAACGGTATGGTTGGACTTTGCCTGCTCACCGGCGGACGCCGTCATGGCGAGCAATCCTTTGGTTTGTTCGGGGTGTCAACGGCCTTGGCCACCCTAGCGGCCATCTCGGTGCTCGCCCTGGTGTTACCCAACTACACCACGACCATCTTGGGTCCGTTCTACAGCAGCAGCCAACTGATCTTCATTGCCGTGGTCTCGCTTGTGCTGTACGGCACTTTCATATTGGTCCAGACCGTTCGTCATCGGGATTACTTTTTGCCCGTGGTTGCTGAGGCAGACGAGGAAGTGCACGCGCCACCGCCCTCTAACCAGATGGCGAGCCTAAGCGCGGCGCTCTTATTGGGTTGCTTGGGTGCGGTCGTGCTGCTGGCCAAGGCACTGTCACCCGCTTTGGAGATGGCTGTCGCGAGCATGGGGGCCCCTAAGACCGTGGTGGGCATCATCATCGCTTTGGTGGTCCTGCTGCCCGAGAGCATTGCCGCTTATCATGCGGCGCGGGCGAACCGCCTGCAGACCAGTCTCAATCTGGCCCTCGGCTCTGCACTGGCCAGCATCGGACTTACGATCCCGGCCGTTGCTCTTGTTTCCTTGATGACCGGCTGGACGCTCTCGCTTGGCATTGATGCAAAGTCGACGGTATTGCTTGTGCTTTCGCTGTTTGTGGCATCCCTGTCTTTGGGTACGGGACGCACGACCGTGATGCAGGGAACCGTTCACCTGGTGATCTTTGCGGTGTATCTCTTCACCGCCATCGTTCCTTGAGCCAGAATCTGAATTAAAACCGGGGCAAGACCGAAAAGCAGTGTTCTGCCTTCTTCGGCCACAACCTGAAGAAGTACACGCTGAGACAAACGATACACAACTGCGCGAAGGTGACCTTCCCTCCCCACAAGGTAGCCGGCTATATCACTATCTACTGCGTCGAGGGCCGCTTAACGGTATCTCAGCCCACTGGTCCGGTCATCCTTCTGCCTGGGCAGCTGATGTTCCTAAACAACGAACTCCAGTATGGCTGCTTGCCCTGGAACCTAGTTCAGCGCTCGTCATTATTTCGTTGCCCAACGTTGAACGCTGATCAGAATCTTATAGGTTGTTTGCGCACAGGTCAGCGTCTGCTTCGGGTCGGCTTTGACCGGTCGCCTGCCCGAGCCTTTGTGTAATGGGTCCTAGGTCTTAGCAGCTGTTTGGAGGGCATAAATGCCTGAATATCCTGCAGAAAAATCCGGCGGTAATTCGATGAGCCCAGCTTCTACGCGTGCATGTGTTGCCGGTTCGCCCCTGACCATTTGATTGCGATGCATGCTGTCTATAACCGGTGCGGTGTAGGAAAATGCGTCAGCAGCAGCGTATTGGATGATGTAGGTTGTGCGCAAGGTGTCCGATCGGTTTTGACTTGAACCATGCACCACGAGACCGTGGTGTGCCACAACATCTCCCACGTTTAACTCGTTATCAACCACATCCGCGTAGTCTTGGGCGGTCATCGTGTGGTTGCAATTGAGCTTATAGAGACCCTTTTCCCAATGACTCCGAGGTCCGAGTTTGTGGCTGCCGGGGATCGTCTGTAGGCAGCCATTGATCGAGCGTGACGCGTTCAGCGGCACGCTTAGGGCCACAAGATTGGTGTTGGTGTGCGGAAATACTGGCCAGTCCTGATGCCAGCCAATCTCGGCACCCCCGTGGGGCAGTTTGAAATTGATCTTCGAGTGGTAGAACTTGACCGGCCCTCCGATCAGGTCAGCGGCAATGTCCCCCAGGATCGAATCAAAGGCAGTTTCAAGGTACACCGAGTCAAGTTCGGTCGGGCTGGAAATGCGTCGGATGCGTGGATTCTGTAGGGTGTGCTCAGGCTCCAGATCGTAATGTTTCGTCTTTTGTTTGAGTGAACAGCCTTCGTCGTAGAGTCGCTCGGTGGTGGAGATGAGTCGGCCAAGCAGTTCGGAATCAAGTATTTGATGAAGATTGAGGTATCCGGTTTCGCGATAGTTGCTGATTTGCGCATCGCTGAGGACACGCTGATGGCGGGTGTTCATCGGACCTCCTGTAACGAGATGTTGACTGCGAGGATGTTGTCGCTTCCTGCAAAGAGTGGTTTCGTGTTGACCGATCGCACGTAATCGGGGCGAGGGTTGGGCACCTCGTGACACTGGTTTTTGACCGGGTTGTAGACCAGATAAATTGCCCAGCGATTGTGTCGGGACAAATTGTGTCCCGATGCGTGCAGGATGTTGCAATCGAAGAAAACTACCGTGCCTGGCTTGCCAACAATCGGAACTGGTTGAGGGCTTCGCTCCATGATTTCGAGGAGCTTTTCCTTGGGTGTCACATAGAACTTGTAGCCTGTGGCGTCGTTGAACTCCGGCTCCAAACTACCCTCCTTGTGGCTCCCTGGAATGAAGTAGAGGCAACCATTCATTTCAGTGGGCTCGTCCAGCATGATGAGCGCCGTGGTTGGAAGTGCCTCAGGCATGCCATCGCGCTTCCAAGTGCCGTAGTCTTGGTGCCAAGCCCACACCGAACCGTCAATTGCAGTCTTCAAATTGCATTTGGTGTGATGGATGTAGAGCTGCTGATCGCCGAGCAGATCCTGAGCGGCCTCCAGCATTCGCGGACAACGCGCGACGGCATGGAAAACAGGTGAAGCGGTTGGACCGTCTGCCTCGTGAACACGGTAAATGGTTTTGGCGATATGACTGCCGTTTTCGCGAACTAAGTGATCGGTGTCTACCTCTTGAATCCTCCCAAGCTCGGCTCGCATGGCCGCCACCTCTGAAGCTGAAAAGAGGTCCTCTAGGATGAGGAATCCGTCACGGTTATAGGCTTGGACTTGTTGATGGGTGAGGCGCACAGGCAAACTCCTTGAACAGGAGTTCATGGTATGTGACTGGTATGCCAGATGTCAAGTGCGGGTAATCAGGGTCCTGTGGGCAAATTCAAAAAGATCGTCAATCAGCCGATCACTAGCTTCCGCAGCCTTATCACCTTTACCCGTGGCTATCGCGCGCGCAAGTGCCACGTGCAGCCGCAATGTCGCATTGGCTTGGTCGTGGTGGTGGTAGAACCAGAAACGCCTTGAAGCAGAATGCAGGGCCGCCACAGCCGACGCGGCAACCATATTGCGAGCGCTTTGTGCAGCCAGTCTGTTCATTTCGTTGTCCCAATGCAGGAAAGCTAGCAGATCCCCGGACTTCACTGCAGCTTCCATGCTTTGCGCAATGGCTGTCATAGCCTCCCGCTCAGGCAAGGTGGAACGGGCGGCGGCAGAGCGAGCGATCAAACGGTCTAGCTCACGTCGCGTTTCGAGGATCTGAAGCTGATGTCCGACGTCGATGGCGGTAACCACGACTCCGCGACGAGGAAGAATTTGGACAAGATGCTCTCGTCCAAGGCGTTGCAAGGCCTCACGAATGGGCGTGTGCCCAATCCCGATGCGCTCACTGAGCATGGCCTCCGAAACCACGCTGCCCGGTGCAAGCTCGAGAGTCACAATCATCTCTTCGATACGTCGATAGGCTTCTTCGGTCAGTGAGGGAGGCACTTGACTTTGAGGTAACGATTTAGGGAGCGCGTGGGGTTGTCGATTCATGCGCAATATGGTGCCACATGTAACTCATTTAGGCGGGTAGCCGGCGTTCAGTGTCTGCGATGGCTTCGCAGGTGATGGCAATGATCCCCGGCAATAGACCTAACTACCTTACGACCGCTTCTGGCCAATAGTCGCTACCGACCCAAAGCGGTCTTTTGAATTTCTGTATCCAACGACAGCTTTAGGTCCAGGTGTTCAATCTGAATGCACAACTTGGCCGAGCAACCAATCGCGAAATGCCACAATGCGAGGCAAATTGGCGCACTCATGTCGATTCACTGATAATCAACTTGACCTGTTCAACGTAACGGCATCGATGATTCATTTCTATGCACGGCAGTGGCGGGTCGATGTCAGGGCCGTGATGTTCAATGTGAAATGCCAAGAGTCGTCATCGCCGACGAGCACGCTGCACCCACCAACAGGCAGAATCCCTTCGTTGGAGTGAACTATCAGTTGAGCAAACACTACAAGGTTTCTCTCATGTTAAAGACAATCTCATTGTTAATCGTTGCTGTGCTGTGTCTTAGTTTGGGCGGGTGTGGCGGCAATGGCCTGCCTGCAACCGATTCTCCGCAATTCGACAACGGCGTGACAGCCAGCAGATCTTCGCTCTTCATCCCGTATAGCCCCGGGTTCTTCGTGACGTCGGCGGACTGGTACTTCCCGCCCCAGGCTGACGGCACGGTCTCGGCCAAAGGCGTCGTCTGGCTCCAACGCGGCGACACGGCGGACTTGGCCGCGCTGGCGGCCCAGATCGCGGGCCAGACCAACAGCATCGTCGTGGTGCCTGTGATCAGCTCCTTCGAGATTCCGACCCAGCCGGGGCGATATCTCGGCAGCGCGGCCATGCAGCAGGCGGTCGCCGACATGATGCTTGGTGACCGTGTGGCGCTCGCCATCAGCGCGAACGCCGCCGGCTATCAGGGGGTGCTACCCCAGAAGTTCCTGCTTGCCGGAGAGCGTCTGGGCGGCGGTTTCGCCGCCGAGGTGGCTGCACGCACCGTAGACAACGGCGCCGCCGCGAATCTTCTGGGCGTGGTGATGTTCGATGGCGTGGCTCGCCCAGACCAGTTCCCCGCTACGCTCGCCAAGCTCGACTCCCTGGGCATCCCGCTCTACCAGATCGCCTCGCCGCCTCAAGCCGGGAATAATTGGGGCAGTACCACGGAGCAGCTCGTGGCCCTCCACCCCGTCCAGTTCGTCGGCGTTCAGCTCGATGACGGCAGCGCCATGAGCGCCGCGATCACGCTCTCCACTGGCTGGATCAACGATATCTACGAAGGGCGCGGGCCCTCTGATCCCTTCTACGGCATCTACGGCAATCCCAACGACGGCACCTACGTCGCTAACCAGCCGCTCGTGATTGGCAATACAGGGGGCACCGTGCTGCCCGCGCCGCCCCCGGTTGATATCGCTCAGTACTTGGGCACGTGGTACGAACAGGGCAGCGTGAAACAAGACCCGTCCGTCGTGCTCGTCAACGTCAAAGCGGTCTACGATTACCAGCTCGGCGACAGCTTCACGGTGGAAAATTCCGGGAACACCTCCGGACCAAGCGGGCCGGCGTGGACCATCACCGGATCAGCGGTTCCGGTCAACGCCGCCAACACCCGCCACAAAGTGAGCTTCTCCGGCCTGCCCACCAGGGACGAGCCGGGCAACTACTGGATCCTGGACTACGCCCCGGACTACAGCTGGGCGATCGTCGGCGACCCGACCGGGACCGCGGGATCCATCCTGACTCGTGACCGGGTCATCCCTGAAGCCGAGTACAAAGCGCTGGTGGCCCGGGCGTATCGGTTGGGTGTGAGGGGCACGATCACTCCGACTGCGCAGTACCTCCCGCCGGCGAGCTGAATCCCGGGATCTACTTAAGCGTGAGTTGGTGAACGCGCTCTTGGGCTGCTCGAGCACCAGGTGTTTCCGAAAGCCTTTCGGTCCGAAGGTCCTGGTCTCCTCGATCAGGTGGCCGAAGCCACGGACGGTTGGGTCTTTCATGGAATGTCGGCCGTTGGTTCTTTCCGCTGGGGCTCCAGCACCCCTGCATGGGATGGCATGCACTTGGTCGTCCACGAAGTGCCCGGACTCCAAGAATTCACAAGATCCTTCTCGAAGTCTTCGCAGCTGTGGATGCCCCCCTATCGTTAACTCTTTCATCCGGTGATCGGTCTTTGCAAACTCTGACTTTCGCACCACAGAACACGACGACCGCTCCCAGCCTGGATCGGGCCTTCAGGGAGAACACATCAGCGACACCTTTTGGCCGGAAACCGACATTTGACAAGTGCTTAACCAATTGCAGCAACGCCGCATTACGGCCATGAATCGGGCTAACCGCAAAAACCATATAGGCGTAGGCAACACCCAGCGAATTGCGGTTCACACCCCTGTTATGTCAGCCTCGGCGCTGAGATGGCAGGCGAGGCGCGTCGTCGACCACCTCGCGCACTTCCACGTCGACGATGTCGTCCTGGCGTTGTGCTTCAAAACCCGATTCAAAGCCGCGCTGACCACCCCAGCCTGCGCCCTTGCGCAGGTCGCTGAACTGCTGCCAGACCATCACCACCTGGGGCTTGCGCCCGGTGAGCAACCAGCGCACGGTGGCGAACACGATGTAGAGGCCCAGCGCCACCAAGAGACCCGCCAGAAAGGCAAGTCCCAGAAGACCCATGAAAATGCGCACGATCCAGTTCATTCAGATGTCCTGTTCAGGTCAAGGCAAGCGGTCGAGCGCCTGCATGTAATCGGCCGAGCGCACCAGCTCGTCCCAAGCACGAGCGGGCGAGCGCGGCAGCAGGTTCAGTCGGCGCTCTTCGCTGACCTCGTTGGGCTGCCATTGGCCTTTGACTTGTGCCTCGGCCAACTGGTCGAGCACGTCGTCGAGTTCTGCACCGCCGCCATTCACAGCCGAGCGGTTGCACAGCAGCGCCAAGTCACAGCCTGCCTGCAGGGCAGTGATCACCGCCTCGGTGTAGCTGAGGGTACGCCCGTCCATCTGGCGGGCGGCAGCCATCGACAGGTCGTCGGTGCAGACCACGCCCTGAAAGCCCAGCTGGGCACGCAGGATGTCTTGCAGCCAACGCGGCGAAAAGCCAGCCGGGCGGCTGTCCACCTTGCTGTAGATCACATGGGCGGGCATCACCGCAGTGAGCACGCTGGTGAGCCAGCGGTAAGGCTGCGCGTCGTCTGCCAGGATGGCTTTGAGGCTGCGCTTGTCCACCGGCAGCGCCACATGCGAGTCGGCCTTGACCGCGCCGTGCCCGGGAAAGTGTTTGCCACAGTTGCCCATGCCCGCTTGCAAGAGGCCCTGCATCAGGCTGCGGGCCAGCAGGCTCACCACACGCGGGTCGCGGGCAAAGGCGCGATCGCCAATGACACCGCTTTCGCCATGGTCCAAATCCAGAACCGGGGTGAAGCTGAAATCCACACCACAAGCGCGCAGCTCGCTGGCCAGCACAAAGCCCGCCGAGGTGGCCGCTTCGCAGGCTTTGAGCACGCCGGTGCCAGGTTGGCCTTTGTCGTCCTGGCCCCAGAGTTCGCCAATGGCACGCATGCTGGGCAAATGGGTGAAGCCGTCGGTGCGAAAGCGCTGCACACGGCCGCCCTCGTGGTCCACCGCGATCAAGAGGTCAGGACGGATGCTTTTGATCTCGGCGCACAAGTCGCTGAGCTGCGCCCGGCTGTGCCAATTGCGGCCAAACAAAATCATGCCGCCGGTGAGGGGGTGCGCCAGACGCCTGCGGTCCACAGCGGTCAAGCTGTGGCCTTCGATGTCCAGAATGAGGGGGGCGTGGATGCTCATGCGTGTCTCAGCAGTTCAGGGTCAACAAAGAAAAATCAAGAGGTCCGGGTTTCGACCACACAAAAACTCGCGGCGTATTCGGATTCGTCGGTCACCGTGATGTGGGCGCTCAAGTTTTTGGCTTCGAACCATTCTTTGAGCACACCGTGCAGCACGATGACCGGCTGACCGCTGGGCAGCTTGCCGACTTCACACAGCCGCCAGGTCATGGGCATGCGCATGCCCAAGCCAATGGCTTTGCTGAAAGCCTCTTTAGCCGAAAAGCGGGTGGCCAGGTAACGCACACCCCGCTCGGGCCAACGCGCGCTGCGGGCCTTCCAGGTGGCCATTTCGGCCTCGCTCAGAACCTTGGCGGCAAAGCGCTCACCGTGCCGATCCAGGCTGGCCTGGATACGGCGGATGTCGCAAATGTCGGTGCCAATGCCGTAGATCATTTTTTCAGGCCATCCAGATAAACCTGCACGGTGGCGGCGTAACCGAGCTCCAGCGCATCGGCGATCAGGGCGTGGCCGATCGAGACCTCCTGCAAACCCTTCACCGCCGCCACGAAGACGGGCAAGTTGTCGCGGTTGAGGTCATGCCCGGCGTTCAGGCCCAAGCCCACCTGGGTGGCGGCATCGGCGGCATCGGCATAGCGCTGCAACTGCGCCGCGTTGTCGGGTGTTCCCCACGTCGCCGCATAGGGCTCGGTATAAAGCTCCACCCGGTCAGCGCCCACGGCGCGGGCTGCGGCCATCTGCTCAGCGATGGGGTCCATGAACAGGCTCACGCGCACACCCAGGGCCTTGCACTCGTCGATCAATGGTTTCAGACGTTCGGCGTCTTGCGGAAAGGTCCAGCCGTGGTCGCTGGTGAACTGGCCTTCGCTGTCGGGCACGAAGGTCACCTGGTGCGGGCGCGCTGCGCGCACGTGGTCCATCAGGTTGTGGAAAGGATTGCCTTCGATATTGAACTCGCGGTCGGGCCAGGCTTTCATCAAGGCGATCAGTTCCGTCACATCCGTGGCGCGGATGTGGCGCTCGTCGGGCCGGGGGTGGATCGTGATGCCCTGTGCACCCGCCTGCAGGCACAACTCGGCCGCACGGGTCACGCTGGGAATGCCCAAATGGCGGGAGTTGCGCAGCAGCGCGACTTTGTTGACGTTGACCGACAGGGCCACGCGAGAGGCAGAAGTGTTCATAAGGTTTGCAGGTCCAGCATCATTTGGCGAGTGCGCAAAGCGCCCACACCACAATGGTAGTTGAGCATCAGGCGCATCGGGCGCTGCAATTGGAGCAGCAAGTCCGCACAGTCACGCACCAATGCGGTCATCGGGTTCGCATCGTCCAAAGCGGCTTGCAGCGCCAGCCACTGGCCGCCGGTCAAGGCGTTGCGGTCATCGGCGGGCACCCATTGCAAGCCAGCTTCAGGCACCAGTGCATAGTGTTCATCCGTCATCACGGCTTTGAGGGTCAGCGTCTGGGCATTGAGCGCTGGCAAGAGGCCAATGTCTTTGAGCAAGATCAGCTCAAAGCCACGCAAAGCCCATTGCAGCGCGCTGGGCTCGCCACTGGCCAGCAGGCGCACAGCAGCGGCATACACCTCAAACAAACGGGCGTGCGGATCGTCACGCACCAACAAGCGCATCAGCAGTTCATTCAGGTAGTATCCCGACAGCAGGGCCTCGCCCGTGGGCATGACGTGGCCGCCCACCCATTCGGCCGACTTGAGGGTGCGGATGTCGCCATCGCCACCGAAGGTCAGCGACAAAGGCTGCAAAGGCAAGAGCACCGGGCGAAAGCTGGAGCTGGGGCGCTTAGCGCCTTTGGCCACCACCGCCACGCGGCCATGGTGGCGGGTGAAGACCTCCAGAATCAGACTGGTTTCGCTCCAGTCGTAGCGGTGCAGCACATAGGCTGGCTCGTCCGCGATCCGCTTGGTGGCCATTGAGGATGGAGTTACTCGTAGCCGAAGGAGCGCACGCGGGCTTCGTCGTCGGCCCAGCCAGAACGCACTTTGACCCACAGCTCGATGAAGACCTTGGCGTCCAGCAGTTTTTCCAGTTCCATCCGGGTCTCGGTGCCGATGCGCTTGAGCTTTTCGCCCTTGTCACCGATCACCATGGCCTTGTGGCCTTCGCGCTCGACCACGATGGTGGCGGCAATGCGCAGCATGCGCTTGGCGGTGCGGCCGGCTTCTTCTTCGAACTTGTCGATCACCACGGTGGAGGTGTAAGGCAGCTCGTCGCCCGTCAGGCGGAACAGCTTTTCGCGCACCATTTCGCTGGCGAGGAATTTCTCGCTGCGGTCGGTCAATTCGTCTTCACCGTGCCACCAAGGCTGCTCGGGCAGGTACTTTTCGCAAATGTCCAGCAGGCGCTCGATGTCTTTGGGCTGCTTGGCCGACATGGGCACAAACTCGGTGAAGGCATGGCGCTCTTGCATCTCGCGCAACCAGGGTGCGATCTCGGCGCGGCGGTGCACGTTGTCCAGCTTGTTGGCCACCAGCAGGACCGGGATGCCGGGCTTGAGCAGCGCCAGCACCTTGGCATCGGCGTTGGTGAAGCTGCCCGCTTCGACCACGAACAGCACCAGGTCCACATCGCCCACGGCGCCCACCACGGTCTTGTTCAGCGACTTGTTGAGCGCCGTGCCGTGGATGGTCTGAAAGCCGGGCGTGTCCACAAACACAAACTGGTTGGCCCCTTGCGTGCGGATGCCGGTGATGCGGTGGCGCGTGGTCTGCGCCTTGCGCGAGGTGATGCTGATCTTTTGGCCCACCAAGGCGTTGAGCAAGGTGGACTTGCCCACGTTGGGCTTGCCCACGATGGCCACCAGGCCGCAGCGCTGGCCTTCAACCACTGCGGGCACGGGCAGCGGCTCGGCAGGCAGTGCCGCAGCTTCGGCGCTGTCGCGCGGCTGGATGGTCACACCCGCGATCTGCACCGGGCGGCGCACGATTTGTTCATGCGCAGTGCGCTCGGCTTCGCCAGGGGTTTTGTCGGTGCTCATGCGGCGCTTTCTGATTTGAGGATTTTCAGCAGGGCTTCGGCCGCTGCTTGTTCTGCTGCGCGACGCGACGCGCCCGAGCCTTGTTGGGTTTGGCGCAATTCGGTCACTTCGCAAGAGACTTCAAACACCTGGCGGTGTGCGGCCCCCGAGGTGCCGATGACGGTGTATTTGGGCAAGGCCAGCTTGCGCCCTTGCAGCCACTCTTGCAGCTCGGTCTTGGGGTCTTTGCCCACCGCCTGCATGTCGGGTTTGATGTCGACCTGGGCGAACAGGCGTTCAACCAGCGCTTGCGCGTCCTTGTAGCCACCGTCCAGGTACACAGCGCCAATGATCGCCTCAAGGGCATCGGCCAGGATGGACGGACGCCCTTGCCCGCCCGAGCGCATTTCGCCCTCGCCCAGCCGCATCACGACCGACAAGTCCAGGGTTTTGGCCAATTGGTGCAGGGTGTCCTGCTTGACCAGGTTGGCCCGCACACGCGACAAATCGCCTTCGGGCAAGCTGGCCAGTTGGGTGTACAGCATGTGCGCGACCGAGAGGTTGAGCACCGAATCGCCCAAGAACTCCAGACGCTCGTTGTGGTCGGCGCTGAAGCTGCGGTGCGTGACGGCCTGCTGCAACAAGCCTGGCTGGCGAAAAGCGTAGCCCAGGCGAATTTGCAATTCAGACAATGCGGGAGAAACAGCGGATGTAATGGCCACGCTCACCTCAGTCAAAAGCGCCAATGCGCTTGAGGTTGCCAAAGTTCATCCAGACAAAAAAGGCTTTGCCCACGATGTTGGCATCGGGCACAAAGCCCCAATAGCGCGAATCCAAGGAGTTGTCGCGGTTGTCGCCCATCATGAAGTAATGACCGGCGGGCACCTTGCAACGCACACCTTCAACGGTGTATTGGCAGTTTTCGCTGTGCGGGAACGGGTCCACACCCGGCACAAAAGCCGGACGGTCGTTGTCCTGGATCGATTGGTGCGGTTTGCTGCCCAGCTTTTCGCTGAAGTGCTTGAAATACCGCATGGTCGAGTCGTCGAAATAATCGGGCAAAGCCTGGGTCTCGATCGGCTGGCCGTTGATGGTGAGCTTCTTGTTCAGATAGGCCACTTCGTCGCCCGGTACACCCACCACGCGCTTGATGTAGTCCACATTGGGCTTGGGTGGGTAGCGGAACACCATCACATCGCCGCGCTGCACGGGCGTGCCTTCGGTGAGTTTGGTGTTGGCCACCGGCAAACGAATGCCGTAATGGAACTTGTTGACCAAAATCAGATCGCCAATGTGCAGCGTCGGGATCATGGAGCCCGATGGGATCTTGAAAGGCTCAAACAAGAAAGAGCGCAAGATGAACACGACCACGATGACCGGAAACAGCCCGGCCGTCCAGTCCAGCCACCATGGTTGCATCAACAATTTGTCGCGCGCATCTTGGATGTCGGTGTCAACTTTCTCGATGCCCATCTTGGACAATTCGGCGCGGCGTGCTGCCGTCTGGGCTTCCAGTTGGGCGGCAGCTTGTTCACGGCGCGGCAAAAACACGAAGCGTTCCGCCAACCAGTAAATACCGGTCACGACCGTGGCCAACAACAAGAGCAAAGCGAAATTGCCCTCGATGAAGCCCAGATACCAAGCACCGGCATAGGCGACAAAAGCGGCCAACACCAAAGACGTCAAAAACTGCATCAATCTTCCACCTGCAAAATCGCCAAGAATGCCTCTTGCGGCACCTCGACAGAGCCAATCTGTTTCATGCGCTTTTTACCCGCTTTTTGCTTTTCCAGCAGTTTGCGTTTGCGCGTGATGTCGCCACCGTAGCACTTGGCCAGCACGTTCTTGCGCAAGGCCTTGATGGTCTCACGGGCAATGATGTTGGCACCAATGGCCGCCTGGATCGCCACATCGAACATCTGGCGCGAAATGATCTCGCGCATCTTGGCGGCCACGGCGCGACCGCGGTACTGCGCCTGGGTGCGGTGCACGATGATGGACAATGCATCGACCTTCTCGCCGTTGAGCATGATGTCAACTTTCACCACATCGGATGCGCGGTATTCCTTGAACTCGTAGTCCATCGAGGCATAACCCCGGCTGACCGATTTGAGCTTGTCAAAGAAGTCGAGCACGATCTCGCCCAAGGGCATTTCATAGGTCAGCATGACCTGTCGGCCGTGGTAGGCCATGTTCATCTGGACACCGCGCTTTTGGTTAGCCAGGGTCATGACCGGGCCCACATAGTCTTGCGGCATGTACAGGTGCACTGTGACGATGGGCTCGCGGATTTCCTGCAGCTTGCCCTGGTCGGGCATCTTGGAGGGGTTCTCCACCATGATGACCTCGCCGTCCGGCTTGACCACTTGGTACACCACACTGGGCGCGGTGGTGATCAGGTCCTGGTCGAACTCGCGCTCCAGGCGCTCTTGCACGATCTCCATGTGCAGCAGACCCAAAAAGCCGCAGCGAAAACCAAAACCCAGCGCTTGAGACACTTCGGGCTCGTAATGCAGCGAAGCATCGTTGAGCTTGAGCTTTTCCAGTGCATCGCGCAATGCATCGTACTGGTTGGCCTCGGTCGGGTACAAACCGGCAAACACCTGCGGCTGAATTTCCTTGAAACCCGGCAGCGCGTCAGTGGCGGGGCCCAGGTTGTTGGGCAGCTTCTTTTCCAGCGTCACGGTGTCGCCCACCTTGGCCGCTTGCAATTCCTTGATGCCCGCAATGATGTAACCCACCTCACCGGCACGCAGCATTTGACGTGGCTCGTTGGCCGGAGTGAATACACCCAAGCTTCCCGCTTCATAAACGGCATTGCTGGCCATCATGCGGATGCGCTCATTCTTGAGCAGCTGGCCATCGACCACGCGCACCAGCATGACCACACCCACATAGCTGTCGAACCAGCTGTCGATGATCATGGCGCGCAAAGGTGCGTCGGGGTTGCCCTTGGGCGGCGGAACACGGGCCACCACAGCTTCCAGGATTTCTTCAATGCCCATGCCGGTCTTGGCCGAACAGGGAATCGCATCGGTGGCGTCAATGCCGATCACGTCTTCGACTTCGGCACGCGCGTTGTCGGGATCGGCGTTGGGCAAGTCCATCTTGTTGAGCACGGGCACCACTTCCACACCCAGGTCGAGCGCGGTGTAGCAATTGGCCACCGTTTGCGCCTCCACACCTTGGCTGGCGTCCACCACCAATAAGGCGCCTTCGCAGGCCGACAGCGAACGCGAGACTTCATAAGAGAAGTCCACATGGCCGGGCGTGTCGATCAGGTTGAGGTTGTAGACCTGCCCGTCTTTGGCTTTGTATTGGAGTGCTGCGGTCTGCGCCTTGATGGTGATGCCGCGTTCTTTCTCGATGTCCATCGAGTCCAGCACCTGGGCTTCCATGTCCCGGGCTTCCAGACCTCCGCAACGCTGAATCAAGCGATCGGCCAGCGTGGATTTGCCATGGTCAATGTGCGCAATGATCGAAAAATTTCTGATGTGATTCATCAACGAAGGTCTGCAAGTGTTTGAGGATCAAGGATCCGGAAAAGAAAAAAGGGCGCGTCTTTGTGTGACGCGCCCTGAACCAACAATCTATGGCAACTGCGATAGTTGGGACTTCATTGTAGGCAAATTGCCCCATTCGTACAGCCCCAAAATCGCCTCAGACCGGTCGTTGCTGCTTTGCAACATGAAATTTATCCACAACTTATTCACAAGCCACCGAATACATCGAGGAACAACTTGTGGAAGGTCTGTGAATGAGCGGTGGATTCTTTTGGGGAATCTCGCATCGTGAATTCGAACCTGCCTGATATGCCATGAATTCATGGTCAAGACGCTTGATTTTATCCAAATTCGTTATGAGAACCCATCAAAGTTAGCATTTACCCACATTCATGTATTTGAATCGTGGCATCAAAAAATATTCATGACACCGCCATGGGGTGATCAATAACCCAGCAAAGCAGCGGGACTCTTGACAAGTCCGCACGCTGCTCACTTACCTGGGCGAATCAACACATATTGGGCACCATCACCCCGGCGGATCAACAGACTCACAGGGCGGCTCTTGTCTAGTTTGCTGACCACCGACTCGAACTCTTTCACGCTGGCCACTTCCATATTGGCCACCGCCAGGATCAAATCGCCCTCCTGAATGCCTGCACGGGCTGCCGCATCGCTGGCACTGTCCACGACCACACCACCGCGAACACGCGACTCTTTCTTCTGCGCTGCCGTCAAGTCGCTCACCACCAAGCCCAAAGTGGCGGCTTTGGTTGGGGCTGTTTTCTTCTCGGCCGCAGGCGCCTCGGTTTTATCGGCTTCGATCTCAGCCACCGTGATGCTCAGGTCCTTGCTGCTGCCGCGACGGAACACGGTGATGGGCGCACGGGTGCCCGGTTTGGTGTTGCCCACCCAGCGGGGCAGGTCCGCCATCTTCTCGACCGGCTTGCCATCAAATTTGGTGATGATGTCGCCCGCTTCGATGCCTGCCTTGTCAGCCGGTGCGCCCTCTTCCACACCCCGCACCAAGGCCCCCTGGGCTTTACCCAGGCCAATCGACTCGGCCACCTCTTTGGTCACCGGCGCAATTTGCACGCCAATGCGCCCGCGAGTCACTCGGCCACTGCTGCGCAGCTGCTCACTCACACGCACCGCCTCGTCCATGGGGATCGCAAAAGAAATGCCCATGAAACCACCGGAGCGTGAGTAGATCTGACTGTTGATGCCCACCACTTCGCCGCGCATATTGATCAGCGGCCCCCCCGAGTTGCCGGGGTTGATGGCGACATCGGTTTGGATGAAAGGCAAGTACTCGCCCGTGTCACGCTGCTTGGCACTGACAATGCCCGCCGTGACAGAGTTTTCAAGACCGAACGGCGAACCAATGGCCATGACCCATTCACCCACCTTGAGGCGACTGACGTCACCCACTTTGACGGCAGGCAAGCCCGAAGCCTGGATTTTCACCACCGCCACATCGGAGCGTTTGTCAGCGCCCACGATGCGGGCCTTGAACTCCCGTTTGTCGGTCAGTGTCACCATCACCTCATCGGCGCCTTCCACCACATGGGCGTTGGTCATGATGAAGCCGTCCGAACTCAAAATGAAGCCCGAGCCCACGCCACGAGGTTGCGACTCTTCTGGCGCCTGAGGACGATTGGGTTTGGGCGACTGCCGAGGCATGTTCGGCAAAGGCATGCCAAAAAAGCGACGGAAGAGTTCTTGCATTTCTTCATCGGTCGCACCCGATCCCGCCGCATTGGCACGCACCTTCTCAAGCGTTCGGATATTCACCACGGAGGGCCCCACCTGCTCGACCAATTCGGTGAAGTCAGGCAGTCCCCGCACCACGGGCTGCGCGCTTTGTGCCATGGCCACACCAGGCACCCAGCAGGCCACCGCGCCCAGCAACGTTGCAGCCCCCACAAAGGAGACTGCGCACTTTTTCAATGCCATTTTCAACATCGGTACATCCCTTGATCTGAAGTCATACAAGCGCATCCAAGACCGCTGGTGTCTCAAATGATCATGGGCCATTGAGTTTGGTCTGAAGTCATCCCATTGCCCAGTGGGCGCGAATATACAGCGCAACGAAAACCATGCCAAGCCAAGGGCATGTCGGTCTGTCTGACGATGGCAATGCGAGGCCAGGTATTGTGCGTTTCAAACGCGTCTGCCATGCGGTAGGACACCCACATGTATCGACCACCATCGAGCAGCAGGCTTAATCGAACCACGCGCTCTTGCATATGCGCGTCTCGCCAACTCCAGCCATCCCCGCACCAGCCCAAATGGCCTTGCGCCGAAGATTCTCTGGCCTCGAGGCTCACAGCCAAGGTGCTCGAGAGAGCCCAAAGTGCCCACGCGCCCCAAACTGTCAGTCCCTCGGCACCGCTCGCGGCCTGCCAGCACAGCAAGCCCACAGCACCGGTCAGCGCCAACGCACCAATACAAGGGACGCCCCAAACAAAACGCCCCACCGGATAAATCACAGGTGGGGCGTTGTGCATGGTGGTGACCTTGCTGGAAGGCTCGTCAGATGCGTTTGAACACCAAAGAGCCGTTGGTCCCGCCGAAACCGAAGTTGTTCTTCAGAGCCACATCGATTTTCACATCGCGTGCCGTGTTGGCACAGTAGTCCAGATCGCACTCGGGGTCGGGGTTGACCAGGTTGATGGTCGGCGGCACTTTTTGATGGTGCACAGCCAACACCGTGAACACGCTCTCAATGCCACCCGCGCCACCCAAAAGGTGACCGGTCATGGACTTGGTCGAGCTGACCAAAGTTTTGTAAGCGTGCTCGCCCAATGCCGCCTTGATGGCATTGGTTTCATTGATGTCACCCAGCGGTGTTGAGGTGCCATGCGCGTTCAGATAATCGATCTGGTCAGCGTTGACACCGGCATTGCGCATGGCATTGATCATGGCGCGGCGGGGACCGTCCATGCTGGGCGCGGTCATGTGACCCGCGTCAGCGCTCATGCCATAACCACCCAGCTCGGCGTAGATCTTGGCGCCACGGGCTTTGGCGTGTTCGTACTCTTCGAGCACCATCACGCCAGCGCCTTCGCCCAGCACAAAACCGTCACGGTCTTTGTCCCAAGGACGCGATGCTGCAGTGGGGTCGTCGTTGCGGGTCGACAAGGCGCGCATGGCCGCAAAGCCACCCACGCCCAGCGGCGAGACACAAGCCTCTGAACCACCTGCAATCATCACATCCGCGTCGCCGTATTCGATCAAACGACCGGCTTCGCCAATGCTGTGCAAACCTGTGGTGCAAGCGGTCACAACAGCCAAGTTGGGACCTTTGAAACCACTGCGCATCGACACATGGCCCGAGATCATGTTGATGATCGAGGCCGGGACGAAAAATGGGGAAATGCGGCGTGCACCGCGCGCCGTGTATTCGGTGTGGGTGTCTTCGATCAGCGGCAAACCGCCAATGCCCGAACCGATCACCACACCGATGCGGCAAGCCTCTTCTTCACTCAGCGCCTCGCCCGTAGGCAAGCCTGAGTCTTGAATGGCCTGGGCTGCGGCAGCGATGCCCAAGTGAATAAAGCGGTCCATCGTCCGCGCCTCTTTGGCGGAGATGTAGGACTCGAGATCAAAGTTTTTGACTTCACCCGCAAACCGGCAGGCTATGGCTGAAGCATCAAAACGTGTGATCGGACCAATGCCGGACTGACCGGCAAGCAGGCTGGACCATGCATCGGCGACCGTGTTGCCCACGGGGCTGACGCATCCCAAACCCGTGACAACAACGCGGCGCCGGGTCATCGTCGATCAGGCCTTCTTGCTTTGGGCGTAGTCGATCGCAGCTTGCACCGTGGTGATTTTTTCTGCGTCTTCGTCAGGAATCTCGATGCCAAACTCGTCTTCGAGTGCCATCACCAGTTCCACCGTGTCCAGGGAGTCGGCACCCAGATCGGCCACGAAGGCTTTTTCGTTGGTGACTTGTGACTCTTCAACGCCGAGTTGTTCAGCAATGATTTTTTTGACACGTGCTTCGATATCGCTCATGGGGTCCCTCTGAGGGTTGTGAAAAATGAAGATTTTACCTGTCCGGAAGGGGTTTCCGGAAATCAGGCCATGAACATGCCACCATTGACATGCAATTCTTGTCCGGTGACATAGCCCGCGTGCGTTCCGGCCAGGTAGGCCACGGCATGGGCGATGTCGTCGGGTTTGCCCAGATGGCCCAGAGGGATCTGGCCCAGCAAGGCTTTTTGTTGTTCTTCGGGCAGGCTGGCGGTCATGTCGGTTTCGATGAAACCGGGGGCCACGCAGTTGACCGTGATGTTGCGGCTACCCAACTCTCGGGCCAGGGCACGGGTCATGCCCGCCACACCGGCCTTGGCCGCTGCATAGTTGGCTTGGCCAGGGTTGCCCGACGCGCCCACCACGCTGGTGATGCTGATGATGCGGCCATAGCGCTGCTTCATCATGGGGCGAATCACAGCGCGGCTCATGCGGAACACCGCCTTGAGGTTGGTGTCCAGCACCGCGTCCCAATCGTCGTCCTTCATGCGCATGGCCAGGGTGTCGCGGGTGATGCCCGCGTTGTTGACCAGCACCTGCAGGCCGCCGTGCTCCTTGACGATGGCGTCGATCAGGGCTTCGCCTGCCGCGGCGTCGTTCACATTCAAATTGGCACCCCGGCTGCCTGGGAAGGCCGACAGTGCTTGGCTGATCTTGGCAGCACCGTCGTCGCTGGTGGCGGTGCCAATGACCACAAAACCTTGTTGGGCCAGGTGCAGGGCAATCGATGCCCCAATGCCGCGCGAAGCGCCTGTGACGAGTGCAATGTGTTTTTGTGCTTCGCTCATGCGAGGAGTCCTTTCACTTCGGCCAAGGTGGCGGGGTCGTACAGCGCCACGCCGTTCAATTCAGCGTCAATGCGCTTGGTCATGCCCGCCAGCACCTTGCCGGGGCCGCACTCGACCAAGGTGGTCACGCCACGGGCCTTGATGGCCTGCACGCATTCGACCCAGCGCACCGGGCCAAAAGCCTGGCGGTACAGCGCATCGCGGATGCGGTCGGCATCGGTTTCGATGGCCACGTCGATGTTGTTGAGCACCGGGATCTGCGGCACACCCAAAGTCAAGGTGGCCAGCTTCTCACGCAGCTTTTCGGCGGCGGGTTTCATCAGGCTCGAATGGAAAGGCGCCGACACGGGCAAGAGCAGCGCGCGCTTGGCGCCCATGCCCTTGAGCACTTCGCAGGCTTTGTCCACGGCTGCCTTGCTGCCCGCGATCACGGTTTGCGCCGCGTCGTTGAAGTTCACGGCTTCCACCACTTCGGCACTGTCAGCAGCAAAGGTGGCTTGTGCTGCTTTGCAGCCTTCGATGACTTTGTCAGAGGCCAGACCCAAAATGGCGGCCATGGCACCCACGCCCACGGGCACGGCTTCCTGCATGGCGGCGGCGCGCAAGCGCACCAGGGGCGCGGCTTGCGCCAGCGTCAACACACCCGAAGCGACCAAAGCGCTGTATTCGCCCAGCGAGTGACCGGCCACCACAGAGGGCTTGGCACCACCTTCGGCCAGCCAGGCGCGGTAAGCGGCCACGGCCGACACCAGCATCACGGGCTGGGTGTTGGTGGTCATGGCCAGCGCTTCCTTGGGGCCTTCGTGGATCAGTTTGGCCACGTCTTCGCCCAGGGCGTCCGAGGCTTCTTTCAGGGTTTCGAGCACCACAGGGTGATCGCCCCAGGCGTCCAGCATGCCCACCGATTGGGAGCCCTGACCGGGAAAAACAAAAGCAAATGAGGTCATGTGCAAATTTTTTATATCTGGAAAGAATCCCGGAGAGCGTGCCGCGCATCGCTGACCCGGGCCTGTCAAATCAAGCGCGAATCAATAACGCAGGAGCACCGAGCCCCAGGTGAAGCCGCCGCCCACGCCTTCGAGCATGAGGGTCTGGCCACGCTGGATGCGCCCGTCGCGCACGGCGGTGTCCAGCGCCAGCGGGATAGAAGCAGCCGAGGTGTTGCCGTGCTGATCGACGGTCACCACCACTTTGTCCGAAGACATCTTCAACTTCCGGGCCGTGCTTTGCATGATGCGGATGTTGGCCTGGTGCGGGATCAGCCAATCGATGTCGGCATCGGTCAAGTTGGCCTTGGCCAAGCTGGCCCGGGCAGTTTCTTCGAGCACGCCCACAGCCAGTTTGAACACGGCTTGCCCGTCCATCTTGAGGACCGGGTCGCCCAGAATGCCACCCTGGTTGACATGACCGGGCACACACAGGATGTCCTTGTGTTTGCCGTCGGCATGCAAGTCGGTGGCCAAAATACCGGGTTGGTCCGAAGCCTCCAGGATGACCGCGCCAGCGCCGTCACCAAACAGGACGCAGGTGGTGCGGTCCTTGAAGTCGAGGATGCGGCTGAACACTTCCGAGCCAATCACCAGCGCACGTTTGGCCGAGCCCGACTGGATCATCGAATCGGCAATCGTCAGCGCATAAATGAAGCCACTGCACACGGCTTGCACGTCAAACGCCGGGCAGCCTGCGGTGCCCAACTTGTGCTGCACCATGGTCGCCACCGACGGGAACACCATGTCGGGGGTCGAGGTGGCCACGATGATCAGGTCCAGATCGTCAGCACCGATGCCTGCGGCGGCCAGCGCCTTGCGGGCGGCTTCGGTGGCCAGATCGCTACTGCCTTGCTGGTCGGCCGCAAAGTGGCGGGCGCGGATACCCGTGCGCTCAACGATCCAGTCGTCAGAGGTTTCAACGCCCTGCTGCGCCAGTTGGGCAGCCAGATCGGCATTGGTCAGGCGGTTGGCCGGCAGGTAGCTGCCGGTGCCCAGAATGCGGGAATAAATTCTCATGGTGTGGTGACCGCTTCTGAGCGCTCGGCCTGCGCGCCCATCAACAAGGGGGCCGCATGCGCGATGCGTTCACGAACGCGATCCAGCAATTGGTTTCGGGCTGCATCATAAGCCCGGTTCAGGGCGGTTTCAAAAGCAATCTCATCGGCCGAGCCATGGCTCTTGAACACCAAGCCACGCAAGCCCAACAGGGCTGCGCCGTTGTAACGACGGTGGTCTACGCGATTTTTAAATGCAGATAAGACCGGATAAGCTAAAAGTGCTGCGATTTTCGTGAAGATATTGCGAGAAAACTCGGTTTTCAGAAAACCACCAATCATGGTGGCCAAGCCTTCGCTGGCTTTCAGGGCCACATTGCCCACAAAGCCGTCACAGACCACGATGTCCACCGTGCCCTTGAAAATGTCGTTGCCTTCCACGTTGCCATGGAAATTCAAATCACCAGCGTTGCCTGCAGATCGGAGCAATTCACCAGTTTTCTTGATGATTTCATTGCCTTTGATGGCCTCTTCGCCGATGTTGAGCAAGCCCACCGTGGGGTTTGGCTTGTCCTGCAGCACCGAAACCAGGGCCGAGCCCATCACCGCAAACTGGAGCAGGTGTTCTGGCGTGCAGTCAACGTTGGCGCCCAGGTCCAGCATGGTGGTGCCACCGCCCTTGAAGTTGGGCATCTGACCAGCAATGGCGGGACGGTCGATGCCGTCCATGGTTTTGAGCACGTAGCGGGCAATGGCCATCAATGCACCGGTGTTGCCCGCAGACACGGCAGCACCGGCTTGGCCATCGCGCACCTGCTCAATGGCCACGCGCATGGACGAGTCTTTTTTCTTGCGCAAGGCAATTTCCAGTGGATCGCCCATCTCCACCACTTCGGTGGCGGGCACCACTTGAGCACGCGGATCGGACAAACCACTCAAAGCCTCGGGGCGACCCACCAAGAGCAAACGGGCATCGGGGTGAGTCGACAGGAAACGACGGCACGCGGCCAGCGTGACGCGTGGGCCGTGGTCACCGCCCATGCAATCGACTGCCACAGTGATCGGGGTGGACGAGGTCATGGAATCCTTGGACTCAAAACGAAAAAATGCAAATCAAAAGCCACAAAAACAAAAGCCCGATGCTACTTTAAAAGTAGCGCCGGGCCTCTTGAGGCTTGAGGGCTGACGCCGATCAGGCTTCTGACTTGTTCTTCAGCACTTGGCGGCCACGGTAAAAACCGTTGGGGCTGATGTGGTGACGCAGGTGTGTTTCACCGGTGGTGGGTTCCACAGCGATACCTGGCACGTTCAGTGCATTGTGCGAACGGTGCATACCGCGCTTGGAAGGCGATTTTTTGTTTTGCTGAACAGCCATGATGGCTCCTTGGAAGCTTGTGGAGGCCGCGCAAATACAACGCAGCTTCTGGTTGATAACAGTGTCACTCAGAAGAGAACTGAGCGAAGCCATCGATTATAGCCTAAGCTGAAGCACTTGGCCATCCCGTTTCAAAAGATCAGGGCTTGCCTGTTTTCAAGCCCGCCAGCACACCAAACGGATTGGGTTTGACCGCAGCGGTCTCGAACTCGGGGTCCACCGCCGACATGGGCACGGTTTTCGGGCAGACTTCATGCAAAGGCACCAAGGGCAAAGACAAGATCAGCTCATCCTCCACCAAGGCCAGCGCATCAAAGTCACGGCTGATGACCAAAATATCTTCTTCAGCCTCATCGTCCAGCGCGGCGGCCGTGGCCTCATCGGCCACAAAACGGAACGAGCGCTCGGCCTCCACCGTCTCCAGCACGGGGGTCAGGCAACGCTGGCACTGCATGGGCAAGGCCACCGAGGCTTGCAAATCCAGCCAAACCTGATCGGCGCCCCCTGACTGGGGCACCAAACGGCCTTGCAAGCGCCAAGCCACCAGCCCAGCTTGCAGATCACCCGCGACTTGCTCATCGAGCAGGCGAGGCAAAGCGCTCAGGGGCGACTGACCTTCAAGGCTTGCGCCGTCACGCGCAAAGGCCACGACATCCAGATGTGAGGGGTCCAACTTTTTTTCCATACCCGCAGTGTAAGAGAATCACCCCCATGAGCATTTCTGCAAGCCCCTCTGTTTTGAACTCCACCGAAACCCGCCCCGTGGTGCTGGGCTCCACCTCGCGCTACCGTCGCGAACTGATGGAGCGCTTGCGCATCCCATTTTCAGTGGCCGCACCCGACGTTGACGAAACCCCTGCAACGGGTGAATCGCCCCGCGATCTGGCCCTGCGCCTGGCCCTGGCCAAAGCCAAAGCCGTGGCAGCCCAACACCCCGAATCGGTGGTGATTGGCTCCGACCAGGTGGCCGATCTGGCCGGGGTGCCTTTGGGCAAACCCGGTGAACATGCCCGCGCCGTGCAGCAATTGCGGCAGATGCGTGGCCAAACCGTGGTGTTTCAAACCGCCTTGGCCGTGGTGTGCCTGGCCACCGGCTTTGAGGCGGTAGACCTGGCCGCTGTGCGGGTGGTCTTTCGCGACCTGAGCGACAACGAGATCGAGTCCTACCTGCAAGCCGAAAAACCTTATGACTGCGCAGGCAGCGCCAAAAGCGAAGGCCTCGGCATTGCGCTGCTCGAATCCATCGACAACGACGACCCCACCGCGCTGATCGGCCTGCCCTTGATCCGCACTGCACGCCTGCTGCGCCAAGCTGGAGTGAAACTGCTGTGAACGCACCGAAAGCACAAGGCCGCCTGTACTTGGTGCCCACCCCGCTGGACTTTGGCTGCGCCGAGCAAGCCCCGGTCAGCGATGTCCTGCCCGTCAGCACGCTGGCCATCGCCGCCAGCTTGCAGCACTGGGTCTGCGAAAACGCCAAAAGCACCCGCGCCTTCCTCAAGCGCGTGGGTGAATCTCATCCTTTGGTCGCACCTCTGGCCGAGCAACAGATCACCGAATTGCCGCGCCATGTGCACAAAAAAGGCGACCACCAATCGGGTTTTGATGGCAAACCCTTGCTGGCAGCGGCGCTGAAGGGGCACGACATCGGCCTGATCAGCGAAGCGGGCATGCCCGCCGTGGCCGACCCGGGCAGCTCGGTGGTGCGGGCTGCGCACGATCTGGGTTTGCGCGTGATCCCTTTGGTCGGTCCGGTGTCGCTGCTGCTGGCCCTGGCCGCCAGTGGACTCAATGGCCAGAACTTTGCATTTGTGGGCTACCTGCCGCAAGACGCCGGGGAGCGGGCTGCACGCCTGAAACAACTCGAATCGCTGGCCCACAAAACAGGCCAAACGCAGCTGTGGATTGAAACGCCTTACCGCAATGCCGCCATGCTCAGCGGCTTGCTGCAAAGTTTGCAAGGCAGCACTCGGCTGGCGATTGCCAGCGGCTTGACGCTGCCCTCGGCACGCATCCAGAGCCACACGGTGGCCCAATGGAAAAAGGGCCTGCAAGGCCCTGATGGTCACACGCCCGCGGTCTACGCCATCGGGCCTTGACGGCGATCAGCGCAGGGCTGAGCCCATGCGCAGGGCGTGCACAGCGCCCTCGCCCACTGCTGCGCCAAAGCGCTTGGCCAATCGCTCGGCCACGTTTTCGTGACGGGAATAATCAATCACCTCGGGTGCCTTGACCACATCGCGCGCCACGCTGTCGAGGCTGCCCATGGCATCGGCCAGGCCCATGTCCACCGCCTGCTGACCGCTCCAGAACAAGCCACTGAACATCTCAGGGGTTTCTTTCAGGCGCTCACCTCGGCCCTGACGCACGACCTGAATAAACTGGGAATGGATCTGATCGAGCATGGCCTGCGCGTGTTTGCGCTGGGCTTCGGTTTGCGGACTGAAGGGGTCCAGAAAACCCTTGTTGACCCCCGCCGTCATCAAGCGGCGCTCCACACCCAACTTGTCCATCAGGCCCGTAAAGCCAAAGCCGTCCATCAAGACACCGATGCTGCCCACGATGCTGGCCTTGTCGACAAAAATCTTGTCGGCGGCGGCGGCGATGTAGTAAGCGGCTGAAGCACACGACTCCTCCACCACCACGTAAATCGGTTTCTTGTGCAGGGCTTTCAGTCGGCGAATTTCATCGTTGATCAAGCCCGCCTGAACAGGGCTGCCGCCGGGCGAATTGATCAACAAGACCAAGGCCTGTGAGCCTGAGTCTTCCAGCGCACTGCGCATGGAGGCCATGACGTTCTCTGCACTGCCATCGCCTTCCGAGCCGATTTCGCCCTTGATGGCCACCATGGCCGTGTGCGGCATGCTGGGGCTCATGGTGGGCGAGTTGTAGCTGAAGGCCTGCCAGGCGATCACACAGATCAAGAGCAACCAGGCCAGGCGCAGGCCCACTTTCCAGCGGCGTGCTGCTTTTTGCTCTTGCAAGGTGGCAAAGGCCAGCGCTTCCAAGGTGCGACGCTCCCAGCTGCGCTCAGCCGCGGGCATGGCATCGGCTGAATCGGTGGTGAACAAGGGCTCGCGGGGTTCTTGCATGGTCAAAATTCAACAGGTTTCAAGTTGTAGGCAGTATGCCAGTGAACCACGCCGTCCCGCTCTGAAAGGTCTATTTTCACAAGGCCGCCGCGGCAGGGTCCGCCGGAGCACGCGCCCGTGTCAGGCTGGTAGGTGGCGCCATGGGTGGCACACATCAGCCAGCGGCCGGTGTTGTCAAAAAAACGATCGGGCTGGTAGTCCATCTCCATCGCCACATGGGTACAACGGTTCAGGTACGCATGCACCTCACCTTGGTAGCGGATGGCAAAAGCCCGGCAAGTCTGCCCGGCATACACAATGTCAAAGGGCACGGCGCGGCCCCCGTTGACGAGGTCCGCGCTGTTGCACAAAGGGATCACCGCATCCATGACCGCTCCAGTCTCAAGCGTGTTGCAACAACCAGTCGTGCAGGTCCTGCACGCTGTGCGCCACATGGCGCGGCTTCAAGACATGGAAAGCCTCGGGCTCGTGGGCACCATAGCTCACACCCACACTGGCGCAACCGGCATTCAAAGCCATCTGCAAATCGTGCGTGGTGTCACCGATCATCAAGGTGCGCTCGGGCTCCACGCCAAACTCGCGCATCAGCTCGTGCAGCATCAGCGGGCTGGGCTTGCCCGCTGTCTCATCGGCCGTGCGTGAGCCATCGAACACATCGCGCAGGTCCACATCGCGCAAAGCTTCATTCAGGCCATGGCGGCTTTTGCCCGTGGCCACCGTGAGCCAATGGTGCCGCGCCTTCAGGGCGTGCAGCAAAGGCAAGACACCGTCGAACAGGCTGATGTCGTTCTGGTGCGCGATGTAGTGGTGGCGGTAACGCTCGCCCAGTGCCGGGTATTTTTCAGCCGGCACATCGGGCGCGGCATGGGCCAGCGCAGGCATGAGCGCCATGCCGATCACATAAGAGGCGGCTTCGCGGCTGGGCTCTTGCCCCCCCACATCGACCACGGCCCGCTGGATGCAACGGGTGATGATGGCCGTGGAGTCAAACAGGGTGCCGTCCCAATCGAAGGCGATCAGGTCAAACTGACGGGGTCTTGAGCTGGGCATGGTCGACGTAGGCTTTCAATTCAGGGGGCAGATCGGCTTGCAAGGCCACGCGCTCGGCGGTGGCCGGGTGGTTGAACTGCAAACGCCAGGCGTGCAGGAACATGCGCTTGAGGCCCTGCTTGGGCAGCACCTTGTTCCATTCAAAGTCACCGTATTTGTCGTCACCGGCGATCGGGTGACCATTGCTGGCCAGGTGCACCCGGATCTGGTGGGTGCGCCCGGTCTTGATGGTCACCTCCAGCAGCGTGGCGCCGGCCAGGCGCTGGGACACCTTCACCAACGTGATCGAGCGCATACCGTCCGGGTCTTCGGGCGTGGTCACTTTGACGCGGCGCTCACCGTCGGGCAGCAAAAACTTGTGCAGCGGCTGGTCAATCACCTTGAGCTTGGCGGGCCATTCGCCCTTGACCAGGGCCAGATAGGTTTTGCCCGTCTCGCGTTCACGGAACTGGTCTTGCAGGTTTTTCAGGGCGCTGCGCTTTTTGGCCACCAGCAAAATCCCGCTGGTGTCGCGGTCCAGCCGATGCACCAGCTCCAAGAGCTTGGCCTGGGGCCGGGCCTGGCGCAGTTGCTCGATCACCCCAAAGCTCACCCCCGAGCCCCCATGCACCGCCACTCCGGCAGGCTTGTCGATGGCCATCAGGCTGTCGTCTTCCAAAAGCACCGGAAATTCGCGGCCAGGGGCGGGTCGTGCCGCCTTTTCGGCCACTTTTTCAGAAATGCGCACGGGCGGCAGGCGGACCTCGTCGCCGGTTTCAACCCGGGTCTCGGCCGAGGCGCGGCCTTTGTTGATGCGCACCTCGCCGCTTCGGATGATCCGGTACACGTGGGTTTTGGGCACCCCTTTGAGGTGGCGCATCAAAAAGTTGTCCAAGCGCTGACCGGCAGATTCTTCGTCCACCAACAACCATTTGACGGCGGGCGACGCAGCAGCGGTTTGGGCCCCTATAATGTGATTCACTGGCAATTGGCTGTAAGTGGTTGATTCAAATGGAAATGAATTCCTGAAGACAGGAGTTTAGTCCACCACCACCGCGCCAAACCAGATGGTCGATGCCACCCCCGGCACGATTTGCAGACTGAAGGCCAACGCCAACAGTGGCCAATCGCCCCGGAGGTTGAGCCGACGCCCAGAAACCCAGATACGGAATACCCCAAGTTCAGCAGCCTCAGAAGGCTGCTGAACGGATCAAAGCGAGATGTTTGTGTTGTTCGGAACTTTGCTGATGTGGATGGAGTGGCTCACAAAGCCAGGCTCTGCCGTCACGCCTTGTGCCCGACAGTTTGTCTTGGACACCGGGGGAAGCCCCCGGCAGTGGACGAATCTCTGCACGACTTTCCACTCGCCCCATCCACGCGCCACGATCCCCATTCCTGTGCTCACGCGCAGCTGAATGTCGGACACCTTCGGCAATTCCCTTCGTTTCAGGCGTCAGCTCCGGCAACGTGGGCTTTGAGGTTCTCAGGAACCCGAAGCCGGTTGTGTAAACAGGCCCCAGTCAGCGGACTTTTTTTTCGCACTGGAGCCGACACTGATAAGAGAAGGAACGCATCATGAAACGGATGCTCATCAACGCCACGCAGGCTGAAGAACGCCGCCTGGCCATCGTCGACGGACAAAAACTCCTCGACTACGAAATCGAAATCGAAGGCCGCGAACAGCGCAAGGGCAACATCTACAAAGCGGTGGTGACCCGCGTCGAGCCCTCGCTCGAAGCCTGTTTTGTCGACTACGGCGAAGACCGCCACGGCTTCTTGCCTTTCAAGGAAATCTCGCGCCAGTATTTTGCTGAAGGCGTGTCCGTCAGCCAAGCCCGCATCAACGATGTGATCCGCGAAGGCCAGGAACTGATGGTCCAGGTCGAAAAAGAAGAACGTGGCAACAAGGGCGCTGCCCTGACCACCTTCATCTCGCTGGCTGGCCGCTACGTGGTGCTCATGCCCAACAACCCCCGTGGTGGTGGCGTCAGCCGCCGCATCGAGGGCGACGACCGCGCCGAGCTCAAAGAAGCGATGGACCAGTTGGAGTACCCCAAGGGCATGTCCATCATCGCCCGCACCGCAGGCATCGGCCGCTCCGCGCCCGAGCTGCAGTGGGACCTGAACTACCTGCTCAAACTCTGGACCGCCATTGACGGCGCTGCCCAGGGCAAAGGCGCCTTCCTGATTTATCAAGAGTCGAGCCTGGTGATCCGCGCCATCCGCGATTACTTCAACAACGACATCGGCGACATCCTGATCGACACCGACGACATCTACGAACAAGCTCAGCAGTTCATGAGCCACGTGATGCCCGAGTTCGCGCCGCGCGTGAAGCGCTACCGCGACGACGCGCCGCTGTTCAGCCGCTTCCAGATCGAGCACCAGATCGAGTCGGCCTACGCCCGCACCGTGCAACTGCCCTCGGGCGGCGCCATCGTGATCGACCACACCGAAGCCTTGGTGTCGGTGGACGTGAACTCGGCCCGCGCCATCAAGGGCGGCGACATCGAGGAAACCGCCACCCGCACCAACTTGGAAGCCGCTGACGAAGTGGCCCGTCAGATGCGCCTGCGTGATCTGGGCGGCCTGATCGTGATCGACTTCATCGACATGGAAGAAAGCAAGAACCGCCGCGAAGTGGAAAACCGCTTGCGCGATGCCTTGCGCCAGGACCGCGCCCGCGTGCAGTTCGGCACCATCAGCAAATTCGGCCTCATGGAAATGAGCCGCCAGCGCTTGAAGCCTGCCCTGTCCGAAGGTGCATCCATCCCCTGCCCACGTTGCGGCGGTGCTGGCCACATCCGCGACACCGAAAGCTCGGCACTGCAAATTTTGCGCATCATCCAGGAAGAGTCCATGAAGGACAACACCGCCGCCGTGCACGCGCAAGTGCCCGTCGAAGTGGCCGCCTTCCTGCTCAATGAAAAGCGCCCCGAGATCGCCAAGATCGAACTGCAGCAACGCATCAGCGTGCTGCTGGTGCCCAACAAGTCGCTGGAAACCCCGCACTACAAGCTCGAGCGCTTGAAGCACGACGACCCACGCCTGGACCGCATCGAAGCCAGCTACAAGATGGCCGAGATCGTCGAAGACGCCACCACCGTGACGCGTCGTTCGCAAGAACCCACCAACAAGCAGACCCCGGTCATCAAAGGCGTGCTGCCCGATGCTCCCGCCCCTGTGGCACCGGTCAAGGCTGAAGCGCCTGCCGCAGCGGCCAAGCCCGCCAAGGCCGCTGCCCCTGTGAAGGCCGCCGCTGCCAGCGGTGGTTTCTTTGGCTGGCTCAAGAGCCTGTTCGGTGGCAGCACCGAAGAAGCCAAGCCCGCTGTGGCCGACAAGAAAGACGGCAAAGCCCGCGAAGGCCGCAACGGCGAGCGCAATGGTGAACGTCGTGAAGGTGGCCGTGATGGCCGCCGCGACGGTCGCCGTGATGGCCGCCGTGGTGAGCGCACAGAACGTGCCGAAGGCGTGCAAGGCGAAGGCCGCGCACCGCGTGAAGGTGGTCGCCGTGGCGAAGGCCGCAACGAAGTGCGCGATGGCGAAGGCCGTCCAGCACGTGGCGAGCGCTCCGAGCGCCCAGCCGGTGAGCGCCAGCCCCGCGAAGGCCGCCGCGAACGCGGTGACAACAACCGCAACGAGGCACCTGCCGAGTTGGCCGCTGACGGCACCACCGAAGCCCGCACAGAACGCGCACCTCGCGCCGAGCGTGGCGAACGCGGTGAAGGCCGCCGTGAACGGGGCGAAGGCCGTGGCGAGCGTGGTGAAGGCCGCCGTGAACGCGGCGAGCGTCGCAACAACGACAAAGCCCCTGGCGAGCTGAACACCGCAGAAACCACTGTGGCCACAGAAGCCCAGGAAGCGCTCACTGCCGACAGCGCAGCACCGACCGAGAACAACGGCGAACGCCGCGAACGCCGCTCACGCGACCGTTATGGCCGCGACCGCCGCGAGCGCAATGGCGAAGCACGCCAGGACGGCGAGCCCCGTCAGGACAATGACACCGCCGTGAGCGATGCAGCCCCTGCAGCCGAAGCCAACACCGGTGAAGACCGCCCTGCACCACGCTCTTACTTCGAGCGTGCGCAACAAGCGGCTGCACCGGTCCAAGCGGCGCCCGTTGAAACCGCCCAGGTAGAAGTTGCACAAGCGGAGCCAACGCCTGTCACAGCGCCTGCTGCGGCTCCTGCCGAAGTGGCCCCGCAAGTGGCTGCCCCCGTGATCACACACGTGACGGCGGCACCCGCCCCAACGCCAGCACCTGCGCCAAGCGCAGCTGCCCTGCCCGCGCCAAGCGCAGCCGCCCAGCCCGTGCCAAGCTTGCCCAAAGTGGCCAGCTACGCACTGCCCCTGGACAGCCTGCAACAAGTCGCACAAACCTCTGGCCTGGTGTGGGTGAACTCCGACGCCGACAAGATCGCAGCCGTTCAGGCCGCCATCGCCGCCGAGCCCAAGCCGGTGCATGTGCCGCGTGAGCGCCCTCCAGCCGTGGTCGTCAACGAAGGTCCTCTGGTTCTGGTGGAAACACGCAAAGACCTGAAAGACATGAACTTGCCGTTCTGACCGCGATGCGCTGATGACATTCAGCGCAGCCCACAAAAAGCCGAACCCGCGGGTTCGGCTTTTTTGTGCCTGAATCCAGGCTCACTACAAGACATCAGCGCCTTGCGGTATGCAGGCAACTCATCACTCAGCGCATGACCCAAGCCCGGCAGACAGAGGGGCCAAGCCGCTTCCTGAGAACGCCTTAGCCGTTGACCCGTGCCGCTTGCTTCCAGGCTTGCGCCGCAGCCACGGCGTCTTCGCGTTGCTCAGCCAATTCGGCCAGAGCCAGCCAAGTGCCACGCTGCAATTCGGGCTCTTGCAGGCCTTTGGCCGCTTGCGACAGCAGGGCCTGCGATTTGCCCCACAAGCGTTGGCGCAAACACACCATACCGGCCAAATACTGCAAACGCGGGTCGCGTGGGTGGGCTTGCTGCAAGCTCTCTGCACGCGCCAGGGCCTGGCGGGCATCGGGCGCTTGCGGATCGGGCTGGCTGCGCTCCAGCGCTTGCACAACGCGCAACTTTTGCAAAGGCGACCACTGCGCCAAAGCACTACCTTGCAAGGGCGCCCACAAAGGCTCCAGCCACAAACGGGCCGTGCTGGCAGGGCCACCCAGGGCCATGAACCGCAAAGCCACTTCAGCGGCCACATCGGGCATCTTGCGCTGAGCAGGGCTGAGTTTTTGCCAAAGCTTTTGCACCCCGTCGGCATCGCGCACTTGCGTGAGCCATTCCAGAATCAAGCCACGCACCAGACTCTCGGCCGCCAAAGGTGTGAAAGCCCGGTGCTTGGCCAGCAACACGGCGGTGTCCAGCGCCTGCGCGGTTTGCCCGGCCAGGCGCGAGGCCTTGAGCAGCAAACGCAGGGCCACCATGCGACGGCCCACCGCCGGCGGCAGCTCCTTGAGGCGCTCCAAGCTGGCCTCGGCATCGCGGTCGTCCAGCAACCAACGCGCCGCACGCAACTGCACGCCCTCGGTCAAGGTCTGGCGCTCGGCAGTTGGCGCCATCTGAGCTTGCACAGCGGCTTGTGCCAGATGGTGCTGACGCAGTGTCTTGTCCTGCAAGGCATGTGCCGATTCGGCCGCCATGACGTGGGAAACCGTGCGCAAAGACACCGCATGGTCCAGCGCCAGACCTGCTGCCTGCATCAAGGCTTCTTTTTCGAGTGCGGTTTGCGCAGACTTGCGGGCGCGCAAAAAGCGCCCGGCCATGAAGTGGCTGATGGCGTCCAGCAAGGCCGCGTGGGCTGCCCGCTCTTTTTGCTGCAAGCGCCAGCGCTGCGCCTGCTTGGGCAAGGCGAACAAAGCCGACAACGCCTGCTGCGCCACCACCACCAACAACACCACCGAGACAAAGATCAGCAACACTAGGTTCAGCGACATGTCCACCCGGTAAGGCGAGAGGAACAAAGTCACCGTGCCCTGGTTGTTGCCCGCAAACCAAGCGCCCGCTGCCGCCAGCGCAAACAAACTGAGGAGCCAAAGAGCTGCACGCATGGGTCTTACCTTCCTGCCGCAGCGGTGGACAAAGCATTCAGCGAGGCTGCCAGATGAGGCATCTCACTGGCTTTCATTTGCAGACCAGCCTGCTCCAGCAACTGCAGCATCTGCTCGGTTTTGCGAGAGGACGCATCGGCATAACGGCGCACCATGACCGCTGCTGAACCCAGATCGTTGCGGGCCGCGTCTTTTTGGCGGGCCAGCAAACCCAGGCGGGCATTGAGCAATTTGAGTTTCAGGTTTTCACGCAGGAAAAAACCTTGCTCTGGGGACAGCAAGGCCGCCTCTGGCGAATCGATGCGGCTGACACGCACCAAGCCCCGCAGCTGCTCGCCAAAGCGGTTCAAACCGGCCATCCACCAAGACGGTGCGGGCTGCGCACCATCGGCACTGGCAGGTCCGGGTAGCGTCACATTGGCGGCCTGGTTCTGGTTCGCCAACACCAAACCATCGACCAGGGCCACGCCCTCGTCGAGCTTGATGAGCAAACCAGGCAAGTCAAAAACCGGCGCGGCATTCAGGCGCTCCAGATCTTTTTCCAGTGCCCGCTGCACAGGAGCCAACCGGGGCTGGGCCGCGCGGTGCACGCGCTGCTGTGCCGACTTGAGCGCGGCCAGCAAAGGCTCCACACTGCCCGTCAGTTGGGCTTGTTGCTGGGCCATGCGCAAAGCGGCTTCGATGTCCACCACCAGGTTTTCATCACGCGAGCGCGAGAGGCTTTGCATCAGCTCTTCGAGCTGGCTGCGCTGCAGCGCCACCTCGCCCAGACGGGCCTCGACCAAGCCCAGCCGCGCTGCGCTGTCCTTGACGGTGTCCTGCGCCTGTTTGGCCCAAGCTTTGGCCTCCAGCGACTGCTGGCCGGCATCGGCACTTTGGCGTGCCAGCTGCTCCTGAATACGCGCCAGCTTTTGCCACAGCCCCACCGACACCAGCAAGGCCAAGGCCGCCACACCCAGCGCCAGCCAGATTTTCCAGGACCGCAGCATGGGGGCTGCGGACGCAGAGGGTTCAGAAACAGAGGCGTTGTCGGGCATGGAAGTCATGAAAGTGATTTTATAGACAAGGCCTGTGCACTCAGTGCTGCAGGCACCAGTTCAACATGGCCCCAACCGGCTTGGCGCAAGCGCTCGGCAATGCGCGGATGGGTGGCCAGCGCACGGGCTTGGGACAGGTCCAAGCGCGGGCAAGCCTGCGTCAGGTGCAGCGCCGCTTCGGAACTGCTGAACAGCCACAGACTGCCGTCGTGCATGGCCTGCTCGGCCCGCGCTTGCTGCGCAGGCGACAAAACCGGCGCACGCCGCACATAAGCCACCGCCTGCAATACCAGCAAGCCCGCTTCTTCGAGTTGCTGCGCCAGCCAATCGCGCCCGGCCATCTGGCCCTGCGCATCGGCCCCCCGCACGATCAGCACACGGGCCGGGCTTGGCGCCTGCGCGGCACGAACGCGTTCAGCCACCACCGCCCAAAGGGCTTCTGAGTCAAACTGGCTTGAATCGGCCGGGGGTGCATCGATCTGCTGCGCGGGCCAGCCCGCCGCCAGCAAGGCCGCCTGCGTGCCCGGCCCTGTGGCCCAGGCGCGGCAGGCCTGCACATGGACACCACCCGGCTGAGCCGCCATGAAAAACCGCACGGCATTGGCGCTGACAAACATCACCGCCAGACATGTCGGCACTTGCTGCCAGGCCGCCTGCAAAGCCGACGGATCGGGCAAGGCTGAAATGTCAATCAGCGGGAAAGCCTCGGCGCGCACACCTTCGGCTTGCAAGGCCTGAACCCAAGGCTCGGCTTCGCGCTCGGGCCGGGTGACCAGGACGGCAGGCTCGGCCACCATGTGCGCCTTAATGCGCGCCGCCCTGCTGCAGCGCCTGCGCCACGCGCAGGCCCAAAGCCTCGGCAGCGGTCAAATCGGTCGCGGTGATGTCCGAGGCTGCCGTCACCAAAGTGGTGTCGCCTTGCGGGTCGCCCCAAGCGGCTTGCAGCTTGAGCGCGCCGCCGTCCATGACCGCATGCGCGGCCAAAGGCATGGAGCAGCTGCCGCCCATGGCGCGGCTGACCGCCCGCTCGGCGGCCACACGCTGCCAAGTCACGCTGTCGGCCAAGGGGGCCAGCAAAGCCCGCAAATCGGCGCGGTCGCTGCGGATCTCGATGCCCAAAGCGCCCTGGCCTGCGGCCGGCAGCATCTCGGTGGTTTCAAAAATGTGTCGAATGCGATCGGTCAAACCCAAACGCTTGAGGCCCGCCGCCGCCAACACAATGCCCGCATATTGGCCTTCGTCGAGCTTGCGCAGGCGGGTGTCGAGGTTGCCGCGCAAGGGCTCGATCTTCAAATCGGGGCGCAATGCACGCAGCAGCACGGTTCGGCGCAGACTGGAGGTGCCAACGACTGCGCCTTGCGGCAAGTCTTCCAGCCGGGCATATTGCGACGACACCCAGGCGTCTCGTGGGTCTTCTCGCTCCATCACGCAGGCCAGCTCAAAGCCTTCGGGCATGTCCATGGGCACATCCTTGAGCGAATGCACCGCGATGTCGGCACGGCCTTCTTGCAAAGCCACTTCCAGCTCTTTCACAAACAAACCCTTGCCGCCCACTTTGCTCAAACTGCGGTCGAGAATCTGGTCGCCCTGCGTGGTCATGCCCAGCAATTGCACCGTGCAACCCAGGCCCTCCAGCAAGGCTTTGACGTGCTCAGCCTGCCAAAGCGCCAAACGGCTTTCACGGGTGGCAATCACGATGGTGGGGGAAGAAGTCAAAGACACGTTGAATTTCTCTGAAGAAAGGCTTCATCAAGATGAAACCCGTTGGTAATTTCTAGGGGCTGGCCGATGCTAGCATGAGGCACAGCGCCACAAGCGCTGCACACACGCTTGCCGAACCACCCCTTCACCGCACACCTCACGATGAAACAGGCCTCCAAAGAAACCACCGCCGCGCTGTCCAAAAACGCCCCCGTGCGCGCCAGCAAAACCGACAAACGCGACAGCGAACGCCCGCTGGTCGAAGACATTCGCCTGTTGGGTCGCATTCTGGGTGACGTGATCCGCACGCAAGAAGGCCCCGAGGCCTATGAGTTGGTGGAGCAAATCCGCAAGCTGTCGGTGGCCTTCCGCCGCGATGCCGACCACGAGGCCGACAAGGCGCTGAAAAAGCTGCTCAAGGGCTTGCCCGGCGACCGCGCCGTGAGCGTGATCCGCGCCTTCACTTACTTCAGTCACCTGGCCAACCTGGCCGAAGACCGCCACCACATCCGCCGCCGCGCCATCCACGAGCGGGCTGGCCACACGCAAGAAGGCAGCATCGACGTGGCGCTGCAGCGCCTGCGCTGGGCGGGCATCACGCCGCGCAGCATCTCGGACATGCTGGCCACCAGCTACGTCTCGCCCGTGCTCACCGCCCACCCGACCGAAGTGCAGCGCAAAAGCATTCTGGACGCCGAGCGCGACATCGCCCACCTGCTGACCGAGCGCGATGCCATCAAGGCCCGCGCCGCCATGGTGAACGCTGCCAAAGACGCCCTGACACCCAAAGAGCTGGCCGCCAACGAGCAACAAATGCGCGCCCGCGTGATGCAGCTGTGGCAAACCCGCCTGCTGCGCTTCACCAAACTCACCGTGGCCGACGAGATTGAAAACGCGCTGAGCTATTACGAAGCCACCTTCCTGCGCGAAATCCCCAAGCTCTATGCCGAGCTGGAAGAAGCCCTGCCGGGCCAGCCGATTGCCAGCTTCTTGCGCATGGGCCAGTGGATCGGTGGCGACCGCGACGGCAACCCCAATGTGACCGCCCAAACGCTGGAACACGCCCTGACCCGCCAAAGCGATGTGGCCCTGCGCCACTACCTGACCGAAGTGCATTACCTGGGCAGCGAGCTGTCGCTGTCGGCCATGCTGGTGCCCTTTGGCCCGGACATGCTGGCCTTGGCCGAACGCTCGCCCGACACCAACGAACACCGCCAGGATGAGCCCTACCGCAGGGCACTGACAGGCATTTACGCCCGCCTGGCCGCGACATTGAAAACCCTCACGGGTGGTGAAGCCGCACGCCACGCCGTCGCCCCGCAGAACCCTTATGCCAGCGCCGAAGACTTTTTGACTGATCTGCGCACCATCGAAGCGTCTTTGTGCAGCCACCACGCCGAAGCGCTGGCCGCGCAGCGCCTGCACCCGCTGATCCGTGCCGTGGAGGTGTTTGGCTTTCACCTGGCCACGGTGGACCTGCGCCAAAGTTCGGACAAGCACGAAGAAGTCGTGGCCGAACTGCTGACCACCGCCCGCGTGGAAAAGAACTACAGCCAGCTCGACGAACACGCCAAACAAGCCCTGCTGCTGGGCCTGCTCAACGACGCCCGCCCACTGCGCGTGCCCGGTGCCGACTACAGCGAACACGCCGTGTCCGAACTGGCCATCTTTGAAACCGCCCAGCGCATGCTGAGCACCTTTGGCAAGCAAGCGATCCGCCACTACATCATCAGCCACACCGAAACCGTGAGCGACTTGCTGGAAGTACTGTTGCTGCAAAAGGAAGTGGGCCTGATGCGCGGCACGCTGGACACAGAGGCGATCAACGACCTGATCGTGGTGCCGCTGTTCGAAACCATCGAAGACCTGCGCAACGCCGCGCCCATCATGCGCGAGTTCTACGCCCTGCCCGGCGTGGCTGCCCTGGTGCAGCGCAGCGGTGGCGAGCAGGACATCATGCTCGGCTACACCGACAGCAACAAAGACGGCGGCATCTTCACCAGCAACTGGGAGCTGTACCGCGCCGAAATCGCGCTGGTGGAATTGTTCGAGAAACTCGAACGCAGCCACGGCATCACCCTGCGCATGTTCCATGGACGCGGCGGCACCGTGGGCCGAGGCGGTGGCCCCAGCTACCAGGCCATCTTGGCGCAGCCACCGGGCACCGTGCGCGGGCAGATCCGCCTGACCGAGCAAGGCGAAGTCATTGGTGCCAAATTCGCCAACCCCGAAATCGGCCGCCGCAACCTGGAAACCCTGGTCGCCGCCACACTCGAAGCCACCCTGCTGCAACCCACCAAGCCCGCCACACGGGCGTTTTTGGACGCCGCCGCCGAATTGTCCGAAGCCAGCATGGACGCCTACCGTGGGCTGGTGTACGACACGCCTGGCTTCACCGACTACTTCTTTGGGGCCACACCGCTGAAAGAACTGGCCCAGCTGAACATCGGCTCACGCCCCGCTTCGCGCAAGGCATTGGAAAAAATCGAAGACCTGCGCGCCATCCCCTGGGGCTTCAGCTGGGGCCAGTGCCGCCTGACCTTGCCCGGCTGGCTGGGCTTTGGCTCGGCCGTGCAAGCCTTTCTGGACAAGCCCGATGCGGCCGAACGCAAAGCCGCACTGGCCTTGCTGCAAAAGATGTACCGCCAGTGGCCCTTCTTCCGCACCCTGCTGTCCAACATGGACATGGTGCTGGCCAAAAGCGACCTGGCCCTGGCCTCACGCTACGCCGAACTGGTCAGCGACAGCCGCCTGCGCAAAAAGATCTTTGCCGCCATCGAGGCCGAATGGCACCGCACCGCCGACGCGCTGGCCCAAATCACCGGCGAGAAGAACCGGCTAGAGAGCAACCCGGCTCTCGCCCGCTCCATCCGCCACCGCTTTCCGTACATCGACCCGTTGCACCACCTGCAAGTCGAGCTGATCCGCCGCTACCGCGCCGGCTTGGCCGACGAGCGGGTGCAGCGCGGCATCCACATCTCGATCAACGGGATTGCGGCGGGGTTGAGGAACACCGGTTGAGCATTTTTAACAAAGAGGCTCTAGCCGTATAACGCTGCTGAAACAGGGTCGGGCGGAGTCAATTGAAAAAATGCGACCTCAACACGGTCTATCGCGCTGCGGCGCAGCGTTATTGATCCGCCCCATGGAAATTTGAAAATATCGGGGCGAATCTGCAACTTCTGTCGGCCCTAAATTGCTTTAGCTGTCATCCCGGACTCACTTTGCCGGTCATCCCTGACTTGTTTTGCCTGACATCCCGGACTTGTTTTACCTGTCATCCCGGACTTGATCCGGGATCCACTGCACACAGCTGGCATTTGCACAGGGCATGGCTGCACACTGGATCCCGGGGCTTCGCCAGGGATGACAAAACAGGGGATGCGCTGACATGTCGAGTTCATCGGGTCAGATCTGTGGTCGGTTGGTGTTACCTATCATCCGCCAAGCTCGGATCGGAGGCCCAAGCCAGGCCACGGCGCCTGCACCCGATAAAATCGGCGTCTATGACAAACCAACTCGACAAAAAATCCCAAGCTTGGTCCGCGCTCTTTTCTGAACCCATGAGCGAGTTGGTCAAGCGCTACACCGCCAGCGTGTTCTTTGACAAACGCCTGTGGCAAGCCGACATCCAGGGCTCGCTGGCCCACGCCGAGATGCTGGCCGCACAAAAGATCATCGGCGCCAGCGATCTGGCCGACATCCAGCGCGGCATGGCGCAGATCACCCAGGAAATCGAATCCGGTGTCTTCGAATGGAAGCTTGACCTGGAAGACGTGCACCTGAACATCGAAGCACGCCTGACCCAACTGGTGGGCGACGCAGGCAAACGCCTGCACACCGGCCGCAGCCGCAACGACCAGGTGGCCACCGACGTGCGCCTGTGGTTGCGCAGCGAGATGGACCTGATCATCGACTTGCTGGTCGACCTGCAAAAGTCGTTGGTCGATGTGGCCGAGCAAAACGTCGAGGTCATCCTGCCCGGCTTCACCCACCTGCAAGTGGCCCAGCCCGTGAGCTTTGCCCACCACCTGCTGGCCTATGTCGAGATGTTTGCCCGGGACGCCGAACGCATGAGCGACGTGCGCCGCCGCACCAACCGCCTGCCGCTGGGCAGCGCCGCCTTGGCGGGCACCACCTACCCGCTGGACCGCGAGCGCGTGGCCCGCACCTTGGGCATGGTCGATGAACACGGCAACGCGCAGGTCTGCCAGAACAGCCTGGACGGCGTGAGCGACCGCGACTTCGCCATCGAATTCACCGCCGCCGCCAGCCTGTGCATGGTGCACATCAGCCGCTTCTCTGAAGAGTTGATTTTGTGGATGAGCCAGAACTTCGGCTTTGTGCGCATTGCCGACCGCTTCACCACCGGCTCGTCCATCATGCCGCAGAAAAAAAACCCCGACGTGCCCGAGCTGGCGCGCGGTAAAACCGGCCGCGTGGTCGGCCACCTGATGGGCCTGATCACCCTGATGAAGGGCCAGCCCCTGGCCTACAACAAGGACAACCAGGAAGACAAAGAGCCGCTGTTTGACACCGTCGACACACTCAAAGACACCCTGCGCATCTTCAGCGAAATGGTCGGCGGACAGCTCAACCCCGCCACCGGCCAAAAAGAGGGCGGCATCACCGTCAACGCCGCCGCCATGGAAGCCGCCGTGAAAAAAGGCTACGCCACCGCCACGGATCTGGCCGACTACCTGGTCAAAAAAGGCTTGCCCTTCCGCGACGCCCACGAAGTGGTGGCCCACGCCGTCAAGACCGCCCAAGGCCTGGGCGTGGACCTGTCAGAGCTGCCGCTGGAAACCCTGCAAAAGTTCGACAGCCGCATCGAAGCCGATGTGTTTGGGCCGCTCAGCCTGCAAGGTTCGCTCAATGCCCGCAACACGCTGGGCGGCACAGCGCCTGCGCAAGTGCGGCTGCAGATTGCGCGTCACCGGACACGTTTGGCCTGACCCTCAAAGCCGATCCACACCCAGGGGCAGTCGCTGCATGCGGCTGCCCCTTTTTGCTTTGGGTTCGTCCACACACAGACCGCCCACACCAGAACCGCAAGACTGCCCTCTTTGTTGCACGACAACACATGCCTCGTCACTGGCCTTGGCCAAGCCGACCGGGCCACAAGGAGGCACACCATGGAATTTCGCACCGGGTCCACGGACTTCGACACCCTGGAGGCCTTGCCTCGCACACTGCTGATTCCTTTGGCGGCTCGGGCGCACGGCCCCAAAATCTTCCCTGCGCTCAACCCTGGCGATCGCTATGCCGAGGCACTGCTGAACACAGCAGGGGTGGTCGCCACCCCTTCGCCCAGTGACGCCTCCGTTCTGCTCAACGTGTTGTGGCGCACGCAATTGATCAAACAGTTGGGACAAAACTTCTTCGAGCGGCACCCCGACAGCACGGGGGTGAATCTGGGCGCAGGGCTGGCGCATTATTTCCAGTGGCTGCGCAATGAACACAACAGCTGGGTGGACGCGGACTTGCCCGAGGTGATCGATTTGCGCCAATCCTTGATCCCCGAGACCTCCGGGCAATGCAAAAACCAGGCATTGGATCTGACCCAGGCAGGCTGGTGGAAACAGCTGGAGCCTCACCAGGGCGAGCCGCATCAACCTCTGTTGCTGGTGTGTGAAGGTGTTTTGATGTACCTGCCCGCCACACAGGTGCGCACGGTCTTGCGGGAAATCGCCAACAACGCCCCCGATGGCTCGGAGTTGTTGGTCGACTTCATTTCGCCTTGGGGTATCGGTCCGCAAGCGCCTTTTGCGCCCCTCATGGCCCCATTCCAATGGGGCGCACACAATGGCCTGGAAATCGCCCAGATCCACCCCAGGCTGGAACTGATCGCCCAGCGCAGTGTCTCCGAAGCCTATGGCTGGGGCGCTTGCATGACCGAGCTGTGTTGCAGCCCCTTCACAGGCGGCCCCCTCTATGGACTGGCCCATTTGCGGGTCTGCGACAGCGATTAGCCAGCCAGGCTGCAGGGTCACACAGGCCCCATGCGCTATCCGCGATAATTTGGTTTCTAGACAGCGCCTGCAGTCCTTGCGGGAACGTCTTCAGCCCCATTGAACCGATCGCCATGACCACTGCCACCCCCACCCTGATGCCCTGGACCGAATCCCTCAACACGGGCGACGCCCGCATGGACGAGACGCACCAGGAGTTTGTGGACATGATCAACCAGATCCTGGCCACGCCCGAGGACGAGCAGCTGCCGGTCTACAAAGCGTTCCTGGACCACACGGTCGAGCACTTTGCCCAGGAAGAGCGCTGGATGCTGGCCACTGGCTTTTCGGCCGACAACTGCCACGCCGAGCACCACGCCACGATTTTGGAGACCATGCGCGTGGTGGAAGCCCACTACCTGGACACCGACAAACAGATCATCACCCGCCTGGCTGAAGCGTTGGCCGAATGGTTCCCGGGCCACGCCAACAGCATGGACGCGGGCTTGGCGGCGCACCTGAAATCGGTCGGCTTTGACAGCGTGACCGAAACCCTGGCCGACCCTTCGGCCATCAAAAACGTGACCATGTCGGGCTGTGGCAGCGTCAGCTGCACCAGCTAAAACCCCCTGGGGCTTGGGCTGCCCCAAGAAATTTCAAAGCAGCTGTCCCAAGTTTCACAACCTCCGAGCCGCTGGGCGGCTAGGATGCCTGTTGATTTGAACAACTGACATCCTTTCGGAGACTGCCCCATGCCCGTGATCACCAACATCGAAGACCTGCGCGTTCTGGCCGAAAAGCGCGTGCCGCGCATGTTCTACGACTACGCCGACAGCGGCTCCTGGACCGAGGGCACCTACCGCGCCAACGAAAGCGACTTCCACAAGATCAAGCTGCGCCAGCGCGTGGCCGTGAACATGGAAAACCGCACCACGGCCACGAAAATGGTGGGCATCGACACCAAAATGCCCGTGTGCATCGCCCCCGTGGGCCTGACCGGCATGCAGCATGCCGACGGTGAAATGCACGCGGCCATGGCGGCCAAGAAATTCGGCATCCCCTTCACCCTGTCGACCATGAGCATCTGCTCGATCGAGGACATCGCGGCCCACACGCAAGCGCCCTTCTGGTTTCAGCTGTACATGATGCGCGACCGCGACGCCATGGTCCGCATGATCGACCGCTGCAAGGCCGCCAACGTGAGCGCCCTGGTGCTCACGCTCGATTTGCAAGTGATCGGCCAACGCCACAAAGACCTCAAAAACGGCCTGACCGCACCACCCCGCCCCACGATTGCCAACATCATCAACCTGATGACCAAGCCGCGCTGGTGCTTAGGGATGGCTGGCACCAAACGCCACACTTTTGGCAACCTGGTCGGCCACGTCAAGGCCGTGACCAACATGAAATCGCTGGCCTCCTGGACCAACGAGCAGTTTGACCCCACGCTCAACTGGGAAGACATCGCCTGGGTCAAAAAGCAATGGGGCGGCAAGCTGATCTTGAAGGGCATCATGGACGTGGAAGACGCCAAGCTGGCCGTGGCCAGCGGGGCTGACGCCATCGTGGTCAGCAACCACGGCGGCCGCCAACTCGACGGCGCCCCCAGCAGCATTGAAGCCCTGCCAGCCATCGTGGCCGCCGTGGGCAGCCAGATCGAAGTCTGGATGGACGGCGGCATTCGCAGCGGCCAGGACGTGCTCAAGGCCTGGGCCCTGGGTGCCAAAGGCGTCATGATCGGCCGCGCCATGGTCTATGGCCTGGGTGCCATGGGCGAAGAAGGCGTGACCAAGGCCCTGCAGATCATCCACAAGGAACTGGACGTGACCATGGCCTTTTGCGGTCACACCAACATCCAGAACGTGGGCACGAATATCTTGTTGCCAGGCACCTTCCCGACGGCCTGAGTGGCCAGCGCTCGCGCTATGCTTGAAGGGTGACCACCGCCCTGACCCGCCGCATTGCCCACCTCGACATGGACGCGTTTTACGCGTCCTGCGAGCTGCTGCGCTACCCGCAGCTCAAGGGCTTGCCGGTGGTCATTGGCGGCGGCCGCCGCAAGGAAGACGACTTGCTGGGCAAGCTGCAGGCGGCCTACCCCGAGGGCGAATGGACCGAAGAAACCTTTGCAGAGCGGCTGGACCGGATTCCGGTCGACTTTTTCCCGCGCATCGAAGGCTACACCGGGCGCGGCGTGATCACCACCGCCACCTATGCGGCCAGGCAGTTCGGCATCGGCTCGGCCATGGGGCTGATGAAAGCCGCCAAGCTCTGCCCGCAGGCCATCCTGTTGCCTGTGGACTTTGAGCGCTACCGGCATTATTCGCGCACCTTCAAAAGCATCATCACCGACATCGCACCCGTCATGCAGGACCGGGGCGTGGACGAGGTCTACATCGACTTCACCGAGGTGCCCGGCGGCCAGCGCGAAGGCGGGCGTGTGCTGGCCCGCCTGATCCAGAAAAGCATTTTTGACGCCACGGGCCTGACCTGCTCGATTGGCGTGGCGCCCAACAAGCTGATCGCCAAGATGGCCAGCGAGTTCAACAAACCCAACGGCATCTCGATCGTGCACGAGGCCGACCTGCAAACCCTGATCTGGCCGCTGGCCTGCCGCAAGATCAACGGCGTGGGGCCCAAGGCCGATGAAAAACTCAAGGGCTTTGGCATCCACACCATCGGCGAGCTGGCCGCCCGCGAGCAGCACTGGCTCATTGAAAACTTTGGCAAAAGCTACGGTGCCTGGCTGCACGAGGCAGCCTGGGGGCGCGACGACCGCCCGGTGGAGACCGAGAGCGAGCCCGTCAGCATGAGCCGCGAAACCACGTTTGAGCGCGACCTGCACGCCGTGCGCGACCGCGAAGAACTCGGGGCCGTCTTCACCCGGCTGTGCGAACAGGTGGCGGCCGACCTGCAGCGCAAAGGCTACGAAGGCAAAACCATCGGCATCAAGCTGCGGTATGACAACTTCCAGGCTGTGACACGCGACCAAAGCCTGACCGACTACACAGCCGACGCCAAACGCATCCGCCAGGTGGCTGGGCAATGCCTCAAGCGGGTAGACCTGACACGCCGCCTGCGCCTGCTGGGCGTGCGGGTGGGCACGCTGGTCAAGGCGGGGACAGCCGCCCCCGCAGACAAGGGCTACATTGCCACTGAGGAGACCACCCATGAACAAACTGAACTGTTTTTCCCTGACGACTGAGGGCCACGTTGCCCACCTGGTGCTCAACCGCCCCGAGGCGATGAACACCATGCACCCGACCTTCTGGCGCGAGCTGCACGAGGTGCTGACCGACATTCATAAGGCGGGCACCGCCCGGGCGCTGGTGATCTCCAGCACGGGCAAACACTTCAGCGCGGGCATGGACCTGCAAACCTTTGGCAGCGCCATCCAGATGGACGACAGCAGCGCCGAAGGCCGCTCTGCCGTGTACGACCTGCTGACCGACATGCAGCACACCTTCACCCTGCTCGAAGAGCTGCGCATCCCGGTCATTGCGGCCATCCACGGCGGCTGCATTGGCGGCGCGGTGGACATGGTGACCGCCTGCTGCATGCGCTATGCCTCGGCCGACGCGTTCTTCTGCATCCAGGAAATCAACATCGGCATGGTGGCCGACGTGGGCACGCTGCAGCGCCTGCCCAAGCTGCTGCCCATGGCCCTGGTCAAAGAACTGGCCTACACAGGCCGCCGCCTGAGTGCCGACAAAGCGCTGGCCCACGGCCTGGTCAACGACGTGCTGCCCACCCACGAAGCGGCTGTGGCCGCCGCCCTGCAAGCGGCCAAAGAGATCGCCAGCAAACCGCCCGTGGCCATCTGGGGCACCAAGCAAGTGCTGCACTACGCCCGCGACCACAGCACCGAAGACAGCCTGCGCCACATGGGCTGGCTGCAAGGCGCGATCTGGAGCAACGCCAACGTGCGCGAAGCGATCAGCGCGTTTCAGCAAAAACGTGAAGCGAACTTCGCGCCTCTGCCGGCGCTGAAGGGGTTTCGGGAATTCGGCTGAGCATGACGGTATGCGCCATAGTCTCTTTGGCAACTTGGCGAACTAGGTCGCAACAAAAGGATTGAACACCTCAAACCCCAACGCCCGAAAATCCGCCACATTCCGGGTAGCAACGGTCAGTCCATGCACTTTCGCCGTGGCGGCAATCATGGCGTCTTCGTAGAACGTGTCTGACTTTCGATGCATCAACCGCGCCCAAGCCGTGAATGCAGCAGCATCCATGGGCAAGACGTTGTACGCGCCAGCCACCAGCGCCAACCAAGCCTCAATCTCTTGAGCCTTTTGAGGGTCTTGCTCTCGCGTCATTTCGATGCCCGCTTGTATTTCGCCCAGCGTGACCGCAGACACATACAGCTGAGCGTCATCCAGCGATTGCAGCCACGCCACCACGGCCCCGTGCGGCCGTGGCTTGCGCAGTTCCGACACCACATTGGTGTCCAGCAGATAACGCTGACTCACAACAGCGGCTTCACGGATCGCCGTTTGGCTTGTCCGCGTGGCGGCAAGCTCATGTCGGTGCGGGCTTGGTCAGAAAGCAGCAATTGCTTCAACGAGGGGCGAGTTGCCGATTGCATACGCCGCCACTCTTGCACCGGCACCAGCACAGCGGCTTCGGTGCCGCGCCGGGTCACCATTTGAGGTCCTTCAACCAAACAAGCGTCCAAAAATTCACTGAACCGCGCTTTCGCGTCTTGTACCGGCCATGCATGCATCTGAACCCCCTTCAAACTAGTCATCAGACTAGTCTGCCTGTGTTTTTTTCATCTGTCAAACCAACTGGTCATTCACCCCTGGCATCAGAACCTCAGTGCGCCTGCTCCCAGTTCGGGCCAAAGCCGACTTCGGCCAAGAGCGGCACCTTGAGGTCGGCCACTCCGGCCATGATGCGCGGCACCTCGGTGCGCACCCATTCAACCTCAGATTCAGGCACCTCGAACACCAGTTCGTCGTGCACCTGCATGATGACTTTGGTGGCCTTGCCTTGTTCATCGAGCGCCTTTTGCACCGCGACCATGCTCAGCTTGATCAGGTCGGCCGCTGTGCCCTGCATGGGCGCGTTGATGGCGGCGCGCTCGGCCCCGGCGCGGCGCGGGCCGTTGGGGCTGTTGATCTCGGGCAGCATCAGGCGGCGGCCAAACACGGTCTCGACATAGCCCTGGGCCTTGGCCTGCTCGCGGGTGCTGTCCATGTACTGCTTGACCCCGGCAAAGCGCTCAAAGTAACGGGCGATGTAGTTCTTGGCCGCCGTGTTGTCGATGCCCAAGGCCTTGGCCAAACCAAAGGCGCTCATGCCGTAGATCAGGCCGAAGTTGATGGTCTTGGCGTAGCGGCGCTGCTCGCTGCTCACCGTGTCGGGCGTTGCGCCAAACACCTCAGCCGCCGTGGCCTTGTGCACGTCCAGCCCCTCATGAAAGGCCTTGAGCAAGGCCGGATCGTCGCTCAGGTGCGCCATGATGCGCAGCTCGATCTGGCTGTAGTCGGCGCTGGCAATCACGCAGCCTGCGGGGGCCACAAAGGCCTCGCGCACCTTGCGGCCCTCGGCGGTGCGCACCGGGATGTTTTGCAGGTTCGGCTCGTTGCTCGACAGGCGCCCCGTCACGGCCACGGCCTGCGCGTAGTTGGTGTGCACGCGGCCCGTGCGCGGCAGGGCCAGCTGCGCCAGCTTGTCGGTGTAAGTGCCTTTGAGCTTGGACAGGCTGCGGTGCTCCAGGATGCGGGCCGGCAGCGGGTAGTCTTCGGCCAGTTTTTCCAGCACCTCTTCGTCGGTGCTGCGGGCGCCGGTGGCGGTTTTCTTGATGACGGGCAGGCCGAGCTTGTCAAAAAAGATCTCGCCCAGCTGCTTGGGGCTGGCCAGGTTGAAGGGCTGGCCTGCGATCTCGTAAGCCTCGGTTTCGAGCTGCACGATGCGCTCGCCCAGCGCCTGGCTTTGCGCGGCCAGGGTGGGCGCGTCGATCAGCACGCCGTTGCGCTCGATGCGGTACAGCGCTTCGCTGGTCGCGATCTCCAGGTCGTACACAAACTTCAGGCTCGCATGCGCTTCGATCTGCGGCCACAACGTCAGGTGCACGTCCAGGCACTGGTCCGAGTCTTCGCACGAATAATGCGCGGCCTTGTCCACGTCGACCTGCGCAAACGGGATCTGGTGCGCGCCCTTGCCGCACAGGTCTTCATAGGTCACGCCCCGGCGGCCCACATGGCGTTCGGCCAAACTGCTCAAGCCGTGCGGCTTGTGCACTTCGAGCACATAGCTCTCCAGCATGGTGTCGTGGGCGTAGCCCTGCACCTCGATGCCGTGGTTCGCGAACACATGGCGGTCGTATTTGATGTTCTGGCCCAGCTTGTGGCGGGCCGGGTTTTCCAGCCAGGGCTTGAGCTTGGCCAAGATGTCTGCCAACGGCAGTTGCTCGGGCGCGCCCGGGCCGTTGTGGGTCAGCGGGATGTAGGCCGCCTCGCCGGGCGTGACGCTCAGCGAAATGCCCACGATTTCGGCACGCATGGCGTCCAGCGAAGTCGTTTCGGTGTCGATGGCGGTCAGCGGCGCTTGCTCAATGCGCTCAAGCCATTGGTCGAACAGCGCCCAGTCGAGCACCGTGTCGTATTTCAAATCACCCTGCACCGCGCTGGCGGCGTTGTCCAGCGCGGGCAATGCCGGGGCTTCTTCGTCTTCGGAACCGCCGAACAAATCGCCCATACCGGTATCTTTGGGCTTGGCGGTTTTGGCCTTGGCCGCAGGCGCAGGCATGGCCCCGCCCAGCGATTGCACCAGCCCCTTGAAGCCATAGGTCTGGTAAAAATTCAGCAGCTTGTCTTTGTCTGGCGCGTGCAGGTGCAGGCTGGCCAGCGACGGCAAATCGGGCACCCAGCCGTTCAGGTCGCAGTCGGTTTTCATGGACACCAGCGCCCGACCCTTGGGCAGCCAGTCCACGGCCTGGCGCAGGTTCTCGCCCGCCACGCCCTTGATCTCGTGGGCGTGCGCCATCAGGTTGTCGAGCGAGCCGTATTCGAGCAGCCACTTGGCCGCCGTCTTGGGGCCGACCTTGTGCACACCGGGCACGTTGTCCACCGGGTCGCCCACCAGGGTCTGGTAGTCGATCATCAGCGAGGGCGGCACGCCAAACTCTTCGGTCACACCCGCCACATCGCGCACCTTGCCGTTCATGGTGTCGATGATGGTGATGTGCTCGTTCACCAGCTGGCTCAGGTCCTTGTCGCCACTGGACACCGTCACCTCGATGCCCTGCTGCGCGGCCGTGTGGGCCAGCGTGGCGATCACATCGTCGGCCTCCACACCGGGCACGTCCAGCACAGTCCAGCCCATCAGGCGCACCAGCTCATGGATCGGCTCGATCTGCGAGCGCAGATCGTCGGGCATGGGGCTGCGGTGGGCCTTGTACTCGGGGTACATCTCGTCGCGAAAAGTCGGGCCTTTGGCGTCGAACACGCAAGCGGCATAAACGGCGGGCACGTCCTTGCGCAGCCGCTCCATCATGTTGATCATGCCGCGAATGGCCCCGGTGGCGGGGCTGGTCGGGTCACCCGGCACGGCCCGCAGGTCGGGCATGGCATGGAAGGCGCGGTACAGGTAGCTGGAGCCATCGACCAGCAGCAGGGTCGGCTTCGCGGTATCGGGGGTGTTTTCGCTCATCCCCCGATTGTGTACCGGGATAAAGCCCTTTCTTGCCCCTCTACAATCGACACTTTCCTATCCGGCCAGCCCTCTGGTCCCCTCACAAGCTCTCCCATGGCGGTATTCACCGAAGTCTCCGAGTCCCAAGCGGCCCAACTGATGCAGTCCCTGAACCTGGGCGAACTGACAGAATTGCGCGGCATTGAGGGCGGCATCGAAAACACCAATTACTTCGCCACCACGACCCAAGGCGATTACGTGCTCACCTTGTTCGAGCGCTTGACCCAGGAACAACTGCCTTTTTATCTGTTCCTGATGAAGCACCTGGCAGGGCGCGGCATTCCGGTGCCCAACCCCGCCGCCAACCGCGATGGCGACATCCTGCACACCGTGAGCGGCAAACCTGCGGCCGTGGTCAACAAGCTGGCGGGCAGGAGCCAGTTGCAACCCCAGGCCGTGCATTGCGCCGCCGTGGGTGACATGCTGGCGCGCATGCACCTGGCCGGGGCCGACTACAACCGCAGCCAGCCCAATTTGCGAGGTCTGCCCTGGTGGAACGAGACCGTGCCGGTGGTACTGCCCTACCTCCATGATGCCCAAGCGGCCCTGCTGCGCAGCGAACTGGCCTACCAAAACCACATCGCCGCCAGCTCCGCTTACACCGCCCTGCCCCGCGGCCCGGTGCATGCCGACCTGTTCCGAGACAACGTGATGTTCGATGGCGAGCAGTTGACAGGCTTTTTCGATTTTTATTTCGCGGGCGTGGACACCTGGTTGTTTGACTTGGCCGTGTGCCTGAACGACTGGTGCATTGACCTGGCCACTGGCCTGCACGACGCACCACGCGCCCAGGCCATGCTGCAGGCTTACATGGCCGTGCGCCCCTTGAGCGCCGCCGAGCGCGCTTTGCTGCCTGCCCTTTTGCGCGCAGGGGCTTTGCGCTTCTGGATCTCGCGTTTGTGGGACTATCACCTGCCGCGTGAAGCTTCCATGCTCACGCCACACGACCCCGCCCATTTTGAACGGGTGTTGCGCGGGCGCATTGCGCAAGCCGTGACGCTCTGATCCACTGACCTCATGCAACTGAACATCGTCCCCGCACGCACTGGCCTGAACTGGGCCCGCCAGGGCATCCGCACCTTCTGGCGCCAGCCCCTGGCCCTGTCGGGCCTGTTTTTCTTGTTCATGGCGGTGGTCTCGCTGGTGTCCATCGTGCCGCTGCTGGGCGGGGCTTTGGCTCTGGTGCTGCTGCCTGCGCTGACGCTGGGCATGATGGCCGCCACAGAGGTGGCCGAGGACCAACGCTTTCCCATGCCAGGCCTGCTGTTTGCCGCGCTGAAATCAGGCCCTCAACGCAAAGCGATGTTGCAGTTGGGCGCCTGGTACGCGGTGGCGTTCCTGCTCATCATGGGTATTTCAGCGTTGGTCGATGGCGGCACCTTTGCGCAGGTTTACCTGACGGGTGCCAACATGAGCCCCGACGTGGTCAATTCGGCTTCTTTTCAGGCCGCGCTGTGGGTGTCCATGGTGCTGTACATCCCGCTGGCCATGATGTTCTGGCATGCGCCAGCACTGGTGCATTGGCAAGGTGTCAGCCCCGTCAAAAGCCTGTTTTTCAGCTTTGTGGCTTGTGCCCGAAACCTGCGCGCCTTCATGGTGTACGTGGCAGTCTGGTTCGGCCTCTTCGTTGCCGTGGCCACCGTGTCCATGCTGGTGACCAGCTTGCTGGGCGATCCCAGCTTGCTGATGGCCATTTTGATGCCCGCCGGACTCATGGTCGCGGCCATGTTTTTCACCTCGATGGTGTATTCCGTGCGGGACTGTTTCCAGGTCAGTGGTGGTGACCGTGCGCCCCGTGCGCATGACGGTGCGTGACTTCATCGGCTGAAGCGGCACGCACTTCCAGCACCTTCAGGCTCAGGCTCAGGTTCTGACCAGCCCAGGGGTGATTGCCGTCCAGAATGACTTGGTCGCCCTTGACCTTGATCACGGTGAACACGTGCTCTTGCCCTTCGGGTGTGCGGCCACGCAGCTGGCCACCGACTTTGACGCCCGGCGGAAAGTCTTTCTTGGCGATGGTCTGCACCAGCGTTTCGTCGCGCTCGCCAAAGGCGTCGGCTGCAGCGAGCTTCAAGGTGGTCTCAAAGCCCACGTCCTGGCCTTCTAGGGCTTCTTCGATCTTGGGCAGGGTGTTCTCGTAGCCGCCGTGCAAATACGAAGTGGGCTCTTGTGCTTTGTCCAACAACTGGCCTTGGGCGT
>NZ_JAOASQ010000003.1 GCF_030158565.1 Limnohabitans sp. | reverse complement strand
AGTTCTTCATGGTTGTGTCGTGATTACCGGGCCGGGGTGAGCCCAACCCGTTTGCAAAGCCCGGAGTCTAACGATCCACCGCCTGAGCTGACCACGAAACGAAGCGCCAGTCGCGCCAGCACAGTGGTCCTGTGCACTTGCAGTGATTAGCTTGCCCCCGGACAATGCCTCCACCTCGGTGCTTTCACCGCTCGACGGACTCGCGCTGACCAGCCTACCTTGTCGTTTCGTCGTGATCAGTATCTCAGCAAAGAATGGTCTCTACCCGCAACTCTCTGCACATGCAGAACACCACATGCGCATAGGCTGAGGCCTGATCGGATCAAATAATGAGCCACACCAATCCGTGCTTGCAGGGCATGTGCGAACGTTCGATCGCACAGCGTCGCAAGGACATTGAACTCAGCGTCACGTTGACGATGTTCGAGGCGGCGTTTGGCTGCGAGATTGGAACGCAAGGGCACATCGCAGACAATTGCGCGGCTTGTGGGGGAGCCAAGATCTCCCTCGCGGTTCACTACCCATGGGATGAAGACGAGTGCTTCGCCTGCTCTAGCGGCCTCACTCCCATCGCGGGCTGTAACTGCACGCCTACCTGCATGGCTCCCTGCTTGCACTGCGAGCGGACGCGAATGTTACTGAGCTGCTGGGCCTGTTCGGGCACCGGACTCGGTCCGATGCGTCGCTGGTCAGCACCCGCCAAGATCCCAGCGGGCGTCAAAGACAGAAGTGTCGTTCGCATTCGCGGGTTCGGCGACGCTTCAGGTGTTGCTGGTCTGCATGGTGACCTCGTCGTCACTGTGCAGATCGAGAAGAATGAAATGTTCCGACTGACCAAGAGCGGAAGACTTGAGACTTTCGTGCCTGTCTCCTATTGGACCTGGCTGGCGGGGGGCAAGGTTCTGGCTCCGTTGCTTGATGGCACAGCACTCGTCCAGTTCACTCCCATGGAGCACGAAATCAAGGTCGCAGGACAGGGGTGGCCCACGAGCGAAGGATCCCTCGAGCGAGGTGACCTGATCGTCCACCTTGTGCCGCAGGATGTTCGCTTGAAAGTCTCTCAGAGAAAGTTCTTCGAACAGATGGCCCGCGAGGAGCGCAACAAACAACTAGACAGCTGGGACAGGGAGATCGGGAAGTGGGCGCAGGGCAGCCCAGAATCGCGCTTCAACGCGACCAACCTCAAAAGTCAACCCGCAATGAAGCGCTCACGCAGCGCATCTTCTTGAGGCTTCACCACATTCGGACGCGCAAGCTCCTGAATCACACGGGTTGACGTCAGGTTCCGCATGCGTGCAGCCTCTTGACCATTGGTGCGAAACGACGCACTTGCGGTTCAGGTCCAGTGGTCTTGTGCGCTTGCAGTGATTCGCTTGCCACCGGACAATGCCTCCACCTCGGTGCTTGCACCGTTTGACGGTTTCGCGCCGTCCTTTATCTACCCAAGGGGCACAAGTGCCCGATGGGCTCAGGTGTCCCTCAACCCCCAAGAGAACACCATGAGTCATCCATCCGACGTATTGTTCGAGCGCATGCGTGAAGTGGTCGAAGCCCCTGGCTACCCCCTTCTCCAGCACTACAAGCAGGATTTCTACAAGTACGACCGCCAGCAGCTGTTGGACACCTTCACTCCCGACATGACCTATCTCTGGGTGGTCCGGGAGATGGGCACCCACCTCTATCCGCTGTACATCGACCCCCGCATCACCAACGAGGCACACGCCGCGCTGAGTATTCAGTCCAGTGGTCAGGATCTCTACCTGGTGGGCCCGAAAGGTCTCAAGCAGATCGAGCGCCAACGCGCGCTGGACGAACTGAAGCACTACGACTACAAGGTCGGCCTCCAGGGCGTCTTCAAGATGGGCCGCTTGCTCGCCGAGATCGACGTCCGTGTGGTCTGGCAAAACAGCCGCCTCAAAGGTGAGGTTGAGTACCGCAGTGAGGTGCCCATCGTCTCCCTGACCCAACGTGACCGCGTCGCACTGCAGCGCATCGCACTGGGCCAGGTCATCAACAAGAGCGACAGCCTGTTCACGCCCTGCAAGGTGGTGACCTTCAACGGCATCAGCCTCATCCCCGAGGTGAGCGCACAAGAGGAGGAATGCCCAGCATGAGATCGCAATGGACCGTCCCCCCTCGAACGCTCGAGATCAAGGAGGGCATGCTCGATGCATGGTCGATGCTGCTGTTGTCGGAAGACGCAGCGGCGTGCGTCCAGATCGAGACCCCGGCTGGTTACCTGATCCGCGTGCTGCCCATTGAGCAGGACTTCGGTGACCAGCCTGACGAGCTGAAAGACTTCATCACGGAAGCCCGCCGCCTTCGCAAAGACTGGCTGCTGGTCCCCATGACCCCTGCGCACGAGCCCTTTTCGCTGATGCAGTAACCCCGGGCGCCTGCCCAAACCCTGGTGTCCACTTGCCTCACGGCAGGTGGATTCCTTGAGCCTCCTTCAATCGGGGATTCAAGGAATCCGGCACCGCCGAATTCGCTGTCCCTGCGACAGCACTCAACAACCCATCGGGTGCATCACGCCCTGACGGGGAGATGCACCTCTGAAAAGGAGGCATCCATGCCAACCAACCCGACCCCTTTGATGGACATGCGCTTTGCGTGCCTTGTGAAGGGCGAGCGAGCCAGCGACTACGAGGCGCTTGAAATCGAACCCGTGCGCCACGTGGGCGGCCCAATCCCCGACCAGGGCGACGTTCGGATCGACCACGCGCAACCCGAGTTCTTCTCGGTCTACCTCAGGCACAAAGACGGCCTCGCCGCGTGTGTCGGTGATCATGGCTCCCATGCCCTGGCCACCGCGTACGCAAGGGAGCTGTCCAAAGCCCACGGCTGGGACATTCACGACCACGTGACCGGTGAGACCATGAACGCAGGTGAGATCCATGAACCAGCTGAAGCCTGAAATGGTCAAGCGGCTCATGCGGCAGAACGGCAAGACGATCCGAAGCCTTGCTGCACAGATGAACATCACCATGACCCGCGTGCGCCAAGTGCGCCTGGAGGGTGTGACAGGTCAGGAGTACTGCCGTGACTGGCTCGAAGCGCTGACCACAATAACCACGGGTGGTCCGGACCAGGCGACAAGCTTGGAGCTCTGAACCACAATCTCAACCGTTGACGGCCACGCCGTACATCGGCACCCCTGCGGTGCCAACTTCAACCAACCCGCCGGGTGCACTCATTGCCCGGTCGGGCTTTCGAGGCTCCCGGCTTTTCTTTTTTGGAAAAACCATGAACCTCAAAGACCAAGCCCGCAACTGGATCAAGACTGTGGTGGGCAGCCATCTCGGCCGCAACATCCGGACCTTCAAGTTCGTCACTTACACGGGCGAGACCAGCCACAACCAACTCGGTGGCGTCAGCTACCTGATGCCGGCTGAGGGCAAGGTGGTCGAGCAAGGCGAGCACTTCACCCTGATCAAAACCGGTCCTGGGTCCTTCACCATCGTTGTCAGCAAGCTGCTCAGCGAGCCCGTTGCGCTGGAAGACAAAGTCGCTGTGACCTTCTACAAGCTGCGTCGTTTCGACGGCACGGCCGCAGACGGCACGGATGACTCCTCAGTGGACGGCTGCCGAACAATGATGCTCACCGGCGTCGAAACCCGTTTCCCGGTCACCTGGGAAGGTCGGTATCTCGGCATCAATGAGCGGTTCATTGCGAGCTACACCGTCATCCAGAACCCCTACCTGCGCGACATGATCACGCAAATGGAGCGGGAAACAGTGGACGGGGGCTTGCGCCACACCGTCAACGTCCTGGTGGATGCCGGCGCGACCAACCTGACCTTCACCGACCCGGTGGAGGAAGAGAGCGTGGCCACGCCCCCGGGGATGACCGTGCAAATCGCCAACAGCAAGTTCACCGGTTCAGTTTATGTGGGCTACGACCGCGGCGCCGACACCTACTTCATCGACCTGACGGCAGGCGAGGGGGGTGAGACGCACCGCATCGATGACGTCCACTTCAACGAGATGGGCGAGCGTCTGATCGAAGCAATCGATGACCGCGAGTGGCTCAAGGCCAAGGTGGTGATCACGAAGAAGGCCCCGAAGAAAAGGGCACAACCGCAACCCGAACTCGTCTGAGTTCCAACGCCTACTCTTGCCCCTCGGGGCTTGAGCAATCGGCACCATGAATAAAGCCCCGGCCACCCTTAAAAGGTGGTCCGGGGCTTTTCTTTTTTTATCTCGCAGTTGCGTTTGCGATGGTACGTCAGCAACGCGGTCCAAATACTCCTTCGAACCTCAAATTGGCAACGCTCGTCGCCCGAATGCAGCTCGCATTGAAGCCTGAAACTCAGGCTTGCCACCGTACGAAGGATGACGAACAGCCAGATCGCACGCGAGCCCCATTCGATCCATCAGGCCCTGCGATTTCTTGCCGATCGCAACGAGCTTTGCCTTGGGAAATGCGGACCTCAGAGCGAGCATTGCGGGTTTGCCCTCCATCACCTCGCTTGTTGTTGGCGTCCGATTGCACAGGGGGTTGCCTGGGCGGTGAGGATGCATCTGAACGGCATTCCAAAGCACAGCCCTTTCGGCCAGACCCAATTCGTAAAGGATTCCCCACACGGCAGCGGCGCTCGGTTCCTTGAAAGGACCCTTGGGGCGGCTGGAAAGTCGTTCGGACAAAAGCGCCACCCGAGGAATCGCGCCGCTGAGTATTTGATCCTCGCAGGTGAATGCAACCCCTGACAAAGCGCAGCCCTGATACCCCGGCGCTTCACCAACGCAGATCACCTCTGGATCGCAATCCAAATGGGCTCCCAACCGAGCCAGTTTCGCCTGGGGGTTGTTGCTGTTTGCGTCCAGTGGGTGAGGTGTGGCGTAGGGGTTGAAAAACCCCTCGCGGGTAGCGGGAAGCAATGACGCAAGCTCCTGAGCCAACGCCATTGCAGATGAACTCACAGAACACGCTTCAGTCATCATGGTTCCCGAACTGGTCGATGCTGCCGTGGTTGTGGGTAACGGCCCGGCCCCCGCCGCTGGAGCCTTCATCGTCGTCATCACCGCCACCAGCCCCACTTGCATTCCCTTTGATCGCAAGGAAGATCACGAATCCCACCACACACAAAATCAGCAAAGATTCCATTTCGTTCCCCTTTCAATTGTTCAAGCGCCACTCAGGCAGCGCCATGTTCTTTTTCACGGCCAACGCCATCGTGGCCACCGTCTTCACATAAGCCAACCGCTGAACGAAGGTCTTGGGCTCGGGCATCTCCCGCAGTCCCAGCTCGTCGACCATGTCCTCCAGAAGAGGGTCCAGGTGCGCGGCGTGCTTCCACTCCGGCACCACCACCTCGGGGCGGCTGATGCGCAGCTTGATCTTCAGGAGATCGCGGCCGTAAAGGCTCCCCAGCAGCCAGTGAGGCTCTTTGGCAGCAGCCTCGACGGGAGCGTAGTGCTCGCGGAAGTCTGCAACGGTCATATCGATTTCGGCCAGGTAAGACATTTTTGTCCTCTCTCTTTGGGTTTGCTTGAGACTAGGTTCGCACGTATCAAGGCTGTGTCAAGGGCGCTTCGAGCAAAAAAAAGGGCGACCTAGTCGCCCCTTCTTTGCTCTCTTACCCGCGATCAGGCCACCGCTTTTCTGTTCCGTGTGCGTTCGAACGCTTGGCCGAACATGCTCTTGAAGCTTGCATCGAAGGGACTTGCAACCGAGGTCCCTTCCTCCAGTGGCTCGGCAACATCGACCTGGGCGGTCTCTGAGTCGGCAGGGGGAGTTGAGGCAGGCTGCGGCATTGGGACCTCGACTGTCGCTGAAGGAAGCATATGACCGAGGTGCGCCAAGTTAACCCGACTCATGTTCATTCGGACCTGGTAGCCCAGCTGGATCAAATGCAGCACCTCCGAATTGAGCCCGACAGGGTTGATGCGTTTGAGGTACTCCTGGGCTCCACTGCCATCGGGGGGAATGGAGACGCGGATTCGCAAAACATCCCCCGGCTTCTCGATCCGTTTACGCTGTGCCATTCTTCACTCCCTTCGATCAGCGGTTTGCTGAAGCTTCTTTCGCAGCGTAGTCCGCTGCTACTTGGAAGCCCCGCACGTTGGAGAAGGTGGAGCCACCGTCCATCTTCAGGCGCCGGCGCAGCTCGGGCGCGTGTTCACGGAGAAACTCAAAGAACACCGCACCACCACCACCACACACCAGAATGTTGTCGAAGTCATTCAAGGCACCCACAGTGTTGAGCATGGCCTCGTAACCACGGCGAAGGACCTCGTTGATGGCTCCCTTGTAGCGCGCCATCTCGTAGTCCTCACCACCAATGCGAACGGTTTCCCGGTTGTCGCGGATGGCCAGATCGATAGCCTGGATGACACCGTATTGGTTCTTCAGCTCCGGATTGATCGCTTTGGCCACCTCGTACGCGCAAGCCAGCATCGACTCTGGGTGTGCCCCGGAGCGTTCGTAGTTGGGGACCTTGTCGTACGCCGCCAAGAAGTCGATCGTTCCGCCGCCCACATCGACCACCAGATTCCAGCCGCTCATCTCGAAGTCCTTGTGCGTCAGCCCGTAGTAGTAAAGGGCTCCGAGAGGTTGCACGATGACAGAGGCATCCAACACCGTGACGTGCCGTTCGCCCACAGCAGGATCTCGGCTGATCACTGAGTGCCGTCCAATGGCCAACTCGCGCAGGTGATCTTCGTACTCGTCAAAGGTGTTGAGCGGGAGTCCTACTGTCAGGTGCTCAATCGTCATCTCTTTTGGATTGCCTTCGTCGACCAGCATGTAGTGCATCGCTCCCCGCATGAGCGCCAGATAGGCGGGGGAGGTGCAGTAATCCTTCATGACGTGGCGCGGCTGGAGCCCCTTGAGGTGCATCTCGACCCCACGACCGGCAAAGTGCTGCACCCCATCGATTTCGCTGATGCCACCGTCAGCCCCCAGCGTGCCAGGTGCGTGTCGGAAAGGAGCACCAGCCCGCAGCGTGGCGGTGATGGAAGGGAACAAATCAGTGTGAATGATTGGGACACCACGTGCCACCTTGTGACCACAGGTGAACTTGGTGTTGGCGTAGCCCACGTCGATGGCTCGCGCGGGGACGGTGATGAGATGTGCGTCGCGTTTCATAGGACTCTCCAGGATGTATGCCTGCACAAAGTTGTGCTGCTGAGAATTCTGTTTGGGCCTTCGCACCTCTGCAAGCGATGCGGACCAGTTGCGGGCCATGCGGGGCCGTGCGAGGCCATGCGAGGCCAGGAAACGCATATCGAACAGGTAGGGTGTTGCGAGGTTGGCCATGCGGGGCCACGCGAGGCCATGCGAGGCCAGGAAACGCTTGTCGAACAGGTAGGGTGTCGCGAGGTTGGCCATGCGAGGCCATGCGAGGCCATACGAGGCCATGAAACGCTTGTCGAACAGGTAGGGTGTCGCGAGGTTGGCCATGCGAGGCCATGCGAGGCCTCAGCCAGTTTGGCTTGGGAAGCGATTCCTTAGCACCCTCTGCTTGGCGGCCTGTGGAGGTCAACGGGGATGAAGCGCTTATCGGGGTCCGCCAACCAGGCTGGTGGACACTGCAGACGAAGTAGGGTGTGAGCATCAAGGTTGTGCAAGTTCTTGAGACGCAACCAAAGCTATGCGTGGTGCCCGTTACCCACATGCGCCCGCTCACGCAAGAGACAACGGCAGTTACAGGAGGGGTGGCAGACAGAGTGATAAGAAGAGCGTTGATTTGACAGCCGTTCTTGCCCATTTGGCATGACGGAAACGCAGAGGGAACAAAATATGCCAACTGTGGATAACTCGCGAACCGGGCACGACGCGGCACCAACTATCCACAACTGGTCCGCATCAAATGACAAGACGCGGCACAGCCCCTAATATCCGTTTCGCTGTACCTCGGTACGTCGACATCCCGGGTCACACCAGTGATGTCATAGCCCATCGGGCAAACCGCCAACCGACGCTCCAATGTGAGTGTCCTAAGGCAACAAGTCGGCCTCCCACGTTGGAAGTCGCAAACCAAAGACGTTGCTCCGTATGGGGCATCGCAAAACAGGTCGCATAAAGACCAGCTGCTGAGCCCGCGATGCGGTTCAGAAGTGGTGGCCCCCAGATGGGGATTGCCCACAGCAAGCCAACAAGGCCTTCCTATGGAGGTCGCCAGCCAACGCTCCTGCTACGGAGCATGTGTGGACGCGCAAGCGTATAGATCAACTCACGTTTTGACTTTGCTCTGACAACTGCCTTCGGGTGGCCAGTCACAGTACCTCCCGCCTGGCATGTCCGGGAGCCCGCAGGGGCCTAAAAAGGGGAAGGTGGGACAAGCAGCAAAGGACAACGCCGCCAATTCAGTCTGGCGGTGAAGTGAGTTCACCTGGGTAGTGAATAACTACTCTGGTCTAGCCAACCCACATGGCTCTGTCTGAGAAGACAGTATCCCCCCCGAACGCCATCACTGCGTCGGGGTGCCCATCCAGAAGGATGGTGGTCACACAAGGATTCCACTTGTGCCGACAGGACGGCTTGCTAACGAAAAACGGAAAAAACCGAAGACTGATGTGCCTTGCCCAGGGGCCTTGTACCGGGCGACCAGTAGCAAAAGAGACGCCAGATGAGTCTGGCTTGTTGTGTGTGCGCGAGGGTTTAGACGTGCGGGTGTGAATGCGCCCGCAGGTGTCAGCCCTCACCACACCTTGAGTAACCCATGGAGCGAGAGAAATGAAAGACAAGGAAAAAGACAGCGGCGGGCAGGGAAAGAAGTTCCGAGCAAAGTCGCGTGCAGAGGCGCTGACCCGGGGCGGTCCGGGTAGTGCCGCAGGGCGGGCGCAAGAAGCCATCAATGCCCACCCCAACGACCCCTTGCGGCAGATGACCCGATTTCTCCACGACCTGGACTTGCAGGCGTCTAACGGTCGCGTCCGCCAAGTCGCCTATCGGACAGAGACGTCGTTCGGCCGCACGCTGAAGAATGCAATCCAGGATCTGCGCAAAGTCAGGATGCCCATCCAGCGCATTGACCAGATCGGACGCAGCCACGCCATGGCATTGGTCGTGTACTGGGCGAACGAGTTGGGGCACAGTGCTTCAACCATCCAGAACAAGCTGACCAACATCCGCAAGTTCTGTGAGCTCATCGGCAAGATCGGAGCAATCCCGAAGAAGGAAGAGCTTTACCAGGAGCTGGAAGCAAAAGGAGTTGATCGCTCGGCCCTCAAACGCCACCAGGTCACACACGGCAGCAAGTCATGGAGAGCAGCTGGGGTGGATGCCAGCGCGATCATTGCACTCGTGGAGGAAGAAAACCCTCACGAGGCACGGCTGTTCGAGCTTGAGCATTGTTTCGGGCTGCGTGTGAACGAGGCGCTGAGCTACCGCCCGATGGAGTCCGAACGTGTGGATGGCGTGATGGTGAACCTCGGCACCAAAGGTGGCAATGGCCGCTTTGTGCCCTACATGAAGGATCCTGTGAAGGCCGCCAGACAGCGCGAGGTGCAGAGCCGCGCGCGAGCTTGGGCACAGAACCATCCCAAGGGGGAGATGGGCTACGCGCGCATGTCGATTGAAGATGCCCGCACCAAGTACTACCACGTTCTGCGCAAGTACGGCATCAACAAGAAGAACATGGGGGTGTCCAGCCACGGGTTGCGCCACGAGTTTGCGGCCGACTATTTCGAGGACATCACCGGGCACCGCCCACCCGCAGAGGGGCAGGAGTCCTCCAAATGGTTCAAGGAGAACCGTGATCTGGTCGAGCACGCCTACAAGAAGGTGTCCGAAGCGCTGGGCCACTGGCGCAAGGACATCTCGACGGCCTACCTGAGCTCGGTGTCCTTCATGAGCAAGAGCCAGCTCAAGCGTGTCGAGAAGTTGCTTGAGGTGTTTCAGATCACACCGGGTGTTGCGCAGGGCCTGCTGGATGCGGGTGTGGAACGTGCGTGGCTCACCGGGCGCGCGGCGATGGGTGTCGAAATGGCACACAGCGAGCGCATCCATCTCACCGTGACGCTGGAGCAGGGCGTGGAGTTGGCGGCGCTGGTCGAGATCCAGGTGCTGCTGGAGAAGTTGCTTCCTGGCCGCGTGCAGGTCTCTCCGCTGCTGATCGGCGTGCAACCCGATGACGGCGTGGAGATTTTCCTGGACTGATAGACGAGGGGGTTTGGGAAGTGAACCGCAGAGCATGTTCCTTGAACGATGCGACTTGCGACCGTGAATTACCCCACAACTCCCCTGAAGCACCGGTCAGAACTCGCAACGACAAATGACAATTCCAGCTGCCCAATGCCGAGCGCGTGCCCACTGGAATCCACTTTCAATTGACCACGACATGAACTCAAGAAGTTACTTCTCCAGCCAAAGCGACGTCTCGGCATGTGAATCCGCGATGGAACAAAACGATGGCGAAAAAGCAGGCGGCGGTCAATCTCGAAACGATTTCGACCTGCAAGGCCAAGCGCGGGAGCGCCGGTGCCGGTTGTCCGAAGATGTGGGACGCATTCGAGCGACACCAGCAGGCGGTGACGCACTGGAAGCTTGTCATGTTGCCTGGCTGCGCGAATTCGATAACGCACTGCAGGTTTGGAACGCGTCTTTCGCTGCAGCGCGGAACTGAATTGGCAGTTGACGTTTGAGTTGGATTGCGGTCCTCAAACCAGACAAAGGCGACAGGGCAGGTGGTATCGCATGAGCCACCCACCGTTGGCCGGGCTCGGTCTGGTTAGTTGAGCACCTATCGTTTGAGGGTGGTGTGCAAAGGGATTGGGAAGCGTGGCTTGCGCAGGCCATTGCAGTCCTCCCTTGCTCCGCTGGCCTGGTCGTGATCGCTGGCGCTATTGCCCACCCATCACCAGAATTCACCGCATCGACTAATGAACCTGACCTACGGCCAAAAGCGCATGTGGCCAACCACGCTGACACCTGCCTTGGGTCAACAGAAAGGAAGACCATGTACTACGTCGAAGACGAGGACTTCATTTTGGGAGACCCGAACACGCGCAGCGCCAACACGCATGATTGCGACGTTGTGCGGCGCGACACGCAGTGGGTGTTCGAGCGGGCAGGGGGCCTCTACAGAATGCATGCCAAGCCGCCCCGCGATATGGTTCGCTGGCCGTGCCTGCAGTATTGGATCACCCGCATCGACCTGCCGCTGGATATGCAGATTTCGTATCACGTCTACGACTGGGAAGAACATCTGGAGTACACCTACTTCGAGGATGTGATCAACCAAGTGAACAGCATCGTGATCGAACCGTGTACCCAATGCAAGGTGCAGCCAGCGATCGCAAGCGGGCCCTGCAAGACGAACCATCTGGGCGTTTGCGAGTGGTGCCACCTGCTCGATCCTTCGGACCGCAACCAGAAGCTCTACCGCAAGGACAATGATGACCGCACGCTGGATCTGAACGCCGCGATCAAGGCCTACGAGGATGGGCATCGCTTCACCCTCGTGATCGAGGGTCAAACGCACGTGGGCTGCGATGGACCATGCCCTATCTGCGATGCACGAAGCCCCCAAGACGGACAGCAACGCGAAGTCGTGGAAGTTCAACACCACTTCAGAAACTACCCCGATCAACGCTCCATCGACAGACACCTCAAGAAGCACGCCTTTGCCCCAGGCAGCACCGTGCGTGTGTACCGGGCAAAGGAGTGGGAAGACCACCTCGAATTCAGAGGGGTGTATTCCTGGAACATGGATCACATCTTCAGGTCTGCCCAGCTCGCCGCACGTCGAGCGTATCGGGGGTGACCTGGGCAAAGGCTTCCAGGCGGGGCTCGGTCGGCGCACGCAACGGGGCCGGCGAGGTGCCCGATGCAGTTCTGTGCGGCCAGGGGCAGGGTGGCCACACCACGGCCAAGGGAGGGGCCGATCAAACTGAGGTGTCGAAACCGAATCCAGCCTCGCAAAGCGGAACCTCGACGCGGGGTGTGGTTGAAGGAGGACAGGGGGGGCAGGCAAGCTGGTACCGGATTTTCGAACAAGCCCTGCAGGTTTGGTATGAGACATTCATTCCAGCGCGCGGGTGATTACGCCTCGGTTTTGCTGACCGCTTGAGCGCGACCGTGGTGTGCTCGCCTTGGAGGTGGGTGCGCTATCGGCCTGACAATCCCGCGTTGACCGGGCGGCCAAGACAACATTTGCCGCCTATCGTTGATGTTGAGACGGGACAGGCCTCAGCAGCGCAACCCCGGCATGCGTTTGGCCGGTACCTACGGGAGACCAGCTGGTTGACTGGTCCGCTTCGCTGGCGCGACGGCCCATCTGCAAACAGAATTCGTCGCGAACAGTATCCCGCCCGATCGCGCGCGGTGCCTGCGCCCTCAACCACCTGAATAGACATCACACCATGGAAGCTCGCTCAACACCCGATCTGAGAGATCTCTACGCAAACCTGACGCGCGACTTCGATTGGGTTTTTGCCAGGAAGGGGGGTGTCTTCAAAATCCAGACCGCCCCACCCATCGGACGTCAGCAGCGAAAGTGCCTGGAATTCTGGATCACGCGGATAGACCTGCCTGACTATGCTCAAGTGGCGTATCACGTCTACGAAGACGAGCAGAAATTTGATGAAACAATCGTGTCGGAGGTACTCGAAATCCTCATGGAGGTCGAGTTTCCTGTCTGCAAAGAATGCCGGAGCACGGCCATAGGCAAGGGCCCCTGTAAGACGAACCACGAGGGCATCTGTGAGATGTGCCACATCGCCGATCCGCAGAACCTGTATTCAAAGAGCTATGACAAGTTGGTCGAAGAGGCCCGGAGCGAACTCTCCAGCGTTCAAGAGGCCTACGCCAAAGGTCGTCGCTTCACCTTGCTCATCAAGGGGTTGACGCACATTGACTGTCCTGAGTCCTGCCAGGGCTGCCGCGACGGCTTCGGAAATGTGGAAGGGTATGCGCGCTACTTGGAAGTCGCGCACCATTTCAATCGCTATCCCGTGCAACGCGCAATTGACAAAGAGTTCACGAAACACGTCTTCTACTCCAGCAGCGAGATTGAAGTGATCGACACCCGACACTGGATCAAGGACCGCGAGGACAAGCTCAAAAACATTGAAGCCCTTCGCAATGACTTCGAACGGGCCAAGAAGGCGCACGCCGGCGTCATGAACCAAAGTGCGGTCAGCGATCAACTCGCTCTGTCCAGTTACTCCTTCGCGGCCCAAAGTGCAGGCAAGGGTCCGCGCGGCGCTCAGGGACCGACCCCTTGAACGCCCGAAGCCCAGACCCCGAGCAAGCGCAGACCCCGTCATCCGGCGGCTCATATGCTGACCTATCGCACAGGACAGGCGCAAGCGACGGGGTCGCGGTCACAGCACAGGAGCGAGAGCGGCTCCTGATGGCCGAACTGCTTGTCAGATGCCTGCAGCAGCACCTCATCACCGATGAGGCCTTCCTGAAGGAGACAGAGATCCTGGACGCACCAGGTGGCCCTGAAAAGTTCGCCCGAACGACAAGGCCCCCGCCAACTGGATTGCTCCCCGGCTGAGCAACTTGAACGGCGACACCCCATTCCAGTCGCAGCCCGTCAAGCCACCGACCACGCCATGCCCCGGCCCGCAAAAGCACCTGGGCAGGCTCATCCGTGCGCTATCGGGGTCAAACCCACCAGATAGCCGGGGGCCGCACCGAGCCTCAGGCCCTAACCTTCAAGGCCGGTAATTCACTGTTTTGCGTGAGGAATGCCGCATGGCGCGAGGAAGCCCGCCCACGCGTTCACTCACAACATGGGGCGGGCCGCTGGACTGGTCCGCATCGCTGGCGCGATTGAAAGAGCCCCAAGACAATTCCGAGCAGTGAACCAACAGAGCGCAGCCATGATCCACGCAGACGAATCCACCGAAGTACGACGCGCACCCAAGGACAGCGACCGCGGTGTACCCATGCGCGTGTCCCTGCGCTCGCCTGCACAGCCTTCCTCCATGACATTCGACCGCTTTGCCAGTTCCCAGCTGAACGCCCCAGCCACCCCGACCAGCAACTTCGACAGCACCGCACGCGCGCCCCGCAAGCAGTTCGAGACCAGCAAGATTGCCGGACTGCTCACGCCCACCGGCTCCTTCGAACTGCACCGATTCCTCCTCCTGGCGCTCGCCCACAACGCAGCAGAACGCCCCGATGCACCCGCAAGCGGCGCAGCCATCCTCATGCGTGTGGTCTATCCCCCGGTGGCCACCGGCAATCCAGAGGGCTCAGAACCAGGGGACTTCGAGGACAGCCATGCGTCCGCCTCGGGATGGCCGCCCCTGGACGCAAGCTTCGATCCCCGCGTGGCAGTCCAGATGATCGACACCGCCGCAACGCTCAGCGCACCGCACCCCCTGTTTGAGACCTTGCTGCGCTGGGCCCCGCTGCCGCAGGCCTTTGCCGATGGGAGTCACAGCCAGCACGCCATCAACCAGCGCTCCATAGTCCACCTGGCCTTCTCACCCCGCATGCCCGGCGACCCCATCCTTGTGATGAGCGTCAACGCCGCTGGCCAGTACGCCTCGCACATGCACTTCCAGAGCGAATGGAAGGTCTGCGAACGCGCTGAGACCGTGACCAATGCGCTGCGCAGCGCCCACATGAAAACCGCAGGCCTGCCCACGGCGGCCGACGACCAGGAGCTGCAGGACCTGCACGACCAACTGCGCATCCGTGCACTGGCCCGGCGCGCCGCTGCGATCACGCTGGAGGAGATCACGGCCGATCAGCCCCACATCGCCTCCGACCTGTTGGGCACGAGCCCGCTCACGAACACCGTGCCTTGCGCCACCACGCAGGAGATTGAGGAGCGTTTTCCGGGTCTGGTGGTGATCGTCGCACTCCGTGAAACCCAACGCCATTACGCGCGTGTGCGCCATCCGCTGGGACTTTGGGACTGACATGAACGTCGAGTGCGATCAGACATTAACTGCCAGTGAGCCCACCATGAGCTCATCGAGCGCCGCCGCGCCCGCCTACCGCGTGGAAAGCAACCACTTCGACAGGAAGGAAAAACTTGCGCCCAAAGGACGCTATTTCACGCTCCAACTCGGAACACACAAGATCACCGTTCAAGCAGGGCCCTTGGTCAAGCCCCTCAAGAGCCGATCTAAGTTCCTGCGGGCCTGCTTGCATCTTGACACCGAGCACGGCGAACGCAGATTCCTCGCAATAGTCGCAAGCATCCACGTGCCCAGTGCGAAGGCCACCATAGGCGATCTGCAGGCTTTGGTCGCATCCGTGCAACTCCATCGATGCCTTGATTGCAGTGAAACGTACGTTCTGGATCCAGCCTTCCCCAAACGGTACATCTGCTGGGCTTGCCACCATTTGAGGAAGGTCCGGCTTGCGGGCAATCTTCTCCTTGCCGAGTCCGGGCACCTGACCCGAAGGACCGAAGCCATCGACCAGGCCCAACATCAAGGCATGACACATGTCGTGATTCGGCGCAAACACCTGAGGTTGTCATTGGAGCGTTTTGCATCGGTGCCGCAGGTCCTGCGCGCTCATCTGTGCACGCTGGAGGTCACCCGTTTTACGGTAGGCGTACCCCTGACAGATGCTATTGAAGCGCTCTTTGCCGTCTACAAAGGACCGCTGAACCCACCAGATGAGGCCGTGATCCTTCCCCTGCAGGACTATCGCGACCAGACAGTCCAGCGCAAGGCAATATTCGAAGATCTGTTGCACAAAAGCAAAGGTCTGCGCGAGCGGGCAGGAGCAACACTCATCAAGCAACTGAAGCAAATGAAGCAACTGAAACATGCGCATCCATCGGTTGAGGCTTCGGGGACTCCACCTGCTCGAGCGCGGCCAAAACGCATGTCGATATCCGTCAAGCTCGCCGAGCTTGTGAAATGAGCAGTCACTTCTGAACCGCAGTCTTGTCCCATCCTGAGAGTCTCGAGCCCAGCACTGGCCCTCAAGCGTTCACACAAACCCCAAACAGGCATGAAAAAAACACCCGCTGCCATCGGCTCGCTCTCCGTGCAAGAGCTTCAAAAACCACTGCCCAGTGATTTCACTGCATCCATTCCACGGGGTAGCGCATCCCTGCGGCTGGCGGTGAGCTGCGAACTGGACAAGCTGGAGGCTGAGGTCGAGCACATGACGGCGTGGGTGAGCATTTCAGTACCCAACAGACCCTCGTTCACAACCTATCGAATGAGCAACCCAAAGGTCTCCAGGGCGTCTGCGCGTGTGGCAGACCTGATGGCGCTGGCCGATCGCATCAAGGTTGCACCGTGCCCGAGTTGTGGCGCATGCGCCATCCACAGCGTTCCTGGAGTCCCCGACATCGAGCCAACGTGCGACCAGTGCTGCTTAGCCGTGGAACTGGCCGATGTTGAGGAAGCCTTGATCCTTGAGATCGCTGCTGTGCGTAGGGTTCTGAAAGGGACGCAATTGGACCGCGACGAGGAGAACTGCACCCATGTCCTGGTCTGCGTGGCGCCGCACGACAAAAACGAACAGCGCGATTGGTACGGACAGCAAGCTCAGGAGTGGCTCGCCCCTTCCATTCGTTTTGAGCAGCACATCGGCATGATGTGCGATCCCACCGTTGATCAAATTCGCAAACTCAAAGGGTTCTGCCGAATGGACCCAAAAACGCACCACTGCGTACTCCCCATCGAGGAGTCTTGCTCGATCAACCAGCGACGCCTTGAGACACTTGAGCGTTTGGTTGCAGACCACAAGGGCTGCGCCCGAGACGCAGCGGTGGCGATTTTCCTGAACGAAATTGAGGACGGTTCAAGTGCCCTGGCCACGGCCGTGCGCGCAATCGCTGCGGCAAGCGCCAGTAGCCGTCAACCAGGGGAAGCCGATTGAGCAAGCGAAGATCAAGGTGCGCCTGCGCATAGGATGCGCCGCTGACCTTGACAGGACGGCAGTGGGTGATAGTTTGAATTGAGGAATCTGCATTTGTTGGGGCAACCCATGCAGTGCCAGGTTCTTCATTCCTTCACCCACTTGAGCACATACAGAGATCAGGCCAGCCCCAAGGCTTCTTCATGAATGACGCCCCCAGCCATACCCTGGATTCGACACCCGCAAGCACCTGTCGCGCGACGTCAGCTTCCCCACCACCCAGTGCGCAGGTGCGAGCCTGGCGATGGCGGGGGACGAACCGGGACAACAGCGGCGGCGCACGCAAGCTCGATGTGCCGTTCGAGCAGCCATCCCTGTACAGCTGCCGGGCACGCATTCTGCACAGGCACTTTGATGACCCATAACCAGTAGACGGACGCAATATGATGGCATCGCGAAGCAACAAACCATCAACCAATCAGTTGGAAAAACATAGCAACGTGAAAGCGGCTCCCAACATGGCGAGCCCGAAGAGCCCCTACAGCAGCCTCGATGTCCAACGATCGAAACTGGATGACTTCGTTGACCTTCTGAAGGCCTACAAGCTAAAGCATGGGCACTGCGATGTCCCGATCGGATATCGCGACGACAACGGCTACGCGCTGGGCAGCCGGTGCCACCAGGAGCGCCGCGCGTCACGGGATCCAGGCTACCCGAAGGCACGCCGAAGCGAACTTTCTGCGCTGGGGTTTCGCTTCGATGTCAGGGTGCTCGATCCGACAGGCGAAATCTTGCTGCAACGCGTCGCACAGTTCAAGGCCGAGCGTGGCCACTGCAAGATTGGCAAAAAGTACGTTTGCGATGACGGATTCACCCTCGGCGTGCGCGTCTCATATTACATGCGCAGGGCTGACAAGTCCGGACGCAACGTCATGCGTGACGAACTGCTTCGCTTGGGCTTTCAACGTCAAGCGCCAGCAGTGAAGAGCGACTACTACGCAGATCCCGAACAACAAAAACCGGTGCTGGATGCCGTCAAAGCCTTCAAGAAAGAGCATGGCCATGTGGATGTTGCGGCCCGCTACATAGACCCAAACGGTTTGAAGCTGGGCACTCGACTCACCGAAGCGCGCGTCGCCCACAAAGCAGGAAGACTGAGTCCGGTTTTCCGTGAAGCGCTGGAGCAACTTGGCGTCAGTCTGGCTTCACGCGACCTGGTGATGCCTCTGAATGACTTTGTTGTTCTCTTGAAAGCCTACAAACAAAAGCACGGCGACTGCGATGTTCCGCACGCCTATCGCGACGAAAACGGCTACGCGCTGGGCAACCGGTGCTACGTCGAGCGCCGCAACGCCAGAAAGCCAGACTACCCGCAGGCACGCCGCAGCGAACTCTCCGAGATGGGGTTTAGCTTTGATGTCACGGTGATCGATCCAGAAGGCGAGGTTTTGCTGCAGCGCGTGGTTCAGTTCAAGGCCGAGCATGGCCACTGCTCAATACCCAGTTCGTACGTTTGCGATGACGGATTCACGCTCGGCAACCGCGTCCGCAATCTCATGCGCAAGGCAGAGCACTCTGGACGCCAGGCCCTTCGCAACCAGCTGATTGAGCTGGGAGTGCCGCCAATGAAAGCGCACAAACGAGCGGCCGAGGAAATCGTGCGCGCCGTCATCGACTACAAACAGGCGCACGGGAGCAGAAAAATTGAACTCCGTTACCGGTCCCCAGGAGGTATTGCGCTCGGGATGTGGCTCTATCGTGAGCGTGTACGCGCGCTCAAGGGCGAAGAAGACCGTGAACTTCGCGTCCGCCTTGAAGCACTGGGCGTGAGCTACGACATCGTCAATCCCGATGGCTCTGTTCGCAAGGCCTGAAAACAAGGCGAGTGCAAGCGAACATTCGGGGCATGCTTGCAGGTAGGCGCCCTTGACAGCAAAGGGATGTGGGCTAGTTTGGATTGAGGAATCGGTGTTTGTTGGGGCAACCCATGCAGTGCCGAGTTTTCGTCCCTTCAACCGCCTGACCACAGCAGTGCTCAGGCCAGCCCCAAGGCCCCGACATGAGCGACACCCCCAGCCCCACGCCATACCCCGGCATCGACCTCAGCAAGCGCCTGCAGCGCGAGTTCACCTTCACCACCCAGCGCGCCGGCACCAAGCTGACCCTTCGCATCGAACATCCCTCGTGGACTTACCGCAACTGGGGGCTGCAGATCGGGGTGAGCATCGACGATGGGGGAAAGACCCGACACAACAGCACCGGCGCACGCCGACCCGACCTGCCGTTCGAGCAGGCCACCATCGGGGATGCGCTCGCGTTGTTCGAGAGCGTGCGCGTTGTGCCCTGCCGCACCTGCGGCGCACCGGCGTTCGATCCCGCAACGAGCATCACCAACAGAGCAGGTGAGTGCGAAAGCTGCTTTCTGCAGCGCATCGCTCGGGACTTCGAACGCAAGATGCTGCCCCCGCGGATTCTGGAACTCAAGGGCGAGATCCAGCGCGCGCAGGAGCACAAGGCCAAGGGCTTCACCCACCGGCTGCTGGCCGTGATCCACCCGCAGGCGGGCGGTGATGACTACTTCGTGGAGTTCTTCTCGAAGACCGAACCCACGCAGGCCGCAATTGAAAAGCTCCTGAGGAAGCGAGGCTCTGCCGTCCTCAACGACTACGCCCTGACGCACCTCGACAACCTGCAGACCATCCTGCAGGAAGCCCTGGCCAAGGCCGAGGCGGACAAAGTGGCGTTCGCAGCCGAGAAGGCCACCGCCCGCAAGGACGCGGCCAAGGCCACGCGCGCTGCCAAAAAGGCCATCGGCAAGGCCTCCAAGAAGCCGTAGACGGCTGCAAGCGCGCCGTCTGTCTCTCAGGGCGCGGTCAACGGGGCAAACACCCCGCGATAGCCCACCCGGGCCGGGCCATGACCGCGCCTAAATTCAATCCAGAGCCGATCCAACACCGCCATGCACCTGCCACCCCTGTCCCACTTCCCCAGCGATTCCGAGCTGGCAACGCTCGAGCCCGAACACGCCATAGCTGCGGTTGCGGCGGTTTTCTGCGGCGACGCTGGCGCCGGCAACACCGAAGCCCCGGTGGGCATGACAACCCACCTGTGGGTGGCCAGAGCGGGCATGGACGGGGTCTCCCTGTGCGGCGCCCGCCCGCTGGGCCTGTACAACCAGTGGCGACCGGTTCCCGGACAACGGGTGGACTGCATCCGCTGCCTGAGCCTGCACGCACAAGTGCTGAGCAACCAGCCATGAGCGCCGAGAGCACCAACCTCAACCCGGAGCTGCTTGCGGCCCTGATCACGGCACTGGAGTGGGGCTCGTGTGTGATGGGGCTCATCGGCGCACTGGTGCTGGCCACCAACACGCGCATCTCCCGCTGGGGCTGGCTGGCGTTCTTCCTGGCCAACCTCTGCTCAGTCGGCTTCGCCTTGGGCATCGAGCGCTACGGCCTGATGCTGCAGCAACTCGGCTTTGTGGCGACTTCCCTGCTCGGAATGGCCCGCACCGGCCTGCTGCCGGGGCTGGATCTGAGCACGCGCAGCCCACCCGCACCGCACACCGATGCGCCTGCCAATGCGCAGCCCCGCTGAGGATCAACCCATGCCCATCCAGTTCGTTGACCCTGTCTCGGCTACAGCATCGCTGAACGACTCCGGGCGTGAACAGGCGCCCGAACCGTCGCTGGACACCACGCGCGACCAGCAAGTGGACTTCATCACCGGTGCGCCCACCACGCACAAGCGCGCCGAGAGACAAGCGATCCACCTGCATTCCATGAAGGATGTCATGGACATCACCTCATTGATCGAACAGGTGCTCGCCCGTGACTTCGGGGGGCGAGGGCGCGGCATCCACAGCAAGCTGGACTCCCTCTCGAAGCCCCTGCCGGCCTGGCTGGACAAACGCCTGCGCTACCTCTCCGCTGTGCGCAACAAGGCCCTGGTGGAGCCGTGGTGGACCATCCCCGACCGCACGAGGTACCTGGACGAATGCGATCACGCCGCGGCCGTGCTGCTGCAGATCGCCCACGACCGCGCTCACCCGGGCGGTGTGGTCACAAGCGCCATTCGCTGGATAGGCCAGACGCTCTCGCGCTTGACCGTGCGGCGCCCGGGGCTGGCCATGGCCACCTTGCTTGCACTGAGTGCCCTGCTGGTGCTGCTGGCGGGCGGCGAGACCGCTGCGCAGGCCTTGCGACTGCACCGCTGACACGAACTTTTCTTATCAGAGCGTTTTCCTCCAACCGAGCCCCAAGCAGATGTCCACCGAAATCATGACCCACTCCAACCCGGCGTCAACCCTCAGCACAAGGGTGCTTCAGTCACACACCCTCTCCAACCGGCGTCAGGCCTTCGCGGTTGAGCCCCTTGCGCAAGGCAACGCGAGCACGCTGCTGCGCGATCAGATGCAGCGTCTGCTTGAGGCGATCCAGTGCGAATACCCGCAGCTCGATATCCATGAAGCACAGGGCATCACAACATTCGAGAGCGAAGGCCTGACCCTGCGGGTCGCCAACGAATGCGATCAGGGCGTTCTGGTGGTGGAACTGATTGACCTGGCGATGTGCGACAGATGGGACGCCTACTGGGTGCGTCTGGGGGACGGGTCGTTTCGAACCGGGTGGCACCGCTGCACGCTGGGTGCTGTATCCGAGCCCGACCAATGGCTGGCGGCTGTGTCTGACCTCGAGATCAAGCGGGAAGTCGAGCCACTAGCCAACCCGGACTTCATCGCCATGATCGCCGCGATCAGCAGTTCGACTCCCATCACCTACGCGCAGAGCGACGCGCAGCAGGTGCGCGATTTCCAGGAAGAGGTCGAGCAGTTGCGCGAGCAAACGGCGCTGCAGGCTGGAAAGCTCCGCGTCCTTGCCGAGCTTCAAGCGCGCACACCTGAAGCCGCTGTGGCGCCAACG
>NZ_JAOASQ010000002.1 GCF_030158565.1 Limnohabitans sp. | reverse complement strand
AGCGCCGGACTGTTAATCCGTAGGTCCCTGGTTCGAGCCCAGGTTGAGGAGCCAAGTTTCTAAGTTCTGAGCTGCTTAGATTGAAAGTGCCCACTAACAAGTGGGCATTTTTTTTGCTACGCACCGACTACGCACTTCTTGTCCTTCAGACCATTCGCAAGTAAGCTGTGAATCAAGACAGCATCTCTGAGCTGTACAGCTTCAAAACAGCGAATGAGTGAAAAAAAAGACACGACCCACATACTTGTTCCCCACAAGCTCGTCTTGTTTCAGCGTCCACGAAGTCAAGTTTGGCAGTGTCGCTTTCAGATGGATGGAAAGTGGCAACGAGCAAGTACAGGCACTTATGAGTTGAATGAAGCTCGTGAAAAAGCGTTTGATCTGATTCAAGAAGCAGGTTTTCGCAAACGCATGAACTACGTGCCCATCACACGCAGCTTCAAGAATGTCGCTGAGTACACGATCAAAAAACTTGATGAAGCTCGTGACACGCCTAACTTCAAACCCAGCAACGATATTGATCCCCCACTTTGGCTTGACTGTAAATGAAGCCTGCCGGTTTTTTAGCAATAGAAAGTAGTATTTTTCAAACGAAAAAAAGCCTCCAACTGTTATCAGTTGGAGGCTTTTGTACGATCAAATGGTCGGCGTGGCGGGATTCGAACTCGCTACCCCTTGCACCCCATGCAAGTTTTGGCAAATACAAGAAAACTCAATAAAAGCCAAGAAGTCACCCAAGCAATTGAATTTAAACGACTTTTAAGAAATCATCGCAAGAATAACCATCCAATAACATCCATTGCGATACACTTAAAGCCTGCGTTTCGGTTGGGACAATAGTTGGGACAACGAAGACGGCGCAGACTACCGGGGTTTGCTATGGCACTGACGATGTTGGAACTCAAAGCGCTGGGTGCTGCGGACCATGGACGCCGGTTAACTGACGGTGGTTCGCTCAAGGGCAAGGTCTATGTGGCGCGAGACGGCGCCGTGTCGGTTCAATTCCGGTTCGCCTACAAGTTCGGCGGCAAATTTCGCGAAGTGCTGGTCGGCACCTGGCCCAAGGCCGACATCACCACCATTCGCAAAGACCGCGATGCCCTGCGCGTAAAAATCCAAAACGGCATTGACCCTGTAGCACAAAACCAGCTCGTGCGTGAAAAGGTGCAATCCGACCGCGAAGCCGATCAACTGCGCCTGACAGCCGAGCGTGAGGCCGAACTCCTAAAAATCGAAGCAGACCGGCAAGAAGCTGTACATCAGCAGCAATTGCGGCTGCAAGCATTGGCCGAAAAGAACGCACGCATGACTGTTCGCAGCCTCTTTGACCAATGGCAGCGGCTCGAGTTGGTCCAACGCGCCGACAAAGGCAGCGAGGCGCTGCGCTCTTTTGAGCGCGATGTTTTCCCGCTCATCGGCGAGATGGCGGCAGCGGACGTGAGCAAAGCGCACATCCAGGAGATTGTGGACACCATCAAATCACGCGCCACGCCCACACAGAACATGGTGCGCACCGCCAAAAAGACGCTGGCCGACATGCGCCAGATGTTTGGCTTCGCGCTGGATCGGGACTATGTGGATGCCGACCCCACTGCGCGCGTCAAAAAGGCCCGCATCGGTGCTGATGTTGAGCGCGACCGCGTGTTGAGCGAAGGCGAATTGATCCTGCTGTTTCAGAAACTGCCAAAAGCAGGACTTGCAGCCACCAGCCAACTGGCCCTGCTGATTCAATTGGCCACCGCCGCCCGCATCGGCGAAGTGCTGGCTGCGCGCTGGGAGCAGGTGGACTTTGAGCGGCGGAATCTGACGCTCCCCGAAACCAAGAACGGCAAGCGGCATGAAATTTGGCTGAGTGACTTTGCTCTGCGCCAACTAAAGAGCCTGCATGAAAACACCGGCCTAACGCCTTGGCTGTTCCCGGCTACACAAACCAAAAAAGATCAGCCCGAATTTGCGGACCATGTGTGCGTCAAAACCGTGACCAAGCAAGTGGGCGACCGGCAACGCCCCGGTGATGTTCCCATGACCGGCCGCTCTAAGGACGTTGACGCACTGGTACTACCCGGCGGCAAGTGGACACCGCACGACCTGCGCCGAACAGCGGCCACCACCATGGCAGAATTCGGTGCCCTCCCCGATGTAGTTGAAAAGTGTCTTAACCACACCGAGGTGGGCAAGGTCAAACGCATCTACCAACGCGCTCAATACGAAGGGCCTATGCGCGAAGCATGGAAAGTGCTGGGTGGCCGTCTGGGACTACTGCAAGACATGGCTCATGGCCGGGTAACAAATGTCGTTCCATTGCAGAGGGGTCGCTGATACGGAGTCGTTCACATAAAACCTTGAAACCCTCATGAATGCTCAACGGTAGTTCTGGATTAACCGCCCCGAAGAAAGAAAACCATGATTAGTCATTGCCCTGGTAGATCTAATTTTCAGCAAATGTGGGTTTTGATGAACCATGTTGCCATTGAAAGGGGCGCATTTTGAAAAAGCTATTCACCCTTAAAAAATGGCTAACTTTGCAAGAAGCTGCGCGGCACTTAGCCATTGTGTTCGGTGAAGAGGTCTGCGAGGCCGATGTGCTCCGACTTGCCCTAGACGGACATTTGAAGCTGTCCGTTAATTTTGTTAATCACGCTCGGGCATTCAAAGGCAATGTAGTTCCCATTGAAGAGGCGGAATACGAGGAATTTCCGTGGGAATTTTCCCCAAAAATACCGATCCCAGATGAGCACAAGGGCAAGCCCATCAGGGTCATGAAGGGCATAAATCTCGACGGCAAGCGTGTACTAAATCTTGGTAAAGACGTGATGTCACTAGACGGCGTGTATGACCTGGCCATGGTGGGGAATGAGCGCATTGACGTTGAACATCAATACCAAATGCTGACCAACGGCCCATCGGTCACGCTACAGGGCTTGGATGGTGCGTTCGTAATTGGCGATGCCAATACGATGTATCAAATAATTGAAAGTTACGATGAAAACGAGTATCAAGCAGGGTCAATTGGGCACTTGCGCGAGCTAGAGCAGGAGATATTACTCAAGAAGATCAAGCCAGAAAAAGCCAAAGAACTACTTGCGAAGCACAAGGAGGATCGGAAGGCATTTTTGGCCAAAGCCAATGAGCGAAGGGATGCAGGGTGTGACTCCTCTAACTATCATCCTGCAGGTAGCTTGCCGGACGACAGTGTCATGGTGGTTCGCACCGATGCATTAAGGGAGTTTGAGCAGACGATAAATGAGGACAGTGTTTCGGCTGACAAGCCATTGAACACCAATGAACGAAACACTCTACTTACCATCATCGCGGCTCTTTGCGATTACTCTGCTATTGACCCCAAAGCCCGCGGTTCAGCCACCCAAATAGCTAGTATGACTGCGGAACTTGGCGCGCCCGTGACCGACGAGACCATCCTCAAAGCTCTGGTAAAAATTCCAGATGCAGTAGCCCGTCGCATGAAGTAAGGCACTGTTACCGAATTCGGTTTTCACAAACCCGAATTCGGCCCGGATATTTCCTTGTATGAGTTCAATAGCGGCATGTTCAACAACACCAATCAAGGTGCCAACATGCTCAATACCATCCTACGCTTGCCCGCGACCAAGTCGCAGTCGGGTTACTCCCGCTCCACGATTTATCTTCGTATCACACAGGGCTTGTGGACCAAGCAAATCAGCCTTGGGCCGCGAGCCATTGGCTGGCCAGCCGACGAGGTGGCAGCGCTAAACCTAGCGCGCATCTCGAGCAAGTCGGATGACGAAATCCGTGAACTGGTCAAGTCGTTGCACGCCAAGCGGTTAAACATAGCGCACATCTCCGGCAAGAAGGATGACGACATCCGTGAACTGGCCATGTCGTTGCACACCCAGCGAAATGAGCTTATCGCAGCTTTTGGGGTGTCGCAATGAAGACCCCTTCAATTCTCGCAACTCCAGACAACCCTCACAACTGCTCAGAGCAAAACGAGTGCGAAACAGAACAATCCGTACTCCCGACACCGCCCAAACAGCCGCTGGTCTTCACCGTAGTCACCGGCATCAAGCCCGCCCGTCTGACAAAGCTGATTGGTCTTAACGCCCATGGCGGCATGCGCAAAGAAACCTCGGCCATGCTCAGCCGGGGCCATGCGCAGTATGTAGCAGTTGCCGATCTGAACGAACTTAAAACCCACCTTGAGACCTTGACCAGTGCGCAGGCCGTCACCTGGGGCGTCGCCAAAGACGACGCGGTGGAAGTCTGCACACAAGCGGATACCGAGGCGCAGCAAGCAGGTGCCATCGCCCGCACCCGCGAGAACTTCAAGTTCCGTGCCGCACCAGGCGTGATGATGTTGGATCATGACGGCTTGCCCGACGGCGCGTTGTCCCCTCTCCAGTTTCGTGACCAATTGATTGCCGCAGCACCGGCATTGGCCAATGCTCCCATGCTCTGGCGTCCCAGTGCGTCGGCCGGTTGTGTTGACCCAAACGGTGGCGTCTTGTCTGGCTTGACCCGCCACCGGCTCTACATCCCTGTTGCGGACGCGACGCTGATCCCCGAGGCTGGCACAGCCTTGGAGACCCTGCTGTGGGCTACGCCGGGCGCTGGATGGTGCGACATTAGCGTCGCCGGTCAACGCCTGCCACGCTGCTTGGTCGATGTATCGGTATGGCAGCCCGAGCGGCTGGACTTTGCAGGGCCATCGGTCCTGGTGGACGGGGTTACCCGCGCCGGGGTTGAAGGCGTGATTTACGGGGACGCAACGGCCCAATTCAACCTGCGCCTGCTCATTGACAGCGCCACGCCTGCGATCAAGAAGCAAGCCCAAGTAGGACTCAAGGCAGCACGCGCAGCGGTATTAGAAAAATGCGAAGCCGCCCGCCGCAATTGGGTAACAGACAAGGCCCCTGCCCTTGCGCAGAGCCGTGGCATCAAACTGGCACAGGCCACCAATGTGCTGGAGCGCGCTGCCGTGCTCCAGGTACTCATGGGGGATTTTGAACTCACTTGCGCCGACGGTCAGGTGGTCAATGTGGCTCAGCTACTGGACAACCCGCACCGCTGGCACAACACCCGGTTTGCCGACCCATTGGACCCCGATACAGACAAGCGGGTGGCCGTGGCTCGCCTGCTGAACGGTACCCGACCCGACCTGTTTTCTCACCGACACGGCGGCATGCGCTACGAGCTGCGCCGCCAGTCGGCACGGGTTGAATTGGGCCGGGGTATGCGGGTGGACTCCACTGATGCGGTGCTGCAAGTCTTACGCGACCGCAGTGAACTGTTTGACTTTGGCACCAATGCCATTGCCTTTGTTGCCGACGGCAAGGCCACGCCAGTCAGCCGTGACTGGCTGGTAGACCATGCAGGTCGGGTGGCCGAGTTCTACAGCGTCAAGACTGAACGCGATGAAGATGGCAATGTCACTTCGACGCGAGAAATCCCTGAAGACGCACCAACCTACATTGCCAACGCCATCATTGCCAAACACGGCAGCCGCAACTTCCGCAAGCTGACAGCCGTCACCACGGCGCCCACATTGCGACCCGATGGCAGTATTTTTGACGAGCCTGGCCATGACCCAACGACCGGTCTGATGTACGTATCCACCGAAGCCTATCCGTTGGCCGTGCCGTCAGCACCCACCGTCGAACAAGCCCTAGACGCTTTGGCCAAGCTGTGGCACCCGATCCGCTTGTTTCCATTCGCTGACGAAGTCGCCATTGGGGTCACCTTGGCCGCCATGTTGGCCGCTTGTTTGCGCCCGGCACTGCCCACCTGTCCGGCCACGGGCTTTGATGCACCTGCTGCGGGCACTGGCAAAACCTTGTTGGCGAAGTGCATTGGCGCGTTGGCCACTGGCGGTGATGTCGCTGTGCTGCCCCCGACTAATGAAGAGGACGAATGCCGCAAGCGTCTTTTTGCCGCCCTGCGTGGTGGCTCCAAGGTGCTGCTGTGGGACAACGTGCGTGAGCCCCTGGGTAATTCGGTGATCGACTCGTTTTTGACATCGTCCTTGTTTGCCGACCGCGTACTCGGGGTCTCGGAGAACGTGGAACTGCCCAACCGATCCCTGTTTCTGGTGTCGGGGAACAACCTCGTTCTGACGGGTGACACCCACCGCCGGATATTGCTGGCGCGACTGGATGCACAAATTGAAACGCCCTTTAAACGCGAATTCGAGTTTGATCCACTCACCGAAGTTTGTAACAACCGTCAAGCCCTCGTGGTAGCCGCGCTCACAATCGTAAGGGCCTACATCGCCGCTGGCAGGCCAAAGGTTGCTTCGGGGCGTATTGCGTCGTTTGAACTGTGGGACGACCTTGTGCGCCAGCCCTTGTGCTGGCTGAGGGAGCGCATGTTGGAGTCGGCTAGGGATCTGAACGACTTGCCCATGTTTGTTGACCCGGCGGACTCTATTGAGCGTGCTGCGTCCGAAAATCCGGAAACCTCCAAGCTGGCGGCATTGCTGAATGCCTGGATCGCCACCTTTGGCACCACCCCCACGTCACCAGCGCAGGCTATTACCAAAGCGACCGAAGGGTTTGGATCTCAATCCGTACTGTTTGATGCGCTTGATGAAATTGCGGGCCAGAACAGCAAGCTCAACGTGCGGATTTTGGGCCGCTGGCTGGAACGCCACGCTGGTCAGCTTTGCACCGGGTTGCGTCTTGTGCTCGCCAACAAGACCAACGGCTTGAAGCGCTGGACCGTGGTACGTACTGTAGAACGTGCCGCAACAGAAAAGGTCACGCCAATAGTTGCGAGAGTTGCGCCAAGTTGCGAGATTCAGGACATTGACTACACAGCGGCTACAAGTCAACTTGATGACATGGAGATTTTTTGATGACCGAACAGGCTGTCAAAAGTGTGGTGGCGCAACTCGTCGATGCTGGCCTCAACCTCTCCCTGGCATCTGCTGGCGGCCTGGCTGTGGCACCGTCCAGCCACCTGACGGCGGAGCTGCGCAACCTCATCCGCAGCAGCAAGGCAATGCTGATCGACTGGTTAACGGCAGCACATGAGGCCGCCAGCCGCGCATCCGATACACCCGCCAATCCGCAGGACTGGAAAGAACTGGCAACGGCCTACCATACCCACCACTTCAACTGCCCGACTTGCATTGCCGCCGGGCGTGGCTCGCGCTATGGACAACGCTGCGGCGCTGGGATGGCGCTTTGGCGGCTGTATTGCGATTGATCTGAACCTTAGTATTAAAAGCCCACCATGAACACCGCCAACTTGGCCGACGTTCCGGTTAAGGCTGATTGCAGTCATCTACACGATCAAGTCTGGTCGACTGTTATCGACCCATTGCAGTCCTTCGACCTAAAGTTGAAGTGATGGGTTTGTCGCGTTTGCGGTCATTCGAAAAATTAGATTACAAATGTTGTCGCCTTATAGCGGACATTATTTATCTCTGGCGAATTACTCCAAAGCAGTCCTAAGCGGACCACAGGGTTTTGGCATTAAACCGTGCATCCTTTAAGCGCAAAGAGCCAAGCGACTAACCCACTAACTTGCCCCAAGTGCCAACGTTGTAAACCTGTTGATATCCGTTCTTCATGAGCAACAGTTTGGCCATGCCACTCCGGGTTCCACTGGCACAGCACAGAACAACTGGTGCTGACTTGGGAATTTCAGCCAGTCGACGGCCCAGTTCCGGCAAAGGAATGTTGATCGTGCACGGTGCGCAGGCGCTGGCATATTCACCGGCCGACCGCACGTCGACAAATAAAGCGCCTTGATTTTTGAGTTCTGGCAGCATGGCGACCACGCGTCGAGATTTCCACCATTTGTAGCCCCACCACATGGCCAGTGCACCCAAAGGCCAGTATTGTTCAAACGTTTGCTGCAAACTCATGGTCGTCTTTTAAATCTGAATGGTTGAAATGCGATTTATACCGAGATGTGCCAGTTTAAGCTGCGTGTGCATCAACACCTCATCAACGACCGTCAGACGCAGACGTTCTTCGGCGAACCATGTCCCGTGTCATCACGTCAAGTTGGGTGCGGTCCAACGCTTGAATGGCAGCGGGATAGATGTACGTCTCTTCTTCCTGGATGTGGTTTTTGTAGATTTTCTGAAACAACGCTATTGCTACGGTGTCGGTGCGGCTCAAGTCAGTCCAACTCTTTTCATCTGCGTGCGCCACACGATCTAAAATTTCTCGAATATGGCACCAGTTTTTTTCCATTTGAATGTGCTCTTGCTTAAGCCGATACACCAACAGATCCAAACGGCCTTTTTGCAAAGTCAAAACTGCGGGGAAAACGTGAATTTCTTCGTCTAAATGGTGTTGTGGTGCAGCCAAATCGAAATAGCGCATGATATCGCTGGCCGCTGTCGCCGCCTGCATATCCCAACCGGTTGTAGCCAAATGCAGCACAAGTCGTGAGACCAAATTCAGCATTCTTTCAACGCGCTCATGACAAGCCGTAAGCATTTCAAACGGCGCTTCAAAACCGACCCCAGGTGAATGGTGTCCAGGCAATGAAACCCCTACTGGCATTGAATTACCCATGTTCGGCGCCCCAAATATTCACGAAACTGTCAATATCAGGACGCGTTTTAAATGGCTTGCGCTCGCTGACTGTTCCCATGCTCAAAAAACAAATGGCATGTTCACCCGCATGCAGTCCCAAACCCGAACGAAACGATTCTGACTTGAGTGCCTTACCGCTGGTCAACCCCGTTCCATAACCCATGGTGTGGGCGAGCAGCAAAATATTTTGTACCGAACAGCCCGCACTCAAGACGCGCTCGTTCAAGTCAATTTGGGTATCGCCCTTGGTTTCATCGACAATCAAGAGCATCAACAGAGGCGCTCGCATGGCCTTCTCACGGGCTTGTTCAAGTTGCTCAGTCGTAGCGCTGGGATCGCGCTCTCTCAGCGCAAGTGCAAACAGCTCGCCCAAGTCGGCTCTTTTTTGAGCCGGGATGACCAAGAAACGCCAAGGATTGATGAGGTCATGGTCTGGCGCGCAAGCAGCAGCCCGGAACAACTGTTCAAGCTCCTGTTCTGCGGGGCCGGGCGCGACCAACCGTTTAGGCAAAATTGTTTGCCGCGAAGCGATCAAATGACTGACCCCCGTTGGCAAAATAAGCTTGTTCACATCATTCATTCAATGGCTCCACGTGCGGTGTAAACGGCCCAGTCCCACTGTGCGATGAAAGAGAAGCTGACACGAAACCACCAAGCTGGACATCAAACACATGCACGTCGCCCTCTTCAATCACATAATGCCAGCCATGCAGCTTCAAGCGCCCAGCCTCTACCTCGCGCCGGACCATAGGGTAGCCCATCAGACGCTCCAGTTGCAGCACCACGGAACGCTGCTCCGTGCGCAAAAGGGCTTCGGGGCAAGCCTGTACGGGTAATAAGGCGTCGTCGATCAAACGCAACCACTGTTTCAAAGCCTTAGCTTCTTCGGGTACGCCTTCATAAGCTGTGCGAATCGCACCACAGTGACTGTGGCCACACACAATGATGCTTTTGACGTGCAGCATCAGCACCGCAAACTCGATGCCCGCCATGGTGCCGTGCAAACCATGCGTGCCGTCGTAAGGCGGCACCAAGGCACCGACATTACGCACGATGAACAGCTCGCCAGGTCCCGCACCGGTCAGCAAATAGGGAACCAATCGAGAATCAGAGCACCCTATAAACAATGTTTTAGGGTGCTGACCTTGGGCAACCAGGTCCTGGAACCTTTGTTGATGCAACGGAAAATAGTCGGCATGAAAGTGCTGCAAGCGATGCAGCAACTCGTCTGAAGACTCGCTTGACGCAGGAAGGCTCATTGCACCAAGGGCGAAGCATCCCCATCAAGTTCTATGCCCTGCACTTGGGCCAAGCCCACCAGGCGGCGCATATATTGGCCCAAAGCCGTGGCACGCGACTGCCATTGCAAACGAGAAGCAATCTGCGCGGTCAGCTGAGCAAAGCCCGGCAAATGACCGGGATTAATCTCCAGCACATCGACGATGTGAAAACCAAAACGCGTGTGCACCAAACGGGGCCGCAAGCCTGTAGTTTGGCTGGACTCTTGCAAATAAAAAAGCGCTTTGGCAAATTCAGGCGCACAGTCCTCAGGCTTGAGCCAACCCAAATCGCCCCCTTGTGCGCCCGTTGGGCAGTTGGACAATTCTGCGGCCAACTGTGAAAAACGCTCAGGCAAAGCGGCATTACTCGCCAACTCCAGCAAGGCTGTCTCGGCGCGTTGCGCCAAGGCTTGCACGTTCACCCCTGGAGTGACTGCGAACAAGATGTGACGTACCCGCTGGGATTGGCCCACCGTGAATTGTGCTTTGTGGGCGTCGTAGTAACGCTGCGACTCCTCGGGCGTGGGCTGGGGACAAGTGACTTCAGTTTCCAGCATGCGGTCAATCACCTCTTGCTCCTGGGCTTGCAGCGCCGGTGCCGACAAAGCTTCTTGGCCGATCACGGCAGCGGGCAAGAGGCCGAGCCTGACCGCTTCTTGGCGCAGCAGTTCGCCGTAGGCACGCTCCTTCAAGTCGTGCACCTCGAGCTTTTCCCCGGGCGCAGTCAAGGCGATGCCATTGATGGCGGGGGGTACGTTGGTTGCCACAGCCTCCAGAGATTCGGCAACTCGCACCGGCATGGCAGCAGCCGTGCGTTCATAGGCCGATAGGGGCGCTGCGCTGGTGCAGCCACAAGCACCACTGCCGCAGTCGCCTGAGGCCGGAGTCGTAGTTTCAGTCATATTTTCAAGCGTCATGTGTAAGCCTTGTGAGGAGTTATCCAAAGGGTCGAGCACGCATCAGCTGCGGCCAAACGGGGGTCGCGGCGTCATACCGACTCGGCGGCTGCGCACGATTTGGTAAGGCCGCACCACGTAAGCCAGCGTGCCAAAACCACTCCACACATGGACCAGCCGGGTGAATGGAAAGATAAAAAAGATACTCATGCCCAAAAACATATGGGTTTTGAAAATCCAACTGGCTTCAGACAAAAGCTCTACCGCCCCACCTCGGAAAGTGACGGTGCGTTGCGCCCACTCGGCCAGCTTGAGCATCATGCTGCCGTCCAGATGCTGGGCCGACAAAGGAATGGTGGCCAGCCCCAGCGCAAACTGCGCCCACAGCAAGACCAGTAAAACAATGTCACTGGTTTTGCTGTTCACACGGATGCGCACATCAAAGAGGCGGCGATGCAAGAGCAGCGTCACGCCGATGAAACCCAAAAGACCGAAGACGCCGCCTGAAATCATGGCCAGCAATTGTTTGTCGCCGGCACTGATGAAGTGCTCGTACATGAAGTGAGGCATCAGCATGCCCACACTGTGGCCGCCAAACAAAAAGAGTACACCCACATGGAACAAGTTACTGCCCCACCGCAGCTGCCCACCGCGCAGCAACTGTGAAGAATCGCTCTTCCAGGTGTACTGGTCGCGATCAAAGCGGATCAGGCTGCCGAGCAAAAAAACGCTCAGCGCAATGTAGGGATAGATCCCAAAAATGAAGTTATCAAAGTAATTCATGCTGTGACTCCACTCGACGAAGTTGAAGTTTTTCTGACAAAGTGCATCGGCTGCGCTTCACCCGGGCGAGCCTGGCCCCGTGTACTGCAACCGTCGAAGGCCTCAGGTTCGCTCCAGCTCTCGTCAAGCGACTCTTCCGCCACGATCGCAACCGACTGGGCCCTGTGACCAGCGAGCTCCAAAACTGCAGCCAACACCACGGCATAAGGGCTTTCGCGTTTGAGCAGTGCGCTGAAAATGGCATTCAGAATATGGGCCATTTCGCCCAAAAAAGCCTTGGCCACCTCAGGCGTTTGCGTGGAGGCGAACTCCAACACCACACACAAATGGTCAGGCAACTCTTCGGGCGCGAGAAACAAGCCCGATTGCTCATAGGTCTTGGTCAAATCAATCATGGCAGGACCTCGGTCCCGCGAGTCACCATGCACGTGCTCAAACAAATGCAGGCAGGTTGCACGGCCCCGGTCAAAGGTTTCAACGTAACGCGCCTCGGCATCCATCGGATTCAGATGCTGCAGGTGCGCCACCAAAGCTTGGAGTTCAGTGCGACGCGCTGAACTGAGCACAGCTTCTTCGTCCAGCACGGTCATGAGCTGGGGCCATTGCTGCCGCACCCCAGCGTCCGGGTAGGACAGCAACTGGGACAACACGCGCAAGGAGTAACGGATGGGCTTCATGGGAACCTCGCTTTAGACGACAGATTGAATAGGAATCGTGCGGCGCTTGTCGCCACCAAACAGGCTGGGTTCGGACTGGCCGTCAGAGCAACCACTGCCAAACGAGAAGCCGCAGCCGCCGCGCATGTCAAAGGTGTTTTCGGCATACTCGCGGTGCGAGCTGGGAATCACGAAGCGGTCTTCGTAATTGGCAATTGCCATGATGTGGTACATATCTTCTACTTGCGCCACGGTCAAACCGGTTTGCTCTAGCACCGCATGGTTTTCAATACCGTCCACATGCTTGCCACGCTGGTAAGCCCGCATGGCCAGCATGCGCTCCAAGGCACGCGTCACAGGGGCAACGTCGCCGGCAGTCAGCAAGTTGGCCAGGTACTGCACCGGGATGCGCATTTGCGACACATCAGGCAACTCGCCGTTCATCCCGACATGGCCCGCATTGGCCGCGGCCGTGATCGGCGACAGTGGCGGCACGTACCACACCATAGGCAAGGTACGGTACTCGGGGTGCAGCGGCAAGGCGACTTTCCAGTCGATGGCCATTTTGTAGACCGGGCTGTTGCGCGCGCCTTCGAGCCAAGACTCGGGAATGCCGTCCAGGCGCGCCTGTGCGATCACCTTTGGATCATGCGGATTGAGGAAGATGTCCAACTGGGCCTGGTACAGGTCTTTCTCGTTCTCGGTGCTGGCGGCTTCTGCAATCCGGTCCGCGTCGTACAGCACCACGCCCAGGTAGCGGATGCGACCAACGCAAGTTTCGGAGCACACCGTGGGCTGCCCGGCTTCAATGCGGGGATAACAAAAGATGCATTTCTCGGCTTTGCCGCTTTGCCAGTTGTAGTAAATTTTCTTGTACGGGCAACCACTCACGCACATGCGCCAACCCCGGCATTTGTCTTGGTCGATCAACACAATGCCGTCGTCCTCGCGCTTGTAAATAGAGCCCGAGGGGCACGAGGCGACGCAGGTGGGGTTCAGGCAGTGTTCACACAGGCGTGGCAAATACATCATGAAGGTGTTTTCAAACTGGCCGACCATGTCTTTTTGCACCTGATCGAAATTCGCCAAATTGGCGTCTTTGCTGCGTTTGCTGAACTCACCGCCCAGAATTTCTTCCCAATTCGGACCCCATTCAATTTTTTGCATGCGTTGACCCGTGATCAAGCTGCGTGGGCGAGCCGTCGGAGTGGCCCTGGATTCGGGCGCCCCTTGCAGGTGCTCATAGTCGTAGGTGAACGGCTCGTAGTAATCGTCGATTTGGGGCATGTTGGGATTTGCAAAAATCCGCATCAGCAGCTTCCATTTCCCCCCCTGTTTGGGTTCGATCGAACCGTCGGCCTTGCGGGTCCAACCGCCATTCCATTTGTCTTGGTTTTCCCATTCTTTGGGATAGCCGATGCCGGGCTTGGTTTCCACGTTGTTGAACCAAGCGTATTCCACACCCGGGCGACTGGTCCAGACGTTTTTACAGGTGACCGAGCAGGTGTGACAACCGATGCATTTGTCCAAATTCAGGACCATGGCGATTTGTGCGCGAATTTTCATAGTGTTCTCCTTCAAGCCTGAACCGTGACCGGGGCTTCGTCATCGAGCCAATCGACTTTGTGCATCTTGCGTACCACCACAAATTCGTCGCGGTTGGTGCCGATGGTCCCGTAGTAGTTGAAGCCGTAACTGAACTGGGCGTAACCGCCAATCATGTGGGTCGGCTTGGTCACAATGCGCGTCACGGAGTTATGAATACCGCCGCGGATGCCCGTGATCTCAGACCCCGGAGTGTTGATGGTTTTTTCTTGCGCGTGGTACATCATCACCATACCTTGGTTGACTCGCTGACTGACCACCGCGCGAGCGGCAATCGCACCATTGCTGTTGAACAATTCGACCCAGTCGTTGTCCACAATGCCGGCACTGCGTGCATCGACTTCACTCAACCAAATCACGGGTCCACCGCGGTTCAGTGTCAACATGTGCAGGTTGTCGCTGTAGGTGCTGTGGATACCCCATTTCTGGTGTGGCGTGATGAAATTGAGGGAAATTTCCTTGTTGCCGTTAGGACGCCGATTGAGCATCTCGTCCACCGTCTTCAAGTCCACCGGTGGGCGGTAGGTCGTCATGCCTTCGCCAAAGGCCAGCATCCAAGGATGGTCTAAATAGAACTGTTGACGTCCCGTCAGCGTGCGCCAAGGAATGTACTCGTGCACGTTGGTATAGCCCGCGTTGTAAGAGACCTTCTCGCTTTCCAGACCCGACCAGGTGGGTGAGCTGATGATCTTCCGCGGCTGCGCCTGAATATCGCGGAAACGAATCTTTTCATCTTCGCGGTGCAGTGCCAGATGGGTGTGGTCACGCCCGGTGATCTTGCCCAGAGCCTCCCAAGCCTTCACGGCCACATGGCCATTGGTCTCTGGGGCCAGTTGCAGCACCACCTCACAGGCGTCAATGTCGGTTTCAATTTTCGGCATGCCCTGGGTCACACCCTCCGCATGGACTTTGCCATTGAGCTCAGCTAACTGACGCACTTCATCCACCGTGTTCCAGCCAATGCCCTTGCCGCCGTTGCCCATCTTTTCCAACAACGGTCCCAATGCCGTGAAGCGCTTGTAGGTATTGGGGTAATCGCGTTCGATGACAGTAATTTGCGGCGCGGTCACACCCGGAATCAATTCGCACTCACCCTTGCTCCACTCTTTCACGTCCAGGGCTTGCGCCAATTCGGCGGGCGTGTCGTGCATCAAGGGCGTCAGCATCAATTCTTTTTCAACGCCCAAATGGCCTACGCAGACTTCACTGAAAGCTTTAGCGAATCCTTTGTATATTTCCCAATCGCTCTTGCTCTGCCAAGCCGGGTCTACTGCGGTAGACAAAGGGTGAATGAAGGGATGCATGTCACTGGTGTTGAGATCGTTCTTTTCATACCAAGTGGCCGTGGGCAACACGATGTCCGAGTACAGACAGGTCGTGCTCATGCGAAAGTCCAGCGTCACCAACAAGTCCAGCTTGCCTTCAGGCGCTTGGTCATGCCATTGCACTTCTTTGGGTTTGGCCTCTTGGGCGCCCAGGTCTTTGCCCTGCACGCCGTGCGAGGTACCTAACAAATGCTTGAGAAAATATTCGTGACCTTTGCCTGACGAACCCAGAATGTTGGAGCGCCAAACAAACATGTTGCGCGGCCAGTTCAGCGGATGGTCGGGGTCTTCGCAGCTCATTTTCAGACTGCCGTCCTTCAAGGCCTTGACCGCATAGTCTTTCGGATCCATGCCTTGAGCCTGCGCGTCTTTCACCACCTGCATCGGGTTGGTTTGCAACTGCGGCGCACTGGGCAACCAGCCCATGCGCTCGGCGCGCACGTTGTAGTCGATCATGCTGCCGCCAAACTTGGTTTTATCCGCCAAGGGTGACAAGATTTCTTCGACACCCAATCGCTCATAACGCCACTGATCGGTGTGCGCATAAAAGAAACTGGTGCTGTTCATCTGGCGTGGTGGGCGCACCCAATCCAGTGCAAAGGCCAGCGCCGTCCAGCCGGTTTGTGGACGCAGTTTTTCCTGACCCACATAGTGGGCCCAGCCGCCGCCACTTTGACCAATGCAACCGCACATCATCAGCATGTTGATAATGCCGCGGTAGTTCATGTCGCTGTGGTACCAATGGTTCATGGCCGCGCCAATGATGATCATGGATTTGCCGCGTGTTTTGTCAGCGTTATCGGCAAATTGACGCGCCACGGCAATCACCTGATCGCGTTTCACACCCGTGATTTTTTCTTGCCATGCAGGGGTGTAAGGGGCGTCATCGTCGTAACTGGTGGCCGCCTCTTCGCCAGCAAGGCCTCGTGCCACGCCGTAATTGGCAGCAGTCAGGTCAAACACCGTGGCGACCAGCGCATAGCGCTCTTCACCGGCCTTGCCCAGCTTGATGCGCCGCACCGGCACCTTGCGCACCAACACGTCATCCACTGCACTGGCTTGCTTGTTGGCACTGAAGTTCGGCGTATCAATCCCGCCAAAGTACGGGAAAGCCACCTCACCGACTTCGTACTCGCTGCCCTCACCCTCCATCAAACTCAACTTGAGCTTGACCTCGTTGTCTCCTCGCGCCTCTTTGTTTTCTAAATTCCATTTGCCGGCATCACTGCGGCCTTCCGCACCCCAACGAAACCCGATCGAACCATTGGGCAACACCACGCGGTCCGTCTGGTCGAGCGCCACGGTTTTCCACTCAGGGTTGTTGTCTTGTCCCAATTTGCCGTTGAAGTCACTGGCGCGCAAATAACGCCCTGGCACATTGACCTTGCGGCCATCGGCCAGCGTGCGCTCTTCGAGCTGTACCAAATTGGGCATGTCCGTATAGCGGCGCACATAGTCGTCAAAGTAAGCGCTGCGCTTGTCAAAGTAAAACTCTTTGAGGATCACATGGCCCATGGCCATGGCAATGGCGGCATCGGTGCCCTGCTTGGGATGCATCCACAAATCGGCCAGTTTGCTGATCTCGGCATAGTCAGGTGTGATGGCCACGGTCTTGGCGCCCTTGTAGCGCACCTCGGTGAAGAAGTGGGCATCGGGCGTGCGCGTTTGCGGCACGTTGGAGCCCCAAGCAATGATGTAAGTGGAGTTGTACCAATCGGCCGATTCGGGCACATCGGTCTGCTCACCCCAGACCTGCGGGCTGGCCGGTGGCAAATCGCAGTACCAGTCGTAAAAACTCATGCTGACGCCACCAATCAACGACAAGTACCGGCTGCCGGCCGCGTAACTGATCATGGACATGGCCGGGATCGGCGAAAAACCAATGATGCGGTCAGCGCCGTATTTCTTCACGGTGTAGACGTTGGCACTGGCAATGATCTGGTTGACCTCCTCCCAAGTGCTGCGCACAAAGCCACCCAGGCCGCGCTGCTTTTGCCATTCGAGTCGGGCATCGGCGTTCTCGACAATGCTGGACCATGCATCGACCGGACTCTTGGCCACCGCCAATGCGGCGCGCCAATGCTTGAGCAACCGGGCGCGGATCATGGGGTACTTGACCCGGTTGGCGCTGTAAAGATACCAAGAGTAGGAGGCGCCCCGTGCACAACCGCGCGGTTCGTGGTTGGGTAAATCTGGGCGAGTGCGCGGGTAATCGGTTTGCTGGGTTTCCCAAGTGACGATGCCGCCCTTGACATAAATTTTCCACGAACACGAGCCGGTGCAATTGACCCCGTGGGTGCTGCGCACAATTTTGTCATGCGCCCAGCGGTCACGGTAAGCATCTTCCCAGGTGCGGTCCTCACCAGTGGTCACGCCGTGGCCACCCGAAAAGGTCTCTTTGGGGTTAGAAAAATAATTCAATCGATCCAGAAAATGGCTCATTTTTATCTCCAATTCAGCGGGGCCATTCAGACCCCTTTGCAAACAGTTTTCAAGCAGCTTTAGGGGTTGCGGATTTCGGAACCTGCGCGCAGATAGAACCACCAGTTCAGTACCAGACACAGCGCATAAAAAATGGCAAAGCCGTACATGGCCATTTGCGGTGTGCCGGCCTTGATCTGGGCGCCAATCACCACCGGTGCAATGAAGGCGCCGTAGGCTGCGATGGCGGAAGTCCAACCCAAGACAGGGCCAGCCTGTGTGCGGTCAAAGATCACACCGATGGTGCGGAAAGTGGAGCCGTTGCCGACACCACTGGCGGTGAACAACACAATGAACAACGCCATGAAGGGCATGAAGTACTGCTCGGGCGTGGCCGAACCGTAGGCCAACAACATCACATAACCCACCGCCACCGAAGCCAGCACCATCACCGCCGAGATGGCCTGCGTGACGATGGAGCCGCCGATCTTGTCGGACACCCAGCCGCCAATGGGCCGAACCAGGGCGCCGACAAAGGGGCCAATCCAGGCGTAGGTCAGGGCCGAGGGGGCGTGCGGGTTTTTCAGTGTGTGCTGCATGATGCCCGCCGCATCAGGTACGTGGCTGATGCCGAAGATCACCGTGATGGACAGGGGCAGCGCCATCGAGAAACCGATGAAGGAGCCGAAGGTGACGATGTACAAGAGCGTGAGCGACCAGGTGTGCTTATTGCCAAAGATGGCGAACTGCTTGGCGATGTTTTCCTTCATCGCGCCAAAGGCGGCCAACTTCATCACCATCAGCGTGCTGAACACGATCAAGGGCATGGCAATCCACATGTTCAGAATGCCCAGACCCGTGGGGGCTGGGAGGTACAGGTACAGGCCCAGACCAGCGGGCACAAAGGACAGGGTGTAGAGCCAGATGATCTTGATGAAGGCGGCCATCGTGCCGCCGCTGTCAGGCGTCACCGTGTTCAAGTTGTTCATGCCAAAGTAAGCCAGCACCGACAAAGGGATCAGCGACAGCAACCAGGCAAAGCCAGCGTTCTGGATCCAGGTGGGGGTACCCGCCAGGATCTTGCCCAGAATCCAGCCGCTGTCTTTCACCAGCACCATGGCGTCACCGCCCATGCCACCGAACAGGCTCATGGTCATCACCAGCGGAATCACGATCTGCATGGTGGTCACGCCAAAGTTGCCCAGACCGGCATTCAGGCCCAGCGCCGTGCCCTGCAAGCGCTTGGGGAAAAAGGTGCTGATATTGGACATGGAGCTGGCAAAGTTGCCACCGCCCACGCCCGACCAAAGGGCCATCAACTGGAAGGTCCACAGCGGCCACTCCGGGTGCTGCAGCACGATGCCGGTGCCCACGGCTGGGGCCAACAGCATGGCCGTGGTCAGGAAGATGGTGTTGCGGCCACCGGCCACGCGTATCAAAAAGGAGGCCGGGATGCGCATGGTGGCCCCGGCCAAACCGGCAATGGCGGTCAGCGAGAACAACTCAGCCTGCGTGAACGGAAAGCCCAGGTTGAGCATCTGCACGGTGATGATGCCCCACATGCCCCAGATGGCGAAGCCGCACAGCAGCGCCGGCACTGAAATCCAGAGGTTGCGGTAGGCTATTTTTTTACCGGTGCTGGCCCAGAACTTCTCGTCCTCAGGGCGCCAGTCGGTGATGTCGGCAGAATGGGCGGCTGCGGGTGCCGAATACGGTTTCATAGGTTTTCCTTTGCTGGGGGTTCAGGCACGCAAGCCGGGTTGTGTGATGTCGGCGGGGGCTTGGCCCATCACATCGGTGCGGCGCACTTCGGTCCAATACATCCAGATAAGCGACACCCAGACCACGCCGTACATCAACATGAAAGCGCTACTGCGCACGCCGGTCAGATCAACCAAAGCACCAAACAGGATGGGCAGGACAAAACCGCCAAGACCGCCGGCCAAACCCACGATGCCGCTGATGGCACCAATATTGTGTGGATAGTCGTTAGCGATGTATTTGAAGACGCTGGCTTTGCCAAAAGCAAACGCAATGCCCAAGATGAACATCAGCCCCGTGAAGGCGTACACATTCAAACCAATGACGAAAGTCTGCGGCCCATTGACCGTGGAGATGGTGAACTCAGTTTGCGGATAGGACAGCAGGAACAGGCAGATCCAACTGACCCACAACACCCACCAGGTAACGCCGTGCGCACCGTATTTATCGCTGAGCACGCCGCCTACAGCGCGCAGGACACCACCAGGCAGTGAGAAGCAAGCCGCCAGCAATGCGGCCACCCGGATGTCCAAGCCGTACTCACCAATGTAGTACTGCACCATCCACAAGGCCAGGGCCACATAGCCACCAAACACGATGCTGTAGTACTGGCAGTACTTGAGTACCCGCGGATCCTTGAGCGCCTGCAGTTGTTCTTTGAACGGCACTTGGCTCTTAACCAAGTGTGCGGGATCGCTGTGACTGAACAGCCAAAACACCAGCACCGTGGCCGCCATGATGATGGCGTAAACCTGCGGCACCGCAGCCCAGCCAAAAGCCACCAAAATCACAGGGGCGACAAATTTGTTGACGGCTGAGCCGGAGTTACCCGCGCCGTAAACGCCCATGGCCATGCCTTGCTGCTTTTGGGGGAACCAACGCGCAACATAAGGCGTGCCCACCGAGAACGAACCGCCCGCCAAGCCCACAAACAGGCCAATGACCAGGAAATGCCAGTACGCCGTGGCATAGGACATGAGCCAGATGGCCGGCACCGTCAGGGCCATCAACACCGTCATCACAATGCGCCCGCCATAACGGTCGGTCCAAATCCCCAGGGGCACCCGCACCAACGAGCCCGTCAAAACGGGCATAGCCATCAGCAAACCAAACTGCGTGGCATTGAGGTTCAGCATTTTCTTGATCGGCACGCCGATCACGCCAAACATCATCCACACCATGAAGCACACCGTGAAGGCCAGGGTGCTGACAATCAACACCGACCAGGCTTTGCGCTGCTGCAGCAATTCGTTCGCCATTTTTAATTCTCCAAACTCATGCATGGAGTGTGGTTTTTTGGCGAGGCCTTGGGTATCCACCTGAAGGTCAGGCGGGCCCCACGCAAAAGGAGGATGAAGTACCGGCCTTCATCCTCCCTTGGAACTACGGGGTTTGATGTGGATCAAGTCAATCGATGACTGGCCACAAAAATGGCGATTTGAACGCGCGAGGTCAGGTTCAATTTTTTGAAAATATGCTGAATGTGGATCTTCACCGTGGTCTCGGCAATGTCCAATTCGCGGGCGATGTGCTTGTTGCTCAAGCTCTTGGCGATCAAAAAGAAGATGTCTTTTTCACGGGGCGACAATTTCTCTAATTCCTGCAAAGGATGCACGAGGTTGGGCGTCGTGAATGAGGCGAATCCCGCTTCGACACTGGACCCGTACGCGGGTTGGCGCAAGCCCGAAACCAACTTATTCAGCATCGCTGGGCTGATGACCGAGTGCCCATCGTGCACCTGAACCAAGGCATCACACAGTTGCTCGGTCTCTGCCGTTTTCAGCAAATAGCCATCGGCACCATTTTGCAAAGCTTTGGACAAGTCCTCTTCGTCTTCACTCACCGTGAGCATCAAAATGCGCAGCTCGGCGCAAGCGTCTTTGAACGCGCCAATCGCATCCACGCCTTTGACACCCGGCAAATGGTTGTCAAGCAGCAGCAAGTCAGGCTGGATTTTGTCCAGCATACGCAATGCCTCCCCCACATCCGCGGCTTCGCCCACGACTTGAAAGCGTTCGTCCTGCGAGAGTAAGGCGATCAAGCCGCGACGAAACAACGTGTGATCATCGACAACAAGAAGCTGAATGGGTCCGGTCATGGCAATGGGGACAGCAGCGCTGCCGTGGTTAATTTGAGTTTAGGTGGCAGCGTGGTGGGCACCCGCAGCGTCACCGTTGTGCCTTGCCCGACCACGGACGCCACCGTCACTGTGGCACCAATCTGCTGGGCCCGCTCCTGCATGATTTTCAAGCCGACTTGCAACTCGCTGCGTTGGCTCACTTCGCTAAAGCCCACGCCATCGTCACGCACCCAAAACTGCCAGGGCTCGCCTTTGTGAATTGCGATTTCGACACCTCGGGCATTGGCATGTTTGCGCACGTTGGACAAAGCTTCTTGCAAAACATGCAACACATGGATTTGCACATCTTGCGGCAACGGCAGGCCTTCGCCCGTGACCTTGCGGCTGACCAAAAGACCTGTCTGATGCTGGAATTTTTGCAGCGTTTCTTGCACGGCGCGGTCAATGTCATCGGCTTGGGTGCGGGTACGGAAATGCACCAACAATTCACGCACATCGGCAATGCTTTCCTTCAGGCCGCTGTCGAGTTCATCCAAAGCCAAAGCAGTTTTGGCACTGTCCTGTTTGGACATGGCCGTACGCAGCAATTGCACCTGTATTTTGAGAAATGCCAGGGACTGCGCAATCGAATCATGCAATTCACGCGCAAGCAAAGAACGCTCACCCGCAATCGCCGCCTCCCTGTCCAAAGCCACTGCGCGCAAGCCCTCGACGGCAGTGGCCAAGTGGCTGGCCAGGGTGTCCATCAACTCCAACTCTTCTGCCGCCAAGCTGACCTGACTTTTGTAGAACAGGTTGATTTCACCCAACACTTTGCTGTGCATGCGCACGGGCACTGAAATCATGCTCACATAGCCTAGGCGCGCGCAGTGCTGCAAAGGTGCCACGTCACTGCTCAGGATCGGAATCACCCGCGAACGGGCATCTGGCCCCGGCTGGCCGCAGGCGCAAGCCCCGGCTTTCAGGCATTTTTCTTCCTCTTGCAGCACCTGCGGAAACTCATCGCTGGCCAGCAGCAACAGCTTGCTGGCGTCTTCGCCCGACCACCGCAAGGCGATCGCATCGGCCTTCATCAGCCCTCTGACACGTTGTGCAAACCCTTGTGTAAGCTGGCTCAGTTCATTGGTTTGTGACAAAAAAGCACTGACCCCATACAGCGCCTCCAAGCGTTCTTTTTGCGCTGCGATGCGCTGCGTTTTGGCCTGCACCTGCAATTCCAGGTTGCCGTACAGGGATTGCAATGTGGCGGCCATGCGGTTAAAGCCCGAGGCGACCTGACCGAACTCGTCATTGGACGCCACATCAACCCGCGTGGAAAATTGAGCGGATTCGATTTTTTGCAACCCATCGCGCAAATTGCCCAGCGGATTAATCACATACATGTAACCCGTGTACAACATGACCACCGCGCCACCAATGGCCAAGGCCATCATGACAAACTGAAACAGGTTGAGGATCGCCGTCAAGTCGGCCATTTGGGCTTCAATCGACAAGACAAAACGGTCAATTGCCACCAAGAAGGTGTTGGCATGCTGAACCAAGCTGACATGGTCCAGCGCCGGACTGGCGAGAAATCGCTTTTTTTGGTTGTGCCACAAGCGCTCCACTTCGATGTAGCGCTGCCTGACTGCAGGGTCCCAGGGCACAAACAGGGGGCGAGAGGCGTCGCCGTTTTTGAGCACGTCCATGCTGCGGTCAAACTCACGGGTCAAGGCTTGTATTTGTGCCTGCGGCAGTTGCGCTTGCACCTCACTGGTCAGGCGCCAAGTCTGCATGCGCATGCGCCCGGCCTCATTCAGAGCTGCCGCCCCGCCACTGAGTTTCCAGGTAACCCACAAAGTCAGGCCAATCGAAACGAGCGCGATCACCAGCAAGCCAACGCCAATGCGCACCAGTTTGGCTGACAGCGAGGCTGTAGTTCTCATGAACGGGGACTTGGCTTTGCCGCCTTGGGCTTGAACGTCAGGGCTTGCAACTGGCCCAGTGGGGCGGGTGTCGCGTCCATCAAATCGGCCAAGGTAATCCCATCAAGTTTGGCAAAAAAAGCTTCCAGCGCCTCGGCCAAAACCTGCTTCAAATGGCATGAAGGCAACAAGGCGCAGTGGCTTGGCCCTTCGCCGAAGCACTCGACCATTTGAAAATCGGTTTCGGTTTTGCGCACCACTTCACCCAAAACAATCTGCGCTGCAGGCCGCCCCAGGCGAAGGCCGCCTCCGCGCCCACGGCTGGTTAGCAAATAGCCATCGGCGGCCAGTGTCATGACAATTTTGGTCAGGTGGCTTTTGGAAATGTCGTGCTGGTCTGCGATCGCCTGAATGGTCGCCACGCTTTCTTGTGACTCGCATTGCGCGCAATACATCAGTACACGCAAACTGTAATCGGTCCAATAGGTCAATCGCATCGTTCTGAAGTCCTAGTTCCTGAGGGGGATGCCTCAAATATTCATTACGAGTGCATTTTATGGTCAAGCCGTTGAAAAACATGAACGCCTGAACTGGGTTGCCGCTCTCCGCAGTCTGTGCTTTTAGCCGCAAGCACCAATGAATCCGCACTGCGTGCAATAGTCGCAGCCATCCTTTTTGATCACGGCATGGGCACCACATTCAGTGCATTTCTTGCCGGCCATCACGGCAGTGATGGGCGCGGGCGTTGAGAGAGCAGGCGTTGGAACTTCGGACGGCAACAGCGGGTTGACCGCTTGCTCGCGCTGGATACGCAGCGCCAAGATGTTCTGAATCGCCCATGCCATGGCCGCCACTTCAGAGTCATGCCAAAGCGGTATGCGCGCGCCGTCGTCACGCACCTTGTGACCGCAACGCACTGGGCCACGGTCCCAGGCGACCTTGCGCATGTCCGACAACGCCCTCTCTAGAAAGCCCCCACGTGCGGCCAGCGACAGCAATCGCATGCTGGCGGTGATCCACTGCTGCGATTCTCCACTTTGGCCCACGGGCATAAAGAATTCGATGGCCCGCTCCACCGTGCCCTGGCCCGCGCCAAGGGAGACGGGCAAAAAGGACACGATCAAGTACAAGGACTTGGCACCTTCGCTGGTCCAGTATTCAATTTTTTCGGCTACCGCATCAAGTGCCCCCTGGGGTCGGCTTTCAATCACGGTGCGCATAGGATCCGCTGTTACGGCCATGACCTTGCCCTGCGCAGCACTGACGTTATCGACCGGACTGGACTCGGACGTCAGAGTCAGTACGGAGCCCAAAATAGCATTAGGCCGGTAAGTGGCCAAACCTTTGAGGCCCTCGCGCCAGGCCTGCAGGTAAAGGCCTTTGAAATCGTCATACGGGCAGTCGGCCGCGACGTTGACGGTTTTGGAAATGGCCGTGTCCACAAAGGGCTGCACAGCAGCCATCATCGCGATGTGCGCGTTGGCGCTCATCTCCAGGGCTCCCACAAAGAAGTCGGGTAAGTGGGCTGTGTCGCCGCCCAGCTCACGGTAAAGACGCCATGCGTGATCTTGTACCTCGTACTCGGTGCGCGTGCCATCGGCCTCTCGTTTTTTTCGGATGTAGGTCCACGAAAAAGCGGGTTCAATGCCGTTGGAGGCGTTGTCCGCAAAGGCCAAGCTCACCGTGCCCGTGGGCGCGATGGACAACAGATGGCTGTTGCGAATGCCATGTGCGCAAATATCGGCCTGGATCTCCTCGGGCAAGCGACTGGCAAAGGTGCCCTCGGCCAAGTAGGTCTGGGCATCGAATAGAGCAAAAGCGCCTTTCTCGCATGCCAACGCGACCGATGCGGTATACGCCGCATCACGCATGACGCAGGCTATTTTTTGTGCCATGTCGCGCCCTTCTGCTGCGTTGTAGCGAAGGCCCAGCATCACCAGCGCGTCACCCAAACCGGTAAAACCCACGCCAATGCGGCGCTTGGCCTGAGCCTCCAACTGCTGCTGGGGCAATGGCCAGTGGGTCAGGTCAAGAAGATTGTCCAGGGCTCGCACCTGCAAGGACACGCTGTGAACAAAGGCCTCAAAGTCAAACCGGGCATCACCGCCATGGCCGAAAGGGTATCGGACAAAGCGCGGCAAGATGATCGGCCCCAGATCGCAGCAACCATAGGGCGGAAGGGGTTGCTCGCCGCAGGGATTGGTCGCGCTGATCGACTCGATCGCCCGCAGGTTATTGTCGCGATTGATCTGATCAAGGAACAAAATACCGGGTTCGGCAAAGTCGTAGGCAGATCGCATGATGGTTTCCCATAGGTCCTGCGCCCGCAAGCTTTGGTAAACCCATTGACCATCATCACGTTGCCAGGCGCCTTGCTGGATCTGTTCTTGGCCAGGGTGGGCGACATGCACAAGGTCCCAGTTGGAGTCGTTTTGCACCGCCACAATAAAAGCGTCACTGACCCCCACCGACACGTTGAAGTTGTTCCACCGACCCGGGGTGCGCTTGGCGGTTATAAATTCCATCACGTCCGGATGGTCGATGCGCAGTACGCCCATCTGTGCACCGCGCCGGGCGCCTGCGCTTTCTACCGTGGCACAGGACTGATCAAACACATTGATGTAGCTGCAAGGGCCCGACGCGATGGATGCGGTTGCCTTGACGCGAGCGCCTTTGGGCCGAATGCGGGAAAAATCATAGCCCACACCACCGCCGCGGCGCATGGTTTCAGCGGCCTCGCGCAGCGCCTCGTAAATGCCCGCAAACCCGCCATCGTCGCGCCCCTGAATGCAGTCTCCGACGGGCTGCACAAAACAATTGATCAGGGTTGCCTGGATGCCGGTGCCCGCAGCGCTCATGATGCGGCCAGCGCCAATGGCACCGGCCTCCAGATTGCGGAGGAACTTTGCCTCGTATTCAGCGCGCAGCTCGGGCTTTTCAACGCTGGCCAGGGCGCGGGCCACACGGTCAAACAATTCACTGGCGCTGGTCTCTTTGTCCTTGAGGTATTTTTCTTTGAGTACATCGGTGCTGATCGGCTGCGGCGGCAGAGTCGGCAAGTCAGCGGCCCGCACAGGGCCTCGAGCGATACGGTTCATTTAGCATTCCTTTCAAAAACGCCATCAGCGCTTCGTTGTTTCCAATTTTTCGCACAGCAGCCCTTGCAGGGCCGCAGGGCTTTGAGGCTATTGACAACCATCAAGCCGACAAATGCGGCGGTGCGCGCATTTGTTCGGGCGTCGTAAAGTAAGCAGCGGTTTCGCCCATGCGGGCCTGTGCTTTGTGCAACTCGTGCCGAGCTAGGATACGCAGATGAACTTCATCCGGACCATCCATCAAATGCATCGCACGACCCCAAGTCCAAAAATAGGCCAAAGGCGTATCGGGTGACAAACCCATGGCACCGAACACCTGCATGGCACGTTCGACCACCCGGGTTTGCAAGCGAGCGGCAACCACCTTGATCGCCGACACTTGGGCCCGAATTTCTGCTGTGGGGGCTTCACCCACATCCAGCATCCATGCGGTTTTAAGCACCAAAAGCCTGGCTTGATCGATCTCCAACCGAGACTCGGCCAGCCAGTCCTGCACATTCGACTGATCCGATAAGTGTTTGCCAAATGCGGTGCGTTCAAGGGCGCGCTCGGTGGCCATTTCGAGTGCCAACTCACACTGGCCTATGGTGCGCATGCAGTGATGAACCCGCCCAGGACCCAAACGCGCCTGCGCCATGGCAAACCCCTGCCCCCAGGTTCCCAGCAAATGGTCTTTGGGGATGCGCACTTGACGAAATAAGATTTCACAATGCCCCTCAGGCGCCAGGTGATGCACCACTGAAATATTGCGCACCACCTCGACCCCTGGCGTGTCCAGGGGCAGCAGCACCAAGCTGTGCTGCTGATGCACCGCCGGCCCCTGGCTGGCCGTGTCGTCCATTAGCGACACACTGGCATTTCGGCACATGACGATCAACAGTTTGCATTGCGGGTGCGCAGCGCCCGTGATGAACCACTTGCGCCCGTTCAACACCCAGGCATCGCCCTCAGCGCGCAAGGTGGTTTGCAAATTGGTCGGGTCGGAGGATGCCACATCGGGCTCGGACATGGCAAAGGCCGATCGGATTTCTCCACGTAGCAAAGGGGTCAGCCATTGCGCACGCTGCGCTGCATTGGCAAATCGGTGCAGCAATTCCATGTTGCCGCTGTCGGGGGCGTTGCAGTTGAAGACCTCGGCCGCCCAGGGCAGGCGGCCCATGGTTTCGGCCAGCGGGGCATAGTCCAGGTGGCTCAGCGCTGTGCCCGGTTCATCTGGCCGCAAGTCAGGCAAAAAAAGATTCCACAAACCCTCTTCCTGGGCCAGCGACTTCAAGTCTTGCATGAAAGGCGGTGGGTAATCCCCCGTCTTGACCGCTTGATGCCACGCTGCGTTGTAAGGCAACAGGTACCTTTGCATGAACGCCTGCAAGCGCTCATGCCACTGGCGCGCACGCAGGGATGGCGAAAAATCCATGTCACAACTCCAAACAAAACCCAACACAGCGTGCTTTAAGGCCGCCTCCAGTTGCGCGCTGAGCGGCAACTGCGACAAAGACCCATAAACATTGCGGTAAATATTCACAAGAAATGAATCTTATCTCATAATAGGTTCATTTTCAATGAATGTTTAAAGGACGCACATGCTTACTCTTACAACCAACGACCAGAACAGCACACAAATTTATGCACAAAACAGTCTCGGCGCCATGGCCGTCAAAGTGCCAGGGGCTACTGCTGTCTTTCGTTACTTCAAATTGGACTTTTGTTGTGGCGGCAAACAAAGCTTAGAAATGGCTTGCGCCGAAAAAGGACTCAATCCAGCGACAATTTTGGAAGCCCTGCATGCACTGGATCGAACCCAGCAACTGCCTGCCGAACCCACCGCATCAGAACTGATCGAGCACATTCTGGCGCGCTACCACGCGGTACACCGACAACAACTGCCTGAACTGATCCGCATGGCGCGCCGAGTGGAGGCCGTTCATCGGGAGCACCCTCAGGTTCCGCAAGGTTTGGCAACCCACTTGGAGAGCATGCAAGTAGAACTGCTGGTGCACATGGCAAAAGAAGAAGCCATTCTTTTTCCCCTGCTGCACTCGGGTGGACACCCCATGGCTGGACACCCGATCGACATGATGCGGCATGAACACATCAGCCATGGCGCTCAGTTGGAGAGGCTAGCGGAGTTGACCTGCCAGCATCAAGCTCCCGATGGGGCATGCAACACGTGGCAAGCCCTGTATGCGGGAACGCAAAGCCTGAGCGAAGACCTGATCGAGCATATCCACTTGGAAAATAACTGCTTGTTTTCAGGCTTTGAAAGCAGCAATGCTTCGCCTAGCCCCATCGCAGCCAACCCAAAAGTAACCATATGAAAACCGAGGTCAGCGACGGGTTGAATCGAACACAGCGCGCAGGCCTGCGACCACTGCAAATTAAAGGCAAAGTGCTGCTGCCGATTGTGCAAGGGGGTATGGGCGTTGGCGTTTCGGCCTCCAAACTTGCATCTGCAGTCGCACGGTGTGGGGGCATGGGCACTATTTCGTCGGTGGATCTGCGCCGACTGCATCCTGACTTGATGCAAGAGACAAAGCACCTAGACAAAGAGCTCGATGCCAGACAGCGCATTGACGCAGCCAACCTGACCGCCTTGGACCGCGAAATCAAGCAGGCCCGTCAAATGAGCCAAGGACAGGGCTGGCTGGCGGTCAACATCATGAAAGCCCTCAGCGCCTATGAAGCCTGTGTCCATCAAGCCATCGAAAGTGGTGCTGATGCATTGGTCGTGGGGGCCGGTCTGCCGCTGGACCTGCCCGATCTGACGCGCAACCATCCCCAAGTCGCACTGATTCCTATCTTGTCAGACGCCCGAGGCGTGCAACTGCTGGTGCGCAAATGGGAAAAGAAAGGCCGGCTACCGGACGCCATTGTCATTGAAAACCCCCGCTTGGCCGGTGGCCATCTGGGTGCAGCCAAAATCGCGGACCTGAACGATGCGCGCTTTGACTTTGAAGTCGTGCTGCCACAGGTGCTTGAATTTTTCAAAGCATCGGGCATAGAAAACCTGATCCCCCTGATTGCCGCAGGCGGCATCAGCAGTCATGCCGACATTGCCCGTTTACAAAGCATGGGCGCCAGTGGCGTGCAACTGGGCACTGCGTTTGCCGTGACCCAAGAGTGCGATGCATCCCTGGCGTTCAAAAATATTCTGGCGCAAGCGCGACCACAAGACATGGTGGAGTTCTTGAGCGTGGCCGGATTACCAGCGCGTGCAGTGCGCACGCCTTGGTTGGACAAATACCTGCGGATCTTGCCTGTACTGCAAGAAAGGGCCCACCCCAAGGCCAAGTGCAATATGTCATTTGATTGCCTGCAGCATTGCGGCTTGCGAGATGGCAATGCGGGAATTGGCCAGTTCTGCATTGATCAACAACTGGGCCATGCATTAACAGGTGACTTGCAACGTGGCTTGTATTTCAGGGGCGCAGGCACATTGCCGTTTGGCTCACAAATCAAAACTGTCCAAGATTTGATTGAACACTTGTTGACACCTGCGAAAGAGGCGACAAATCTCCACACACCTTGAGACTGTTGCTGGCAGCTTAAAAAATGTGTGCCACCCCTTTCAAGACAGCAACCGTCCCTCGCCCTTTTCTTCAATCGTTTGGCCATCCCGAATGTGGTAAATCCGCTTGAAGCTGGGGATGATTTTTTCATCGTGCGTGACCACAATGATGGCCGTCTGCGCTTGTTGCGCCATGGCATTGAGGATGCGCATGACTGAGAGCGCCCGCTCGCTGTCCAGCGGCGCCGTGGGCTCGTCCGCCAAAATCACAGGCGGCTTGTTGGCCAGCGCCCGCGCAATAGAAACCCGCTGCTGCTCACCGCCGGACAGTTGCCCGGGTTCGGCTTTGGCACGGTGCGCCACATCCAACGCGGTCAGCAACTCCAAAGCGCGCTGGCGGGCTTGCACATTGGGCACACCGGCCAGCATGGGCAGCAAGGCGACGTTGTCGATCACATCCAAAAACGGAATCAGATACGGCGCTTGAAACACAAAACCAATGCGGTCACGCCGCAATGCGCGAAGGTTCGAGGTCTTCCAGCCGTTGTCGTAGATCACTTCATTGCCCAAAGTCATGCGCCCCGAGGTGGGCTCAATGATCGCGCCCAAACATTTGAGCAAGGTGCTTTTGCCTGAACCCGAAGGCCCCACCAAGCCCACCACCTCGCCCGGTGCCACTTGCATGTTGACGTTTTTCAAGGCCTCCACGGCCGTGTCGCCGTGGCCGTAGACTTTGCGCAAATTTTCAATGAGGATGCCGCCCGTGCTTGTGGTCATGGTCTCTTTCAACTGATGGCCTGCGCCGGGTCTACACGCAAAGCGACGCGGATGGCCAAGGTACTGGCCAATGCGCAAATGAGCAAGGTGGCAGCAAATCCCAGCACCGCATCTTGCGTCAGCAGCAACACGAACTTGGGAAACACAGGCGCCCATAAAGTGGCGGCCACTTTGCCCACCACAAAACCAATCACTCCCAAGCCCAAGGCTTGCTGCAAGATCATGCTGGCAATGGTGAGGTTGCGCGTGCCGATCAGTTTCAGCACCGCAATCTCGCGGATTTTCCCCAGCGTCATGGTGTAGATGATGAACGCCACAATCGCGGCACTGACGACCGCCAAAATGACCAGGAACATGCCGATCTGTTTGGCCGAGGTGGCAATCAATTTGTCCACCAAAATCTCTTCCATGTCGCTGCGGGTATAGACCGTCAAATGCTTCCAGCGGCGAATCGGCTCAGCCACTTGCGCGGCCTGATGGCCCTCTGCGACCTGCACCAACACCGCATTCACGTTGCGGCTGCTGATTTGCAAGTTCTGCACCGCGTCCAGCAAACCCGGCACGGCCGGCCGGTTGAACGCCGGGTTCGCGCTGGTGCGCACGCGGTCGTTCACCAGGGCATCGTTGTCTTTCAGGAATTGCGCTTCCTGTGCGTCCTTCAAAGCAATGAACACCATCGGGTCACCACCCGAAGACACCATTCTTTGGGTCAAGCCCACCACCGCGTAAGCATGGCGGCGAATCTGCACGGTGTCGCCCAGGGCCAAACCGGTTTTGATATCGGCCACGGCTTCGTAATGGCTGCGCGTCAGATGACGGCCCGCCACCAGATGGCCCGGCTGACCGGGCAAGCCGGCCGTGCCAGGTTCAATCCCCACCACCATGGCGCGGGCCTCACGACCACCGCGCGCCTGGATCTGCATCGTGAAGTAAGTGATGTTGGCCGCCTTGGCAACGCCGGGCATGCCTTGAATGCTGCGCACCAGGTCGTCCTTCAAATTGGACGCTTCCGCGTAAGGGCCTTGGGTGCCTTTTTGAACCACCCACAGATCGGCGCCACTGTTGCTCAGCAGCGCCTGTGCATCGTCCACCATGCCGCGAAACACGCCGGCCATGGTCAGCGTCACACCAATCAGCAAGCCCAAACCAAACCCCGTCAGGATGAACTTGGCCCAACTGTGCTGAATGTCGCGCAGCGCCAAATTGATCATGGCTTGGCCTGTTTAACCAAGGCATCCACCACCCGAAAGCCAGCCCCGGGCTTGAGCGCTTTTTCGCTGTAAACCACGACGCTGTCGCCGGCCTGCAGACCGCTCAAGGCCTGGATGCGGCCGTCCAAGCTGGAGGCGCCCCATTGCACCGGCGAAAACTCGATCTGGCCTGCGGCCACACGCCACACGCCGCTGCGCCCCTGGTGCTGTTGCACGCTGGCTTGCGGCACCACCGGGCTATCGGCCGTGGCCTTCAAGTCCAGCGTCACCTCGACCATTTCGCCAATCGACGCCGCAGGCGGAATCTCGCTGAAGCCCACCTGGGCGATCCGCTCCTCGGTCACCGCATCGGCAAGCCACTCCAAGCGTTCGACTTGACCCGTCCAGATCTGCTGCGGCTGCGAGCGCAGCACGATCTTGGCCCCCAAGCCCACGGCCAATCCAGCGGAGCGGCTTTGGTCTACGCGCATCTTGACCCACAGGCTGGCGGGATTGGCCAGGCGCAACACCGGTTGCCCGGCCACCACGGTGCTGCCGGCTTCGGCATCGCGGCTGATCACCACCGCATCGGCGGGGGCCAACAGACGTGTGTTTTGGCGTTGCAGCAAGACCGCAGCGCGCTCCGCCTGCAAACGCTGCAGGTCTTGTCCAGCCGCCTGAAGGTTCGCCTGAGACGTTTGAAAAGCGGCGTCGGCTGAAATCAATTCTTGCTCGCGCACTTCCAGCGCGCCCTGGCTGATGAAGTTTTGCCGCGCCAAGTCCTTTTGGCGCAGCAAATTGGTGCTGGCCAACGCCTGTCTCGCTTTGGCATCCAACACCTGCGCTTGAGCCGCCACCTGAACGCTTCGCGCCTTGGCCCATGCCGCCTCTTGCGCCAACAGACGTTGCTCCAAGTCGACGGGATCCATCTCGGCCAGCAATTGGCCGGCCTTGACCTTGTCACCCACATCCACATGCACGCGCAGCACACGCCCCGCCACTGTGGGCCCCATGAGCCAGCTTTGCTTGGCCTCCACACTGCCCACACCAAACACCGAGGGCGTGAGGCTGTCGTGGCTAACGCGCACCACGGTGAGTCGCGTCGGTGCCAATGGGCCGAGGCGAAAGGCGACGAAACCGATCGCGGCGATCAAGGCGACGGCCCCGACCACCATCAGCCCTCGGCGTTGGTTCAAACTGGACAACTTCATGATTTTTCCCTGGTGGTGCGCGCCGGAACATGGCTTAGCCCGTTGGCGTAAATATTAAAAACAGCGGCGGCTTGCAAGTGCATGCCCTGCAGTGAACCGGCCATCAACGACTGCATGACCAAGCCCTGAACGGCGCCCATGAACAGCACCGTGGCCGCCTGGGTATCGAGCTGCGCTGAAATGGTTTGGGCTTGCACGGCGCCATCCAGCAGGCCCTTGACCAACTGGCGATAGTCACGCATCAACGATTGCGCCCGCTCTTTGAGCGGCGTGGCCTTGGCATGCTGCAACTCCTGAAACACCAAGCGCGGCACCCCCGGGTAGGCCTGCACAAATTGAATGTGCGCCATGAACACGGCGCGCAAAACTGCCAGCGGCACAGCTTGCGCACCCGATTCACTGACCACGGCTTGCAAACGCGCCATCAAGGCCTGATGCGCCCAATCGAGCACCGCAAGCCAAATCGCTTCTTTGCTCTCAAAGTGCTTGAATACTGCACCCTGGGTGATGCCCACCACTTGAGCCAGATCACCCGTAGTGATTTCAGCAGGGCTTTTTTCTGCGGCCAGTTGCAACGCAGCCTGGACCAAGCCGGCTTGGCGTTCGTGGGTTCGCTGTTTAGGGTGAGAACTGGAAGTCATAAAACATAAGTAATTAATGAATTACTTTAGCATGTTTTGCTTTGACTTTCTTGAAAACACTCAACCTTGCGCAATCGATCTCCCAAATGCAACCCGGTCATTCAAAAAATGAATCCTCGAGTTGAATGAGGGAAAGGAAAAATCAGATCACAGGAAAGATTCAGCGCCGACAATTTCACCGAAACATTCTTCAAAATCGACTTGATGACTGGATGTGTGCGCAAGGCAATGTTCAAGGACACCATGGACAGCAACATCCTGGACCAGCTCATGACCGCTGTGCGGTGCTGGCTTTAAGGGCAAGAGCTCCCGGCTCAAGGAAGCTGTCGCCTGCATCGCCATCGGCCTGAAACAGCATAGTAAGGCCGATTCGCATGGGAGGAATGGGGTAGCCACAGGCGGGGAAATTCGAAGTTGCCAACGTGGTTCTGATCGGGCTTGATGGGCACGTTGAGCGCCATGCCAACTCCAGCGCCGCCATCCTTCACCTTACCTGCCTGATGCTGAAAAACCGGCTGGGCCTGAGTGCCTCAGATTCAATGCGCAGGTTCTAAAGACAGTTTCCCTGTTGCCAGCCTTCAAGCAAGAGCTCTGAGGGCCGGCGATGGATGATGGTGCCGCCGGGGATGACAGCCAAGGTCACCAGCTTGATTTGCACGACCGATTGGCTCATGACCTGCCCCTGTATCGATACTGCAGCTGTTGGGCCAGTGTCGCTCGGCTCGTGGCAAGGAACTCGGAACATTGGTGGGTCAAAGAATTCGCCGCAAGGATAAGGGCTGGAGCCTGATTGCTGGTCACCTGATAGATCTGTTCGACCAGCAACTAAATGTTTAGCTGTCGGAGGCAGCTCCCCTGATCGAACGCAATGACGTTCACCGACAGTGAATAATTGTTGTCTGCTGATACGCAGGAATGGTTCTGCTGCGAAAAAAAATGGTCGACGCGTCGTCGGCCCAAGTCAGATTTACCATGGGGCACCTCCTTCTTAGCCGGTTCGACGATAGTAAGGTCGGCAAGTCCGACGAAAGCCACCTAGCCTTTTGCACGGAGGGCGCCTTGTCAGCATCAGAAATTTAAGACCGTGCGAGAAGTACGCAGATCAAGTACGCAGTCTCGAATCAACTCCCGACGTGTAACTTTTTGAGAAAAATCGAGCAACCTTGCAGGTAACTTTGGTTACCAACAGCTGGTACGTGCAGCCTGAACTTTTGTGCACACAAAACGTTGAGCAGCCCATTTATGTTGATGCTTCAAGGAAACACTGCAGCCATTGATGGGCCGTAGTTATAGTTACCAACACTGGCTACCAAAAAAAACCTTTTTTATAGCCGCCGAGGCTGCGTCCAAATGAGATCTGAAAGTGCTTGAAGTGAACTATCCTGAGTGCCGCATTGATTCAGCTTGATAGCTACCCGAGCTGACCTATTGCCTCGCGTAAATTGATGCCGGTCGGACATTCCGGCAGAAGCAGTACGACCTGAAAAAGCGGAGATATTGGGTCTGCGGCCAAAGCGCCCAGCAGACAGCTCCCCCGACATGACCGCGCTGGAGAAGGTCACAGATGCGCATCGAGCGCTGACGGTTCGTCGCTACCCAACGCCTTAGCGGCAAGTGATCAAGCCCTTGCGCAACACAGTCACTATCAACCATCAGCCTGTGCCCTCATGCTCATTGCTCAGTAAGCTCTCTACACAGTATCAAGTGGTACGGTGAGCGTTGAGGCGACTGCGCCATCCCAGCTTTGCACTCAGTTGGGACAACGGTTGGGACAACGGATGATTCCTGAGCCACAAAGAAGAAAGGACTTAGCCCCTTGCGAAGCCAAGTCCTTGATTCATATGGTCGGCGTGGCGGGATTCGAACTCGCGACCCCTTGCACCCCATGCAAGTGCGCTACCAGGCTGCGCTACACGCCGACTAGAAATGAATTATACCCTGAGAAATAGCCCTCACACACTCAGCAAAGCGCGAATATCCAAAAGCTCTCGTTGAAGGGAAGCGTAATCTGCCGCAGGGACATCCAGGTCAAACGAAGGCCTGTATGCAGACAGGTCTGAAGCCTCTTCGTCCACCACATCTGTACTGAACTCAGCATCTGGATCTGCAGGCAAAGCACGTCGTCCCAAGCGATCCGCCTGCACCAGCTCTTGCAACTTGTTACGCGCCCCACTGATGGTGAACCCTTGGTCGTACAACAGATCCCGAATACGTCGGATCATCAGCACTTCATGGTGCTGGTAGTAGCGCCGATTGCCTCGACGCTTGACCGGGCGCAACTGGGTAAATTCCTGCTCCCAATAGCGCAGCACATGGGGCTTAACGCCACACAACTCTCCCACTTCACCAATGGTGAAATAGCGTTTGGCAGGGATAGAGGGAAGCGGACTGTCCATGAACGACAACAAGTTACGTGGAAAACCTTGTAGCTTACTGCAACTTATGGACTCAAGTCCAGCCCGTCTTGCAGGCGTTCAGCTTGACCACTTGTGACTCGATGGCGGTAGCAAGCAGAAAAGTGCTCATAGATGCTTCAAAACAGTTTCAATCCGAGTGCAATTCGTCTTTTACGACCGTGCTACAGAACAGTAAACGAACAGACAAGGCATTTTCTAAAACGGACGAGTGTGTGTTTTTTGCCAGGTCAATGCTGCGAAGTTCCCATGTGGAGCGCAAAAAGATCGGCACCAGCAGATGCAGACATGCACGCAAGCTGGCACTCCAAACCATCAGGTAACGCTCCTCTCACTCACAAGAAGCCAGCGCAGCGATATGAACTCGCGGGCGACAAAGCAACCCAAGTCGTCCATGGTTGGTTAAAGCATGCACGACGTCTGGACGAAAATAAAGTTGTCTTGTACGTCTGGCCAGAGATCAGCCACATGCGGATGACGGTTGGCATGTCCAATCGCTCGAATGCTGCCGCCAGCACTGAGCGCTTTAGGCAAAAAAAAGCGGTCCGAGTCTTGGACTCGCACCGCTTTCTTACTCAAGGAAAAAAGTGATTACTTCTTCTTGTTCACGGCTGCCTTGAAGGCGGCGCCGGCAGTGAATTTAGGAACGGTTGCAGCTGCAATTTTCAGCTTCTCGCCGGTGCGGGGGTTCTTACCGGCACGAGCAGCGCGCTTGGCGGCTTTGAAAGTGCCAAAACCGATCAATTGCACATCTTGCTTCTTGGCAACGGTCTTGGTGATGATTTCAACCAATGCCGACACAGCACGGCCAGCAGCAGCTTTGGACAATTCGGTTTCTTTAGCCAGGGCTTCGATCAGTTCTGCTTTGTTCACGAGTTATCTCCTTAAAGGGTGAGAGGGGAAACCGAATCATAAATCATGCGGAGCACAATTTCTCAAAATTGGAAAATTGCCATCACAACTTATGAATACATCAGAGGTGTTTAAACCATTTGGCCAAAGAAAAAGCCCCGCAAATCTATGATTTACGGGGCTTGAATCTGGTGGGCGATACATGGATCGAACATGTGACCCCTGCAGTGTGAATGCAGTGCTCTACCGCTGAGCTAATCGCCCTATCGCTTTGCAGCGCAGAGCTAAATTATGGCATAAAAAATCAGCCTCTTTGAGTCGGCCAGAACAATTTTTGAACTCAATGGGCATTTGCCACAAGACGCCAGATGGTTTTACCTCCACTGGACTTGTCCATTTGAGCCAGTACGTCTTCATGTGCCGCCAGCTCTTGATCATTGGCGCTCAACACTGGCAAAACAAAACCGGTCAAGTCCACTTGTACTGAAACCCCGGATGCATCGGTGCTTGAATCCTGGCCCGCATCAATCAGCAAGGCCTCTTGGCCACGCGTCATGTTGATGTACACATCAGCCAGCAATTCGGCATCGAGCAAAGCGCCGTGCAAGGTGCGACCGGAGTTGTCCACTTCCAGGCGGTCGCACAAGGCGTCCAGGCTGTTGCGTTTGCCAGGGAACATTTCCTTGGCCATGGCCAGGGTGTCGATGACGCCGCTGACATAAGCCTTGAGCGGTTTCTTGCCCACGCGCTCGAGCTCTTTGTTCAAAAAGCCGATGTCGAACGCGGCGTTGTGGATGATCAGTTCCGCATCACTCAGGTAGTCGAGGATGTCATCGGCCAGCTGGGCGAACTTGGGCTTGTCGCGCAAGAACTCGTTGCTGATGCCGTGCACCTTGAGCGCGTCTTCGTGGCTGTCGCGCTCGGGGTTGAAATAGAAATGCAGGTTGTTGCCGGTGAGCTTGCGGGCGTAAAGCTCCACACAGCCCAGCTCGATGATGCGGTCGCCGCCTTCGGCTGAAAGACCGGTGGTTTCAGTGTCCAGAACGATTTGGCGCATGTCTTCCCGCTCCGTCTGTTCAGTGGTTTTCTTTGGCGTGGTTGACGGTGTAGCGCGGGATCTCGATCACCAAGTCGCTTTTGGCCACAAAGGCCTGACAGCTCAGGCGCGAATTGGGCTCCAGGCCCCAGGCGCGGTCGAGCAGGTCTTCCTCGGTTTCTTCCATCTCGTTGAGGGTGTTGAAGCCCTCACGCACCACCACATGGCATGTGGTGCAGGCGGCGCTCATGTCGCAGGCGTGTTCGATGTTGATTTTGTTGTCCAGCAGCGCTTCGCAGATGCTGGTGCCCGCAGGCGCGGTGATTTGCGCACCGCTGGGGCAGTACTCGGGATGGGGCAGGATTTTGATGACGGGCATGACGGTATTGTGATTCACATCGACTGGATGTTCTGGCCAGCCAGGGCTTTCTGGATGCTGTGGTTCATGCGCTCGGCGGCGAAGGCTTCGGTGCCTTTGGCCAGCGCCTGGGTGCAGTCTTCCAGCGCTTTGGCATCTTGCTCGGTCTGGATGGCCGCTTGCAAAGTGGCCATCTGGGCATCAATGGCGGCACGCTCTGCAGGGCTGAGCAAATCGCCATCGGCCTGCAAAGCACTGCGCGTGGCCAGCAGCATGCGGTCGGCATCGACCCGCGCCTCGACCAAGGCACGGGCTTGCATGTCGGCCTGGGCGGTGGTGAAGCTTTCCTGCAGCATGGTGGCGATCTGATCGTCGCTCAGGCCGTAAGACGGTTTGACGTCGATGCGCGCTTCCACACCACTGATTAGTTCTTTGGCACCCACGCTCAGCAAGCCATCGGCATCGACCGTGAACGTGACGCGGATGCGGGCTGCGCCAGCGGCCATGGGCGGGATGCCGCGCAGCTCAAAACGGGCCAGGCTGCGGCAGTCTTGCACCAGATCGCGCTCGCCCTGCACCACATGCAGCGCCAGTGCGGTTTGTCCGTCCTGGTAGGTGGTGAAGTCTTGCGCCATGGCGGTGGGGATGGTCTGGTTGCGCGGGATGATGCGCTCCACCAGGCCGCCCATGGTCTCGATGCCCAGCGACAGCGGGATCACATCCAGCAGCAGCAATTCGCCTGCGGCGTTGTTGCCCGCCAGCTGGTTGGCCTGAATGGCCGCGCCCAAAGCCACGACTTCGTCGGGGTTGAGGTTGTTGAGTGGGGCCTGCCCAAAAAAGTCGGCCACGGCCTGCTGGATTTGCGGCATGCGGGTGGAGCCGCCCACCATGACCACGCCTTGCACATCGTCTTTGGCCAGTTGGGCATCGCGCAGCGCTTTGCGCACGGCGGTGATGCAGCGGGCCGTGAGGGCCTGGGTGGCTTGCTCGAAATCGACACGGCTGATTTGCACCGACAAAGCGCCGGAGGACAGGGCCACATTCAGGCTGGCCATGTCGGCATTCGTCAAAGCCTCTTTGGCAGCACGGGCTGCCGCCTTAAGCAGGGTTTTGTCTTCGGCCGTGACGGCTTGCAGGCCAGGCTGCCGGGCCATAGCGAAGTCGGCCAGGGCCTGGTCGTAATCGTCGCCACCCAAAGCCGAGTCGCCGCCGGTAGACAGCACTTCAAACACGCCTTGCGTCAGCCGCAGGATGGAAATGTCGAAGGTGCCGCCACCCAGATCGAACACGGCGTAAACGCCTTCGCTGGCATTGTCCAGACCGTAGGCAATGGCGGCTGCGGTGGGTTCGTTGATCAAGCGCAACACATTCAGACCGGCCAACTGGGCAGCGTCTTTGGTGGCCTGGCGCTGGGCGTCGTCAAAGTAGGCAGGCACGGTGATGACCGCGCCGTACAGGTCGTCGTTGAAGGTGTCTTCGGCGCGGTAACGCAGCGTGGCCAAAATTTCGGCGCTCACCTCAACCGGTGACTTGGGGCCTTGCACAGTTTGAATGCTGAGCATGCCTTTGTCACTGGCTGTGAATTCGTAAGGCAGCTTGCTGCGGTCCGCAATGTCGTTGAGGCCACGCCCCATGAAACGCTTGACCGAGGAGATGGTGTTGACCGGATCGGTGGCCGCAGACTGCACCGCGTCAAAGCCGATCTGGCGACCCTGGCCCGGCATGAAACGCACGACCGAGGGCAAGATCACCCGGCCATCGTCATCGGGCAGACACTCGGCCACGCCGTTGCGCACCGAAGCCACCAGCGAGTGCGTGGTGCCCAGGTCGATGCCCACCGCGATGCGGCGCTGGTGCGGGTCGGGCGACTGGCCCGGTTCGGAAATCTGCAGTAAGGCCATGTTCAATCAAAGGTGGTGTTCAAGTCGCCCACCTGCATGAGGCGTTGCGACCCAAAAGGATCAGATCAATCGGTCGAGTTTAGCGTTCACTTCTTGCGTGAAGCGTTCAATGAACATCAGCGCCCTCACCTGCCCCACGGCCTGCGCGGGGTCTTTGGCTTCGTCGAGCAAACGAGCCAGCTCTTGCTGCACGCGGCGCTGTTCGGCGCTCACAACACCTGCCAGCGCTTCCAAGCCCTCAGACGTGTCGGTTTCATCCAGGCTTTCGCGCCATTCCATCTGCTGCATCAGGAACGAGGCGGGCATGGCCGTGTTGTTTTCGGCTTGCACGGGCGCGCCTTGCAGCTCGCACAAATAGGCGGCGCGCTTGAGCGGGTCTTTCAGGCGCTGGTAGGCCTCGTTGATGCGCACCGACCACTGCATGGCCACGCGCTGGGCAGCCGCACCTTCGGCCGCAAAGCGGTCCGGGTGGGCTTCGCGCTGCAGGGCCTTCCAGCGGGCATCGAGCTGTGCGCGGTCCTGTGCGTATTGCACCGGCACATCAAACAGCTCGAAGTCGTTGGCCTGAAGTGAAATCACACGCGGAACGACTCGCCGCAACCGCAGCGGTCGCGTTCGTTGGGGTTGTTGAAGCGGAAACCTTCGTTCAGGCCTTCGCGCACAAAGTCCAGCTCGGTGCCGTCGATGTAGGCCAGGCTTTTCGGGTCCACCAGCACCTTGACGCCGTGGCCTTCAAAGACCACGTCTTCCGGGGCGATCTCGTCCACGTATTCGAGCTTGTAGGCCAGGCCCGAGCAGCCCGTGGTCTTGACGCCCAGGCGCACGCCCACACCCGAACCACGCTTGGCCAGGTAGCGGGTCACATGCCGGGCAGCGGCTTCAGACAGTGTGATGGCCATGTCAGTTCAGGTGTTTTTTTTTGTAGTCGTCCACAGCCGCCTTGATGGCGTCTTCGGCCAGGATGGAGCAGTGGATTTTCACGGGCGGCAGCGCCAGCTCTTCGGCGATTTCGCTGTTTTTCAGGGCCGCTGCCTCGTCCAGCGTCTTGCCCTTGACCCATTCGGTCACCAGCGAGCTGGAGGCGATGGCCGAGCCGCAGCCATAGGTTTTGAAGCGTGCGTCTTCGATCACACCGGTTGTCGGGTTGACCTTGATCTGCAGCTTCATCACGTCGCCGCAAGCCGGTGCACCGACCATGCCGGTACCCACGTCTTCGTCGCCCTTGTCGAACGAGCCGACGTTGCGGGGGTTTTCGTAGTGGTCAACCACTTTTTCAGAATAAGCCATGGTGTTTCTCCTTTATCAGTGGGCAGCCCACTGGATGGTGCTCAGGTCGATGCCGTCTTTGTGCATTTCCCACAGGGGGCTGAGTTCGCGCAGCTTGGCCACGTTCTCGCGGATGGTGTTGATCGCGTAGTCGATGTCTTCTTCGGTGGTCCAGCGGCCAATCGTCATGCGCAAGCTGCTGTGGGCCAACTCGTCGCTGCGGCCCAAGGCGCGCAAGACATAGCTGGGCTCCAGGCTGGCCGAGGTGCAAGCAGAACCCGACGACACCGCCAGGCCCTTGATGCCCATGATCAGGGACTCGCCCTCCACATAATTGAAACTGATGTTGATGTTTTGCGGCACGCGCTGGGTGGCGTGACCGTTCAAAAACACCTGCTCCATATCGCTCAGGCCCGCAATCAGGCGGTCGTGCAAGGCACGCGCCTTGGCGTTGTCCTGCGCCATCTCCAGCTTGGCAATGCGAAACGCCTCGCCCATGCCCACGCACTGGTGGGTGGGCAAAGTGCCCGAGCGCATGCCGCGCTCGTGACCACCGCCGTGCATTTGCGCTTCGAGGCGAATGCGGGGCTTGCGGCGCACGTACAAAGCGCCAATGCCTTTGGGGCCGTAGGTCTTGTGTGAGGCCAGGCTCATCAGGTCGATGGGCAGCTGGGTCATGTCGATCTCGACCTTGCCGGTGGCCTGGGCCGCATCGACGTGGAAGATGATGCCTTTTTCGCGGCACAGGTTGCCAATCGCGGTCACGTCCTGGATCACGCCGATTTCGTTGTTCACGAACATCACGCTGATCAAGATGGTGTCGGGGCGAATCGCGGCTTTGAGCGCGTCCATGCTCAGCAAACCATCGGCCTGCACATCGAGGTAAGTCACTTCAAAACCCTGACGCTCGAGCTCACGCATGGTGTCGAGCACAGCCTTGTGTTCGGTCTTGACGGTGATCAGGTGCTTGCCGCGTGACTTGTAAAAGTGCGCTGCGCCCTTGATGGCCAAGTTGTTGGATTCGGTGGCGCCGCTGGTCCAGACGATTTCGCGCGGGTCGGCACCGATCAACTCGGCCACGTACTCGCGGGCTTTTTCAACCGCGGCTTCGGCTTCCCAGCCCCAGGCGTGGCTGCGCGAAGCGGGGTTGCCAAAGTGCTCGCGCAACCAGGGAATGATGGCGTCCACCACCCGGGGGTCGCAGGGGTTGGTCGCGCCGTAGTCGAGGTAAATGGGGAAATGTGGCGTGGTCATGGTGAAGACTTCTTTGGAATGATCAGGATTTTGCAAACACAGTGCCCAATTCAAAAACCGAATTGGGGCCCGTCACGCGGATGGGTTTGACCACCGGCATGGGCGAAATGGCACGCTTGATGTTGGGCTTGCTCTCCACCACCAAGCCTTTGGCCAGTTGGTCTTCCACCAGCTTTTGCAGCGTAACGGAATCGAGAAACTCGACCATCTTGGAATTGAGCGAAGCCCACAGATCGTGCGTCATGCAACGGGCATCGCCGCCGTGGCAATTTTCCTTGCCACCGCAATGCGTGGCGTCGATGGGCTCGTCCACCGACAAAATGATATCGGCCACTGTAATGTCGGTCGATTTGCGGCCCAGCGTGTAGCCCCCGCCGGGGCCACGGGTGGACTCGACCAGGTTGTGACGGCGCAGCTTGCCAAACAACTGCTCCAGATAAGACAGAGAAATCTGTTGGCGCTGGCTGATCGCGGCCAAAGTCACGGGGCCGGCATCCTGGCGCAAAGCCAGATCAATCATGGCGGTCACGGCAAAACGGCCTTTGGTGGTCAAACGCATGGCAGGCTCCTGGAGTGTGGACGGCAGTCAAAATGCAGCAGTCACCGCTGATCCCGACTAAACGAGTCAAGTATACCGCAATCCCGATCAAATCGCTCGGGTTATAGGGGTATTCGAGCCAGCCCCGCCTGCACCTCAGTGTTTGCCCACCAAGCGGTACACAAAGGCGCCCAAAAACGCCACGCCCAAGGCACACAGGCTAAAGGCATAAGGCAGCCACCCTCTGTCCACACCAAAAGACATCGCCAGCACGCCCGCAGACTGGCCAAAAAACAGCACGCAAGCAAACAGCGTGACCGCCGTGCCGCGCGCATGTGGCGCCATTTGTGTGGCTTGCGTCTGCAAGGTGTTGTGCAACATGTAAAAGCCGAAGCCTGTGAAGAAGCACCCCAGCATGCCCAGGACCTGCTGCTGCGCCCAAGCCAGGGTCGACAGGCCCAAGACGATCAGGCTGGCGCCCGTGCGCACCAAGCCGCGCTCACCGCCCAGCCAACCCAGCCAACGGCGGGCCAGTTGGCTGTAGATCAAACCGCCCACACCGTACAGCATCATCACGGTGCCGGCAAACACCACGCTCATGTCGAACTGTTGGTGCAAATGTGTGGGGATGAACGCCATCGCGCCAAAAATCAAAGCGCCTTCCACAATGGTGGCGCTCAGAACTTGCTGCACACGGCGGTTGCGGCCTAACTCAAACGTGTTGGCAAATGCCCCCATGAAGCCTTTTGTGGAGGGCGCTGGGGCAGGCATGCTGCGAACTTTGCGCAACAAAAAAACAGACGCGGTGGCAAAGCACGCCGACACCACCACAAAAGCGGTGCGCCAGCCCAGGTTCTCGGCGGCAAAACCACCGAACCACAAGCCCACCATCATGCCGCTGACGGTGGCCCCCATCAGCCTGGCCAAGGTTTCCTGACGGCGGTCGTAGGCCACCTGGTCACCGATCCAGGCCAAGGTGAGCGGAATGATGCCTGCAGCCGCGCCCCCCATGAAGGCACGCATGACCACCAAGGACGTCAGACTTGGCGCCATGCTGGTGATAATGCTGAAGATGGCGCACGCCAGTGCCGCCAATGAAATGACACGCAGCTTGCCGAACCGGTCTCCCAATGGGCCGTAAAACAACTGCATCACGCCGTAGGCCACGGCAAAGGCTGAAACCACACTTGACGCCTCGCCGGTGGTGACCTGAAACTCCCGCCCCAGCACCACCAGCATCGGGTCGCACATGCGCATGGACACCATGCTGGCAAAGCCAGCCAAGCCCATTACACGCAAGCTGCTGCGTTCAGCTTGCGCTGTGGATGTCATCGATCAGCCGTTCAGCTGCTGTTCCAGATCGTGCAGGACCTGGTAGCAAGGCAGCACTTGGGCAATCGAGCTGTTGGGCTCGCGACCCTCACTGATCGCGGCGAAGAACTCGCGGTCTTGCAGCTCAATGCCGTTCATCGACACCGCCACTTGCGACACATCGATCTTTTCTTCCTTGCCGGTGTACAGGTCGTCGTAACGGGCCAGATAAGTGCCGGTGTCGCCGATGTAGCGGAAGTAGGTCCCCAGAGGGCCATCGTTGTTGAAGCTGAGCGACAAAGTGCAGATCGCACCGTTGGCGGCCTTGAGCTGGATGCTCATGTCCATGGCGATGCCCAGCGTGGGGTGGATCGGGCCTTGCACCGCATTGGCTTTGACGATGGGGCTGCCGCACTGGTAGGCGAACAGGTCCACGGTGTGGGCAGCGTGGTGCCACAGCAGGTGGTCGGTCCAGCTGCGGGCCTGGCCCAGCGCGTTCATGTTGGTGCGGCGGAAGAAGTAGGTCTGCACATCCATCTGCTGGATGTTGAATTCACCGGCCTTGATCTTGTTGTTCACCCACTGGTGGCTGGGGTTGAAGCGGCGGGTGTGGCCCACCATGGCCACCAGGCCGCTTTCCTTTTGAACGCGCAGAACTTCCTGGCCTTCCTTGTACACATCGCACAGCGGGATCTCGACCTGCACATGCTTGCCCGCCTTCAGGCAAGCCAGGGTCTGGCTGGCGTGCATTTGCGTGGGGGTGCACAGGATGACGGCATCGACTTCTTTCAAAGCCAGCGCTTCGTCCAACTCGGTCGTGGCGTGGGCGATGCCGTATTGGGCGGCGACTTCTTTGGTTTTTTCGATGTCACGGCTGATCAGCGAGACGACTTCCACGCCGTCGATGTTCTTGATGCCGTCCAGGTGTTTGATGCCGAAGGCACCTGCGCCCGCCAGGGCAACTTTGATGGTTTTGCTCATGATTTTTCTCCAGGGATTCAGTTGTTCTCGAGGATGGCGTGGCCCACAGCGGTGTTGGATGCGGGCACATGGTAGAAGCGGTGGCGCAGTGTGGGCGCAGGGCCTGTGGCTTTGCCATCGTTGATGTCGCTCATGGCGCCACGGGCGATCAGCCACATGACCAGCTCGATGCCTTCGCTGCCCGCTTCGCGCACGTAGTCAATGTGCGGTGTGGCGGCAGCCGCCACCGGGTCGTTGATCAGCTTGTCGAGCCATTGGTTGTCCCACTCGCGGTTGATCAGGCCCGCACGCGCGCCCTGCAGCTGGTGGCTCATGCCGCCTGTGCCCCAGATGTGCACGTTGAGGTCTTCGTCGAAACTCTCGACCGCCTTGCGGATGGCTTGCCCCAGGTTGAAGCAGCGCTGACCGCTGGGCACGGGGTACTGCACCACATTCACGGCGAACGGGATGACGGGGCAAGGCCACGCATCTTTGACGGGGTCTTTTTCGCCGCACATCAGCGACAGGGGCACCGTCAGGCCGTGGTCCACGTCCATCTTGTTGACGATGGTCAGGTCAAAGTCCTGCTGAATGACCGACTGTGCGATGTGACTGGCCAGCTCGGGGTGGCCTTTGACCAAGGGCACAGGGCGCGGACCCCAGCCTTCGTCGGCGGGCTTGTACTCAGCGGCGGTGCCGATGGCAAATGTCGGAATCATGTCCAGGCTGAAGGCCGTGGCGTGGTCGTTGTAGACGAGGAAGATGACGTCGGGCTTGTTGTCCTTCATCCATTGCTTGGAGAAGTCGTAGCCTGCGAACAGCGGCTTCCAGTAGTCTTCTTGCGTTTTGCCCAGGTCCATGGCCGCGCCGATGGCGGGCACATGCGAGGTGTAGACGGATGCGGTGATTTTGGCCATGTTTATGCTTTCTTTCCGGCTGCGTTGGACTGTTGCCCGGCTGCGCCTTGGGGTTGGTTCTGCGCCTGGGCATCGCCGTTTTCGCCGATGTAACGGTTGCCTTCCACGCTGCGGCCACCCTTGATCATCATGTTGCGGTATTCCTCTTCGGTCATGCCGGTCATGGAGCCTGCCATTTGCTGGAAGCTCTTGCCGTCGGTCGCGCCGATCTTGGCGAGGAAGTAAATGTTGCCGCCGGTGCGCATGCACCAGTTCAGGTCGCGGGCCAGCACGGCCTGCTTTTGCTCTTCGGTCATCTGCCACTCGTCCAGGTAAGCCCGTTCGTTGGCCTTGAAACGCTCACGGTTTTCCGCCTTCATGAGCGACATGCAAAACTGGTTGATCCAGTAGCCTTTGCGCGATTGCTCGGCATCAAAAATGATGGTGCCGGGTACGTCGGTGTAGGGTTTGTCTAATGCCATCGGATACCTTTCAAAATGTTGTCATTCCCACGAAGGCGGGAATCCATGGATCCCGGGTCAAGCCCGGGATGACAGAAAAATCACGGATGTTGTCATTCCCGCGAACGCGGGAATCCATGAATCCCGGGTCAAGTCGAGGGATGACAGAAAAATCACTTCACTTCTTCAGGCCAGTACAGGCGCATCGGGTTATCCACCAGCAGTTTCTTTTGCAGCTCGGCGGTGGGCGCGATGTGCGGGATGAAGTCCACCAGCAGGCCGTCGTCGGGCATGTGGTCTTTCAAGTTGGGGTGCGGCCAGTCGGTACCCCACAGCACGCGGTCGGGGAACTCTTCCACAATGCGCTTGGCAAACGGGATCACATCTTGGTACGCGCTCTGTTCACCGTTCAAGGCCTTAGGGCCGGTGACGGACAGACGCTCTGGGCAAGACACCTTGCTCCACACGTTTTGGTGCTCGCGCATGAACTTCTGGAACAGCGCAAATTGCGGGCCGTCCACCGGCAAGGACACATCGGGGCGGCCCATGTGGTCGACCACCACGGTGGTGGGCAGCGCTGTGAAGAAATCCCACAGCTCGAGCAGGTCCACGGCCTCAAAGTAGATGACCACGTGCCAGCCCCACTTGGCGATGCGGCCCGCGATTTCCATCAGCTCATCCTTGGGCGTGAAGTCCACCAGACGCTTGACGAAGTTGAAACGCACACCGCGCACACCAGCGTCGTGCATGGCCTGGATTTCCTGGTCGGTGACGCTACGCTTGACGGTTGCCACACCACGGGCCTTGCCATTGGAGTTGACCAAGGCATCGACCATGGCGCGGTTATCTGCACCGTGGCAAGTGGCCTGCACCACCACGTTGCGGGCAAAGCCCAAATGGTCACGCAGCGCGTACAGCTGGTGCTTGGACGCGTCGCATGGCGTGTACTTGCGCTCTGGCGCATAAGGGAACTCGGCACCGGGGCCAAACACGTGGCAGTGCGCGTCCACCGCGCCTGCGGGCACCTGAAACTTGGGTTGGCTCGGGCCGGTGTACCAGTCCAGCCAGCCAGGGGTTTTTTCAAATTGCATGGTCTTCTCTCTCTTGGGATGCTTTGGGGTCAATCGGGTTTGATGTTGGCTTCGCGCACCAGCTTGTCGTAGCGCACGCGCTCGGATCGGATCAGGTTGCTGAACATCTCGGCGCTGCCGGGCACGACCTCGCCGCCCACGGCGTTCATGCGTTCGCGCACTTCCTTGGTCTGCAGGGCTTTTTGCACTTCGGCATGCAGCTTGGCCACGATGGGTTTGGGCGTGGCCGCAGGGGTCACCAGTCCGTACCAGACCGACGCTTCAAAGCCTGGAAAGCCCGATTCGGCCATGGTCGGCACATCCGGGTAGTTGGCGCTGCGGTTGGCGCTGAGCACGCCCAGCACCTTGAGCTTGCCGCTCTTCACATGGGGTAAGACCTCCAGCGCATTGACCGCCACCAGCGGCACTTGCCCGCCAATGGTGTCGGTGATGGCGGGCGAACCGCCACGGTAAGGGATGTGCTGCAAGTCGATGCCTGCAGCACGGGCAAACAGCTCGATGGCCATGTGCGGCGTGGAGCCATTGCCTGGCGAACCATACGCAATGCTGTTGGGCTTGCCCTTGGCGGCTTCAATGAGTTGCTTGACGTTGGCAAACGGCGCATTGGCATTGGCCGCAATCACCACCGGCACGCGGCCGATCAGCGAGATGGCCACCAGATCTTTTTCAGCGTCAAAAGGCTGAGGCTGGTACAGCGACATGTTGGCCGCCAGCGCATTGGCCGCCATCATCAGGGTGTAGCCATCGGGCTCGGCGGTGATCACCGACTTGACCGCGATGTTGGTGCCCGCGCCTGGCTTGTTCTCAACGATGAAGGCTTGTCCGAGGCTGGTTTGAAGGCTTTGCCCAATGGTGCGTGCCACCACGTCCACCGCGCCACCGGCGGCATAACCCACCACAACCTTGACGGGCTTGCTGGGGTAGTTTTGGGCCAGCGCCGAGACGCAAAGGCCCAGCGTGCCGAGCCAGAGTGCGAAGTGTTGTCGAATCTGCATGTCCAGTCTCCTGCCGATTAAGAGACGAGCCCGCACACAGGGCCCGTGATGGTGACGTTCAGTCGATGTACTTCAGACCCGCAGCCGCCAAGGGCTCACGCATCTTGTACATGTCCAGGCCCAAAACGCCCGAAGCCAACTTGGCGCGTTTTTCGCCTTCGTTGGCTTCACGCGCTTGGGCGGTTTCCAGGGTCTTGGCAGCCATGGCTTGGGGCACGCAGACCACGCCGTCGTCATCGGCCACGATCACGTCGCCGGGGTTGACGATCATGCCGGCGCACACCACTGGGATGTTGACCGAGCCCACGGTGGCCTTGATCGTGCCCTTGCTGCTGATGGCTTTGCTCCACACTGGGAAACCCATCTTGGTCAGCTCTTTCACATCGCGCACACCGGCGTCGATGATCAGGGCGCGGGCACCACGGGCCATGAAGGACGTGGCCAGCAGGTCACCAAAATAACCATCGGTGCATTCGGCGGTGATGGCCGCGACCACGATGTCGCCGGGTTGAATCTGCTCTGCGGCCACATGCATCATCCAGTTGTCGCCAGGGTGCAGCAGCACGGTGACGGCGGTGCCGGACACCTGAGCGCCCGCATAGATGGGGCGCATGTAAGGCTTCATGAGGCCGACACGGCCCATGGCTTCGTGCACGGTGGCCGAGCCGAGTGCCGCCAGGCCATCGGTGGCTGCGCGGTCCGCGCGGGTGATGTTGCGGTAAACAACGCCGAGTTCGTACATGGTTTTCTCCTGATAGGGGTTGGGCTTGTAGGAGCCGCGCCCTCGCGGCGATCAATGGCCAAATCAATGGCCATCGCGACGGGGGCGTCGCTCCTACAAGAAGGTCATTGGCCTTTGGCTTTGAGCTGGTCGTCCAGACGCTTGAACACGCGGCGGGCGTTGCCTTCAAAGACCATGTAACGCTCTTGCTCGTTCAGGTTGGCCGTGGCTTGCACATAGCGCTTGGTGTCGTCGTAGTAGTGGCCGGTTTCGGGGTCGATGCCACGCACCGCGCCGATCATCTCGGACGCAAACAGGATGTTCTTGACAGGGATCACCTTGGTCAGCAGGTCGATGCCCGGCTGGTGGTACACGCAGGTGTCAAAGAAGATGTTGTTCAGCAGGTGCTCGGACAGCAAAGGCTTTTTCAGCTCTTGCGCCAGACCCCGGAAACGGCCCCAGTGGTAAGGCACCGCGCCGCCGCCGTGCGGGATCAAAAACTTCAACGTGGGGAAGTCCTTGAACAGGTCGCTGGTCAGGCACTGCATGAAGGCCGTGGTGTCGGCGTTCAGGTAGTGCGCGCCGGTGGTGTGAAAGCAGCTGTTGCAGCTGGTCGAGACGTGGATCATCGCGGGGATGTCGTACTCGACCATTTTTTCGTAAATGGGGTACCAGGCCTTGTCGGTCAAGGGAGGCGAAGTCCAGTGGCCACCCGAGGGATCGGGGTTCAGGTTGATGCCGACGTTGCCGTATTGCTCCACGCACTTGACCAGCTCAGGGATGCAAGTCGCAGGGTCCACACCCGGCGACTGGGGCAGCATGGCCGCAGGCACGAAGTTGTCGGGGAAGAGTTGCGCCACGCGGTAGCACAGCTCGTTGCAAATGGCCGCCCAGGTGGACGAGACGTTGAAGTCGCCAATGTGGTGGGCCATGAAGCTGGCGCGGGGGCTGAAGATGGTGATGTCTGAGCCGCGCTCTTTCATCTTGGCCAGCTGGTTGGTCTCGATGGTCTCGCGCAGTTCGTCGTCGCTGATTTTCAGCTCGGACACTTTGGGCATGGACGCGGGGTCCTTGATGCCGGCGATCTGGCGGTTGCGCCAATCTTCCAGCGCCTTGGGGGCGGTGGTGTAGTGACCGTGCACGTCAATGATCAAGGGCTGGGTTTGGCTCATGTCTGTTTCCTGCGTTGATGGTGTCTTGTCAGTCGGGAATTCGATTTTTGTAGGTCGGCGGCTTCAGCCCCGACAGGCATCACCGCTGCACTGCGTCGGGGCTGAAGCCGCCGACCTACAAAAAGTCTATCGATCAAAACTCAGGCCCGATTGTGCAAGCTCAAGCCCCATCCCACAGCCCCTTGGGGCATCTACCAGCTAGAACAAATTCGCATAACCAAGCCTTGGATATGACAAAATCAGGTCAACAAAAAAGGTGATGCATGGACCTCAAACAGCTCGAATACTTTGTGCGCGTGGCCGAACTGGGCAGCTTCACCCGCGCCGCACAGGCCCTGAACATTGCGCAGCCCGCGCTCAGCCGCCAAGTGCGCCTGCTCGAAGTCGAGCTGCGGCAAAACCTGCTGGTGCGCAACGGGCGCGGCGCCACCCCCACCCAGGCCGGGCAGTTGCTGCTGGAGCATGGCCGGGGCATCCTGCACCAGGTCGAGCGGGCGCGTGAAGAGCTGGGCCGGGTGCGCAGCGGCCTGTCCGGGCGCGTGGCGCTGGGCCTGCCGCCCAGCGTGGCGCGGGTGCTGACAGTGCCTTTGACCCGGGCCTTTCGCCAAAAAATGCCCGAAGCCCAGCTGTCCATCAGCGAAGGCCTGTCAAGCGCCATGCAAGAGAACCTGCAAAACGGTCGTTTGGACATTGCCGTGCTCTACAACCCCAGTCAGGTGCCGGGCATCGAGCACACGCCGCTGGTGCAAGAAGAACTGCTCTTGGTGCAACCGCGCCCACCGGGCTTGCAAGAAGATCCGCCACCGCCGCCCATCCAGCTGCAAGAAGTGGCCGCTCTGCCCTTGGTGATCCCGACTCGGCCCAACGCGATCCGCATGCATGTGGAGTCTGAAATGGCCGCCATTGGCTGCCGCCCGCAGATCGCACTGGAGATCGACGGCGTGAGCGCCATTCTGGACCTGGTGGCCGACGGCGCGGGCTATGCCATCTTGTCGCGCAACGCCGTCATGCGCTCGGTGCGGCCCTCGGCGTTTGCGGTACGGCAAGTGTCCGAACCCGCATTGCACATCCAGCTGACCACCGCCGTCAGCTCCTTACGCCCCACCACCCTCACACAGCAAGCCACCTTGGCACTGATCACCGAGGTGACGAAGGAATGGCTGTCCCCGTAGGTCGGCGGCTTCAGCCCCGACATGCATCACCGCTGCACGGTGTCGGGGCTGAAGCCGCCGACCTACAGCACTGCAACTCAAATTAAAAAGCGTGGTGCTGCAACACCAGCAGCACGCCGCTGAGGGTGAAGAAGGACACCACGGTGGTGAGCAACAATGCCGCCGCGCTGATGGCGCCGTGACCGTGGCGCTGGTTGAGGATGGTGAAGATGCCCAGCATGGGCAAAGCGCCCGACAGCAAAGCCGCTGTGCGCAAAGCCGGATCGGCCACCGGCACGACCCAGCTCAGCACCAGGAACATCGCCAGCGGGTGAACGAACAATTTGCCCAAGGTGATCTGCGTGACCGTGCCCTTGAGGCCTTCGAGCTTCAGGCCGACCAAAGACCCGCCGATCACAAACAAGGACAACACCATGCTGGCTTGGGCAAACAAATTCACCGTGCGGGCCAGCGGAGCAGCCAGCGCGAGGTCAAACCACGAAAACACCAAACCGCCCGTGATGCCCCAGATCATGGGGTTCTTGGCCAGGTTCTTCAGGGTTTGTGACACGACTTGCCTCCACTGGCCGGACGGGCCACCTTGCGCATCGGCCACGGCCAGCAAAAAGGGAATCATCAAGAGGTTTTCGACCACCATGTTGAGCGCCAGCGCCACACCCGCCACCGGACCCAGCGTCAACAACATGATGGGGTAGCCCACAAAGCCGCTGTTGGGGCACGACATGCCCATGGCCATCATGCTGCTGTAGCTCAAGGTGTGGCCCTTGACCTTGCGCGCCCAAAACAATCCGCCCAAAGCCACCACCAGCGAACCCAAGGCATAGGCCATCAAATAATGGCCATTGAGGATTTCACCGATGCGCCGCTGCGACAAGGCGTTGAAGAGCAATGCGGGCAAAGCCAGGTTCAGCGTGAACTTGCCAAACACCTGCATGTCGGCTTTGGCAAACACCCCTTGGCGGGTGAACACATAGCCCAGCGCAATGGCCAAATAGATCGGGCCGGTGATGCCCAGGATGTGGAGGGTGGAATTCATCGTTGTACTGCTTGCATGCATTCACCCATGGCGGGCGTCAGCGAGCATTGTCCCGCAATGCCACCCACCTCTTGACACGGCAGGCCACTAACAGATAGCGTGAATTGAAATATCTACCGCACCAGACCACTGCCAGCGCTGCGGCAGTGGGTGGCCCAACCGCGTCAGAGGTCCAGCACCAAGCGCACCGTCTGGCTGCGGGAGCAGCAGACCATCATGCAATCGCCTTTTTCCTGCTCGTCGGGGGTCAGGTACATGTCCCAATGATCGGGCTTGCCCGCCACCACCTTGGTCAGGCAGGTGCCGCAAATGCCTTCCGAGCAGGAAAACGGCACGTCGTGCCCAGCGGCCTGCAAGACTTTGAGGATCGACTCGTCTTTGCTGACCTTCAGCGTCTGGCCGCTTTTTTGCAGCTGCACTTCAAAGCTGCCGTCGGCAGAGATGGGGGTTTGGGTGAGATCGGTCGCGCTCATGCGTTGACTTCCTTGTTGTGTTCTTCGGCCAGCAGGCGGTCGATGATGCGGCGCGATTGCACGCCACCCGCGTCGATGTTGAGCATCAGCAGTTTGCGCTCTGGCCACTTGGTGATGTTGGCTTGCTGCAATTGAAGCATCTCCATGTCTTCGCCAAAGATGCCACCCTGGCCCGTGCGGATCTTGTCGGTCAGCTCGGTGTCGTGTGGCTTGAACTGGCGCGCCATGCCCCAGTGGTACCAGTGCGAGGTTTCGGTCTCGGGCGTGATGAAGTCCACCACCACGCTGTAGGCCTTGTGCTCGGGCGCGGCGTCAAAGCCACCCTTGCCCGCCAGCGCCACGCCCACGTCGATCATGACGTGGCTGGGCGGCGAAAAGCGGCAGATCTGCCAGCGGTCCACCTTGGCCTGCGGGTCCAGGCCGTTGGCGCTCATGGCCATTTGCCAGAACGGCGGCGCCTGGATGCCGTCCATGAAACGCTGGGTGATCACCTTGTCGCCATCCACCTTGGTTTCGCAAGGGGTCTCGTCGATCTCGGGCTGGCCGATGCTGGTCGAGTGCACATAGGTCTCGTGCGTCAGGTCCATCAGGTTGTCGATCATCAGGCGGTAGTCGGCTTTGACGTGGTACAGCCCACCACCATAAGCCCAGGCCGGGTTGTCAAAGAATTCAAACACCGGCATCTGCGCCTCGTCGACCTTGGCCTGGTCGCCGGGCCAGACCCAGACAAAGCCATAGCGCTCGACCACGGCAAACGCCTTGACGGCCGGAAAGCCGCGCACGCGCTGACCGGGCATGTGCACGGTTTTGCCTTCACAGCCCATCTCCAGGCCGTGGTAGCCGCAGACCAGCTTGCCATTGCAGACCTTGCCCAACGACAAGGGTGCGCCACGGTGCGGGCAGAAGTCTTCCACTGCCGCGACCTTGCCGTCCGGGCCTTTGAAAAACGCCATTTGCTCGTTGCAAATCGTGCGGCCCAGCGGCTTGTCGCCCAGGGCATTTAGTTCGGCCAGCGAGCAGGCCACGTACCAAGTGTTTTTGATGAACATGTTGTCCTCTCTCTCCAAATCAAAGCTTGCGGGCCACGCCCAACAGGCTGTCCAGCAATTCGGGGTTGTGGCGCAGCGTCTGGGCATCGCTGGCGTGGACCACATTGCCGTGGTCCAGCACCACCGCGCGGTGGCTGATCTTCAAAATCGCTTGCGGGTGCTGCTCCACGATGATGGCCGACAGGCCCTCTTCGCGGGTGACGCGGGCAATGGCGTGCAGCAACTCTTCCACAATGATGGGGGCCAGACCTTCGAGTGGTTCGTCCAGCAAGAGCAAACGCGGGTTGAGCACCAGCGCCCGACCCACGGCCAGCATCTGCTGCTCGCCGCCCGACAACTGTGTGCCCAAGTTGGTCTTGCGCTCGGCCAGACGCGGGAACATCTCGTACACCCGCTCGGGCGTCCAGGGGCGGCTGGTGTGACCTGCACGTCCGGACCGCGCCACGGCGGTCAGGTTTTCGTGCACGGTGAGCGATTTGAAAATATTGCGCTCTTGCGGCACCCAGCCAATGCCGACCGCTGCCCGCTCGTGCGAGGGCAAGCTGTGCAGCGGCTGACCACCCAAAAAGATCTGCCCGCCGTGCTGGCGCGTGGCACCGGCCAAGGTGTCCATGAGCGTGGTTTTGCCCGTGCCGTTGCGGCCCAACAGCGCCAGGGTTTCGCCCTCACCCAGCGAAAAGCTGATGTCGTTCAGCACCACGGCTTCGCCGTAACCAGCACTCAGGTTTTCAAGCTTCAACAATTCAGCCATGGGCCACCTCCTCGCCATGCCCCAGGTACACCGCCTTGACCTGCGGGTCGGCCGCAATCGCTTCGGGTGTGCCTTCGGTCAGCACCGCGCCGTTGACCAGCACCGTGATGCGGTCGGCAAATTCAAACACCAGGTCCATGTCGTGCTCGATCAGCAAGATGGACACTTCGGCGGGCAGCGCCGCCACGGTTTGCAAAAGTTCTTCGCGCTCGCCCGCAGGCACACCGGCCACCGGCTCGTCCAGCAGCAGCACCTTGGGCTCGCAAGCCAGCGCAATCGCCATCTCCAGCAAACGGCGTTTGCCATAGGCCAAATGCTCAGTGCGCTGGTGCATCACTTCGGTCAGGCGGAACAACTCCAGCAAGGCTTCGCAGCGCTCGACCACGGCTTGGTCTTGCCCCAGCACCGACCACCAGCGCCCGCCCAGGCCGCGCTGCTGCGAGACCACCATGGCCAGCGTCTGCAATGGCGTCATGCTGGCAAACAGCTGGTTGATCTGGAAAGTGCGCACCAGGCCCCGGCGCACCCGCTGGTGCGGCGCAAGCTGGCTGATGTCTTCGCCCAGCAGTTCAATGCGACCCGATGTGGGTGGCAAGACGCCTGTGAACAAATTGATGAGCGTGGTCTTGCCCGCGCCATTGGGGCCGATCAGCGCATGGCGTGCGCCCAAGCGCAATTCAAGGTTCACGTTGTCGGTGGCGGTGATGCCGCCGAATTGTTTGACGAGGCCCTGGGCCTTCAGCACAACGGGTGCATTCATGACAGCTTGGTTCATTGCGCACCGCCTTTCTCATCCGCAGCGCGGCCAAACCACAGCCAAGGCCGAATCAAACGCTCGCGCCCGACCATGACCAGCACCACCAAAAACAAACCAATCCAGAACGTCCAGTACTGCGGCGTGATGCCCGAGATCACGTCGTGCATCAGCTTGAACACCACCGCACCGACCACCCCGCCATAAAGCCAGCCCACGCCGCCGATGACCAGCATCAACATCACGTCGGCCGAACGCTCCAGAGCAAACACGTCGAGCGAGGCAAAGCCAGTGGTTTGCGCCATCAAGGCGCCTGCGGCCCCGGCCAAAGCTGCCGCCACGGTGTAGACCACCGCCAGACGGTTGTGCACCGGAATGCCAATCGCCATGGCACGCAGCGGGTTGTCGCGCACCGCCATGAGCGTGGCGCCCCAGGGCGAATGCACCCAGCGCCGCGCCAGCACAAACAGGATCAGCAGCACGGTGAGCGAATACCAGGCGGCCGTCTGCCCATACAGATCAAACTCAAAACGGCCCAGCACCGGCCCCATCATCACGCCCTGCAGGCCGTCCGAGCCGCCCGTGAGCCAGTCCAGCTTGTTGGCCAGCTCCATCAAAATCAGCGCCATGCCCAGCGTGACCATCAGGCGCGTCAGGTCGGTGCCGCGCAAGATGGTGAGCGAACAGGCCGCGCCCAACAGCGTGGCACAACCCATGCCAAACAGCAGGCCCACCAGCGGGTCGGGCATCACATGCTTGGCAAACAAAGCCGAGGCGTAAGCGCCCAAGCCCAAAAACGCCGCATGGCCCAGCGACACGATGCCGGTGTAACCCAGCACCAAGTCGAGCGACACGGCAAACAAGGCGACGATGGCCACCTCGTTGACGATGAGGGCATGACCCGGAAATGCGAAAGGCATGGCAAAGGCCACCAGCCAGACCAAGGGCTCCCAGCCGCGCATGCGTGCAGCGGACAAAAGTTGAGTACGGGCATCCCTGTGTGCGTTCAAAAGTGTCTTCATGTCAACGGCCCCCCTTGCGCACAAACAGCCCTTGCGGACGCCAGATCAAAATCGCGATCATCAGCGAATACACGATGAAGGAACCGAGCTTGGGCATGTAGTACTTGCCCGCCACATCGGCAATGCCCAAGAGCAGCGCCGCCCACAGCGGCCCGGTGATCGACGAGGTGCCGCCCACGGCGACCACGATCAAAAAGTACACCATGAACTTGAGCGGAAAGGTTGGGTCCAAGCCCAACACTTCAGCGCCCAGCGCCCCGCCCAAACCGGCCAAGCCCGAGCCCATGGCAAAAGTTGCGGCAAAAATCAGGTTCACGCGGATGCCCAAGCCAGCGGCCACACGCGCATCGTCCACACTGGCGCGCAAGCGGCTGCCAAAGCGGGTTTTGGCCAGCACATACTGCAGGCCCACCGTGAGCGCCGCACACACGGCGATGATGAACAGGCGGTAGTGGCCCATGCCCAGCGCCCCATCCAACAGCTCAGTGCGGCCCCGCAACCATTCGGGCAACTGCATGATCTGCTGCTGCGAGCCCATGAAGTAATCGACGCTCGACACCGACATGAAGGCCAGGCCAATCGAAAACAGCACCTGATCCAGGTGCGGCTTCTTGTACATGTGGCGGTACAGCGTGTGCTCCATCACCGCGCCCAGCAAGGCCGTGGCGGCAAAGGCCAAAGGCAGGCACACGAGAAATGGCACCTGAAAGCGCTGCATCAGCACCACCGTCAAATAGCCCCCGGCCATGGCAAACGCGCCGTGCGCCAGGTTGATGAAATTCATCAAGCCCATGGTCACGGACAGGCCCACAGCCAGTATGAAAAGCAGCATGCCGTAGGCGATGCCGTCGAAGAGGATGGTCAACATGGTTCGCTGGCAGGGGTTCGCAGGATCATTTCAAAAATCGGACGGAGGTGCATGGACACTGGATTGCCACGTCGCTTCGCTCCTCGCAATGACAAACTCTTCGTCATTGCGAGCGAAGCGTGGCAATCCAGCTCCAGATCAAACCGGGATTACTTGGTCTTGCCGGGATCTTTCACGTCCTTGAGGGTCGCGAATTCCTGGTTGTAGAGCTGGCCACCCACCTTCTCCACTTTGCGGATGTAGATGTTGTGCACCACGTCACGGGTTTGCGCGTCGATGAACATCGGGCCACGGGGGCTTTCAAACACCTGACCCTTCATGGCATTGAGCAAAGCCTCGCCGCCTGCACCCTTGCTGGCCTTGGCCGCTTCGTAGATCACGCGCATGCCGTCATAGCCTCCCACCGCCATGAAGTTGGGGCGCAAGCCGTTGTTGGCTTTTTCAAAGGCAGCGACAAACTTCTTGTTCAAGGGTGAGTTGTGCGAGGCCGAGTAGTGGTGCGAAGTCACCACGCCATTGGCCGCGTCGCCCATGCTGTTCAAGATGTCGTCGTCGGTGATGTCACCGGTGCCGATCAGCTTGATGCCGGCCTTGTCCAGGCCGCGCTCGGAAAACTGCTTCATCAGCGCAGCGCCTGCGCCAGAGGGCACAAACACATAAACAGCGTCGGGTTTCAGGTCACGCACTTTTTGCAAAAACGGTGCAAAGTCAGGATTGCGCATCGGCACACGCAAGGTGTCCAAAACCTGGCCACCGTTGAACAACAAACGGTCTTTGAAGAACTTCTCGGCATCGATGCCCGGACCGTAATCGGCCACCAAGGTCACCACTTTCTTGATGCCGTTGTTGGGTGCCCAGTCGGCAATGGCCACCGCTGCCTGGGGCAGCGTGAAGCTGGTGCGCACAATGAAGGGCGAAGCCTGTGTGATGCTGGAGGTGGCCGCGGCCATCACCACCATCGGTGTTTTGGACTGCGTGGCAATCGGGGCGGTCGCAAAGGCCAAAGGGGTCAAACCAAAGCCCGCGAGCACGCTGACTTTTTCATTGACCACCATCTCTTGCGCCAAGCGCTTGGTCACATCGGCGGCGCTGGTGTCGTCTTTGACGATCAGCTCGACTTTTTTACCGGCCACCATGTCGCCGTTTTGCGCCATGTACAAGCGCGCAGCGGCTTCGATCTGTTTGCCGGTAGAGGCGAACGGACCGGTCATGGGCAAGATCAAACCGATCTTGAATTTGTCCTGCGCCATGGCCGTGGAAGCGGTCAAAGCCAGGGTGGCGCAAGCGATGGTGCTTAAAAATTGACGTTTTTGCATGCTCTGTCTCCTCGTTAAAAATCTGAAATCAGGAAGGTCTGATGAGTTGCACACCGGGCGTGCCCGATGCGGCGGGGTCGCGCAAGGCGACCTGCATGTTTTGCCGCGCAATGCGCGAATGCTCTCGCATGAGAGCCTCGGCGCGGCCGGCTTCGCGCCGCTCGATGGCGTCCAGCACCTGCCGATGCTGGTGCTGCGCCACCACCAAGGTGTCGCGGGCGTGGGCGTCGTTCACGTGCACGCCCACGAAGCCTGATGCCGATGCAAAGGGCAAGCTCGATGCGCGTTCGATCTCGCGAGCCAGCACGGCGCTGTCGGCCATCTCGGACAACTGCTTGTGGAACTGGCCGTTCAAATCCACATAGGCCGAAAAAGTGTTGTCATTGAGGGCTGACGCTTGCAGCACCGCATCGATCTGGTCCAAGCAGGCGCGGGCTTGGCTGATCAAAGCAGCGCGCACACCGCGCTCGGCCGCCAAGCGTGCGGCCAGGCCTTCGAGCGTGCCGCGCAGCTCGATCGCGTCGGCCACTTCGCGCTCGGAGAAAGTGCGCACCGCATAGCCGCCACCGGGCAGGGGCTCGAGCAAACCTTCTTGTTTGAGGTGCATCAGCGCAGCGCGGATGGGTGTGCGCGACATGCCCAGGCGCTCCACCAGCGCCAGCTCGGCAATGCGGGCACCCGAAGGCAATTCGCCCGCCAAGATCCATTCGCGCAGGCGCTGCTGAGCCTTGACGGCTTGCGAGCCGCCCTCTTCGGCCAAGTCAGAATCCACAGTGCGAACGGGTGATGTGCTCATGAACAGGTGTGTTTGGGATCGATGGATTAAACCACCGAGACCATCATGGCTGTATACAGAAAACCCTTGAATCCCTGTTTTTTGCTCAAGATTTCATCAAATCAGACGATTCCTGTATCCAAAGCGACAAGCACAAGCCCCCAGCGACAATCAGCGGACTGGAAGAAAAGAACACGATGGAATTGCAATATCTGGAATTCGACTGCAGCGAAGACACCGAAGGCGTGGTCTGCTGGGACGCCTTGGCCCAGCCCGCCGCCAGCCACACAGCGGCCTTGCTGCGCGAAGTGGCGCAGCTGCTGGCCTGGGCCAGCCGCTTTGGCCCGCAAGGCCCTGGCCCTCTGGACGAAGGAGCGGACTGGGACTTTGATTTGCAAATACAACTGCACCACCCCAACAGCCCGAACAGCACGCCCGCCCAAACCCAGTGGCAAGCGGCACAACAAACGCTCGACATCCGTCCCGCACCTAGCCCAGGCGATCGCGTGGAACTGAGCTTGAGCCTGAGCGGCACACCGGCCTTTGCCCAAGCGCTGCGAGAACACGCGAACGTGCCATGAGCGACACCCTCCACCATGCCAAGCGCCCTGCCCCGGTCAACTTTGCGCAGGCTTTGAAATTCTGGTTCTGGCTAGGCTGCGTCAGCTTTGGCGGCCCAGCTGGCCAGATCGCGCTGATGCATGAAGAGCTGGTGGTACGCCGCCGCTGGATTTCAGAAAAGCGTTACCTGCACGCGCTGCACTACTGCATGCTGCTGCCCGGCCCCGAAGCGCAGCAACTGGCCACCTACACCGGCTGGCTGATGCACGGCACACGCGGCGGCATCGCAGCCGGGGCCCTGTTTGTGCTGCCCAGTCTGGTGCTGTTGATTGGCCTGAGCTGGGCTTACACCGTGTGGGGCCAACACCCCTGGGGCCAAGCGCTGCTGTGGGGCCTCAAGCCCGCCGTGACCGCGCTGGTGCTGCAAGCCGTGCACCGCATGGCCAAGCGCACGCTCAAAGCCCCATGGCTGTGGGCGCTGGCAGCGGCATCGCTGCTGGGCACGCTATGGGGCTTGTCCTTTCCGTGGATCATCTTGGCGGCGGCCTTGTTGGGCTATGGCATGGCTCGCCATCGGCCCGTGGCTGCGGCATCACATGGTGCAGGCAGCACTGCACCCGACGCCCCCGCTTGGCTGGACGACGACACGCCGCAGCCCGCGCACACCCATTACAGCCATGCACGCTTAGTGCGCGCCCTGATGCTGGGCGCAGGGCTGTGGGCGCTGAGCCTGGGCGGCATCGCGCTCTTGCTGGGCACCGCCCACACGCTCACGCAGATGGGCGGCTTTTTCACACAAGCGGCCTTGCTGACCTTTGGTGGTGCGTATGCGGTGCTGCCCTTTGTGACGCAAGCGGCCGTCATGCAATATGGCTGGCTCACGGCCACGCAAATGATGGACGGCCTGGCCTTGGGCGAGACCACACCGGGGCCGCTGATCATTGTGGTGGCTTTTGTGGGCTTCATCGGCGGGCACAGCCAGGCCCTCTTGGGCAACCCTTTGCTGGGCGGCATCGCAGCGGCCTGTGTGGTGACCTGGTTCACCTTCCTGCCCTCATTCGTCTTCATCCTGGCAGGTGGCCCGCTGGTGGAAGCCACGCGCCACATGCCCACCCTGGCTGGGCCCCTGCAAGCCATCACCGCTGCAGTGATCGGCGTGGTGCTGCACCTGGCCGGCGTGTTTGCCTACGCCACCTGGTGGCCGCAAGGCTGGCCGCAAAGCCCCGACTACAGCGCCATGGCGCTCACGGCTTTGGCGGCGTGGCTGCTGATCGGCAAGCAGCGCAGCGTGATGCAGGTGTTGGGGATTTGTGCGGGGGTGGGGTTGGTGATGGGCTGGGGCTTGGCGGCGCTGCATTGATGTGAACCCCAATGGGAATTCACGCGTGCAGAGCGCCAAGCGAAATGGCATGTGCCCTTGGTCAGCGGGAAGGTCTTCCTCTGCATAGATCGCATTGACAGGGCATTCAGGTATGCACTCCGCGCAATCGATGCATTCGTCAGGATCAATGGCCAAAAAATTGGGGCCTTACACAAAGCAACCCACTGGGCAAACATCCACACAGTCGGTGTGTTTGCATTGGATGCAGCTCTCTGTCACAACATGGGTCATGGCCTGTCCGGCACTGCCCTAGATTTGAGCAAGTCGTTCCAAATGAACAGGCACATACTTGTGCCAAGGCGTTCCGGCAAAGGGGTCGCGGTCTGCGGTGTTGGTGAGTTCGTTCACGGACACCCCTCTGCGAGCCAACATGCCATCGGCACCGGGGTAATCCAGGCCGTGTCCATTGGGCATGGAAACATAGCCGCGCTGTAATTCATCGCTCAACTCAATGGGCGCTTTCGCGCTGCCACGCGGCGTTTTGAGTTGGATCCAGTCACCCTCTGCGCATCCCAACATGGCGGCGTCTTCGGGGTGAATGCGCATGACGCTGAAGTCGCCTTTCTTCATCCATTCCGGATTTCGGATGGCTGTTTGGCTTGTCTCCGCCCGGCGTTCACCGGCGCACAAGATGAAGGGGTAGTCTGGTCTGTGGTGTGGCAGTTTGCTGTCAATCGTTGCCAACTCGTCCAGCATCTCCTGGATGTTCAGATTGATTTTGTGGTCGGGTAATTTCACGGCGTCCCAGCTGTCGCTGTATTGGCTCACGCCAAAGATGACGCCCGATGGGCTGTTCAAGATGGCGTCAAACAAGCGATTGCCTGCGATCAAAGGCGGGCCGCCAAATCCAGCCCCCTTGGCAGCGGCTGCTTGTGTGCGGACGTATATCTGGCTGATGCCCCACAGGGTGGCCGCTGGTGCCAAGTTGGCGGGCAGGCTAGGCCCCAAAGTGCGGTACAGCACCACAGGGGCATATCGTGCGACCTTTTTGTCGCGCGTCGATTTCCAAGCAAAGGCCAGGCCAAACGCCGTGCGTCCCAGGCGTGCTGCACCGCGCAAAAAGCTGTAGTTGGTTTCGTCCAACTCGCCCATCGCCTCCAGCAATCGCGCATGGATTTCTGCCTCTGTCAGCGTGCCAGGCTTGGGCGGCAAATGAGGATGGCGCAAATGGAATCCATTGCGTGGAAACTCCAAATTGAAAAACGTCGCCTCGGCCTTTTCAAATTGGCTGCTGGCGGGCAGAACATAGTCGGCTTGCCGCGCGGTTTCTGTCATGGCCACATCGATCACCACGCTGCAATCCAATGCACGCAGTGCTTGGCGCATGCGCTGACTGTCCGCCAATGAGTGCACAGGGTTGGCACTTTCGATGAACATCGCCCGAAAGCGCTTGGGGTGTTCCGTCAAAATTTCGTCTGGAATGACGTTGCACGGAATCAATCCCATGATCACCTTGGAATGGGTGACGGGGCTGTGCGTCCACTTTCGGGGTGCTGCGGACTTGCCCGAGTTCGAATTTTTGGATGCGCTGCGTGTGGAGTTCGAGAGGTTGAGGAGCGGCGCAAACGCGTTGTTGGCCCCCTTCTTCGCATAATTGCCCGTCAGCAGCCAGACCAGGCGATTGAGGTAACTGTTGAGTGTGGAATGCAAACTCATTTGCACACCCAAGTCTTCAATCATGGACACGCTTTGGGCACTGGCAATTCGTCGTGCAGCAGACCGCAGCAACGATTCATCCACGCCGCAAATCTTCGCGTACTCTGCGACGTTGATTTTTCTCATGGCGGCTTCCACTGCTGCATAGCCGGTGGTGTGTTCATCCAGCCAGGCTTTGGCCACCAAATTTTCTTGAACCAGGATGGCCGACAAGGCTGACAGACACCACGCATCTGTTCCGGGCTTGACGGCCAAGTGGAAGTCCGCCATTTTGGCTGTCTCGCTGCGTCTGGGGTCGATCACGATCATGGCGCGGTTCGGATCGTTTTGAATCTCACGCAGAATGACCCGTGTGCGGGCAAAGCCATGCGATTGCCATGGGTTCTTGCCGAGAAACACGGCGACCTCGCAGTGCTCAAAGTCGCCATGCACCGGGGCACCGGCCATCTTGCCTTGCACCCAGCCTTCCCCCGTCTTTTCTTGTGCAAGTGCGTTGGAACGGTACTGAATACCCAGCGCCTTGATGGTGCTGTCGGCATATGTGCCACCCAGATGATTGCCTTGGCTACCGCCACCGTAGTAAAGGATGCTGTCACCGCCATGCTGCTGCTGGATGGCCTTGAACTTCTGGGCAATCTCGCGAATGGCCGTGTCCCAATCGATGTTCTCGTAGGTGCCGTCTGCCTTTCGGCGTTTTGGCGAATCCAGGCGGTCAGCACCGTTTTGGTAGAAGTCCATCCGCTGCGATTTTTCGCAGATGTAGCCTTGAGAGACAGGGTTGTCCTTGTCACCCTTCACCTTGGTGATCCGCCCATTTTCCGTCTTGATTTCCAAGCCGCAGTTGATCGAGCAAATGATGCATGCGGATTTCTTCCAGCCTTCTGTTTCAGCAGTTTCCATGGCGATGTGTTCCTGAATCAATAGCGGTTGATTAATGGAGTAATGACTGTTATCCTAAGTCACGCCATCAAACACTGTCAACTCGGATTTTTAGAAACTTCTTATGCGCTACAACGCTGAATACAAAGAGCAAGCAAGAGAAAAACTGCTCCATGCCAGTGGTCGGCATGCCAAACAGAACGGTTTCAATGCCAGTGGCTTGGCCGATCTGGCCGCTGCAGCGGGCGTGACCACGGGCTCTGTGTACAAGCACTTCAAGGGCAAATCGGATCTGTTCGTCAACATCATCCAAACAGAACTGAAGCGCACCGCAGACATGTATGCCTCAGTCGATTCAAGCGATCCAGTGCAGGTCGCACGAGCCCTCGCGGCTTACCTCAGCTTGGCGCATGTGCGTAACGCAGGTGCAGGTTGTCCTTTACCGTCTTTGACACCAGAGGTTGCCCGCGCAGATGACGAAGTCAAATTGGCTTTTGAACAAGGCGTTCAAGCCATTCACGCCAATGTGACCGCCCTCACAGGGGATGCCCATTCGGCTTGGGCCATCATGGCTCAGAACGTGGGCGCCGTCATGCTTGCGCGCGCCATGCGCAGCGAGCAGATCCAGCGCGAACTGTTGAAGGCGGTGCGACAAGCGGGTGAAAAAATCATGGACCAAGACGCGCCGATGCAGCCAGGCCAGCGGAGTTGAAATGCGCGTATTTGGCATTGCAGGGCATTCCGGTATGGGCAAAACCACCTTGCTGGAACACTTGGTTCCGGAGTTGCAAGCCCGGGGGCTGGTGGTGTCGGTGATCAAGCACAGCCACAAAGATTTGGACATTGACCGGCCAGGCAAAGACTCTTACCGACTGCGTGAAACAGGGTGCCAGGAAGTGCTGCTCATGGGGCGGCACAGATGGGTTTTGATGCACGAACTGAGCGAAGACATTGAACCGCCACTGGCTCAATTACTGGACAAGTTGCAGGCGTGTGATTTGGTGCTGATTGAAGGGTTCAAGCAAGGTGATTTTCCCAAGCTGGAAGTCTGGCGTGCGGCGCTGAACAAGCCGCCACTGTGGCCCACAGTGCCTGGCGTCATCGCCATGGCGAGCGACGACCCGGTAGCGCCATTGGGCGTGCCTGTTTTGGCTTTGTCCGACATGACCAGCATCGCTGATTTCATTGTCGAGCATGCTGCAGCGCCAATTGCAACGCTGAATCATTGATCTGTTTTGAAGATCTGATCAGTGTCAGGTATTGGCCGACCTGATCGCTCACCCCCTTGACTGTCTCTGATCGACCCTAAGCAGCCATTTGTGATTGATCGAAAATCAGTGTTCTTTGCAGTGAGCGTGCAATGAATAACGCGAATGACGTAGCAAACTGAACTGCTTCACGCATCGTTTATTTATGCTGCTCGGAACTTTTCAAAATATTCAAGACCTGGTCACGTAGCCATGTGATGCCCGAATCGCGATTGGCCCGATCACTCCAACATACCAGGGAATGGTAATTCGGGAATTCAAACGGTAGCGGGCGAATACAGAGATCTTCTTTATGCTGCTGCGCGATCCGGTTTCCGATCACAGCAGCATGGTCGCCATGTCTGAGTTGATGAATGATTTGTGAAAAACTGCTGAGTGCCATCTGTGCAAATCTTTGGCGTCCCGTTTTCGCCAAGGTTTGATCGATCAGATCGTCAAAGCTGGATATGCCGTACCCCAGAAAAACTTGAGGAATCTCACAAAAGGAGTCCAGGGTCAGAGGGTTTCCTGCACTTGGATGATCATGGCGTACGACATGGACATAGTGGTCCTTGTACAAGACTTCGTACTCCAGCTCTTCTGGCAATTGCAAGCGCGCTACAACAGCTAAATCAAGGTCTCCATTTGCCAGTCGCTGCTGCAAAGGCCAAGTCCCTGGGGGTTCCCAGACCAAGCGAACACGTGAACCTGATGCCAACAGCTTCTTCCCTAGCGAGGCAAGTACGTTGCCGCTGGCAAAGTCTGACCCTGTGATCCGAAAGACTCGATTGGATGCTTGTGGGTCAAAGGTGCGTTCCTTGTCAAGCAGAGCCGCGATGTCGGCAAGTACTTGTTCAACTTGGCCCGCTAGTGCAAGTGCGCGGGCAGTCGGCTCCACGCCATGTCCTGTTCGCTTGAACAAGGGATCATCAAATGTGTCTCTGAGCTTTTGCAGTGATGCACTGACTGCGGATTGACTTAGAAAAAGTCGCGCAGCGGCACGCGAGACACTGCGCTCCCGCATCAGCTCTTCAAATGTGCGCAGCATGGGAATGTCCAAGCCGCGAATATCACTTCGGTTCATATCACTTATCGAAACTTTGACAAACAGTGGGGGGCATGTTTGATGAATACTTGAAATAAATCAACAACCTCGGAGACAAACACATGAACATGCTACGCCGAACTGTACTGACTTATCTGCCTGCACTCGGAGTTTCTGCCGCAGCCTGGGCGCAATCCGGGCCTCAATTTCCCAGTCGGCCAATACGCATCGTGCCATTTGGCACAGGCGGCGGACCTATCGACACATTGGCCAGAGCCTATGGTGAGAAACTTTCTCAAAGATGGGGGCAGCCCATTGTGGTCGATGCCAAGCCTGGTGCCAGCGGGATCATCGCAGCTGATTTTGTCGCCAAATCAGCCGCCGATGGCTACACCCTCATGATGACGATGCCGCTGACTCATGTGAACAATGCGATCTTGATGAAGCTGCCTTATGACCCGGTCAAGGACTTCACACCACTGACCATGTTGGCCACTGGCGGCCCGATGCTGATTGCCAGAGCAGACGCGCCGTTCAATGATGTGCGTGAATTTGTGGCCTACGCACGAAAGCAAAACAAGCCCCTGAGTTACGGGACTTGGGGCAATGGCTCGGCTGCCCATCTCTTTGGCGAATTACTCAAAAGGCAGTCGGGTGCAGATCTGATGCATGTGGCTTACAAGTCGGAAGCCGCGGCACACATGGATTTGTTCGGGCAATTGCTCGACTTTGCCTGGGCCAACCCTTCCACTGCCCGCACCCATGTTCAAGCAGGCAAGATGAAAGTACTTGCCGTCGCCGGTAGCCGCCGTGTATCGGTCATGCCGCAAGTATCGACTTTCTCTGAGCAGGGATTCCAGGGTTTTGACGTTGACAGCTGGATTGGCATCTATGCACCAGCACGCCTACCCGCAGATGTGCAAAACACACTGGTGTCTGCGCTGCGTGACACCACGAATCAACCTGACATCCAGGCCCGACTGACCGCATTCGGGTTTGAGCCGTTGGCAAACACCCCGGCGCAGTTCAGTGAAGTGCTCAAGGCCGCTGGTGTGACCCCACCATGAATGCGAAAGACAAGAGCATGAGTACAGTTACACCTAAAGTGATTCCCATCATTGACCAAGGCACAGCTTACGGACGGCCTGCCCCGACTTATTTCAAAGAACTGGCAGAGGTTGGACCAGGTACTCCTATGGGCGAGTTGCTCAGGCGTTACTGGCACCCCATCGGAATGGCTTCAGACGCAACGGACAAGCCCCGAAAGGTTCGGGTTCTCGGTGAAGACCTGATTCTTTTTCGCGACAAGAGTGGCCGCACCGGACTGGTCTACCCACATTGCGCGCACAGAGGCACTTCGCTGTATTACGGCAAGGTCGATGAGCAAGGCATTCGGTGTTGTTATCACGGCTGGCACTTCGATGTACAGGGCAATTGTTTGAACCAGCCCTGTGAGCCCAACGGCGGTCGCGCACGTGAGGCCAAGCGGCAACCCTGGTATCCCGTTCAAGAACAATACGGATTGATTTGGGCGTACATGGGGCCGCCCGAGCGTAAGCCGGTGTTGCCGCGTTACGAATGCCTTGAGAACTTGGATGAAGGTGAATTCCTCGAAGCCGACGACAGCAGCATCGGTGGCGGTGGCCCTCAGATCATTCCTTGCAACTGGCTACAGCATTACGAAAATTTGGTGGACCCGTTCCACGTCGTGATTCTGCATTCTGGCTTTAGCGGTACTCAATTCGTGCCCGAAATGGCCGTGATGCCCGATGTTCATTGGGAAACCACAGAACTCGGGGTGCGGACAATTTCCCTGCGGACCTTGCCTGATGGCAAAACACTTCGCCGAATTTCAGAGGCTGGACTGCCTACGCTTCGAGTCATCCCAAGCCCGCGATTGGGGCGCCATGGAGCAGGTGGGCGTGTTGAATCGTTGGGCTGGGTCTTGCCAATTGATGATCACAATTTCCGCATTTATGTGGTGGGCCGCGTGCGCGAGGTCGGAGAACTTAGCCGGATGAGAACTCGGATGAACGGAAAACTTTGGGAAGAAATGACCGAAGAGGAACACCAGCTGTATCCGAATGACATCGAAGCCATGGTCAGCCAAGGCGTGATTGCCAAACATTCTGAAGAACACCTAGCCACCAGCGATCGAGGCATTGTCATGTTGAGGCGATTGTTGCGGCAGCAACTCGACGCAGTCGCTCAAGGACAAAATCCTGCTGGTGTGAGCTTTGATGCCGATGCTTCGCCTGTTTATTTTTCGGCGGGCAACTACATCGAGTCTTGAAACCTGTGAGTCAGGTCATCGTATATCGCAAGAAAATTACAAGGAATTGATCTGTGTCCGAAAGCCAGAATTTGCCCCAAGACGGAGTCTTCGAGATACATCTTGCCAAGCGTCAACTCACACTGAAAGTGCACCCTGAACAGAGCATTCTCAACGTATTGCAAGAGGCTGGAGTAGAAATACCTTATTCATGCAGCGAAGGTGTTTGTGGCACTTGCTTGACCAAGGTTGTCGAAGGGTCACCAGACCACTGGGACATGTACCTTACGCCAGAAGAACAGGCAAGGGGGAACTGCATGATGGTCTGCATTTCTCGAAGCAATTCAGCCCGGTTGGTGCTGGACCTGTGAAGATTATTGATGGCTCGAATTTGATTGCGAAGAACAGCCATCTTCAAGACAATCCACCTTGCTGGATGGCTCCAAGTTAAACGTCCGCTTCTGGCCGGCTGCAGACCGCCAACATGACTCACTAGCTGACCGCTATCGCTGCTAAGCAGCCTGAGAACACCAAGCGAACAACAAACCAGCACCCCTCACTCCACCGTGATCTTCTCGTCCTTCACGATCTTCGCCATGACCGGGATCTCGGCCTTAAGCCAGTTGCCAAATTCTGCCGGGCTCATGGCCGAGGGCTCTGCGCCCAGCGTGTTCAGGCGCTCGCGCACATCGGGCAGAGCCGCGATGCGCTGCACTTCGGCGTGCAGTTTGTCGATGACGGCTTTGGGTGTGCCCGCAGGCGCCAACAGGCCTTGAAAACTCCCCGTCAAAAAGCCGGGCAGGCTTTCGGCCACGGTGGGGGTGTCGGGCAGTTGTGCATTGCGCTTGGCACTCGATATGGCGATCAGTTTGATCTTGCTTGCCTTCACATGCGGATAGGTGGCCACCATGCCGTTGAACATGACATCCACCTCGCCGCCGATCAAATCGGTGATGGCTTGTGCACCGCCTTTGTAGGGCACATAACCCCACTCGATGCCGTTGCGCTGTGCATAGGTCACGCCCGCCAGATGCGAGGCGCTGCCCATGCCTGCGGCCACGGCGTAGTTGAGTTTGCCTTTTTGCGCCTTGGCATAAGCCACCAGCTCGCCCGGGGTGTTGGCAGGCACCTTGGTGCTCACGGCCAGCAGGTGCGGCGAATACGCCACCATGGCCACCGGCGCAAAATCTTTTTCAACCGAAAAAGGCAGCTTGAACAAAGCCGGGCTGATGACCAGATTGCCTACGTCCATCAGCACCAGGGTGTAACCGTCCGCTGCCGACTTGGCCACCGCGTCGGCCCCCAGGTTGCCGCTCGAACCTGGCTTGTTCTCGACCACCACGGGCTGGCCCCAGCTTTCGGTCATCTTCTGGCCCAGCATGCGGGCCAGCACATCCGAGGTGCCCCCCGCCGGGAACGGCACCACGATTTTGATGGGCTTGGCGGGGTAGGCGGTTTGGGCAGAAACAGGCAGGACTGTCAGTGCCAAGATGCCCATCAACATCGAAGTGAATTTGCGTTTTTGCATGGTGTTGTCTCTGCGTCTAAAGTTTCACGATAGCAGGACTGCATCAGCAAGGCCGTCCTGCTCGGGACAAGAGCCACGCAGGGGCATCTTGCAAAGCCACGGGACGCAAAAAACGCTCCATGGCCGCGTCCCCCACCGAGGTGGTCATGGGCTGAGTCGAAGATGGCCATGGGCCGCCGTGTTGCTGGGCTGCCGTGACGGCCACGCCCGTGGGTACACCCGCAAACAGCACACGCCCGGCAATCGCCATCGCAGCGCGCACCAGGGCCTGGTTGTCAGGCGTGTCTTGCTCTGCGCCCCACAAGGTCACCGTCAAGCTGCCACCCACCGCCTGCAAGACTTCTGTGACCTGCGACAGGTTGTCTGCCCACACGACCAAACTGGCGGGCCCAAAAACTTCTTCACGCAACTCGGCCTTGGCAATGAAATGCACCGCATCGATCTCGGCCAGGAATGGCCGTGGGGCTTCGGCATGGCCTGCCTCATGCAACAAGGGTTTGACATCCGAGACGACCAAGTGATCAACGCCAGCGTCAAACGCCTGGCGCATACCGGGTGTGAGCATGGCGTGCGGATTTTGTGCGGCCAAAGCTTGCGTCAGTTGCGACACGAATGACTGGCCTTCTGCCCCTTTGAGCAAAATCACCACGCCCGGGCTGGTGCAAAACTGCCCGCAGCCCAAGGTGATGGACCCGGCCAACAAAGTGGCCAACTCGGCACCCTTGGCCGCCAAAATCTCTGGCGTGGCAAACAGCGGGTTGATGGAGCCCAATTCACCATAAAAAGGGATGGGGCGGGGTCGCGCATTGGCCTCGGCCTGCAGGGCTGCGCCGCCGGATGTTGAACCCGTGAAAGCGCCTGCCGCAATGGCAGGGTGGCGAATCAGGCTCACCCCCACATCACGCCCACCGCCTTGCACCATGCCGATCAGGCCTGTGGGCAAACCCAATGTCTTCAACACGCTCTGGGCCAAGCCATGCACACGGTTGGACAGGAGCAAATGACCCGAATGCGCCTTGACCACTACCGGGCAGCCTGCGGCCAAAGCCGATGCGGTGTCGCCCCCCAACACGGAAAACGCAAACGGGAAATTGCTGGCCGAGAACATGGCCACTGGCCCCAAGGGCACGCGCTGGCGCACCATGGCGGGATGCCCCACCGGAGGCGCACCGGCCACCGCAGGGTCGTCCAGCACATCAAATGCCACGCCTCGCGCAGCCATGGCTGCAAAGCGGCGCAACTGGAATGCGGTGCGGTCCAACTCGCCATTTAAGCGCCCAGGGCCCAAGCCGGTTTCTTCATCGGCCAGTTGCACCAAGGCCTCGCGGTCGGCTTCCAATGCAGCGGCCAGACCATCGAGCAAAGCGGCGCGCTCTGCGCCTGTGCTGGCGGCCCATGAGGCGAAGGCTTGATGGGCTGCTTGCGCTGCGGCATCCACCTGTTCAGCGGTGTGCGCGAGCAAAGGCGCGCCAAAGGCTTCGCCCGTGCGGGCTTTGAAAGATTGAAGGAGTTTCATGGTCTGGCAGTTCAAGGGAATTGGGAATCTCAAATTGAATGCTGGAGATGGCGCTATTCGCGCCATCTCCAGCATCGCGTGCGCCTTGCTGAGGCCGGTCTTGCGGCCCCACAAGCGCACAAGCAGGCATTAAGCAAGCCCGCGGCGCAGGCCGTCAGACCGCGCCATGGCTTTCCACATACAGGGCATAAACCGAATGGCAGCTGGTCATGTACAAGCGGTTGTTTTTGGGGCCGCCAAAGGTCAGGTTGGCGCAACGCTCGGGCAGTTTGATGAACCCAATGGCCTTGCCCTCGGGGTTGAAAATCATGACGCCGTCGAGGTCTTCCGATTTGCCCTTGAGCTGGAAGACCTTGCGTCCGCCCACCTCAGTGGCTTCGGCCTGCAAGGCACCGTTGCTGCCCCAGCCACACCACAGATTGCCGTCACGGTCCACTTTGAAGCCGTCGAGCGCCCCTTGGTCGGCCGCATCGATCAGCTTGGTTTTGTTGGACACCGAGCCATCGGCGTTGACGTCGTAACGCCAGATGCTGCGGTTGGGCGTGCCCTTCCACTCGACCACATAGAGTTTCTTTTCGTCCGGCGAGAAGGCCAGGCCATTCGGATTGACCAGATCGGTGATGACGGCAGTCAACTGACCGTCAGTGCCAATGCGAAACACATTGGTATTGGCCTGCTCGCGTGTGGCACGGGCACCTTCCCATTCGCCATTGATGCCGAAGACAGGATCGGTGAACCAGATGGTGTCGTCGGATTTCACGACGATGTCGTTGGGCGCATTCAGGCGCTTGCCTTCAAAGCGGTCGGCCAGCACGGTAATCTTGCCGTCGACTTCGGTGCGGGTCACACGGCGGGTCACGGAATGCTCGCAAGTGATCAATCGTCCTTGACGGTCTCGCGTGTTGCCGTTGGCGTAGTTGGCTTTCTCGCGGAACACCGATGTTTTGCCTGTGGCTTCGTCAAACTTCATGATCCGGTTGTTCGGAATGTCGCTGAACAAGAGGTAACCGCCCTTGGGGAAATAGGTGGGACCTTCTGTCCAGCGAAAACCTGTGGCCACCTGCTCCACCGTGCTGCTGTAGATGCGGTACTTGGCAAAGCTGGGGTCCAGGATCAGCACCGCCGGATCAGGGTAGCGCTGGTTCATGCTGAAGGGGAAAGACTGCGCCGTGGCGGCAGCCCCCGCAGCAGTCAAGCCTGCGCCAGCGGCCACTTTCAGAAAATCGCGACGGGGGTTCAGTTTTTTGGGGTGCATGGTTTGTCTCCTAAGGGTTTGTGAATCGACGGCAACCGGCCGCTCGGAGCCCACTGCCTTGGGCCAACAGGTCGGGTGGTCGGTGCTCAGCGCACCATGCATGGACGTTTGTGGTCAAACTTCCAGCCAGGAATGAGGTACTGCATGGCGACTGCATCATCGCGTGCGCCCAGGCCGTGCTCCAAATACAGCTGGTGTGCGGCCTGCACCTTGCCCATGTCCAACTCAATGCCCAAGCCGGGCTTTTGCGGCACTTGCACATGGCCCTGAATGATCTTCAAGGGCTCTTGGGTCAAGCCTTGACCGTCTTGCCAGATCCAGTGGGTGTCGATGGCCGTGACCTTGCCAGGTGCGGCAGCGGCCACCTGGGTGAACATGGCCAGGGAGATGTCGAAGTGGTTGTTGGAGTGAGAGCCCCAGGTCAGCCCCCAGTCACGGCAGGTTTGTGCCACACGCACCGATCCGGCCATGGTCCAGAAGTGCGGGTCGGCCAAGGGGATGTCCACACTTTGCAGGGACAGCGAATGTGCCATCTGCCGCCAGTCGGTCGCGACCATGTTGGTGGCCGTGGGCAAACCGGTGGCCCGGCGGAACTCGGCCATCACCTCACGGCCGCTGAAGCCCTCTTCCGCGCCGCAAGGGTCTTCGGCATAAGCCACCACGCCGCGCATGTCGCGCATCAGGCGCACGGCGTCCTTGAGCAGCCAGCCCCCATTGGGGTCCAGCGTGACGCGAGCCTCAGGAAAACGCTGGTGCAAGGCCGTGACCGCTTCGATCTCGGCTTCGCCCGCCAACACGCCGCCCTTGAGCTTGAAGTCGTTGAAGCCGTATTTTTCATGCGCGGCCTCGGCCAGACGAACAATGGCCTGTGGCGTCATGGCCACTTCGTTGCGCAAGCGGAACCAGGCGTCGTCTGCACCGAGCTCGGTGCGGTAAGGCAAGTCGGTCTGGCTGCGGTCGCCCACAAAGAACAGATAGCCCAGCATCTCCACCGAGCTGCGCTGCTGACCTTCGCCCAGCAAGGCGGCCACAGGCACTTGCAGATGTTGGCCCAGCAGGTCAAGCAAGGCGCATTCGACTGCGGTCACTGCATGGATGGTGGTGCGCAGGTCAAAGGTCTGCAAACCCCGACCACCCACATCCCGATCAGCAAAGCGCTGTTGCATGGCGTTGAGCACCGCCTGCACGTTGCCAACGGACTGGCCCACCACCATGTCGGTGGCTTCTTGCAGCGTGGCACGGATTTTTTCGCCCCCCGGCACCTCACCAATGCCGGTGCGCCCTGCACTGTCGGTCAGGATCAAAATATTGCGCGTGAAAAACGGGCCATGCGCGCCCGACAGATTCATCAGCATGCTGTCATGGCCAGCCACGGGAATGACTTGCAGCTGCGTGATCTTGGGCGTGGTGGATAAGGTCATTGGTGTATTCCGATGTGAAAGTGATTCAGGCGGCCTCAAGGCCCCCTGAAATCGAGGGATATCTGATCAATCTGCCTTGATGTTGCGCGTCTGGATCACCCGCTTCCAGCGTGCATATTCGGCGGCCTGGAAGGCTGTGAACTGCTCGGGCGTGTTGCCCACGATTTCAAAGCCCAAATCCAGCAGCTTGGTTTTGAGCTGTGGCTCGTTCAAGCCCGCCACGATGGCGGCATGGATCTTGGATTTCAAATCGGCGGGCAAACCTTTGGGTGCAGCAACCGCTTGCCATGAATACACGTTGGCATCCTTGACACCCGACTCTTCCAGCGTGGGCACAGTGGGCAAAAGCGGCGAACGTTTGGCACTGCTGATGGCCAGTGCGCGCAACTTGCCCGCGCTGATGTGCTGCATGACCACGTTGATGTTCTGAAAAGATGCATCCACTTGGCCACCCAGCAAGTCCGTGATGGCTGGGCTGCCGCCCTTATAGGGCACATGCAAGCCACTGGTGCCGGTTTGCAACCAGAACAACTCGGCGGTGAGGTGATCGCTGCTGCCATTGCCCGACGACGCAAACGTCACCTTGTCCTGATTGGCTTTCAAATAGGCAATCAGTTCCGCCAAAGTTTTGAAGCGTGAGTTGGCAGGCACCACCAGCACATTGGGGGCCTGAACCGCCACCGTGATGTAGTCAAAGTCCTTGAGTGCGTCATAAGGCACTTTGGCCAGCAAGTGGGGGGCAACCACGTAAGGCCCCAAAGAAGCCACCAGCAAGGTGTGGCCATCGGGGGCAGCCTTGGCCACCATGCCCGCACCAATGGTGCCAGTGGCCCCGGCCTTGTTGTCCACAATGAACACACCACCAAATTTGTCCTGCAGTTTGGACGCTATGGCGCGGCCGATCATGTCGGTCGAGCCCCCCGCGGGGAAGGGCACGACCACGCTCACGTTTTTGTCAGGCCACGCAAATGCGGCTCCCACCGACAAGGCGGCCAAGAGGGTCATCAAGATTTTTTTCATGTTTGTCTCCTTGTGTGTGTGTTTGAAAGGCGGCTTATTGCGGGCCCAGCTTCTGAATCAAAGCGGCCAGCTCTTGCATCTCTTCGGGTTTGAGGTCGGTCAGCGGTGCGCGAACGGGGCCTGCGTCATGGCCCACGATCTTGGCCCCCGCTTTGACAATGCTCACGGCATAGCCTTGTGTCTTGTTGCGGATGGCCAGATACGGCATGAAGAAATCACGCAACAAACGGTGTTGTGTGGCCATGTCATCGTTGGCCACCGCATGGTAGAAATCCATCGCGGTTTTGGGGATGAAATTGAAGACCGCCGAGGAGTAAACAGGCGTGCCCAAGGCCTTGTAGGCTGCGGCGTAAACCTCTGCGGTCGGCAGACCACCGAGGTAAGCGAAACGGTCACCCATCTTCATGTAGATGGAGGACATCAACTCGATGTCGCCCACACCGTCCTTGAAGCCAATCAGGTTGGGGCAGCGGTCGGCCAGGATGGCCAAAGATTGGGGCGTGAGCTTGCACACATTGCGGTTGTAGACGATCACACCGAACTTCACGCTTTTGCAAACGGCTTCGACGTGAGCGATCAGGCCCTCTTGACCTGCTTCGGTCAGGTAATGCGGCAACAACAAAATCCCGTGTGCGCCTTGGCGTTCGGCTTCTTGGGCGCACTGGATGGCAAAGCGGGTCGAGCCGCCAGCGCCCGCGATGATCGGCACCTTGCCTTTGCAAGTTTGAACGGCTGTTTGGATGATTTCCGGGTATTCCTCGCCGGTGAGCGAAAAGAATTCACCCGTACCGCCTGCCGCAAACAAGGCCGATGCCCCGTAGGGCGCCAACCACTCCAGGCGCTCGATGTAGCCTTTTTTATGGAAGTCGCCGTTGGCATCGAAATCGGTCAACGGAAATGACAGCAGTCCACTGGACATGATGGTTTTGAGTTCTTGCGGGTTCATGGTCGTCCTTGTTGAATGGGGGTTGAGTTTCAAATGGTAGCGCTGTCATTTCGACACGGACTGAATGGTAGCGGTACCATTTGGTGCCGTCAATGCATCCAGGTAAGAGTTTTCTAAGGGTTTTTACCGATCAAGCGGTTTCGCGCTCAATGACGGAGAAACCAACGTCCACCACCGCCTGATCGACCGCTCTGCCTTGTGCGCGGTCAATCAGGAACTGCGCCGCCATTTGCCCGATCTGGCCCGCATTGATGCGAACGGTCGTCAACGCCGGCAGCATGTCAGAGACAAAGGGCGCATCGCCGAAGCCGACCACCGCCAATTGTTGGGGAATGCTGATCTGGCGAGCCCTGGCCTCGGTGATGACCCCCAGCGCCAGCAAGTCCGAGCTGCAAAAAACCGCATCGGTCGCCGGTGCATCCTGCAGGATTTGACTCAGGGCCACCCTGCCCTGCTTAAGGGTTCGGGACGATCCGACTTTCACCAGATGCACATCCGCCAAACCTTGCGCAGACACTGCCGCACAAAACGCTTTCAGTCGGCGGTCGGCCCGTTCATCGCTGCCGCTGACGATCGCAAAGCGTTTGTAGCCTTTGGCCATGAGGTAGCTGGCCACAGAGTGGCCGATGTCGCTGTGCGAGAAACCAATCAGCATGTCCACAGGTGTGGGCGTGAGATCCCAGGTCTCCACCACCGGAATGCCCGAAGCCACCAGACGCGTGCGCCCTTTGCCCGGTTTGGTGATGCCGGTCAGAAAAATGCCATCTGGCCGACGCCCAATGATGGCTTCCAGCAACTGCTCTTCCCTCGCGTCCGAGTAACCTGTTTGACCCAGCATCAACTGGTAACCGGCATCAAACAAGGCATCGTTCAAACTCTCGATGGTTTCCATGAACACCGAACTGACGGTGCTGGGCACCACCGCGGCAATGAGTTTGCTTTTGGAGGACGCCAGGCCACCGGCCATGCGATTGGGCACATAGCCAGTTTTGCTCACCGCGTCTTGCACACGCTGGCGCACCTCGGGTGACACCACATCGGGAGTGTTCAGCGCACGCGAGGCCGTGATGGGGGCCACACCGGCCAGCTTGGCCACATCACTCAATGTGACCGCGCCAGTGCCTCGGCGTGTTTTTTTGCTGATCTCTTTGTCCGACATGTTGGGCTTGCAAGAATGGTAACGCTGTCATTTATAACTGATCTCACACAGTGTGGAGATCCGTTTCATGACCGCATGCCCACTGGCCAACACAGCGGGGCGTCAAGACAGCAGCCAGCTTGCTGCGTGGCGCGTGCTCAGTCGAGTTTGATGTTCGCCGCCTTGATGACCTGCGCCCACTTGTCGATTTCGGCTTTCTGGAAAGCCTGCACTTGTTCGGGCGTCAAGGTCGAAGGCTGCATGCCCAGCCCCTTGATGCGGTCTTGCATCTCGGGGGTCTGGATGATCTTCAAAATCTCGGCATGCAGTTTGTCCACGATGGGCTTGGGCGTGCCTGCGGGGGCAAACAGCGCTTGCCAGGACACCACTTCAAAACCGGCGGTGCCGGGCCAGCCTGACTCGGCCACGGTGGGCACATCGGGCAGCGAATCGCTCAAGCGCTTGGCCGAGGTCACGGCCAAGGCACGCAGTTTGCCGCTCTGGATGTGGGCACCGGCCACCACGGTGGTGTCGAACATGAAGTCCACTTGGCCGCTCATCACGTCTTGAATGGCGGGTGCGCTGCCCTTGTAGGGCACATGGGTGAATTTGACGCCGCCCTTGAAGGCCAACAACTCTTGCGCCAAGTGTTGCGAAGTGCCGTTGCCGGCCGATGCGCCTGACAACTTGCCAGGGTTGGCTTTGGCCGCCGTCAGCAGGTCTTTGAGTGTTTTGTAAGGGCTGTTGGCCGCCACCACCAGCACCACCGGGTTGGTGCCGTAGAGGTAGACGGGCGTGAAGGATTTGATGGGGTCATAGCCCAGCTTGGGGTACAGGCTCACGTTGATGGCGTGCGAGCTGATGGTGCCGCCCAGCAGGTTGTAGCCGTCGGCGGGCGCGCGAGCCGCGATCTCAGAGCCCACGCTGCCACCCGCACCGCCCTTGTTTTCAATGACGAGGTTGGTGCCCAGCGCTGTGCCCAGCTTTTGCGAGACCACACGGGCCAGGATGTCGGTGGTGCCCCCAGCCGGAAAAGCCACCAGGTAGTTGATGGGCTTGGAGGGCCAGGGCGCTGCTTGGCTGAAGGCAGCGGGTGCCATGGCGGCTGCGGCGCAGGCCACGGCGGACTGGATGAATTGGCGGCGTTGTGTCATGGGATGTCTCCTCGTTGTGATCAAGTGGTTCAGGTGATGGGTGCAGGATTGAACAGCACCAGGGCGTTGTGCAGCTTCCACTGCTCGGCCCAGGTTTTGCGGCCACTGGCCACGTCCAGCATCATGCGGAACAGTTCCCAGCCGGCGTCTTCGATGGTGATCTCGCCGTCAGCGATGCGCCCGGCGTTCATGTCCATCAGGTCGTGCCAGCGGCGGGCCAGGTCGGTGCGGGTAGCTACCTTGACCACGGGGCAAGCCTGCAAGCCATAGGGCGTGCCGCGACCGGTGGTGAACACATGCACGTTCATGCCTGCAGCCAACTGCAGCGTGCCGCAAATGAAATCGCTCGCAGGCGTGGCGGCAAACACCAGGCCTTTTTGGTCCGCCTTGAGTTTGTCGCCCGGGGCCAGCACGCTGGCGATGGCCGAGCTGCCGCTCTTGATGATGGAGCCCATGGCTTTTTCGGCGATGTTGGACAAGCCACCGGCCTTGTTGCCCGGCGTGGTGTTGGCGGTGCGGTCCACACGCCCACGGTCTAAATATTGGTCGTACCAGCCAAGTTCACGCACGATGTCCTCGGCCACTTGGGGCGTGGCGGCGCGGCTGGTGAGTTGCTCCACCGCATCGCGCACTTCGGTGTTCTCTGAAAACATCACGGTACCACCGGCGCGCACGATCAGGTCGGCCATGTAGCCCACGGCAGGATTGGCGGTCACGCCAGAAAACGCATCGCTGCCACCGCACTGCACACCGACCACCAGGGTACTGGCCGGCACGGTCTGGCGGCGGCGTGCGTTCAAGCGCTCCAGGTGCGGGCGTGCACTTTGCACAATGTGCTCGATCATGGACATGAAGCCCACATGCGCATCGTCTTGCAGGCAGACCAGGTCAGGCCCCTGCCCTTCATCACGGGCATCGTGGATAGGGAAGCTGCCTGCAGGCAACAAGCGATCGGGTTGCAATTTTTCGCAGCCGAGGCTGACCACCATCACCTCGCCGCCAAAGTTGGGGTTCAGGCTGATGTGGCGCAGCGTGCGGATCGGGATCTCGGCACCGGGCGCATCGATCGCCACGCCGCAGCCGTAGGTGTGCTCCAGGCCCACCACGCCATCGACCTGCGGGAACAGTGGCAACAACTCGCGCTCGATGCGCTCCACCGCCACCTTGACCACGCCCGCCACGCACTGCACCGTGGTGGTGATGGCCAGCAGATTGCGCGTGCCGACCGAGCCATCGGCGTTGACATAGCCTTCAAAGGTGAAGCCTTCCAGCGGGGTTGGCGGCGCAGGCTGCACGGTGGCCATGGGCAAGCCTTGCAGTTCGCGTGCGGGCGGGATGTCGAGCAAGCGCTCGTGCACCCAGCTGCCTGCCGCAATGGCTTGGCGGGCATAGCCCACCGGCACGTTGTAGCGCAGCACGGCCTGGCCTTGGGCGAGGTCCACCAGGGCCACTTTGTGCCCCTGCGGCACCTTGTCACGCAGGGTCAAGCCTGCTGCAGGCCCTTCGGGCATGACGGTACCCGCAGGCAAGCCGCCGTCGTTGGCGATGATGGCCACGTTGTCAGCCGGGTGCATGCGGATCGCCAAAGGCGCACGGGTAGAACTCATGAACAGGTCTTCATCACTTGAGCAAATTCGGCAACCACAGCGTGAACTGCGGCACATAGGTCACCAGCAGCATGGCCAGGGTCAAAGCGCCGTAGAACGGCGCAATGGTGCGCATGACCTGCCCGACCGAGATGCCGCCAATCGCGCAGCCCACAAACTGCACCGACCCGACAGGTGGCGTGTTCAGGCCCAGCGCGCAGTTGATCAGCAGCATGATGCCGAACTGCATCGGGTCCATGCCAAAGTGCATGGCAATCGGCATGAAGATCGGTGTGCAGATCAAGATGGTTGCGGCCATGTCGAGGAAGGTGCCCAGGATGAACAACAAGATGTTGATCATCAAGAAGATGACCCAAGGCTCGCTGCTGATTTTTTGCATCAGCGCACCGGTCATCTGGGGCACTTCGTACAGAGCCATGAAGTAACCGAAGGCGTTGGAAATACCGATCAAGAGCAACACCACGCCGGTGGTTTTGCAGGCCTTGGCGCAGGCCTTGAGAAAATTCTGAAAGGTCAAGGTTCGGTAAACGATCACCGTGACAAACAAGGCCCAGGCCACGGCAATGGAAGCCGACTCGGTGGCCGTGAAAGCGCCCGACAAGATGCCGCCCAAAATGATGACCACCACAAACAAGCCGGGCATGGCCGCGCCAAAGGACTTGAGCACTTCGAGCCAACCGGGGAAGTTGCCGTGGATCGGGTAACCGCGTCGCACCGCCACCCAATAGGCCGCGCCCAGATTGCACAGCGTCAAGATGATCGCGGGCGCCAGGCCCGCCAGAATCAAACCCAGCACGCTCACCGAAGCCAGGCCCGAAGCAGCCAACGTGAAAATGATCATGTTGTGCGAGGTGGGCATGATGGCGCCCACCAGCGCAGCGTGCGTGGTCACGTTCACCGCGTAGTCGGCGTCGTAACCTTCTTTCTTCATGAGCGGGATCATGACCGAACCCATGGCCGACACATCGGCCAATGGCGAGCCCGCTACACCACCAAAGATGGTACAGCCGATCACGTTGCTCATGCCCAGACCGCCACGCACATGGCCCACCAGGCTGTTGGCAAAACGGACGATGCGATCCGCAATGCCGCCGTAGAGCATCAACTCACCGGCAAACACAAAAAACGGAATGGCCAGGAAGGAGAACACCTGCATGCCCCCAACCATTTTCTGAAACACCATGGCCACCGGCAAACCGGCCGCGATGATGGTGGCCACCGAGGACAGGCCAATGGCAAAAGCCACCGGTACGCCCAAAATCAAGAGGAGCGTGAAGCTCAGCGCAAGAACGGTGAGTTCCATGTTCAGTCCCAAACAGGTTCGACCACTTTGCCTTGCACGAGCGCAACAATGTGTTCAATGGAGAAGAGCAAAATCAAAGCGCCTGCGATGATCACCGGCACATAGTCGATGCCATCGGGCACGGGCAGCATGGGCTTTTTTTCCGCCCACTTGGCACTGGCCCAAAGCCAGCCGCCTTGCACCATCAAAAAGCCAAACAAAGCCACCAGGGCGTGGATCAAAATTTCGATGCGGTGTTGCCATTTTTCGGGCAACAAGACCACCAACGACTCCAGGCCGATGTGGCCCGCATCGCGCACCCCCACGGCCAAGCCAAAGGCGGTGACAAACAGCACGATCAACATGGCCAGGGCTTCGGCCCAGGTCGGCGTGTCGTTGAGCACATAGCGACCGATGACCTGCCACTGCACGCACAGGATCACGGCGATCAATCCGATCACGGCAAGAATCAGACAGATCTTGGAGATGGTCGCGCAAAATTTGGTGAACATGAAAAACTCCTGCCCCTGACACGATGTCAGGGGCACAGGGGATGCACAAAAGTTTCAGCCCATCACTTGGTGTCTTGGATGGCTTTGATCGCGCGCTTCATGTCGGGCGTGGTCATGAACTTGTCGTACACAGGGGCCATCACGGCTTGGAATGATTTTTTGTCCACTTCCACAATCTCGGCACCAGCAGCCTTCACATTGGCCAATGATTTGCTTTCGGCTTCGTCCCAAGCCTTGCGCTGCACAGCCACCGACTCTTTGGCTGCTTGGCGGATCATGGCTTGCTCGTTGGCTGGCAGCTTGTCCCACACCACTTTGGACATCACCAAAATCTCGGGGGCCATGGAGTGCTCGGTCTTGGAATAGACCTTGACGGCTTCCACGTGCTTGGCGGTGTCAAAGGAGGGGATGTTGTTTTCAGCGGCATCGATCAGGCCGGTTTTCAAGCCTGTGTAGACCTCGCCATAAGGCATGGGTGTGGCGTTGGCGCCCATGGCGCTGACCAATGCCACCCACAGGTCGGACTGCTGCACGCGGATCTTCAAGCCCTTGGCATCGGCCACGTTTTTAATGGCCTTCTTGGCGTAGATGGAGCGTGCGCCGCTGTCATAAAAGGCCAGGCCCACATAACCCACAGACTCGCAGCTCTTCAAGATTTCTGCGCCAACAGGGCCGTCCAGCGACTTGCGCATGTGGTCCACTGAGCGGAACAAGAAGGGCATGGTGGGCACCATGGTCATGGGGCACACGCCGTTCATGGGGGCCACGTTCACACGCACCAAATCCAGCGCGCCGATCTTGACCTGGTCGATGGTTTCTTTTTCAGAACCCAAAGCGCCTTTGTTGAAGACCTTGATCTTGTGCTTGCCGCCCGACAACTTGTCGAGCACGGTGCTCATGTGCTTGACCGCCACCACGGTGGGGTAGTCATCCGAATTGTGGATGTCGGCCGAGCGGAATTCAGTGGCTTGGGCGGACAAGGCCAAAGCGGCCGCGATGGCCATCAGGGATTTGTTGAGTTTCATGGTGTTGTCTCCAGGGTTAAGTTTTTGAAAAACACGTTACACACTTGCGGGAAAACGGGAAAACACAGGCTCGGGCAAACCACGCACGCCGGGCTGCAAGGCAATGACCGCCCCACTTTGGCCACGCGTGGCGTCTGTGGTCTGCGCCGGGATGATCGAAGTCACAAACATGTGGTCCAGGTCGGCCCCACCCAAAGCACACATGGACGGCTTGGGCATGGGCACCGTGAGCGATTGGCGCCACTGCCCTTGGGTATCAAAGTCATGGATCTGCCCGGCGTCGTTGCCGCAAATCCAATAATGACCTCGCTCATCGACCGCAGCGCCATCGGGGCGACCGGGCCAGTCGTTCATGTCCACAAACAGTCGGCGATTCGTCAAAGTGCCGCTGGCAGCCTCCAGATCGAAGGCCCAGATTTTTTGCACCTTGGGGTGCGAGTCCGACAAATACAAGGTGCGCCCATCGGGGCTCATGCCCAGACCATTGGGTGTGAGCAAGCCCGTGACGTGCGGACCTGTCAGGCCCCGCTCGTCCAGGCAATACAGACCGCCCAAGTCAGAGGCCAAAGACATGTCCATCACCATGGTGCCCACCCAGAGGCGGCCACTGGCGTCGCAACGCCCATCGTTGAAACGCATGCCCGGTGCGGGATGCTGGATGTGGGCCAGCCATTCGATGTCCACGGGTCCGCCTTCGTGAAGCGTGACGCGAGCGATGCCGGTTTCCATGGCCGCGATCAATTGACCCGGCACCGCCGTGAGCGCGATGCAGCCCACGCGCTCGGGCATGCGCCAGGATTGCACTGCTGCAGATGCGCCCGGCTCTGTGCAACGGATGAAAGGGCCTTCGATGTCCACCCACCACAGGCGCTGGCCGCGCACGTCCCACACGGGGGACTCCCCCACGCGGTCTTGCGTGTCGGCAATGGTTTGGTAAGCGTTCATCAAAAAGTGGCCAAGGTCTGCGGTGTTCTGCTACATTGCGATTAAGCGCTCAATGTGATCGGTTGTCGTACAAGTTGATTGTGAGAGCCTCCCTTCCAAACTGGAATGCGTACTTACCCGATGAACACCCCGCAAGCCGTCCCCGAAAAACGCAAATCGCGCAGCCTGACCTTTGAGTTGGTCGATCAGCTGAGCACCGAAATCCAGAACGGCACCCTGAGCAGTGGCCAAAAACTGCCCACCGAAGCAGCGATCATGGAGCGATTTGGCGTGAGCCGCACCGTGGTGCGTGAGGCGATTTCCAAACTGCAAGCCGCAGGTCTGGTGGAGACGCGCCACGGCATCGGCACCTTTGTGCTGGCGCAATCGGAGTCGCCATCTTTTAGAGTCAACCCGGGCCAACTGAGCACTTTGCACGATGTGATTGCCCTGCTGGAATTGCGCATCAGCATCGAGACCGAAGCCGCCGCGCTGGCCGCTGTGCGCCGCACCGAAGCCAACCTGCGCGTGATGCAAGAGGCCATGAGCGCCTTTTCAAGCGCCATCGAAGAAGGCCGAGACGCCATCGCGGCGGACTTTCAGTTCCACCACGAAATCGCCCGCGCCACGCAAAACAACCACTTCGCCGACATGATGAATTCGCTGGGATCGCAGTCGATTCCCCGCGCACGGCTGGAAACTACGCCCGTCGTCGATGCGACCCGACTGGCCTATTTGCGGCGGGTGCACCAGGAGCACGAAAACATCCTGAATGCGATTGCCGCACAAGACGCCGAGTCGGCCCGCGCCGCCATGCGCACCCACCTATCCAACAGCCGCGACCGGCACAAAAAAGGCGCATCCAGCCACCACTGAAGTTGCTGACAAGGGTTAACACGCATCACCCGATTCTGGTTTAAGTTGTACGATGTCTGTCAAATCAACAGCCATCACCCCCATGTCCCAGCCTTCTTCCACCCCTGTCGTCACCCGCATGCAGGTGATCCCCGTGGCGGGCCACGACGGCATGCTGATGAACCTCAGCGGCGCGCACGGCCCCTTCTTCACCCGCAACATCGTCATCCTGACCGACTCATCCGGCCACACCGGGGTGGGCGAAGTGCCCGGCGGCGAAAAAATCCGCCAGACCCTGGAAGATGCACGCCCCATGGTTGAAGGCCAGCCAATTGGCCAGTACAACGGGGTGCTGCAGGCCATGCGCCAACAGTTTGCCGACCGCGACAGCGGTGGCCGGGGCCAGCAAACCTTTGACCTGCGCACCACCATCCACGCCGTCACGGCCATGGAAAGCGCGCTGCTCGACCTGCTGGGCCAGCACCTGAACGTGCCGGTGTGCGCCTTGCTGGGCGAAGGCCAGCAGCGCCAGCGCGTGCAAATGCTGGGTTATCTGTTTTATGTGGGTGACCGACAACAAACCGACCTGCCCTACCGCAGCGAGCCCGATCAGGCCGACGACTGGTTGCGCCTGCGCCACGAAAAAGCCATGACGGCCGACGCCGTGGTGCGCCTGGCCGAAGCCGCACAAGCGCGCTACGGCTTTCAGGACTTCAAGCTCAAAGGCGGTGTGCTGCGCGGCGAAGAAGAGGTCGAGGCCGTGGTGGCCTTGCATGAGCGTTTTCCACAAGCGCGCATCACGCTCGACCCCAACGGCGGCTGGCTGCTCAAAGACGCGATCCGGCTGCTGCGCGACCACCGCAGCACCATGGCCTATGCCGAAGACCCTTGCGGCGCAGAAGGCGTGTTCTCGGGCCGCGAGGTCATGGCCGAATTCCGCCGCGCCACAGGCTTGCTGACCGCCACCAACATGGTCGCCACCGACTGGCGCGAAATGGCCCACAGCATCCAGCTGCAGTCGGTGGACATTCCACTGGCCGACCCGCATTTCTGGACGCTGCAAGGCTCGGTGCGCGTGGCGCAGCTGTGCCAGATGTACGACCTGACCTGGGGCTCGCATTCCAACAACCACTTCGACATTTCGCTGGCCATGTTCACCCAGTGCGCCGCGGCGGCACCCGGCAAGGTCACGGCCATCGACACGCACTGGATCTGGCAAGACGGCCAGTTCCTGACCAAAGACCCGCTGCAAATCAAGGGCGGCTACGTCGATGTGCCCGCCAAACCGGGCCTGGGCATCGAGGTGGACATGGACGCGGTGATGAAAGCCAATCAGCTTTACCAGCAACACGGCCTGGGCGCACGCGATGACGCCATCGCCATGCAATACCTGATCCCCGGCTGGAAGTTCAACAACAAGATGCCTAGCATGGTGCGCTGAGCACCCAAGGCCATTCACTCCAAAGAAGGAAACATCATGAAACTCGGATTCATTGGCTTGGGCATCATGGGCGCACCCATGGCCGGACACTTGCTGGCCGGTGGCCACGAGGTCTTTGCTTTTTCGCGCAGCGGCGTGCCTGCCGCCGTGGTTGCGCAAGGCGCACAGGCCTGCGCCAGCCCCGCCGAAGTCGCGCAAAAAGCCGACATCATCTTCACCATGGTGCCCGACACGCCCCATGTGGCCGATGTGCTGTTTGGTGCCAACGGCGTCGCCCAGGGCATCAGCACAGGCAAAACCGTGGTGGACATGAGCTCCATCTCGCCCATCGCCACCAAAGAGTTCGCGGCCAAGATCAACGCCCTAAGCTGCGACTACCTGGACGCACCCGTCTCGGGCGGTGAAGTGGGCGCCAAGGCAGCCAGCCTGACCATCATGGTGGGCGGCAGCGAAGCCACCTTCAACAAGGTGCAGCCCCTGTTTGCGCTGATGGGCAAGAACATCACCCTGATCGGCGACAACGGCAGCGGCCAGACCTGCAAAGTGGCCAACCAGATTGTCGTGGCGCTCAACATTGAGGCCGTGGGCGAAGCGCTGTTGTTTGCCGCCAAAGCCGGTGCCGACCCCGCCAAAGTGCGCCAGGCCCTGATGGGCGGCTTGGCCACCAGCCGCATTTTGGAGCTGCATGGCGAGCGCATGATCAAGCGCACCTTCAACCCGGGTTTCCGCATCGAGCTGCACCAAAAAGACCTGAACCTGGCGCTGGAAGGCGCCAAGGCCATGGGCCTGAGCCTGCCCAACACCGCCAGCACCCAGCAGCTGATGAGCAGCTGCGTGGCCCACGGTGGCGCAGGCTGGGACCACTCCGGCCTGGTGCGCGCTTTGGAGATCGCCGCCAACTTCCAGATCAGCCCGACCCCTGCCAATCCTTCTGCCGTTTAAGGAGCGCCCCATGGACTTCCCCATCAACCGTTTTAAGCACGCCATCCTGAATGGCCAAAAACAAATCGGCCTGTGGTCGCACCTGTGCAGCCCCATCAGCATCGAGATCCTGGCCCACTGCGGCTACGACTGGCTGCTCTTGGACATGGAGCACTCGCCCAACGAAGTGCCCGATGTGCTGGCCCAGCTGCAGGCCATGCAAGGCGGCACGGCCACGCCCATCGTGCGCCCCCCGTGGAACGACATGGTGACCTTCAAGCGTTTGCTCGACATCGGGGTGCAAACCCTCTTGGTGCCCTACATCCAGACCGCCGAAGAAGCGCGCAACGCGGTGTCGTATACGCGCTATCCACCGCAAGGCGTGCGTGGCTATGCCGGTGCGCCCCGCGCCAGCAACTACGGCCGTGTCAAAGGCTATGCCCAGCGCAGCGCTGAAGAAATTTGCGTGCTGCTGCAGGTCGAGACCATCGAAGGCCTGAAGAACATCGAGGAGATTGCCAACGTCGAAGGCGTCGATGGCGTCTTCATCGGCCCTGGCGATTTGTCTGCGGCTTTGGGCCACTTGGGCAACCCCAAGCACCCGGAAGTGCTCAAGGTCATTGACGAGGCGATTGCCCGCATCCAAGCGTGCGGCAAGGCCGCAGGCATCTTGACGGGCGACGAAGCCCTGGCCAAGCACTATGTGGCGCAAGGCTGCCTGTTTGTGGCCGTGGGGGCCGACCAGAACGTGCTGCGCGACAGCGCCCAAGCCCTGGCCGATCGTTTCAAAAACTGAACACACAGAACACCATGCTCAACCCACCCGCATCCCCCTTGAAGTTCCCCCGCCTGCTGCTCACCGGCGCTGGCGGCAACCTGGGCCAGGAGCTGCGCCCCCGCCTGAAGGCCTATTGCGAGGTGCTGCGCGTGAGCCACCGCCGCGACCTGGGCGCGGCCGCCGCTGGCGAGGAAGTGCAAACCGCTGCGCTGGAAGACGCCGACCAGATGATGGCCCTGCTCGATGGCGTGAGCGCCGTGGTGCACATGGGGGGCGTGTCCACCGAGCAGCCCTGGGCGCCCATCCTGGCGGGCAACATCGTGGGCATGGTCAACCTGTACGAAGCCGCACGCCTGAAGGGTGTCAAACGCATCGTGTTTGCCAGCTCCAACCACGTGACCGGCTTTTACCGGCAAGACGAGGTGGTCAACACCCGCATGCCGCCCAAGCCCGATGGCTTTTACGGCCTGTCCAAAGCCTTTGGCGAAGACTTGGCGCAGCTGTACTGGGACCGCTGGGGCATCGAGACGGTGAGCATCCGCATCGGCTCGTCGTTTACCGAACCCAAAGACCGCCGCATGCTGGCCACCTACCTGAGCTACGACGATCTGGAACGTTTGATCGTGGCGGCCCTGACTGCCCCCATCGTGGGCCACAGCATCATTTACGGCATGTCGGACAACCAGACCACCTGGTGGGACAACACCCATGCCAAGCACATCGGCTACCGGCCGCAAGATTCGTCAGACGTGTTCCGCAGCGCGGTGGAAGCACGCCAGCCCGTGATCGACACGAAGGACCCGGCGGCCATTTACCAAGGTGGTGCGTTTGTGAAAGCCACTCCGCACGGATAAGGACGGCTGCGCATGGGGTATCCTCCAGCCCGAAAAGGAAACCCCATGAGCACCCTGCCCGCCTGCCCGAAATGCCACGACGAATACACCTACGAAGATGGCAACCTGTTGATCTGCCCCAGCTGCGGGCACGAATGGAACCCTGCCGAAGCCGCTGCCGCTGATGTGGCCAAGGTCTGGAAAGACGCCAACGGCAACGTGCTGCAAGACGGCGACACCGTCACCCTGGTCAAGGACTTGAAGATCAAGGGATCGTCTTCCGTCGTCAAGGTCGGCACCAAGGTCAAGAACATCCGCCTGATCGAGGGTGACCACGACATCGACTGCAAGATCGAAGGCTTTGGCCCGATGCAGCTCAAAACCGAATTCGTCAAAAAAGCCTGACCCGGGCATGAGCGACGACAACCAGATCTACCTGCCCGAGAGCTTCACGGCACTGTATGTGCCGCCAGGCAAGATCAAGCCCAACATCGGCCACCGCGAGATGGCCGAGCGCTACGAGCTGTGCGAAGACCTGGCCAATTTGCTGACCGAAAAGGCCGCCAACATGCAGTTCACACTGGGCATCACCGAAGAGCTGGTGCTGACGCAATGCGAGCTGGGCCTGCTGGCCGAGCCTGCGGTGGTGTCGCCCGTCGAAGCCCGTTGGGTGGTGTGTCGCCTGGGCGAGTTGCTGAACTGGCCCATCGACCAGCTGCTGCAAAGTCCGCCGACAGCAGACCCTGTGGTCTGATCCTGCACCCCGCCCTTGTCGCCTAAGTCCACCATCTGGGCCGCACTTGCTGCCAAGATGCGGGCATGAGCACACCGCAAAACGATCTGCAGCGCATGCTGCACGGCCCCATCTTGCCCACCTTGCTGCGCCTGGCTGCACCCAATGTGCTGGCCATGGTCATGACGGTGCTGGTGGGCATTGCCGAGACCTATTACGTGGGCCGCTTGGGCACCGCGCCGCTGGCGGCCATGGCCCTGGTGTTTCCCTTTGCCATGCTCACGCAGATGATGTCGGCCGGCGCCATGGGCGGCGGCGTGTCCGCGGCCATCAGCCGGGCGCTGGGCGCATCGGACTTGCCCCGCGCCCAAACCCTGCTGCAACATGCCTTGCTGATCGGCATCGGCGCGGGCTTGGTCTACAGCGCCATCTTCCTGATCTGGGGCCCCGGCTTTTACAGCGCACTGGGCGGCAAAGACGCCGTGCTGAGCGAAGCTGTGGGCTATGCCCAAGTGCTGTTTGCGGGGGCGCTCTTCGTCTGGTTGATCAACACCCTGGCGTCTGTTGTGCGCGGCACCGGCAACATGCGGGTGCCTTCGGTGGCGCTGGTGGCCACCGCCGGTTTGCAAATCGTGCTGGGCGGCATGCTGTCGCTGGGCGCGGGCCCGATCCCGGCCATGGGCATGGTGGGCGTGGCTTGGGGCCACATCATCGCCACCGCTTTGGGGGTGGCGTATTTCCTGTGGTACCTGACAAGTGGGCAAGGCCGCCTGAGCCTGAAGCTGCAAGCCTTTGAAATGCAGCGCGGCATGTTTGCCGACATCCTCAAAGTGGGCGCGGTGGCCTGTCTATCCCCGGTTCAGTCGGTGCTGGCCATTTTGATTTTCACCGGCATGCTGGCGCAACTGGGCACCGAAGCCCTGGCCGGTTACGGCATCGGCCAGCGGCTGGAATTTTTGTTGATCCCGATCGCCTTTGGCATTGGCGTGGCCTCGGTGCCCATGGTGGGCATGGCCATGGGCGCAGGCAACGCGGCCCGCGCACGGCGCGTGGCCTGGGTGGCCGGTGGCGTGTCGGCCTTCAACCTGGCCGTGATTGGCGCCGTGGTCACCCTGGCGCCCGAGTTGTGGTCCCGCTTGTTCTCGCAAGACCCGGCAGTGCTCGGCTATGCACGGCAATACCTGGTCACGGCCGGGCCTGCGTTTCCCTTCTTTGGCCTGGGCCTGACGCTCTACTTTGCATCGCAAGGCGCAGGCCAAGTCATTGGCCCTGTCTTGGCGGGCACGGTGCGTTTGCTGATGGTCGCCGGTGCGGGTTACTGGCTGGCCCAACACCAAGGCACGGCCGACAACTTTTATGGTTTGGTGGCCATCGCCATGGTGCTGTATGGCGCGGTCACGGCGTTGGCCGTGAAGGTCACGCCCTGGAGCGCCACCCGAAAAGCCTGAGGTGTGCCCCGCTCAGAAGGTATGCACCATCAACAGGCCAACCGACGTGCGGTTCACGACCGGCACCAGCAAGTACTTGTCGGTGGCCCAAGCCCCCAGCGCCGAACCCAAGGCGTGCCAGGCCATGTCCTTGATCTGGCTGTTGCGATTGGCGCCACGCGAAATTTCGTAGCCCTGCTCCAGCACCACCGCAGCCGTGCTCACGGCAAAGCCGATCCACGCCCGGTTTTCCGATTCACTGTAGATCTTGGCCACGGCGCCTGCCAGCAAGGCGCCGCCGGCAGCATGGCTCAACTCACTGGTCAAGCCATCGTAGGCATGGGTGTGGGCCGAACAAAAGAACAGCGCGATGGCTAAAAATCTTTTCATGGGCTTTCACCTTTTGGAAAATTTAAAAGGAAAGTCTAGGGCAAGCTGCACCGCATCAGAGGCTACGGGCCAAGTGAAACTTGACCCACGTCAACAAACAGTCATGCCCGGACAATGCGTGGGCAGGCGCGTCTTCATGCGGCTTTGTCCAGCCCCAACAAACGCACCGCGTTGTCCTTCAAGATGCCGGGCATCACCTCGGGGCGGAAACCGGCGACTTCAAAGTCCTTCATCCAGCGCTCGGGCGTGATGAGTGGGTAGTCGCTGCCAAACAAAATGCGGTCTTTGAGCAGCGTGTTGGCGTACTGGATCAATTGCTTTGGAAAGTACTTGGGGCTCCAGCCCGACAGGTCGATCCAGACATTGGGCTTGTGCGTGGCCACGGACAGGGCCTCGTCTTGCCACGGAAAACTGGGGTGCGCCATGACGATCTGCATGTCGGGCCAGTCGATGGCCACATCGTCCAGGTGCATGGGGTTGCTGTAGGCCAGGCGCAAGCCACCGCCACAGCGCATGCCCGAGCCGATGCCGCTGTGCCCGGTGTGAAAGATCGCGGGCATCTTGTACTGGTTGATGACCTCGTAGATGGGCCAGGCCATCTTGTCGTAAGGGTGGTAACCCTGCACCGTGGGGTGAAACTTGAAGCCCTTGATGCCCTCTTCTTTGATCAGGCGCTCGGCCTCGCGGGCGCCCATCTTGCCTTTGTGCGGGTCGATGCTGGCAAAGGCGATCATCATGTCGCTGTTGTCGCGTGCAGCCTTGGCGATCTCTTCGTTGGGAATGCGGCGGCGGCCCAGCTGCGATTCGCTGTCGACGGTGAACATGACCAGACCGATCTTGCGCTCTCGGTAATAGGCCACGGTTTCTTCGATGGTCGGGCGGCGGTTGCTGCCAAAGAACTTGTCGGCGGCGCGGTCGTATTCCTCGCCGTAGTTGTCAAAGGGGTTCCAGCAGCTCACTTCGGCGTGGGTGTGGATGTCAATCGCGATCAAGTCTTGGTGTTTCATGGTGGGTGCGTCTCCATTGAAGTGGTGCTGACGATAGCCGATGCGGCGCAAACAGGCTGTAACTTGCAGGCGTTTGGCCGTTTTTGATGCCCAACCTAGGGAAATCCCCAAGAAAGAAATTGCATTGGCCTGCTCACAATATCGTTATCAATAATAACCTTCTTGACCTTTCGGTCAAGTCATTTGAGAGCCCCCCTGATGACCCAGCAAAGCAATCCCATCCTTGACCGTGCAGCCGCCAACGGCGTTGTTTTGGAAATGCAAGGCGCTGTCGCTGTGGTGCGTCTGTGCCGCCCTGCCAAGCGCAACGCCCTGAGCGACGGCCTGATCGAAGCGCTGCGCGATGTGTTCCAAAACCTGCCCCCAGAGGCTGGTGCGGCCGTGATCCACGGTGAAGGCGACCATTTTTGCGCCGGCCTCGATTTGTCCGAACTCAAAGAGCGCGACGCCGGTGAAGGCATCCACCACTCACGCAGCTGGCACGTCGCGCTCAACGCGGTCGAGCAAGGCCGCGTGCCCGTGGTGGCGGCCCTGCACGGCGCGGTGGTCGGTGGCGGCCTGGAGCTGGCTTCCGCCTCGCACATCCGCGTGGCCGACGAAAGCACTTTTTACGCGCTGCCCGAAGGCACACGCGGCATCTTCGTCGGTGGTGGCGGCTCGGTGCGCGTGCCCAAGCTGATCGGCGCGGCCCGCATGACCGACATGATGCTGACTGGCCGCGTGTACAACGCGCAAGACGGCGAGCGCGTGGGCTTTGCACAGTACCTGGTGCCCACTGGCACGGCTTTGACCAAGGCCATTGAGCTGGCCGCCCGCATTGCCACCAATGCGCCACTGACCAACTTTGCCCTGACCCACGCCCTGCCCCGCATTGCCGAGCAACCTGCGGACCACGGCCTGTTCACCGAAGCGCTGATGGCCTCCATCGCCCAGTCCGCGCCCGAAGCCAAAGCCCGTGTGCGCGCCTTCCTCGAAGGCAAGGCGGCGAAGGTGCAAAAAAGCTGAAAACAAGTGTCATTCCCGCGCATGCGGGAATCCCTCTCAGACATGGAGCCCCATCTTCACGGGGATGACCAGACACTGATCGTACGGAGACAAAACATGAACGCCCCCAAATTCCGCCCACTGAAGTTCGGTGTCACCCGCGTCACCCTGCGCGATGGCGTGCCCGGCACGCATTACCTGACGGCCGAGCAGCCTTTGCAGCCCTTTGCCGAGCGCATGACCGACCGCCTGCAACACTGGGCCCAAACCAAGCCCGAGCACAGCTTCATGGCGCGCCGCGTCAAGCAGGCCGACGGCACCACGGGCGACTGGAAGCACATCACCTACGCCCAGGCCTGGGCCACGGCGCGCAACATTGCACAAGGCCTGATCGACCGCGGTCTGAACGCCGAGCGTCCCGTGGTCATCCTGAGCGAAAACAGCCTGGAGCACGCCCTGCTGGCCTTGGGCGCCATGGTGGCCGGTGTGCCTTTTGTGCCCACCTCGCCGCCCTACTCGCTGGTCAGCGTGGACTACGACAAGCTCAAGCACGTGCTCAAGACCGTGACGCCAGGCCTGGTGTTCGCGTCTGACGCCCGCTACGCCAAAGCCATTGCCGCCACAGTGAGCGACGACATGGAAGTCGTCATGGTCGAAGGCGGCGTGGATGGCCGCCCAGTCACCACCTTTGACAGCCTGTGCGCCACGGTGGCCACACCCGCTGTGGACGCAGCCATTGCCGCCACCGGCCCCGACACCATCGTCAAGTTTTTGTTCACCAGCGGCTCCACCAAGCTGCCCAAGGCCGTCATCAACACCCAGCGCTTGTGGTGCGCCAACCAGCAGCAAATGGCCCAGTCCATGCCGGTGCTGGCCGAAAAAGAGCTGGTGTTGGTCGACTGGCTGCCATGGAACCACACCTTCGGTGGCAACCACAACGTCGGCATGGCGATCTACCACGGCGGCACGCTCTACATCGACGACGGCAAGCCCACACCGGCGCTGATCGGCGAGACCCTGCGCAACCTGCGCGAGATCGCGCCCACGGTGTACTTCAACGTGCCCACCGGCT
>NZ_JAOASQ010000001.1 GCF_030158565.1 Limnohabitans sp. | reverse complement strand
GCCCTGTCGCGCTACACGCCGCAGGATTTCATCGATCTGGTGCAAAAGCACAGCATCGCCTTCCATGAAAAGCACAAGGGTCAACTCTTTTGCGACCACTCGGCCGAAGACATCATCCGCATGCTGCTGGCCGAGTGCGATGCCGGTGGTGTGACGCTGCGCACCGGCTGCGGTGTGCAGGCAGTGCGCCATGTCGAAGGTGGCGGCTATGCACTCGATACGAGTCAGGGCACAGTGCAAACCCACTCGCTGGTGGTGGCCACGGGAGGCTTGTCCATCCCCAAGATCGGCGCCACAGGCTGGGGCTACGAAGTGGCCACACAGTTTGGTCTGCGCTTGGTCGAGCGCCGCGCGGGCTTGGTGCCGCTGACCTTTGACGGTGAGGCCTGGACCCCCTATGCACAACTGGCCGGGCTGGCTTTGCCGGTGGGCATTGAAACCGGCGAAAAGAAAACACGCATGCACTTTGACGAGGATTTGCTCTTCACGCACCGGGGCCTGTCGGGTCCGTCCGTGCTGCAAATCTCCAGCTACTGGCAAGACGGCACCCCCATCCGATTGAACCTCGCACCGGAAGTGGACCTGCCCGCGCGATTGCAAGAAGCCAAGCTGCGCTCCAAGAAACTGTTGGGCAATGAACTGGCCACGCTGGTGCCCAGCCGACTGGCCGAAGCCTGGGTGGGTCAGGACGCGGCCTTGCAGCGCACATCGGCAGAAGTGCCCGACAAGGCGCTGAACAAATTGGCCGAGGCCTTGTCCAACTGGTGCCTCACGCCCACCGGCAGCGAAGGCTACAAAAAAGCCGAGGTCACTCTGGGCGGCGTGGACACGCGCGATCTGTCCTCACAAACGATGGAATCCAAACAGCCAGGGCTGTACTTCATTGGCGAAGTGATCGACGTGACCGGCTGGCTCGGCGGCTACAACTTTCAGTGGGCCTGGGCCAGTGCGCACGCCTGTGCGCAAGCGCTGCCCGGGCCAGCTTGAGCCCGCGCAACAATTCACGTCACCACGGGCTTGCCCGAAATGGATTTCGGTCCATCCGCGTCTTGTGAAGCCAGCAGCACGCCCTCTTGGCGAAAACGCATGCAGATGTCAAACATGAGATCGGACACCAAGCCCTTTTGACCGTTTTGCAAGTCGTTGATCCAAAAGCTCGTTTCCAAATTCACCTCGCTGGCCGCGACCGAGACAATCAGCACATTCCCTGCGGGCTCGGGCAAGACCCTGGGAGTGGTCTTGAGCGACTGCAAAATCAAGTCGCGGGCACGTGGATAGTCGGCCACATCGGCGATTTTCAACAGAAACGAGACACGAAAATCATCGTTGCTGAGGGTGTGGTTTTGCAAGACACCTTTGATCACGCTGCTGTTGGGAATCAAGCTTTCTGTGCCCACTGAGTCGCGCACCACCACCGCGCGGCTGCTCAGTTGCACCACACGGCCCGTGATCTGGTTGATGGTCACATAGTCGCCGACTTTCAGGGCGCGTTCAATCAAGACGTAGACACCGCTCACAAAATTGACCACAAACTCTTGCAAGCCAAAGCCCAGGCCAATGCCCATGGCCCCGGCAAATGCGGCCAGGGTGGTCAGATCCACCCCCGAGCTGACCAAGACCCCGACCAGGGTGAAGACGAAAATGCCCATGCTGAACAGCCGCGTCAGGATCAAGGCATCGTTGGCCTGGATCGTTTCTTGGCGTGCATAGCGTTGCAACAAGCGATCCACCAAATCGGCGATTTGCCCCGCCACGGTCAACGCCACCACGCCCATGAGCACACCGGTCAAGATGTTGGCGCCTTTGAACACCTGAGCGCCAATGGAAAACTCGATCGATCGAACCTGCGAAATGAGCGGCTGAAACAGCCCGAAGAATGTGAGCACAGTCACCAGGACCACCGACCACTCGATCAGGTGCAGAAAAATCCGCAACACCTCGTGCGGGTGCAGCACATGCCTGAAGAACCAGCCGGAGACACGGATCGCCATGACCCACAAGGTCAAAGACAAAACCTTCCACAAGACCATCAGCTCATGTGAAGTTTGTCCCAAGGCCCGGCCCATGAAAAACAAAGCCGCCATGCAAATCACGGCCACCACAGCTGGCCCCGTGGTTTGGACACCGGCATGCCAAAGCCGGGGCCACTGCCCTTGCACAGGGATGCGCTTGAGCAAGCGCCAGCGCACCAGATAGCCGAGCGCAATGCTGAGCAAACACAAGGTGCACTGCAGCGCAAAGCTGGCCAACTCCAAAGACAGGTAGGCGTGGTAGGCCATCGACTGGTAGAAACCATCGCCACTCATGACAAGCTCGTCGATACGCATAAAGTTCATGCTCACGTGATGACTCCCGGCTCAATAACTGAAGCGTCGGCCCAATTGCACAAAGACGTTGTAGACGCCGCCGCTGCCCCGGGCAGTGCCCAAGTAGATGTCACCGATCTTGCTGTCGACGGCGACAAACAAAGTGCCGCTGTACCGCCTGCTCATGGCCGTGCCTGAATTCCAGGCATCGCCCGTTTCAAGCACCGTGCCGATGTAGGTCCGCTGCTTGAACAGCCCCCCGTCGGTCATCCGGTACATGTAGGTGCCTTGAAGGTGGGCCAGTTGGTCACCGACCAATTGGCCCATGCGGTAAGCCCCCATGGCCTGAAAGCCCCCCAGGTACAACTGGCTGGGCGCCCGGCAAGTGTCGCAATCCAGTTTCACGCGGTCTTGTGCCAGATTGAGGCCCACATTGAAAATGTGAGGACCAAGCGCGCGGGCCCATTTCGCGTTCAAGCGCGCACCGGAATACCCCGCACCCGAGATGCCTTTCTCCAAAGAGGCATTCAAAAAATAACCGCGCGTGGGGAAACTCAAGGAATCCAATTGATCCACTTGCACCTGGGTTTTCAAACCGCTGTAGCGCAAAATCTCCGTGTTCGAACCACTCGCTGCTTCCAGCTCGGAGGTGGTGTCCAGCGATCGGCGAATGCTGCTCGATGTCAGGCCCATCTTGACGTTCGCCTTGCGATCCAGGTCGTACACCAGCTTGGCATCCCAGCTCTGTGTGGTCTGGCTGTAGTAAGCCAGTTTGATGTTGCTGTGGTCCTCAGGGAAATAAGACGACCGATACAGCGGCAAGTTGTTGCGGTCCCAGGACACGCCCGTCTCTACGCTCCAACGGCCCGACAAAGGCTGGAGCAAACGTGCAGCCAATTCAGACTGTGTGCCCAGTCGGGCATCGAGCGAGAACTCCAGACCGGAAGGCGTCAACCAAGGACGCCGGTAACCGAACCCTGTTGTGAATTGGGTCATGCCGCCCACCTCGGATGAAAAGCCCAAAGTCGTTTTCAGGAAGTGTGGGCTGTAGGGCTTTTCGCGCACATGGACGATCAATTTGTATTGATGGCCTTGTTGTTGCTGCAAGCTGTAGCTCACCAAATCAAAGAATCCACTGGTGTAGAGCTCATCGATGTAGCGTTCAGTTTCGGCTGGGGTGAACTCTTGATTCACCAAGGGCGCCATGACCGACTGAATGTAGCTGGCAGACACATCTTCTTGTCCTTGGGCCTCGATCGCCACAATGTGTTTCTCTCGCTGGTCAAATGACAATCGATTGAGCACCGGGGCATCCTGCGCTTGTCTCTTGACCGACCTCAACACGGACCAACGGTCTTCCACACTGGCGACGGCCGCTTGCCCGCGTTGGGCAATTTCGGCAGCCCGGTTGAAATCTGCAAAGCCAATGTCGGCCAACTGAGGCTTCACAAGAATGTCCTGCGGACGCAACAAAGCCAAGTTCCGTTTTTCATTTTGGCGAATCAAGATGTCCACCATGCGGTTGGCCACCGCCAAGGCATGGTTGGCCGACTCCGTTTTCCCCTCTTCCGTGCCGCCTGCCAGAAAAGAGGCCACGATGACATCAGCGCCCTCATGCAAGGCGACCTCGATCGGCAAGTTGGCCACCAAGCCACCGTCGACATAGGTCTCGCCATCGACCTCGACCGGCGCAAACACAGCAGGCGCGGCCATGCTGGCACGGATGGCCAGATGCAAAGCACCTTGGTCAAACACCTTCATTTCGCCATCGCGGTAACGGGTCGCCACGGCCCTGAATGGGATTTTCAAATCATTGAAATTCACTTGCGGTGGCACATGGGCCGTCAAATTTTGCAGAAGTGCCAAAAACCGCTGACCGTCACTGACGCCACGAGCGAAACTGGGCGCACCGTTCTTGATGCCAAATTCCAGATCCACCGGGTATTTTTGTTGGTACGCCCGCGTGCGTGATGGCAACTCCAAACGATTGAGCTGGTCCAGGGCCACTTTCGAAGGATCCAGCCCACCGACCACGCGCTCAATTTCATCCGTCGACAAGCCGCTGGCATACAGGCCACCAATCACCGCGCCCATGCTGGTGCCCACGATGCGGGCGATGGGGATGCGGTCTTGCTCCAGCTTGCGCAAGACGGCCAGATGGGCAAAGCCCTTGGCGCCACCACCGGCCAACACCACGACCACCGAGGATGGCTTGGCGGCCTCCGTCGTTTGGCCCAGGGCAAGGCAGGACGTCACGCCCAGGGACAGGGCCAAAATCAGCTTTTGAAAGAACATTGGGTGCGCTTGCTCACGAATAAATTGATTATTTTTGATGCATTTTATTAATTTTTCCAAATTACACCCGTGCAAGCGCGAGGTAAATTGCGTTCTTTCGTAACAAGCCCAGTGCAAAGTCGATTCAAGTGCGCAAAGCACTTGTTGCATGGGGCTATAATCCGAGGCTTTGCTGGCAAACCCCCGTCTGCCAAATACTAGTTCGTGACGGGGAACCGC